>CAKZUE010000001.1 GCA_937920635.1 uncultured Bryobacteraceae bacterium
GCTCGGTGCGGCTCGGTGGTGGTGGTTGTTGGGGTGGGGGTGGGAACCGCTTGGTCGCGCCTGCGGCGCTCCCGCGCGGCTCGGTGCGGCTCGGTGCGGCTCGGTGGTGCGCGACAGTGGCGGGATAAAGAAGGGGAAAACAGACTATAGTCTCTGAAATACAGGGCTTGACAACGCCCGTATCTTCGGTTAAGGTTAGAGTTTCGGTCAGTTGATCTCTGGTTTATCAACTGGCCAGCCAGCCAGGTAGTCGCCCTGGCCGTTGCGCAGATCTCCTCCACTGCGCGAGAGCCGCGATGAATCAGTCTTACTTTATCGTAGTCCTGGCTCATTCCCTTCACGGCCGTTTGCGGCGTTTCCAGATCGACCAGAAGGTCGTCTTCGCCGTGCTGGCGCTGGCTCTGCTGGGCTGCTTCACGCTGTTCGGGATGGTGTCGAGCTACGTCCGCATGGCGTGGAAGGTTTCTAATTACAACAGCTTGCGTCAGGAAGCTGAAGTATTGCGGGCGCGGTATCAGCGGCTGTTGACGGAGGCGCAGGAAGCCAACGAAGAGGTGGCCAAGCTGTCGCTTTTCGCGGCGGAAGTCTCCATGGCATACGGTTTGCACCGCCAGCCCACCTATCCGTCTGAGGTGGAGCCGGCGCTGGCCAGCGTGAAGCTGACGCCGTCGCTGTCTGAAACGCTGGATACTTACAATAAACTGCGCACTGCATCTTTGACAGCCAGCACGCGGTTATCGTCGCGCCGTTGGCTGGTGAACACAACCCCGAGCCTGTGGCCTGTCACCGGGCGCCTGCTGAGCAATTTTGGCACGCGCGAAGATCCGTTCCACGGGCACATGGCGTTTCACACGGGAGTGGACATCAGCGCCGCGGTGGGCACGCCGGTGAAGGCGGCTGCCGACGGGATCGTGATCGAGGCCGACTGGATGGGCAATTACGGCAAGCTGGTCGTGCTGGATCACGGCCGCGGGTTACAGACGTGGTACGCGCATCTGTCGCGGATCGACGTCATTCCAGGGCAAGAGGTACGGCTCGGACAGATCATCGGCGGCACGGGACAGACCGGGCGGGCGACGTCGCCGCATCTGCACTATGAAGTGCGCCGCGGGGGCGTTGCGGTGAACCCATACGGGTATCTGGCGCGGTCGGCGATGTCAACGCCGGATCCGGCGCGCGACTTTCCATTCTGAAGTCGAAATCCAGGCGGTTTTGTGATCCGGGGTGCGGGCGCAGCGGCCGATCCACGCAGGGCCTTGTGTGGACGGTGGCGGGGGGATTGGCGGTTGCAGCGGTGTTGGACCGCTTGGTCGCGCCTGCGGCGCTCCCGCGCGGCTCGATTCGCCTGCGGCGCTCCCGCGCGGCTCGATTCGCCTGCGGCGCTCCCGCGCGGCTCGGTGGCGGGCCGGCGGCGGGTCCTTGCGTGTTTCGTGCAACCTGTCTGGTTGGGAAAGGCATCCATCGAGTGTGAGGTCTTTGCTCCGAAGCCCGAGCTGCGCCGTGATCTCGGGCGCATGGAGCCGGAGGGCTTTTCTGGCGGGGCTCGGCGCTTCCCTGGCGGCACAGAATTCCGCACCCGCCCCTGAGTGGCGCAAGTATCTCGATCCGGCGACGGAGTTCGAGGTGCTGCTGCTCACCGACCCTCAGTTCGAGAGCCGCTTTCCTGCCCCGCCCGCCCTCGCCGTCGACCGGCGCAACCGGATGGTGGTTTATGCGAGCGACCGCAGCGGGCAATGGCAGCCGTGGGTGATGGATCTCACCAGCGGGCAGAGCCGGCAGCTTGGTTCGCACGCCTCGTTCGTTCCGGAGACATTGACGTTTTCCGCCAACGGGCGGGACGCCATTTTCGCCGTGGGCGGGCGGCTGGTGGCGATGACGGTGGCGAATCTGAAGACGCGACCGTTGACGGTGCTGGAGGGGGGAGCGGAATGGGCCAGCCCCGTCGCGCCATCGCCGGACGGGACCGCTTTGTTCTATACCGAAAAGCGGGACGGCGTGTGGCGGATTCAGCGGCTGCCGGCGCGAGGCCCGGTTGTGGAAGTGGCTTCGGCAGAGGAGCCGATGCTCGCGCCTGCGCCGAATCCGCGCCGAGCGATGGTGCTGTGGCGGACGGCGGGAGGCGGGCTGGAGGTGGCGGCGTTTGACGGCTCGCTGAGGAGGAGGCTGGAGGTTCCCGCGGGGCGTGTGCTGGAGGCGCATTGGTCGCCGGACGGCCAGTCGATCCTGTACCTGCATGAGGCGGGCGGAGAGCGGCCGGGCACCGCGATTCGCGAACAGAGGCTGGATACGCGTGAGGACCGGCTGGTGGCGGCGACGAGCCAGTTCGGGCGGTTTTCGAGCAACGCCAACGGAAGCGTGTTCGCGGGCGCGAGCCGGAGCGCGGCATCGCCCTTCGTGCTGATTCTGCTGCGCGTCAACCGGAGGGAACTGGCGCTGTGCGAACACAGGGCGTCGGATGTGTCCATGGCGGCGCCGGTATTCACGCCCGACAGCCAGAAGGTCCTGTTCGTCAGCGACCGGCTGGGCAAGCCGGCGATTTTCCTGATGAACGTGGAGAAGCTGATCGAGAAGACGGATTCGTGAGGGGCAGCCCCCGGCCAAGGCCGGGGGCAAACCGCGCAAGGAGCCGCGCGGGAGCGGCGCAGGCGCGACCAAGCGTAACTGGCGCGGAGCACAGGGCGGAAAATTGGTGCCAGGCGGGCCTGTCCCCACTTTTTTCCCCACTTTTTGCAGGGCGGAAAATTGGTGCCAGGCGGGCCTGTCCCTGGTTTTTTCCCCACTTTATTTATCGCAGGCGGCCCCCGGCCAAGGCCGGAGGGATCGGTGGGGATGTTCGGCGCTTTCGCTTTCGCGCCGTGCGGACGGCCTTGTGATAGATTTGAAGGGTTAGGCTCTCGCTTGAGGTAGTCCGCGTGCAAGTTTTTTTGCAGGGCAAGTTGCTGGGGATCGAACCGTTCATCCACAGCACACGTGGCGGTTTTGCCGCGCTGGGCGGGCGGTGCCTGTACGTTTCGCTGTTGATGGAAGCGCTGCCGCGGATGCTGCTGGACCGGCTCGGGCTGGCGCGGGAGCTGCTGGGCTCGTGCGGCGGCGGGCAGTTTCTCACGGTGTTGCCGCGGGAGAGCCTGGAGGAAGCCAACGCATTTCTGGTGGATGCCACGCGGCGGCTGGCGGCCTTTTCGGGTCACCAATTGCGGCTGGCGTGGTCGAGCACGGAGAATCTGGGCGCGTGGAGCGACATCCGCAAGCGGCTGGACGCGGGCTTCCGCCGATGGCGCGGGTTGAACGCGGTGGAGCCGGCGGGCGTGTTCGAGCCGTACGACGAAGCCGGCGACGATTCCTTCTTTGAACGCCTGTTCCTGGGGCTGCCGGGCACGGCGGCTGCGGTGTGGGACGGCGAAAGCGAAGGCATGCTGCGGGCAGAGGGCGAGCCGCACTGGCTGGCCACGCACTGCGCGCAGATGCCGGGCGGCTGGCCGGCGGGCGTGGAGGAGCTGGCGGCGAGGGCGCGGGGCCGGAAGACGTGGGGGGTGCTGCGCGGCGACGCCGACCAGTTCCAGGCGCGGCTCCAGAAGGCCGAAACGGTGGAAGAGTTCATTCAGCTTTCGGTCTTTTACAAGCAGTTCTTTTTGGGCGAAGTGCAGACGCTGTGCGGGCAGCCGGAGTTTCGGGACAAGACGACGGTGCTCTACACAGGTGGCGACGAGTTCGCCATCGCCGGCAGTTGGGACGCGCTGCCGCCGTTTGCGCAGGCGATCGAGCGGGTGTTCCGGCGTTCGAGCGAAGAGCTGCTGAAGGATTTTCCGGGCGTCGAGGGCAAGACGCTGTCGATGGGGATCGCGCTGGCGCCCGAGCCGGAGATCGAGCCGCTGGCGGTGTACCGGGAGGCGGGGCGGCAGCTTGAGGCGGCCAAGTCCCTCGGGCGCGACTCGGTGGCGGTGTTCGGAAAGGTTCTGGACTGGAAGCAGCTCTCCGAGGCGGCCGAGCTGAAGGAATTGATGGTGCGGATGGTGGACCGGTATCATTGCTCGCCGCAGTTTCTGGGCGAGCTCGGCGCATTTTACCGCGAGACCGACCGGGTGCTGCCGGCCAGGAGCTCGCGGCGGCTGCTGGAGACGCAGCAGCGGCCGTGGCGGCTGCACCGGCGGCTGAACCGGGTGCTGGACGGGCCCGAGCGCAACCGGGAATTCGAGAAGGCCCGGCAGGCGGTGCTGGCGGCGTTTCTGACGCGCGGCCAGGCGCAGTTGAAACTGAAGCCCTCCGGGCGGGTGGCGCTGGAGTGGGCCCGGATGACGGAAGAGGCCGAACGAGCATGAACGAACAGGAAGCAAGACAGACCCCGCAGGAAGCCGCGGAAGGCGCCGCGGCTGCTCCCGAGACCGCGACGGCTCCGCAGGCGGCGGAAGCGGCGGCGGCAGAGCCAACCGTGTCCGAGGCGACACCGCAGGCAGAAGCAGAGGCAGCCGGACAGGCGCCTGCCGAAGAGGCCAGGCCCGCGCAGGAAGCGGCGCCAGCCGCCGCCAGGCCGCCCCGGGAAGGCCGCCCTCCACGCGGTCCCAGACAGGCGCCGCCGGAGAAGGGCCAGCGCAAGGGGCCGCCGGAGCGCAATGAGCGCAACGAGCGCAGTGACCGCGGCGAGCGGAGAGGGCCGCGCGAGGCGGGACGCCCGGAGCGCCGCGGGGGGCCTGAAGGACCGGTCGAGATCGACATCGAAAAGCTGATCGGCGACAGCCTGTATCTGGACAATCAGGCGCATGCGATTGTGGCGCGGATGCGCGACATGGATTCGGGCACGCGGAGCCAGTTGCGTCGGCTGTTCAGCGCCGTGCGCCGGGCGTGCCGGACGGAAGAGGCCGAACGGCAGCACGCGTTTGTGATGCTGCGGGCGCGGCTGGCCTACACGATTGCGCGCCACCAGTTGCGGAGCCTGGATCCGCTGGAAAAGCTGCTGTTGCAGGTGACGCGGAAGAACGACGCCCGTGGATACGAGCGCTTCCGCGACCTGTTTGAAGCCATTGTCGCCTACAACGAATAAGGACTGGAGATCGCGGAGAGAGCCATGAGTTCACACACCGCTACCACCAAGCTGGGCCTGATCGGCAAGCTGCTGCTCGACGGGGAGATGATCTGCGAGACGGGGCTCCATATCGGCGCAGGCAAGGGTTCGCTGGACCTGGGAGGCGCGGACAATCCGGTGGTGAAAGACGCCTTCGGGAGGCCTTATGTGCCGGGCAGCTCGCTGCGCGGGCGCATCCGGAGCCTGCTGGAGCAGGCGGCGGGGGTGGTGGGCGCCGAGGATCTGGTCTACCTGTCGCGGCGGCGGGGCCAGGAGGTGCGGATCCATCAGAGCGACGATCCGGGCGACGAAATCTGCCTGCTGTTCGGGCGCAATCCGGGGCGGATGGAGCGCGTGTCGGGAGAAGCGCTGGAGCCGTCGGCGGCGACGCCGGCGCGGCTGACCGTGTACGATGCGCCGCTCGAGCTGGACTCGATCACGCCGCAGATGCGCGAGAACCTGGATGACGAGCTGACGGAGGTGAAGAGCGAGAACGCGATCGACCGGGTGACGGCGCAGTCGAACGCGCGCACGCTGGAGCGGGTGCCGGCGGGGGCGCGGTTCCGCGTGCGGATGGTGCTCGACATTCTCTGCCCCGAGGACCGCGAACTGGTGGAGAAGCTGCTGGAAGGGCTGCGGCTGCTGGAAGACGACGCGCTGGGCGGAGGCGGCTCGCGCGGCAGCGGGCGGGTGCGGTTCGCCAACTGGAAGGCGAGCTGGCGCAGCCGCGGCTACTACACGGGCGCGGCGGGCGAAGAGGTGCTGGTGGAGAATGCGGCCACGACCGCAGACCTCCAGGCGGCGAGCCGCGCGTTTGCGGAGAAACTGAGCTGACCGGGGCTGCCGCATGAACCCTGCGCTGCTAGTCCGCATCCGGCCATCCACGCCGTGGCGCCTGGGCCCGGAGACCGGGCTGCTGTCCGAGGCTGCTGCCGTGTGGCACAGCGACGCGGTGTATTCCGCCGTGACGCTGGCGCTCGAGCAGCTCGGCTGGATGGAAGAGTGGCTGGAGGCGACGTCAGACCCGTTCCGCGAGCCGGTGGCGCGGTTCACGTCCGCGTTTCCGTGGCAGCGGAACCTGCTGTATGCGCCGCCGCCGCGCGGGCTGTGGCCGCCGGAAACAGGGGCGGCGCGGGCGCGGTGGAAGGGCGCGGAGCTGATCCCGACGCAACTGGCGGGGGCGCTGCTGCGCGGCGAGCGGTTCGATGAGCAGGCGTGGGAACTGGATGGATGGTGCGGGTGCCTGATCCCGGCCGGAAGCCGCTCGGCGACGGGGCCGTTCCGGTTTCTGCGGCGCTCGTGCGCGGCGGTGGACCGGGTGACGGGCGGCCATGCGCTGCCGTATGTGACCGGGTGCGTGCAGTTCGCGCCGGCTTCGGGATTGTGGTGCGCAGCGCAGTTCGCCACGCAGACGGCGTATGCGGTGTGGGGGCCGCGGATCCAGGCGGCATTCCGGCTGCTGGGCGACTCCGGCGTGGGAGGGCTGCGGTCACGGGGATTCGGGCGGGCCAGAAGCGTGGAGTTTCAGGCCGGGCTGCTGGAGGATCTGCTGTTCGGGCCGGCGGGCGCGCCGCGTCCCGGGCGGGGCTGGTGGCTGCTGTCGCTGGCGGCGCCCGCGCCCGGGGATCCGATCCGTTGGGACGAAGGCGATTATCAGATCATCCAGCGCGGCGGGCGGGTGGGAAGTCTGGCCGGGGGCGGCGCGCGCAAGCTTGTCAGCCGGATGCTGGCGGAGGGTTCGGTGGTAGTCAGTCCCCGCGCCCCGCGCGGGACCGTCACCGACGTCACGCCGGAAGGGTGCCCGCATCCGGTGGTCCGCGCCGGTTACGCCGTGGCGATTTCGATTCCATGGCCGGGGAACGCATGACTCGCTACCGCCTCACCGTACTGACCCCGCTGCTGGCCGGCGATGGCCAGAAGCTGGCGCCGATCGACTACATGGTCTGGAAGGACCAGGTGAACGTGCTCGACCAAAGGCGCATTTTCCGGCTGCTGGCGCGCGGGCCGCGGCTGGAGGCGTATCTGGCTCAGTTGCGGCGGGCGGAGAAACTGGATTTCGCCTCCTGGGGCGGCTACGCGCAGAATTACGCCAGCCGGCGGATCCCGTTCGAGCACCCGTCTTCGGCTGCTTACTACGCACGCACGTCGGCCGAGCATCTGTTCATCCCCACGTTTGCTTCGACGAGTTCGGGCGAGATCTACGTGCCGGGCAGCGCCATCAAGGGTGCGTTGCGGCGGGCCGTGGTGCTGGGGCTGGCCGGCGAAGCGGCGTGGAGGACTCTGGGAGAGGCGCTGGCAAAGAACGACCGCGCGCCGCGGCGGCCGGGCGCGCTGCTGGAGCAGATGCTGCTGGGCGGCCCTGGTTCGGATTGGCTGCGAGGCCTGATGGTGGCCGATTCGGAGCCGCTGGCGCCGGGCGGTTGCACGCGCGTGTATCTGCTGCGCACGGCCACTCTGGTGCAGCGCACGGGACGCACCGAGGTGGGATGGAAGATGAGTCCGCGCGGGGCGGTGGAGTTCCGGCGGCCGGGCGATTCGACACCGCATTTTGCCGAGATGGCGGCGCCGGGCACGGTTTTCGAGGGCGGCGCGGGCGCGGCGTTGATCGCGAGTCAGGAAAAGGCGCGGCGGGCGCTGCGGTGGAACGGCGACGGCTTCGATTGGGGCAAGCTGCTGGCGGCGGCCAACCAGGCGGCCGCTCAGTTGCTGGCGCTGCACCGGCGCTATGCCGAGGCCACGGGGCTGCGGGGCGTGGCGGAGTCGATGGCGCGGCTCGAGCAGAGGCTGGACCGGATCCAGGAGGAAGGCAACCGCTGCCTGCTGTGTCTGGGCTGGGGCACGGGGTTGCTGGCGAAATCAGCGAGCCTGGAGACGGGCCGGGGCCCATATCAGGAATTGCTCCGGCTGCTGCCGGTGTACCGGGAGCCGTTGCGCACGGGACTGCCCTTCCCCAAGACGCGGCAGGTGGTTTTCCTTCAGGACCAGCCGGCCACGCTGGCGGGGTGGGCCGAACTGGAGCTGGGCGGCTGAGGCGGCCGCCCCCGCATCGGGTGCTAAAATGAAAGCATCCGGCCGGATGGAATTCTCCGGTTTGGACCCGGATCAACCGGAGGAGCATGTACAACGCGTTTTTCGGATTTCGGGAAAATCCCTTCAATTTAAGTCCTGATCCCTCGTTTCTGTACCGCAGTCCGCAGCATGAAGAGGCGCTGGCGAACCTGATTTACGGCGTGCATGGCCGCAAGGGCTTCATCGTGCTCACCGGCGAGGTGGGAACCGGCAAGACGACGCTGCTCGAGTGCCTGCGCGACGAACTGGACGCCCACGGCATCGAGTTCGCCTATCTGTTCAACTCGCGCATCAATCCGCAACAGTTTTTCGAGATGATCGCCTACGATCTCAACCTCCAGTGCGACCGCAAGTCGAAAACGGAGGTGCTGTTCGCGCTGAACCACCTGCTGATCGAGGAGGCCAATGCCGGCCGCACCACGGTGTTGATCGTGGACGAAGCGCACAATCTCGAATGGGACGTGCTGGAAGAGATCCGGCTGCTCACCAACTTGGAGAACCCCAAGCTTGGCAAGCTTCTCCAGATCATTCTGTCCGGGCAGCCAGAGCTGGACCGCAAGCTGGAGGCGCCCGAATTCCGGCAACTGAAGCAGCGGATCGTGTTGCGGTGCATGCTGTCGCCGCTGACGCTGGAGGAAACGACCGAATACATCCGCACGCGGCTGACCCGGGCGGGCATGGCCGAAATGAAAGTGTTTCCGCCCGAGGTGCTGCGGGAAATCCATCTGCGCAGCCAGGGAATTCCGCGCGTCATCAATTCGCTCTGCGACAACCTGCTGCTGACCGCTTTCGCGCTGGAGACCAAGGTCACCAGCGTCGAGATGCTGGACGAGGTGTGCCTGGACATGCGGCTCTCCTGGCCCGGCATGCCCCGCCATTTCCGGGCGAAAATCACTCAGCCGCCGGAAACCGCCTGGATCCCACCTTCGGAGAGCTGACCCGTCCCGTCCACGGCTGACGGCGCACCATTACAGGAGCCCGGCTCAGCCGGCTGCGGTTGATCCGGCGCTGGCAATGGTTCTCTTGCGAGAGCAGGACAACAGCAGCCCGCAGGCTGGGAGAGGCGGCCTGAATCTGGCTAAGCTGCTGCGGGCCATTCTCAATGCAGCTTAGCCAGCGGTCAAACACGGAGCATCTTGGCCCACTCACGTATTTGCAGAAGAATCGGCCATACGACTGAACGCCGCTCGCTGAACGGTATCGCGTTCAACGGCGCCGCCTCCAGGCGAGATACGCCAGCCCCGCGCCAAGGAGGAGCATCGTGCGGGGCTCCGGTACCTGGGCGTAATAGACATCGTCGATACCCCACAGGTCCCGTTTATCGCTTGTCGCGCCGGTAGTGATTGAGAAACTGGTGATCGCCGCGCCAGGGTTCGAGTAGCCCCAGAAAAGCGCTCCACCCGAATAGTCGTTCTTGGTGATGCTCAGCGACTGGCTCTCACCATCGTTGAATGCCACAAGGATCGGACCCGGGAAATTATCCTGCGTGTCGGTCAGGTAGAAACCGAAGGCATAGACCGGGACCGCGAAAGTGAATGTCACTGCCCCTCCTGCCGAATCATAGGCAGGGACAACCCGCAGGTGTTGAGAGCCACTGGCCGTGACGTTAAAGCCAAGCGGATCCGGGGAGTGCTCATTAATCGCGCAGACGCCGCCGCAAAAGCTTGAGAGCAAATTCGTCATCGTCACGTCAACGCCCGGAGCAGCCGTGAAGTTGGCGTTGAAGCCAACAGCCAGCCCCTCGAACGTGATGGGTCCTGTGGCGCCGGTAGCAGAAACAAACGCGCTCCTCGCTGCGTCCGATAGGGGCCTGTCGTCGCCCGGACCCGCCCCATTGTCTGCTCCGTAATAGATGGTTGCACCCTGTAACGAAATGGCTGCCAACAGCCCGACTGCCAGGCTCCTTGAACAATCGGTTAGTTTTTTCATGGTCTCGCTCCTCCTGGGGCTGCCGGATTTAGGACATCCCTAGCGGATTGTGGAGTCGCGTTCAGTATCCGTCAACCCTCGTGCGCTCCAGGACTGTTGGTACCGGGCCGCTCATAAGCTGACAAGGCGTCAGGCGCCTGCAGATTCTTCCGCACCGTCTTCCGATCCCAGCCCAGCATCCGGCTGACGGCCTGAATGCTCTTCGTTCTCGCGCATTTCCGCGATCTCCTGTGCGTCTCGTACCCTGAACCAGATCTCGGTGACTCTTCCTCCCCGAACCGGTCACCAACGTTGTCCTCTGCCCAAGGGTGGGGTCTTTTCCATCGGTACTTTCGGGTACCGGCCCTGAAACGAGAATCAGCGGCGCGCGGCGCGGAACACGCCGGGATGGAGAAATGGCGCCCAGGCGGCCCTGTCCCCCCTTTTTAGAGCGAAGCTCCTGTCCCATAGCGACCGCAGGGAAACGCCGGGTGAGGGGGATCGGATTTTTCCGAGCCCTAAGTGGAAGCACTGAGCCATAGCCTTAGATGTAGATCTTAGACCCGACTAGGTGAAACACCTGCGTTTCATCGCAGTTGGATCTTTCGGAAGGTGCATTGACATGAGGACAACAATTTTCGTGGTTGCCCTTGCATGTGCTGTTTCGATGCTTACGGCTTCTGCTGCCGTTTTGCCATCGGACAGCACGGTGGCGATCCGCCCTGGTCCGCCGCCGGATCCGCTGGGTTGCGAGCCTTGGGAGAAGTGCAGCGGAAACGGGATCCGTCCCGGTCCGCCGCCGCATCCGCTGGGTTGCGACGATCACACGGTGACAGTGTGTGTGAGCGCGATCCGTCCCGGTCCGCCGCCGGATCCGTTGGGCTTCGACCCGGCGATCCGTCCCGGTCCGCCGCCGGATCCGTTGGGCTTCGACCCCGCGATCCGTCCTGGTCCGCCGCCGGATCCGCTGGGCTTTGACCCATAGATTCGTGCGGTTTGCCGGGAGGACGCAACAGACCGACCTGCCTAGCTGTGCCGGGATTTTCTGGGCAGCGAGGCGAAAGCGGTTTGAACAGTCAACCAGTTTTCAGGCCCGAAAACGGCAACGTTTTCGGGCCTTCGTTTTTCAGCAACACACGGCTGGCCGGCTTTGAGCGAGGCTAGGGTGCATGGGGTCCGTTGCCAGCGCTGGCTGGCCAGAGCGATTTTTCCTGAGGACGCCGTGTGAGCGCTTCTTGTGGGATGAGGCACCAGGACGCTTGGAAGCCGGAGGCCGCGTCTGGTATATTGAGAGCAGTTGGCGCTATCGTCTAAGGGTTAGGACGGAGCCCTCTCAAGGCTCAAATACGGGTTCGAATCCCGTTAGCGCTACCACGCCCAAGCTTTTCATTACGGCCCCCTGGTAGCGCTCCGGCAGTCAGTGGAGCATCTGAAGGGAAGGTTCAGCGGCGATTTCTGCCCATTCCGGGATCATCGGGAGCTTGAGCTGCTTCGGGGCGCGTGGCATGTCAGCCAGGAGCCTCAACGATTGCCGATGGGCTGCCTCCGGCATCTCCCAGAGCCTCCGACCCGGAGATCCATGGCAGCGCGGCTGCGGGGGGACGGCATCGTGACTGGGCCGCCCGCGGGACGAAGAATTCACCGGGTCTGCTGCCCGATCCCCGCCGTCTGCGGAGCTTCGAGGCTCTTCCGGATGGTCTGCTCATAGTATTGGCGCATCCGTTTTCGGATGTCGTCGCGGACGCGCCGGAACACGGCGAGTTTTTCGGCATCCGTCCCCTCCGCCTTGGCCGGATCCGGGAACCCTATGTGGACGCGCGTCCCGACCTTTCCTCGGAAATTGGGGCAGGTCTTGTCAGCGTCGCCGCAGACGGTGATTACGTAGTCGAACGACTGCCCCAGAAAGCCATCAACCTTCTTCGGCTTGTGTGTGGAGATGTCGATGCCCGCCTCTTTCATCACCTGGATGGCGTAGGGGTTGACCTGGGGCGCTGGGTGGGTGCCGGCCGAATGCACCTCAAGGCGGGAATCGAAGGACCGCAGGAACCCCTCCCCCATCTGGCTTCTCGCCGAATTCCCCGTGCAGAGAACCAGGATGCGCACTTTTGCCTTCGCCGTTTTTGCCGGATCCGCAGTTCGAGCCTGCGCGGCTGCCGCGAAAAACGCGACGAAAAGCAAATAATGTTTCAATTTTGTGACAATCATGGCCGATGTCCGCCCCTATAGATGATCAGGATGGAGTCGCGGATGCAACCGGATGAAGCCACGGAGCAGCCCCGGAAAGCTCGCCCGCGTTTCCGATTTGCGGGCGGCCTGCCATGCTGGTCTGGCGCGTCCACGGCTTGCACGCGGTTCGGCAACTCTCCTTCTTTGCGGCCGCGCGCCTGGCTCTTGCGTTGTCGCCTTAGGCGCTCAGAAATACGCGGTGATCTGAGACGGCGCGCCGGGGCCGGCCGGAGCCGGAAATCCTGCGCGGAATTCACGGCTTCGACCGTGACTGTGCCGGCATCGGATCCGCTTCAGGGCAGGAAACGGCCCGCTGGTTTCCTCCTCTAAATTGCGATAATGGGCCATCCGGACACACATCCTGAATCGGGCTTTTCTCGGGAATTTTCCCAATCCGCATGCCGCGCTGCCTGCTTTTTGCGCCCATGGGGGATGGTCCGCCGCCGAGGTCTTTCCCGCTGCCCCATTCAGTCGCCCTGCTCCGCACCATGCCGAGATGGCGGCCTGTTGCTGCGGCGCCATCCGTCCGATACTGCTGATATGGGCCTCGCTACGGCAAGTCTCCATGCGTATGCGCCCGGTCTGGCGGCCGAATCCGCCGCCGGGCGGCTGCGGGCGCTAGTGTGCGGCAGCGGCGGCTGGGTGGAGGACGCCGCGGCGGAAGACCGGGTGATCGCCGTGCTGGAGTCCGGCGCCTGTCCGTGGCTCTCCGTCTATGACACGGGACTGCTGGAGCCGGACTCCTCTGCCGCGGAGCTCTCCCGCGCGCTGGATCGTCCCGTCGTGGCAGTCGTGGTCGAGGACAGCGACCGCTATTCCATCACGCTGTTCGCCTCCGGCAAACGCGTGGATCGCATCACTGCGGGCGTCTCGCGGCTCAAAGGCTCAGGGCATCCGGAGAAGTGGGTCTCCGTGCTGCCCCATGTTTCGGACGTTCGCCGAGGAAGCGCTGCGGCGCGCCGCTGCGGCGCTGGGCCTGCCCTTTGCGCGGACGGCCGCCGTTGCCGAGGAAGCCGTCCGGGCGCCATCGGCGGCGGCGCGGCTTTGCTTCCGCCGCGCGGCGGCGGTTCATGAGCCCGCCGGAGCGCCCGTTCTCGTCTGCGGCTCGATTCAGGCGCTTCCGGCAGCGGCGGGGCGGCCGCTCAACTGCCTGATTGTCCCGGTTGCCAACCGCGGAGCGGAAACGCGCGGCGTGCGCCTCCACCTCAGCGGGCCGGCCCTGGAACAGGGGCTGATCGCGCCGGAAGCCATCCAAGCCTTCCGGATTGTCCGGAATCCCGACGGCACGGCCGGCGGTCCGGCATCCAGCTCTGCTCTCGTTGAGGGCGCGCACGGTTTCCTGGCCGAGATGCCGGATGTCGAGCTGCCGTACCAGCCTGACCCGCGCACGCTGGGCAACCAGTTGAGGGCAAGGAAAACCATGGATGACTTCCTGAGCCGCACCGCACACTTCTCGATCCAGGGGCGGGCTGTCCAGCCTGGAGAGGCGCCTTTGCACATACGGATTGAGTGCCTGAAAGCGGCCTGTGATCCGTTGACCGTGGAATTGCCCGTTCGCATCGCCCCAGCGGGTTGACGGCTCCGGCAATTCCGCGGCGCCGGGCGGGCTTGTGCGTCCGTCGGCCGTACGGGCCGTGTTCCCATCCATGGCGTGGTTCCCGGACGGGAACCGGCCGGGACGCCTGGAATTGGAGAGGCATTTTGCCACGACAATTGCATCTAGCTGGACGGAGAAATAGCATTGTATTTCTACTCATAGAATTGTAGAATTCTGTCATGAGATTCCGGCTGTCCGTCGTGCTATTTGCCATGCTGGGCGGCGTTTGGCTGCTGTGGGTCAGCCGCGAGCCGCCGAAGCCGCGGACGGCCATCCGGGAAACATCTCAGACACAGGCCGGGAGTGTGCCCCGCTCATTCCGGGACGCGCTGCTCGAAGAAGCCAGGACGCTGGCGCCCGATGTGGCGGAGCGGATCCGGCAGGAGGTGAAGGCCGGCGGACGGGACCCGCAACGGCGGGCGCTGCTGATGGCGTGGCTGTGGCATCAGGGCGGTCCAGGGTCTGTCTTGCAGCGGGCGGAGCACCTGGTGTGGCTCATCGCGCACGAGCCTGCGTCGGAGTTTCTGGATTGGCCTCCGGCGTGGTTCTCGCCCGGAGAGTTGGGCCCTGTCCGCATGGAGGAGATTCTGGCGGCGTGGCGGAGCGCGGTTCGGGAGCATCCCGATGATCCGCGCCCCGCGTGGCTGGCGGCGAAATGGTTTGAGCGCCATGAGGAGCGGTATTTCGTCGAGTTTCTAAAGGCTTCGCTGGAAGCGGATCCCGGTTTCGGCCCGGCGGTGGGAGCGCTGGCCGAATGGTGCGTGCGTCAGCTCGCCTTGCAAAGCCCCGCCGCCAGCGAGGCGCGGAAACTGCTGGAGACGTCGTTGAATCCGGAAATCCAGATTCAGGCGGCGCAGCGGTTCCACCAGCTCGCCGAGGAGGCCGAGGACAGTCATCCCCAGCGGAACGTGTGGCGCCAAGAGGCCCGGCGATGCTATGCGCGCGCCCGCAGGATCGAGCCGAATCTGCGGGAAGAAGATGTCTTCTCGAGAGCCGGCCGGGGCGCAAACGCATCATTGGCGGGCGCGCCATATGCTTCCCCGGAAGTCCAGGTCATGCTCAACAGGGGCCGCCGGCAGATGATCCGCCTGCCTGTGGAGGCGTTTCCCGATTTGCCTCAAGCCGTTGCCGCGGCGCTGAAACGGATGGGGTGCGCGATTCCGCAGGCTTTCGAGAGTCCCATGCGGCGGCGCGCCCATAACGTCATTCGGGGGCGATTTTTCAGGGCGGAACGCGATAGCTGGGCGGTGCTGTGCTCGGTGAGGGATACGGTTCGGCTGCTGGTGTTCCGCGACGAATCGGATGAAAATCCCGAGACTTTGCAAGGCGGCCTGGAGAGTGCGTGTATGCAGACGACCGGCGCGGATTCCGCGGGATTTTCCTGGGCGATCACGGTGGCGGACGAGGCCCTGATCCGGCGCTACAACAGCGCCTTGAAAGGGCCGCCGTTGCCGCCGCTGGAGCATGAAGGGATCGAATCGCACTTCCTGGGAAAAGCCTCGGTCATTCTGTACTGGCACAACGGGCGGTGGTTGAGGCTGCAAGGGGCGGATTGAGCGAGAAGTCGCAGGAAAGCGGCTGAAGCTCGCGGGACAGGACAGCCCCCGGCCAAGGCCGGGGACAACACGGGCGGGTTGCAGGGCAGCCCCGAATCACGAGAGCTCGCGCGGCAACAGCGTGCGCGACGGCGCGGGCGGTATAGTAGAAGCAGGCCGGCCCGCTGCCGGCTCTTTCTTTCCACTGACCCATGCACGATTTCAGCCTGCTCTGGCTGCGCGCCGCCGCCCTGCTCTACACGGCAGCGTTTTTCCATCCCGTGCTGATGCTGCTGCGCCGCATGGACCGGCCTGCCGGACTGTCGGCCGCCTCGTTCCGCGCCGCCGCGGTTCTGCATTTCGTGGCGGTGGTCGAACACAGCGCCGCGCTCGGGCAGCTTGCGGCCAACAATTTCTTCGAGACCGCCTCGCTGTGCGCGCTGATTCTGGCCTGGGCCTACCTGTTCATCGACTGGCGCTATCGCTTCGACGGGCTGTGCGTCTTCTTTTACCCGCTGGTGGCGGTGCTGGCGTGGATCGCCGCGGCGGGGGTTCCCTCGCCATCGTGGGAACAGCAGAACTTGCGCGGGGCGCTGCTGGCGGGCCACATTTTTCTGGTTCTGCTCGGGATCAGCGGGCTGCTGGTCTCGGCCACCGGCGCCGCGTTTTATCTGATGCAGGAGAGACGGCTGAAGCGGCGGCATGAACAGTCGAGCTGGCTGGCGCGGTTGACGCCGGCGAAGCTGCCGCCGCTGGAGACGCTGGACGGGCTGATCACGCGGGCGATGAACTTCGGTTTCATCGCGCTGACGCTATCGGTGGCGGTGGCCACGGTGTGGGCTTCCATCACCTTTGGCACGCGGTGGATCGGCCAGCCGGCCATTCTGATTTCGCTGGCGACGTGGGGCTTCTATCTGCTGATGGTGGTTCTGCGCACGTGGGCCGGCTGGCGGGGCCGCCGGGCGGCGCTGTTGTCGCTGGCGGTGCTGGGTTTCGCCGCCCTGACCTGGGCCGCGCACATCGGCCTGCGGCCGCTGCTGGAACACTGAGCCGGGGCCATGCTGAATCTGCTGCTCACCGGACTGAACCACAAGACGGCGCCGGTGGAAGTGCGCGAGCGGCTGGCGGTGAGCGCCGGTCAGCTACCCGCAGCGCTCGACGCGCTGCGCGCCTGCCCGGGCGTGGACGAGGTGATGCTGCTGTCGACGTGCAACCGCGTGGAGGTGCTGGCGCACAGCGGCTCGGACAGGCCGCTGGAGGAGCGGCCATTGGTGGAAGCGCTGTCGCGCCTGCGCGGCCTCGACGCGGCCGAGTTGCTGCCGCACTTTTACACTCATCGCGGCGAAGAGGCGCTGCGGCATCTGTTCCGGGTGGCGTCGAGCCTCGACTCGATGGTGCTCGGAGAGCCGCAGATCCTGGGCCAGCTCAAGGACGCCTACGCCGCTGCCAGGCAGCACGGCGCCTTGCAGGCTGCGCTGGAACCGGTGCTGGCGCGCGCCTTCGCCGTGGCCAAGCGCGTGCGCAATGAGACGGCGATCGGGCGCAACGCCGTCAGCGTTTCGTACGCCGCCGTGGACCTGGCGAGGCAGATCTTCGGGGATCTGCGCCCGCGCCAGGCGCTGCTGATCGGCGCGGGCAAGATGGCCGAGCTGGCGGCGAAGCACCTGCGGCGCGCGGGCTGCGGCCGCATCCACGTCACCAACCGCACGCGCGCGCGGGCCGAGCAGATGGCGGCGCTGGTGGAGGGCGCGGTGATCGATTACGAGACGTTCCGCGCGCGGCTCCACGAGATGGACATCGTGCTGGCTTCCTCGGGCGCGCCGGAGCACATCCTGCGCAAGGACGATCTGCGGGAGGTGCTGAAGAAACGGCAGAACCGGCCCGTGTTCCTGATCGACATCGCCGTGCCGCGCAACATCGACCCGGCGGTGGACGAGCTGGAAAACGCCTATCTCTACGATATCGACGACCTGGGCCGCGAGGTGGAAGCCAACCGGCAGGCGAGGCAGCGCGAGGCGGAGGAAGCCGGGCAGATCATCGAGGAAGAGGTGCAACGGCTGATGGAGCGCTTCCGCACGCGCGAGGTGGCGCCGGTGATCGTGAGCCTGCAACAGCGGCTGGATGAGCTGGCGCACGAGGAGATGGAGCGCTGGCGCGGCAAGCTGGGCGTGGACGGCGAGCGCGCCGAGGCGCTGGAGGCGTACACGCGATCGCTGCTGAACAAGCTGGCGCATGGGCCGATCGTCGAGATCCGCCGTTCGGCCGCGCTGCCCGAAGGCGACCGCATTCTGGCCGTGATCCGGCGCATGTTCCGGCTGGAGGAATCATGAAGCTGCGCATCGGCAGCCGCGGCTCGCAACTGGCGCTGTGGCAGGCGCGGCGCATCGCGGCGCGGCTGACGGAACTGGGCGTCGAGACGGAGATCGAGATCATCCGCACCACGGGCGACAGGATCACCGGCGTGCCGCTGGCGCGGGTGGGATCGAAGGGGCTTTTCACGAAGGAGATCGAAGAGGCGCTGCTTGCCCGGCGCATCGATCTGGCCGTGCATTCGCTCAAGGACCTTCCCGTGGAGCTGCCCGCGGGGCTGGCGCTGGCAGCCGTGCCGGAGCGCGAGTCGCCGTTTGACGCCGTCGTCGGAAAAAGGCTGGACGAGCTCGCGCCGGGCGCACGGGTGGGCACTTCGAGCCTGCGGCGCGCGGCGCAATTGCGGCGGCTCCGGCCGGACGTGCGGATCGAAGACATCCGCGGCAATCTCGACACGCGGCTGCGCAAGCTCGACGAGGGCGGCTATGACGCGATTCTGCTGGCCTCGGCGGGATTGCGGCGGCTGGGCTGGGCGGCGCGCATCGCCGAGATTCTCGAGCCGGAGCGGATGTGCCCGGCGGTAGGACAGGGCGCGCTGGCGGTGGAGACGCGTCCGGCGCCGGATCCCGCTTTTGAGATCTGCGCACGGCTTGATGATCCGGCCGCGCGCACGGCCGTGGAAGCCGAGCGGGCGCTGCTGGCCGCTCTTGGGGGCGGCTGCCAGGTGCCGCTGGGCGCGTATGCGGAACTACTGGAAGACCGCCTGGTGCTGCGAGCGGTAGCGGCCGATCCGGACAGCGGCGAGACGTTTTCGTGCGTGGAATCCGGCCCGCCAGAGCAGCCGCAGGAGCTCGGCCGCCGCGCCGCGCGGAAGCTGCTGGAAAGCGGCGCGCGAAGAATCGTCGCCGCCGTGAATTCGCAGGCGCTGCCGCTGGCAGGCCAGACGGTGGTGGTGACGCGGGCGCGGAAGCAGGCCGGGGCCTTGTCGTCAAGGCTCCGGGCGCTGGGCGCGGAGGTGATCGAGCTGCCGCTGATCGAGTTCCAGCCACTGGAGTTCAAGGCGCCCGACTGGACCGCTTACGACTGGGCGGTGTTCACCTCGGCCAACGGCGTGGAGTTCTTTTTCGAGCGTGTCGAGCCGCGCCCGGGGCCGCGGATTTGCGCCATCGGCCCGGCCACGGCTGCGGCGCTGCGGGAACGCGGGCTGGCGCCGGATCTGATCCCGCAGGAGTACGTGGCGGAAAGCGTCGTGGACGCGTTGCGCGCGGCGGGCGCCGCGGGCAAGCGCATTCTGCTGGCGCGGGCCGAGGAAGCGCGCGACGTGATCCCGGAGGAACTGGCGAAGATGGGCGCGGCGGTGGACGTACTGGCTGTCTACCGGACCGCGGCGCCGGAGGGGATCGAACAAAAGGCGCAAGAAGTGTTTAAAACAATCCGGCTGGATTGGGTGACGTTGACCAGTTCCTCCACCGTGCGCCATCTCCTGCGCGCCGTTCCGAAAGAGCTGCTCGCCGGCGTGCGGCTGGCCTCCATCGGCCCGGTGACGTCGCAGACGGCCCGGGCGGCAGGGCTCGAGATCGCCGTGGAAGCCGCCGAATACACGGTGGAAGGGCTGGCGCGGGCGATCGCTGACCTGGTACGGAACAGCCGGCAAGACGGCATCGGCTCTGAGTAACCGCCCGTCCGCCACAGGTTCGCCCTTCGAGGACCTCCCGTCATCCCCTTGTCCGCCCCCGGTTCCAGAAACGCTCCCTGCCCGTGGGTGGAATCTGTGTTCAGCGGGCGACCCGAAATACGGACCAGCTCCTGAATCGCGCCCGCCGGGCGCGCCGCCCGTAGCGCCCGTAATGCGGCCGAACGAATATCCCGGCACGGTGGCAGGCGATGCCGGGGCATTTCATTACGAAACTCCATACGCCGTTTTGCACGAGGCGTGTTGAATGCATGCCGGGCCCGGCAAAAACTGGAGTCCGGACACCTGGCCACATTCCGGGCGCTCGCTTCTCCGAACCTGTCTGTGGCAGGCACCTTTTTTTCTCTGCGTGTTCTTTCCTCCGATATATTGGGAAGATTGATCTCACCGCTTTTGATTGATACTATGCTCCTATGTTGTCTCGATTTGTTCTGTTGCCATTTGTTTGTAGTTTATTTGTCATTCCAATCGGGGCCCAAAGTCTGAATGAAGTGCGCGCTCAAGGCAAAGATATGCTGCGTGCGGTCAGAAAACGGGTGGAAAAGAATTATTGGGACATGTCGTACGGCGGCATTGATCTCCATGCGGCCTTTGCGAAGGCCGAAGCGGCGATGGATCAGGCGCAATCCGCAGGGCACACCTTCGGGATCATTGCCCAGGCGCTTGCGGCGCTGAACGATTCCCATACGTTTTTCATCCCGCCGCCGCGGGTCGCCCGCGTGCAATACGGCTGGCGCATGGAGATGATCGGCGAGCGCTGCTTCATCACGGGGGTCAAGCCGGGCAGCGACGCGGAATCCAAGGGGGTGCGTCCGGGCGACGAGGTCCTGGCCATTGAGGGATACCGGCCCACCCGAGACAATTTCTGGCGGATGAAGCTGATGTATTACGCATTGCAGCCCCGCGAAACGCTCCGGCTGGCCCTGCGCAAGCCGGAGGGTCTGGAAGGAGTGGTCGAGCTGGCCTCTGAGATACGCACGGGGAAAAAGGTGATCGACCTAGCCGGCGAGCACGCGGTGGAAGAGTATTACGAGATGCTCCGCGAGGAAATGAACGAAGCGGCGTTGGACCCGCATGCAGTAGTCGAAGCGGGCAAGGATCACGAATTGTTGATTTACCGGATGCCCGCCTTCGATCTTTCCGCCGAGGAAGTCGATGCGCACTTCGGGAAGTTGCGGCGGTACAAGGCTGTCATTCTCGATCTGCGCGGCAATTCTGGCGGCGGCGTTTCCGTGCTGGAGCGCACCGCCGCTTATCTGCTCGGCAAAGGGGTTGTGCTGGCGGAACGGCAAGGCCGGAAAAAAGAAAAACCAATCCAGTCGGCTGGTCCTGTTGACACACCCATCCATGCCCGGCTGGCCATCCTGGTCGACAGTGCAACGGCGTCGGCGGGCGAGATTCTGGCGCGCGCGATCCAAATCGAGAAGCGCGGCATCATCGTTGGAGACCGGACGTCAGGCTCGGTCCGCCAAAGCCGTCAGTTTAGCGAACAAATCGGCTTTGACAGAGTCATTTATTTCGGCGTAAGCGTCACCAACGCCGATCTCGTGATGAAGGATGGGCTCTCGATCGAGGGCCGGGGAGTGAGCCCTGATGTGTTGGTGCTGCCGACGGCGGCGGACCTGGCTGCGGGGAGAGATCCCGCGCTGGCCAAGGCCGCCGGGATCCTCGGCGTCGCCCTCGATCCCGAGAAGGCCGGGGGATTATTTCCCAGGAAGTGGCGCTGATCCTGCCGGGCCATTCACTTCGCGGGCGGGAGCAAGCACGGCGCGGCAGGAGTCTGAGACTCGCCCCCGTCAGCCGCTTCTGGAAGCTGGGGCTCGAGCATCGGTTGCCTCCGGCGCGCTCCCGCCTGATGCGTGGAGACAGGCGCGCCTCTGCTGCCGTTGCCCGTGGTAGTCTCGCGGCATGAGAACCGCAATCGTATTTCTCGCAGCGCTGGCTGCGCTGTTTGCCCAGAATTTCGCTGACATCCGGCCAAGCCCGCAGCAGATTGGATGGCAGGAGCTCGAGATCGGCGTGTTGGTGCATTTCGGCCCCAATACGTTCATGGACCGCGAATGGGGCGACGGGACGGCTGACCCGGCGGTGTTCGATCCAAACCAGCTTGACGCGGAGCAATGGGTGCGCGCGGCGAAGGCGGCAGGCGCAAGGTATCTCATCCTGGTGGCCAAGCACCATGACGGCTTCTGCCTCTGGCCGTCGCGGCACACCGATTACAGCGTGAAGCGCAGCCCGTGGAAGCAGGGCAAGGGTGACGTGGTGGGCGAAGTGGAGCAGGCGTGCCGCAGGCACGGGCTGGCATTTGGCATTTATCTCTCGCCGTGGGACCGGCACGATCCGCGGTATGCGGACAACCGGAAATACGACGACTACTATGCAGCCCAGATGACGGAGCTGGCCACGCGGTACGGACCGCTGGTGGAGTTCTGGCTGGACGGCGCGGGCAGCGAGGGCCACGTCTATGACTTCGTGCGCTATGTGCGCACCATGCGAACGTATCAGCCCAACGCGCTATTGTTTGCGAGCCTCGATTTCATGCCCTATGGCGACATCCGCTGGGTGGGCAACGAGAGCGGCTCCGCGCCGGAAGAAAACTGGAACGTGGTGGACAACTACGGCATCCTGCGCTGGCGTCCGGCGGAGGCGGACACGCCGCTGCGGCGCGGCCACTGGTTCTGGCACCCCAATTCGGAAAAGCGCCTGAAATCGCTGGAGGAGTTGATGGAGATCTACCACAAGACGGTCGGGCGCGGGGCGCAGCTCGTGCTCGGCATTGCGCCCGACAACCGCGGGCTGCTGCCGGAGGCGGACGTGAAGCGGCTGGAAGAGTTCGGCGCGGAAGTGAGGCGCCTCTACGGAACCCCGCTGCCTCCCAGCGGACGGAGCGGGGATGTTGTCCATTTTTCCACGCCCCGCCGTCTGGACCGCGTGGTGTTGCAGGAGGATCTGGCCCATGGCCAGATGGTGCGGCGGTTCCGGGTCGAGGCGAGAGTGGCGGACCAATGGGTGGAAGTCTCGCGCGGAACCACCATCGGGCACAAGCGCATTCTGGTGTTCGAGCCAGTGACCGCCACCGGGGTGCGCGTGGCGGTGGAAGCGGCCATGGGAGCGGTGCATCTGAAACCGCTGGCTGTTTACCACGGAGGGCGGTGATCGGCAGTCCTGCTGCTGCGTGGGAAGCCCCGGTTCAACGCAGCGCCCGAAGGCGCTCGGCTGCCGCGCGGGTGATCCGAACGACAGCACCGCGGCGGCGCCCTGGCGGGAAAGACAGTTTCGCGGTGACGTCCTCAAACTGTTTCCAGTCTCTCGTGCGGCAGGCGCCGTCGTGCAGCGGCTTGCCGTAGTGGCCGAAACAGACCAGCCAGCCGCGCCCGATGCGCATGGCCGGAGGAGAACGATTGCGAGACGGAGCGCGCATTGTAGATGATATCCAAGATGACCTTTCTGGATTGCACGTGGGAAGACTTCACGGCGCGTTTCGCGGCACGGCAGACGCTGCATGGCGTGATCGACCACTGGGCGGCGCGGACGCCGGGCGCCCTGGCGGTGATCAACGCGGCGAGGGACACTTCGATGACCTACGCCGAGCTGCGCGGCCGGTCGCTGGCGGTGGCGCGGGCGCTGGTGCGGCTGGGATTCCGCAAGGGCGATTTTCTGGCCACTTCCCTGCCCCTGAGCGACGATCACATCGTGCTGGAGTACGGCTGTTTCCGCGCGGGCGTCATCCACGTGCCGCTGGATTTGAGGCTGTCGCGCGAGGAGCTGCTCAGAAGCCTGCGGATGGTGCGCCCGCGCGGCTATGCCACGGCTGTGCCGCACGACGCCGCCGGGGACGTGGAAGGGCTCGATCACATCTGGGATGCTGCCTCGCTGCACGAATTCATCGCCAATGCGCCTGAGCGGACCGGCGGCGCGGAGCTGCCCGATGTCGGCCCGCAAGACGGCGCGCAGGTGATCTTCACCACCGGCTCGACGGGGCGGCCGAAAGCCGCTCTGCTCACGCATCTGGGCATCACCGTGCAGAACTACTGCCTGGGGACGGCCTTCGAGTTTCCGGAATCGCGGATTCTGGTGAACCTTCCGCCTTCACATGTGGGTTGCCAGAGCGAGCTGCTCATGACGACATTTTTCTGGGGCAGCACGGCGGTGACGCTGGAGATCTTCGATCCGGGCAAAAGCCTGGAGGCGATTGAGAGGCACCGGATCCAGCTTGTGGGGCAGATTCCGGCGATGTTCCACATGATGTGGCGCCGTTCAGACTATGAGAACCGGGACCTGAAGTCGATCCAGGCTGCGGTGTACGGCGGCCAGAGCGTGCCACGTCCGTTTCTGGAAAAGCTCCGTACCATGGCGCCGCGCATCGGGACGGGGCTCGGACTGACGGAGACGTCCGGCTTCTGCACCTACACGCCGCTGTCAGCGGAAGTGGATCCGGTGGCGGCCAGCCTGGGCCATGCAGCGCCGATTTATCCGATGTCGATCCGCGAGCCGATGCGTCCGGACGGAAGCGCGGGCGGCGAGTTGCCCGCGGGCGAGATTGGCCATGTCTGTTTCCGCGGACCGCAGACGTTTGCCGGCTACGTCTACGACGAAGAGGCGACGCGGCGGACGATCTCTTCCGACGGCTGGCTGTACACGGGCGACATGGGCAACGTGGACGCCGCAGGGCTGCACTTCAACGGGCGCGCCAAGTGGGTGATCAAGCCGGCGGGTTTCCTGGTGTTCCCGGGCGATGTGGAAGAGCACATCTGCGCGCTGTCGGAGAAGGTGGCCACCTGCGGCGTGGTAGGCGTGCCGCATCCGATCTGGGTGGAGGCGATCGTGGCCTTTGTGGAGAAGCGCCCGGGAGTGGAGCTGACCGAGGCGGAGTTGCGGAAGCATGCGCGGTCGCTCACTTCATACAAGCGCCCGCTGCATTATGTGATCGTCGAGCCGGGGCAGATGCCGCTGAACCGCGTGGCCAAGGTGGACACGCTGCGGCTGCGGGAGCTGGCGGAGATCGAAGTCGAGCAGTTGCAAAGCCGCGGGCGGTGGCTGTCGGAGACGCTGGAAGACTGAAAGAAGGCGCCCCGCCCGGCGTTGCCGCCAGCAGGGCGCCACAGGGTTTCTGGGGGTCAGTAGTACAGCTTGAGCGCGAACTGGATCTGGCGCGCAGGAAAGGCCGAGGTCACGGTTCCGAAGGCGGTGGAGCTGACGTTGCTGTTGGGCGAGCCGAGATTGGTCACGTTCAGCAGGTTGAAGAACTCGCTGCGGAACTCCACACGGGCGCCCTCGCGCGGCAGAGCGAACGATTTGTACAGGCCGAAATCGCTCTGGTAGTAAGGCTCCATGCGGCCGATGTTGCGGCCCGCGTTGCCGAAGGGGCGGGTGACTTCGACAGGGATGATCACATTGGAGCGGAGGAACCAGTTGTTGGGGTTGTAGGTTGCATCCTGCACCGGTCCGATCACGTCCGGCCTGTAGCTGCAACTGGAACACACCTGCTGTGCGGCGACAGGATTGTAGACGAGGTTGACCGGGAATCCGCTGCGGGCGGTGTTGATGAGCGTGGCGCGCCATCCGCCGAGCAGCCCCTGGGCGAGGGCGTTCCAGGAGGCGCCCCAGCGGCGGCCCCGGCCGAAGGGCAGCTCGTAGATCAGCGAAGTGACGTTGTTGTGGGTGACGTCGTAGCTGGAAAGGCCCCGTTCAGCCCGGAGTCCGTAGAAATTGACGCGCGAATTATCGCCGTTATAGGTCTCCAGGTGGCCCGGCGCGTTGTCAATTGTTTTGGACCACGTATAGGAGTTCAGCAGGTAAAATCCGCCGGCGAATTTCTTTTCGAGTTTCGCCTGCAAGCCGTGATAAAACGTGTTGCCTCCGGCGAAGGCGATCTGAATGAAGCTGAAGTCGCGATACGGGCGGCGCAGGTCGAGCGACAGGTTCTGTCCGGGCTGGTTGGGCTGGGCCTGGTTGAAATCAGCCAAAATGAGCTGTTTTGCGCCGCGGTTGCCGACATAGCCGACATCCAGCAGGAGATCCCGGGCAAGCTCGCGCTGAATGGTGAGATGCCAGGTCTGCACGTAGGGCACAGGAGTGTCGGCGGGGATGTAATTCACGCGCGTGGTGCGGGTGTTGTAGAGGCGCGGATCGATGAAGCCTTCGGGGAAGCCGTCTTGCGTGCGCTGGAAGCAGGTGAGGAAGTCCCTGCCGGGCGAGCACAGAGGGAGAGGGCTGCTGCCGCCAGCCGCAGGGGCGACCTGGTTGCGCTGCACGGCGAAAACGAACGGCCCGGTGAAGCCGAGGATGTTCTCGCCGCCCATGCGGTTGAAGTGGACGAAGCTGACGCCATAAGCCGAGCGCACGACGGTCTTCGCATTCAGCGTGTAAGCCAGCCCGATGCGGGGGCCCCAGTTGTTGCGGTCGGGGCGGATGGTGGAGCGGTCGCGGAGCGAGCCGTCCCTGGCGAAGACCAGGCTGGCGTTGACGGGATCGAAGTTGCCCAGCCTGTTGTTGGCTTCCCACTGGGGGGTGGAGAATTCGTACCGCACGCCGAGGTTGAGCGTCAGCCGGCGCGAGGCTTTCCAATCGTCCTGAATGTAGAGAAAGTGCATGCGCTGGCGGTAGTCGAGAACCGCAAAATTGCTCATGCCGTACTGGCTCTGCGCGCCGAGCAGGAAGTCCGCCAGATTGGCGACCGGGTTGAATGTCGAGGAGAGGCCCGGCGCGGCGCTGAAGCGGCCGTTGTAGGCGGACTGGCCGTAGACAGGGGCGAGGTCGTTGATTTCGGTGTCGATCCGCTGGTATTCATAGCCCGCCTTGATGGTATGGGCGCCCGACAGCCGCGAGTAGTTCACGCGGGGATTCCACACCGTGGGCCACTGGAACTGCGGGTTGCTGGACTGGCGTCCGAAGCCGGTGAAGCCCGTGACGCCCTGGCTGTTCAGCCCGCCGCCCACGCGAGGATCCTTGCTGATGCCCCGGATGCCGTACGTGTCCTCGATGTGGGGCTCGCGGTAATTGACGGGGTTCTTGCCGGCTTCGGTCTTCGTCCAGCCGAGGCGGATCTCCAGCAACGAGGCGGCATCGAGCGTGAGCGTGCCGCCGGCGGCCAGAGAGTAGTTCCTCACATAGACATGACCGTTCGAATTGCCGCCGGAGGGTCCGGGGATCGAAGGCGGCTCAAAAGCGTTCAGTTCGCGCCAACTGTAGCGGGCGAACGAGGTGAAGCGGGAGCTCCAGAACTGATCCAGCTTCAGGTTCCATTTGTTGTCCGGAGTGTCGAACACGCCGAGCGTCTCGAAGTTGTTGCCCACGCCCAAAGGGCCGCTGCCCGCCCGGTTGGGCGCGGGCAGGTCCGAGAGCACCTTGCGGGCGAACGGGGTCTGAAGCGCGGCGGGCACGCGTCCGTCCGGGTAGGGAACGCCATCGTAGGGATTGCGCAGCGCGACGCCCGGAAATTCGCCGCGGCGCATGGCCGGGTCGGGGATGCTGGCGTAAAACAGCTCGCTTTGCTTGCGGCGGAGCCCCTCGTAATCGGCGTAATAGAACAACCGGTTTTTCAGAACCGGCCCTCCGCCGGCGACGCCGAACTGGTTCTGTTTCATGTCCGGCTTTTCGCCAGTGACGGGCTTGAAGAATCCAGTCGCGTTGAGCGCTTTGTTTCGCAGAAAATTCCATGCCGTCACATGGATATCGTTGGTTCCGCTGCGGTAGGCGGCGATGATGGCGGCGCCGCCCGCGCGGCCGTATTCGGCCGAAAAATTGTTGGTGACCACGCGGAATTCACCCACCGCATCCGGCGAAAGCTGCACAACCTGATTGGAAAAGCCCTGGTTCGAGGTGCCGTAGGCGTTGTTGTCCACGCCGTCGAGCATGAAGTTGTTGTAGGAGCTCCGCAGCCCGTTCACATGATAGCTGGCGTCGCGCGCGCCCCCGATGCTGGTGCCACGCAGCGCCTGCACGGTGCCGGGAGTCAGCAGCGTCAGATCGGCGTATGCGCGCCCGTTCAGCGGCAAATCGACAGCCTGCCGGCTGCCGATCACGGTGCCCCGCGCGGACGTGTCCGTTTCAACGACGGAGACCGTGTCACTGACGGTTACGACCTCTTCGACGTTGCCAAGGTCAAGCCGCAGGTCCGCTCTTTGCCGCGTGCCGACGGTGACGGTGAAGGGTTCGGAAACCGCCTTCTTGAAGCCCGGCGCTGTGGCTGAGATCGTGTATCGGCCGGGCCGGACGTTAAAAAACTCGAAAGCGCCGCTTGAGTTGGCCGCGGTTGTGGCGGTGACGTTCGTCTGCTCCGACCGCAGCTCCACACGCGCGCCGGACACGACCGCGCCGGAAGGATCGGTGATCGTTCCCAACACGGTGGACGTCTCAAATTGCGCCGGCAGCGGCGACCACGCCGCGCTGCTGAGCAGCAGGAACAGAACAGGCATCGCTCTGCGAACCATGGATCAGGTACCTCCCACTGGAATTGAGATGCAGAATGGCAGGGCTACCCAGTGATGCTATGCGGGCCATACCAACATCCGGTTTCAGTGCGGTAAATATCGCGTGAAGGCAGAAGACTGCCTGGAGAAGGGAGCATACGGCGGGCCGCGCATAAACGATGCGCGTGTCTGATATCGTGATGGCAGAGATGTGGACGCACCGGCCGTTTCACTACCATTCGCCCGAAGAGCTCGCGCAGGACATTGAGCGGCTCGGGCTGGACATTCCCATCACCACGGATCTCTCGCCGCTCTGCGAGCCGCTGGATTGCGGCCGTTTCCGGCTTCCGAACCGGTTTGTGGTGCTTCCGATGGAGGGATGCGACGGCACGGGCGACGGCGCGCCGGATGAGCTGACATACAGGCGTTACCGGCGGTTTGCCGCGGGCGGCGCGGGACTGCTGTGGGTGGAGGCCTGCGCGGTGGTGCAGGAAGGGCGCGCGAATCCACGGCAGTTGTGGATCCACGCTGGCAACATGGCCGCGTTTGCGCGAATGCTGGATGAGGCGCGGCGGGCGGCGGCCGAGACGATGGGCGCGTCCCACCGCCCGGTGTTCGTGCTTCAGTTGACGCATTCAGGACGGTATTCGAAGCCCGGAAAGAAGCCGGCGCCGATCATCGCCCATCACTCCAAATTCCTCGATCCAGTGATGGGGTTGCCGCCCGATTATCCGCTGATCACGGATGAGGAACTGGAGCGGCTCGAAGATGTGTATGTGGAGGCGGCGCGGTGCGCGCTGGAAGCGGGCTTTGACGCCGTCGACGTGAAGGCGTGCCACCGCTATCTGGTGAGCGAGCTGCATGCTTCGTTCACGCGCGAGAACTCGCGGTATGGCGGAGCGGAGTTCGACAACCGCACGCGGTTCTTCCGCAACGTGGTTTTGAAGATCCGCGACCGGGTGCCGGGCATCGCCGTGACGACGCGCATGAACGCCTACGACGCCATGCCGCACCCGTACGGCTGGGGCATGGCGGCCGACGGCAGCGACCGCCCGGATCTGACAGAGCCGCTGCGGCTGGTGGGATGGCTCGCCGGGCAGGGGGCGCCTCTGGTCAACATCACCATCGGCAATCCGTATTTCAACCCGTATGTGAACCGTCCGTTCGACCTGCCGATCGCAGGCGCGCCGCTGCCGCCGGAGCATCCGCTGGAGGGCGTGGCGCGGTTCCTGCACATCGTGCGCGAGGTGCAGCAGGCGCATCCGCAACTGCCCGTGGTGGGCGGCGGGTATTCCTGGCTGCGGCAGTTTCTGCCTCATGTGGCGGCGGCGGCGGTGAGGCGGGGTTGGGTGTCTCTGGCGGGCGGCGGGCGGATGGCGTTTGCATATCCGGATTTTCCGCGCGAGGTGCTCGCCGGGCGCCCGCTGGATCCCGAAAAGGTGTGCGTGGCGTGCTCGGCGTGCACGCAGATCATGCGCGACGGAGGGCGGTCGGGCTGCGTGCCGCGCGATGCGGCGATCTACGAGCCGATTTACAAGGCGGGGCGCGCCGAGGCGCTGGATACGATCCGGAAAGAGGCGGGATTCTGCCGGCAGTGCAACGATCCGACGTGCGTGCCGAAGTGCCCGGCGGGCGTGAACGTGCCGAAGTTCATTCAGGCGATCGTGGACGGCCGCTACCGAGACGCCTATGAAACAATTCGCGAGGCGAATGTTCTGGCCGCGGTGTGCGGTTATGTCTGCCCGTCGGAGACGCTGTGCGAGTCCGGCTGCATCAACGAGCGCTATTCCGAGCCGGTGCCGATCCGGCATCTGCAACGGTGGGTGTCGCGCATGGCGCTGGAAGAGGGATGGAGCCGCGAGGCGCGTCCGCGCCCTGAGCCGACGGGGTTCCGCGTGGCCGTGGTGGGCGCGGGCGCGGCAGGCGTGGCGGCGGCGGTGACCCTGGCTGCCCAGGGCCACGCGGTCACGCTGCTCGACAGGAAACCCGCGCCGGGAGGCGTGGCCCGCGAGACGATCCCGCTGGACCGCCTGCCGGATGACATTTTGCGGCGCGAGCTGGAGGACGCGCTGGTGGCTTCCGGCGCGGTGGAGCGGCGGCAGTTCGAACTGGGAACGTCAGGGACGCTGGATGATCTGTTTGCGGAGAGGTTCGACGCGGTGCTGGTGGCGGCGGGGCTGACGAAGTCGATTCCGCTGCCGGGCGCGGCGCGGCCTCAGGCTGGCGTCTCAGGGGCGCTTGAGTTTCTGCGGCGCGTCAAGCACGAGGGCGCGCGCGTGGCGGGGGCGGTGGCGGTGCTCGGAGGAGGCAATACGGCGATCGATGCGGCGCTGTCGGCGCTGCGCGCCGGGGCGCAGGACGTGTATCTCGTGTACCGCCGGTCGTTCGCGGAGATGCCGGCGTGGCCGGAGGAGCGCGACGCGGCGGTGCGCGCCGGGGTGCATTTCCTGGTTCTGACACAACCGCTCGATTATGTTTCAGACGAGGCGGGGCGGCTGGCCGGATTGAAAGTGGCGCGGACACGGCTGGGCGCGCCGGACGGGAGCGGGCGGCGCCGGCCGGAGGTGATCGCGGGCACCGAACATGTGCTGCCGTGCGAGACGGCGGTGGAGGCGATCGGGCAATCGGTGGACGAAGCGATCCTGGCGGCGCTGCCGGGCGTGGAGTTCACGAAGCGCGGAACGGTGGCCACGCGCCCCGGGTCGCTGGAGACGAGCCGCGCCCGCGTCTGGGCGGCAGGCGATCTGGTCAACGGCGGCGCCACGGTGGTGCAGGCGGTGGCGGAGGGCATGCGCGCGGCGCGGGAGATCGACGCGGCGCTGACAGCAGCGGCGGCCGCCCGCGCCTGAGCAGGTGGCGGCGGGCACAGGCCTGCCGCCATGCTTCTGCCGCGGAAGAGATTCCGAGCCGGACGGGGGCGGATCCAGACATCAGGACCGGGTCTCGTGGAGGAACGGGCGCAGATGATGCGCCGCCTGCCGCACCGCCGATTCCTCATCGGGGTGCTGGAGGCACTCCACCGACACGAAGCCCGAATAGCCGAGCGCGTGGAGCACGCGGATGAATTCTCCGAAGTTCTGGTTGCCGAGGCCGGGGGCCATGCGGTTGTTGTCGGAGAGCTGAACCCATCCGACGGCTGGATGAGCGCGGATCAAGGCCGCCAGCACCGACCGCTCTTCCAGCAGAGCGTGGTAGGCGTCGAAGACCAGCAGCGGTTTCCATCCTTCGAACCTCTTGCGCAGGGCGAGCCCATCGGCTACGGTGTGGAGCCAGTTGCAGACGAAGCGGGACTGCGGCTCGATCGCGATGGCCACTCCGGCTTCCGAAGCATGCGCCAACGCTTCCTGAAGGCTCTCCACGGCAGCCGCGGCGGCTCTCTCGCGGCTTTCGTCCGCGGGCAGGCTGCCGCGCAACGTGCCAATGTTGACGACCCGCGCGCCGACGGCGGCGGCAAAATCAATGACGCGATTCAGGGCTGCAACCGCGCGGGCGCGCGCCGATGCGGCCAGCGCGCAAAGCTGATGACCCTCCTCTTTGCGGAGCTGCCCGGTGCTGACGGCAGGAAGGTCAAGGCCAGCGTCTTTGGCCAGGCGCAGGATCTGGCATGGATCGAGATGGCTGGGGTCGCGCACCATCAACTCCGCGGCCTCGTAGCCGCTGGACGCGAGCAGAGCAAAGGCCTGCCCGAGAGGGCGGCGCAGCGCCAGCATGGCGCGGTCCTCGCATTCGGGAGTAGCCACGGTGTAGCAGAGCCGGATCATGGTTCGAGAATACCCCGGAGGGCGCGGTGGCTGGTTTCGAGGCTGGAGAAGACGGGCACGCCGAGGCGGCTTTGCAGCGTTTCGCGCAGATGGGCCATGGAGACCTGCGCCAGCACGAGGACTTCGGCGCCGGCTGACAGCAGCGCCTGCGCCCGGGCGGCGAGCGCTTCATCGTGGGCTGCGGAATCGCCAGCGAGCAGGGCCTCGAGGGCTTGCTCGCACAGCTCCGTGCGGAGATGGATGACGCGTTCCGCCTGCCGGGCGGCTTCCCGCAGAACCGCGCGCGTGGGTTGGAGGGTTGGAGGAAAGGTGGCCAACACGCCGATTTCAGTCCCTGCGCGGACGGCAGCCTCGGCCATGGGCGCGTCGATTTTCACCAGCGGGAGGCCCGAGGCGGCGGAAAGCCTGCGGATGAGATCGACGCTGGCGGCAGAACATGTGACGAGGGCGGCCTCGGCGCAGTAGCGGCTGCGGGCGCGCAGGATGAGAGAGAGCAGCCCGCTTTCCGCGGCCTGTGCATCGCCCTGCCGGAAGGAGCGCATGACGCCGTCGTCGAGCAGGTTGGTGACCTCCCATTCCGGCTCGGCTTGCCCGCAGTAGCGCATGAGGGGCGCGATGGCGGCGGGCGAGGCGTGGATGAAGGAGACCCGATGCAGCGCCACCGCTCACTCCAGCCCCAGCACGACGGCCGGGTTGGCCGCCGTCATCCGTTCCAGCTCGGAAGCGGAAAAGCCCTGATGCATCATCTGTTCGAGGAAATACGCGAATCCCTCGACGGGGTGCAGGTTTTCAGGCTGGCCGAGGTCGGTGGCCAGCACGGAGGACCCGACGCCGACGGCGCGGATGTCAGCGGCCAGGCCCGCCCAGTCGCGGTGAAAGCCCGCGCGGCAAAAACAGCGTTCGAAATACAGGCCGGGGCCGGATAATTTCCGCTGCCATTCCGGCGGCATGGCGATGAAATTGATTTCCGGGTGGGTGATGAGAATGGCGCGCACGCCTTCCAGGCGCGCTGCTGCAACAACGGCGGCGGTCTCTTCAGCGGAAAGATGCCCGGTGCCGAGCACGGCGCCGGAGCGGGCGATGCGCCGGATGATTTCGATGACCGCGGGCAGGAGCGCGCCGTCCTGGTCCAGCGCGCGCATCCCTGTGCCGGGATGGCCGGCGATCATCCAGAAGGGGCCGGCGAATCCGTGGCTCCTGGTGATCCACCCGATCAGCCACACGAACAGCGCCCCCATGAACGACCCGATGCAGCCCATCACACCCGCCACCAGTCCTACCCGCCCCGGGGCGATGTCCTGATTGAATGCCAGAAACAGCGCGCCCCAGCAGGCCCGGCCCAGATTCAGAAGGAAGATGCTGGCGATGGCGAATCCGACGCCCGGCGCGAATGGCACCAGGGCGATCGACAGCATCACCAGGGCCGAAACCCACATCATCCGCACCCGCGCCCGCGCCACGCTCCAGCCACGAGAGATCAGCCACGACACGGCCGCCCCGCCGCCAATGAAGCCAATGTCGAGGCCGGCGTAGACGAGAAACAGATACCCGCTCAAAGTGCCGCTCACCTTCAATCCCCACTCCTGCACGAAGTAGGTGGGCATCCAGGCGGAACTGATGTGAATGATGGGAATCGTGAAGGCCGCGCCCGCCGTGCAGGCCCAGAACTTCCGGTTGCGCAGGAGCACGCCGAGGCGGTCGGCTTCGACAGGGGCGGCCGCCGGAGGGGCGCCGCGCAGGATCGCCGGACCGGGCCGGAACCAGGCGAGCCACGCTGCGGTCCAGACCAGGCCCAGAAGGCCGAGCACGACGAATCCGAAGCGCCAGCCGAAGCGGTTGGCGAGGAAGATCATCAGCACGGGCGCCAGAATCGCGCCGATGCTGGCTCCGATCATCATGAGCCCGTTGGCGAAAGTCCGCTCCCGCGGCGGCATCGCGCGGGCGATGATGCGCGCCGCGCCGGTCTGGCCGGCCGTCTCGAAGGCGCCCAACAGCAGGCGGCAGGCGAACAACTGGCCGAATCCTCGCGCCGCTCCCGCCAGAATCTGCGGGCAGGACCAGAGCGCGACAAACAGGCCGTACGTGATGCGGATGTTGTAGCGGTCCAGAATCCATCCGATGGGAATGTGCATGGGCGCGTATGCGTAGAAGAACGCGGACAGCAGCCGCCCCAGGCGCTCGTTGTCCAGGCGCAGCTCGCCGGCCACGATCGGGGCCACCACGCTGAGGGCCTGACGGTCGAGGTAGCTGAGCGCGGTGGCCAGCAGCAGGAATCCGCACAGCTTCCATTGCCAGGCGGTCAGGCGGATGGCTCCCCCCGCCGGGGAGGAGTGCGCCGCGCTGGAAACGGGGGTGTGCAAGGATCGCTTCCGCCTTGTGCCTTATTGTGGATATCAAATATATCAGTAGAATGTCAAGTGTGGAATGGCGGTTTTCTCGGGCGCCGGCCTGTACTATAATGCCGGGCATGAGACGCAAAACCGCCCGCCGGGCGGCGCACGCCCCGTCCGGCCGGACCGAGCCCGCCTCCGGCAGCCGGAAGCTTTCGGCCATGGACCGCGCCTACCGCGCCATCAAGGCCGACATCCTGGCCAACGTGCTCCGCCCGGGCGACGCCGTCCCCGTCGAGAGATACGTTCGCGATTTGCGGCTGAGCCGCACGCCGGTGCGCGAGGCGACCCTGCGTCTTCAGCGGGAGGGGCTCATCGACATCCGCCCCCGGCTGGGCACCTTCGTCTCCTACCTCGACCTGCGGCAGATCCGCGACATGTACCGGGTGCGCCGGCTGCTGGAAGGCGAAGCCGCGCGGGAAGCGGCTGCACGGGCGCCGGAGGAGGCGCTGCGGACCTTGCGGGACCAGCTTGCCGCGTTCCGCGAAACGGGGGAAATCGATACGCGCGGCATGTCGGAGACCGGAAAGCGGGTGCATCTGCTGATATGGGAGCACTGTGGAAACGAGGTCCTGCGCTCCATGATTCTCTCCATGCAGGATCATTTCACGCGCTTCCGCAGCCTGTCGATCCAGCTTCCGGAGAAGATCCTCTCCTCGCACCACGAGCATCTGGCGATCCTCGACAGCCTCCTCGCCAGGGACGGCGAGCGGGCTGCCGCGCTGATCCACCAGCACTTCGATCACGCCTCGCAATTCCTGCTCGACAGCCTCCTGCATGGCTCGCCGGCTGAGGGGCCGCGCGTGACCGTGACGTTCTGAGTCGAACGCTGTTGACCAGCGTCAGGTATATCTGTAGCATATAATCACCATGCTAAAGATGATCCTCCTGCTGTCGGCGGGCGCTGCGCCGGCGCCGGCCCAGCCCGCCTCCGCCCCGCCCGACCAGATCCACCTGGCCTGGACGCGCGACGCGTCGACCACGATGACGGTTGTGTGGCGGACGCTGGATGAGTCGGTTCCCTCCGCCGTTGAATTCCGCAGGCGGGGCGGGACCCGGTGGCGCCGCGCCACGGGCGGCCTCCGTCCCAGCGGAACGGAGGGGCGGCTGCACGAAGTCCTGTTGTCGGGGCTTGAACCAGCCACGAGATACGAATACCGGGTGGCTGGCCCCGGCGGTTCCTGGAGCGACGTCCACGCTTTTCTGACGGCGCCCCGCCTCGGTCAGCCATTTGAGGCGGTTTTCGTGGCCGATACGGGGCTCGACGGCAGGCTGGATGGCCTCTCCACCGGGACCCGGGAGGTGGTGGAGGAGGTGGCGAAACTCGATCCGACCGTGATTCTGTGGGGCGGCGACGGGGCCTACTACAACACAGACAAGCGGTTCGGCACGCTGGATCGAACCATTGACTTCTGGTTCAACATGGTGATGCCGTTTGCCGCCAAAGCGGCGCTGATGCCCACCTATGGCAACCACGAGATCTTTCTCAACGAAGGATACCTGTTCTGGGCGGACCGCTTCCCAACACCGGATGGCCTGGACAACCGCCGCTACTATTCCTTCGACGTGGGCGACGTCCACTTCGTCTCGATTCTGGCAGCGGACTCGGAAAGAGGGGAGCTTCCGGCGACTGTGATCCGCTGGATCGACGCCGACCTGGCGCGCGCGGAAAGCCGGCAGGAAGTGGCTGGTTCCTTATCTGCATGTCGCGCCGTTTTCAGACGGCTCCAATCACCCATCCAACCTGGATTACCGCAGGCAATTGGGGCCTCTTTTTGAAAAGCATGGCGTGAGGCTGGTGGTCAGCTGCCAGGACCAGTCCTACGAGAGGACGTTTCCGTTGAAAGGTGTTCCGGACAGGATGGAAATTACCAGCACGGCGAAGGAGTGCTATGGCGGCAGCGACGGCACGGTCTGTCTGAAAGTGGGACCGGGCGGCAAGCTGAGCAATATCAACAAGCGCTTCGCCGATTTCAAGACCCATCCGCCGCCGCCTCACACGGCGTTCCGCGACAACACGGCCCATCATTTCGCGAGGCTTCAGTTCACAGCGGACAGCGTCCGCGTCCGGATCATTGCCGTGTTGCGCGGCAGGCAGACCTGGGTGCAGGACGAGTTTCGGTACACGCTGGGCGCCTGCCCCGCGCAGTGACGCAGCGCCAAAGAGGGCGCGGGCGATCTGCAATGGCGGTGGCTGCGCCGCGCGCGAAGGCCGCGCCAGCGGCCGGAGTAAGCTACCATGAACCTCCAGGACATCAGCAGGGATGAAAATCGCCGCGCCTTGCTGCGGCTTCAGAGCCGCGCCCGGGGGCCGCGCCACCGCGATTCAGTGCCGCGAACGAAGGCGGCGTCAGCCGCCGACAGTGAGCGGTCACCCCCATGGCCTTCGCTGACCGGGCGATTTTCGAGGCAGCGGTCCGCGCACACCGCCACGCACGCCACGTCCGGTCTCGGTGGAACCGCTCGCTCCCGCGGCCTGCGACCGCTTCGCTCGCGGCACAGAACATGGCCGCAGCCAGCTGCCACCCCGCTCCTACGATGGTTGGTTGCAGGACAAAAAAGGGGAATTGTGTTCCTGTCCCCTTTTTCACGCGAAGGCCGCGCCGTGCGGCCGCTCCAGCCGCGGGGCCTGCCGGGGCTTTCCCCAACCTTCGTGAAAAACCGGGGCCAGGCGGGCCTGACCCCGGTTTTAACCCCGGTTTTACCCCGGTTCTTGATGGCAGGCTACCAGAGCAGCTTGGCTGCGAGCTGGATGTTGCGGGTTCCGCTGCCGCCGTTGATCACCCCCACATTGCCGCTGGCAATGCTGGTGTCGGGGCTGCCGAGGTTGAAGTGGTTGAATGCGCTGAACGCTTCCGCCCGAAGCTGGAAGTTGAAGCGCTGATCGCGGCCGAAGTAGGTGTTCTTCATCAAGGCCAGGTCCGTGATGTTGGTTCCCGGCGCCCGCACGTCTGGCAGGGTGCGGGAAACGTTGCCGATGGTGAAGGCGGGCGGCTGAGAGAACACGGTGTGATCGAACCACCGGGCCATCTTCTGGTCGGTGGAGTGCCCGCTGTGGTCGATCCTGGCGCTGGCGCCGTTGTTGTTGGCACGCTGGCTGGTGGTGAAGATGTTGGTGTTGTTGGTGACTCCGGAAATGATGAGAGGCAGACCGGTCTGGAAGGTGGAAATGCCGCTGACCTGCCAGCCTTTCACCATCGTGTCCAGCCATCCGGGCAGGCTCCTGAGCAGCGCCCGGTTGCGTCCGAAGGGCAATTCATAGACGTAGCTGAGCACCGCCCGCTGGGAGATGTCGAACGAGGAGAGCGAGCGCTCGTTTTTCCAGTTGTAGATGTCGACGTGGGTTCCGGCGATGGGACCGAGGAAGTTCACCGCTGAAGAGGCGTCGTCGATCGCCTTGGCGCCGGTGAAAGAGAACAGCAGCGTGAGGCCGTTTCGGAAACGCTTGTCGACGCGAATGGTCATGGCGTGGTAGATGGAGTACGCGTTCGGCGTGCGGAAGGAATGCACGCTGGAGTACTGCGGGAAGGGGCGCAACAGCTGGGCGCGGGAGACCTTGGGCTGCGCCAGGCCGCCGACCGTGTAAGGGGTTTTCCGGTAGAACGGATTGTCGACCAGTTCCTGCAAGGCCGTGCCGAAGGCCATGAAGGAAGCTGGGAGCTGGTTGTACTGACGGACGGCTTCCCCATCCACCAGCCCGATGGAGTGGTTGCCCAAATAGCCGATTTCCACCACCATGTCGCCGGGGAACGAACGCTGGATGTTCAGGTTCCACTGCTGGACATAGGGGCTGCGGCAGGCATCGAAAAAGGAAGAAGCGTCCAGACCGAGATTGGTGCGCGCGCCCAGCGAGTTCCCGGTCGGAAGGTTGTAGCCATCCGGAAACGGATTCCGCAGGTACGTGTAAATCGTCCTCATGCCGTCAAAGGTGAAATAGGGATTGGAGGTGCTGCCGAACCCGTCCATGCCGGCCGAGCCGGTCGAGCCGGCGGCCTGAAGCGCCGATGGAGCGAACGCAATGCCGTAGCCCGCGCGCAGCACCATGTTGGGCGCGAAATTGTAGGCGAGGCCGAAGCGGGGGCCCCAGTTGTTCCTGTCTGTCGGGGTCTGCCTGCGGTTCTGGGGCGTGACAAATTTCATTTGCCCCCGCAAGTCTGCGCAGTTGAGGCAGGCCGAAGCCGGAATGTCGCCCTGCAACGGCGACGGCGCGTCTATGTCGAAGAACGAATATTGGTTGAAGCGCTCCGTGCGCGGCAGGTCGACATCGTAACGGAGGCCGATGTTGAGCGTCAGCCGGCGGGCGACTTTCCAGTCGTCCTGGATGTAGCCGGCCTAATACTTGCTGGTGGAGGCGGCCGACGGTTCATGCGTCATGTTTCCGCTGGCGGCCAGTCCGAGCAGGAAGGAAGCCAGTCCAACGCCCTGGACGCTGCTGATCGTATTGATTTCGCGCTGCGTCCATTCTCGCCGGAAGTTGTAGTTGCCGGACGGGCGTCCGTACTGGGAGTAATTGAGGATCAGCACGCGGAATTCGCCGCCCCACTTGAAATTGTGCCGGCTGGTGAACTTGCTGACGCTTCCCGTCAGGGAATGGTTCATGGGATGGTTGGCCATGCGGGTATAGCCGGGCTGGCCGAGGCGTGTGATCGACAGATTGCTGCTGACATCGGCGCCGGGGAACTCCAGCCCGCGCATGGCGGCGATCTGCGCGTACTGCTGGCTGAAGCCGAGCTTGACCAGATCGATGCCGTCGGAGAAAGGCACGCGCCGGTACGCGTAGCGGCTGAAGGCGTAGCGCATGTTGGCCACCATGCTGCTGCCGAGCGTGTAGGTGTGGTCCATGGAGACCTGGACCCGGCGGTCGCGCCAGGGTCCGTCGCCAATGGAGGAGCCCAGGGTTCCGAAACCGTTGAACGGGGCGCCGCTTCCGCCGCCCTGCGACACGCGCAACCACATGCGCCAGCGGTCGGTCCAGTTGTGGTCCCAGCGCGTGTTCTGATTCCATCCATCGGTCTTCGAGGGACCGCTGTTGATGAAGTTGTCCTGCTGCGTGTAAGGGTTCCGTGGAGTGAAGTTGGGCTTCGGCCAGTAGGCAGCGAGGTTTCTTGCCACAGGATCGATGCGGTTTCTGAGGAATGGTGTTGTTGGGGAATGGGTCGCGGATCCACTGGGCGGGGCTGCTGGGATTCTGCCTCACGGTGACTGGATCGTAGATGGTGATGAGCGAGGAGCCGGAGCTGTTCCTGAGGTTGGAAAAGTCGCCCTGGAGCCACTCCGGCAGCGGCACGGTGGCATTCACGTTGGAGATGCCGCGGTTGAGGGTGCCTTCGTAATCCGTGAAGAAGAAGGATCGGTTGCGGCCATCCATGAGCTTCCGGATGACGATGGGACCGCCGACGGTGAAGCCGAACTGGTGGATCTTGTTGCCGGCCCGCTTGCGGCCCTGGCGGTTGTTGATGAACCCGTTGGCGTTGAGGACAGGGTTGCGCAGGAACTCGTATGCAGATCCGTGGATCTCGTTGGTCCCGGACTTGGTCACCACGTTGATGACGCCGCCTCCAAAACGGCCGTATTCGGCCGCGAGGGCGTTCACCTGAACGGAGAACTCCTGGACCGTGTCCACCTGCGGGGTGTAGATGCGGCTGTTGATGCCGACGTTGTTTTCCGGAGCGATGTTGGTGGCGCCGTCGATCTGAATCTCGCTGAACGAGTTCCGGCTGCCGCCCATGCCGGGCGTCGCGCCGCCTCCGGTCGGGTTGACCGCTGGGGTGAGGCCCCCAAAGCAAACACGTTCCGCCCCAGCAGCGGCAGCTCAAGGATCCGTTTGGTGTCGACGACCTGGCCAACGGCGGATGTATTGACATCCACCACCGGCGGAGCCGCTTCGACCCGGACCTCCTGGGTGACAGCGCCCACCGAGAGCGTCAGGTCCACGGAGCGGTTTTGCCCGACGTCCAGCCGCACGTTCTCCTGGCGAAGCGTCTGGAAACCGGCCTTTTCGACGGTGATCGAATAGAGTCCAGGAAGCAGGAACGGCTGAACGCACCTGCCGCTGACGTCCGTGGTGACGACACGCGACACTCCAGTCGCCACATTTGTGACCGTTACCTTCGCCTCCGGCACGACCGCATCCCAGGGATCCCCGATGATGCCCTGAAGCGTAGCCGTTGGCGTTTGCGCCCACAGGCAACAGAGTGCCAGTGCGAGCGCAAGCCCAAACCTCAATAACCTTTGCATCTGGTGAAGACCTCCCTTCGTCGGAGCAACAGGGTTGACTTTCCTGGGCCTGACCGCGGCATGGCCGGACACGTGGACCCCTTGCGGCCGCGCGACTGGCTGATGGCGAGTGCTCATGACCCCGTTGCCTGCATCATTACGAATCCATGGCGCCGCGCGAGGCAAGGGATTACACGATGTTTCACGGTGTATTCATTTCGATTCAGCCAGTTATGCGCCGTGACAGGAGCGTGAATCACGTTCTCTTGACGGGCTGGACCAGAAGCTGGTATACTCGTGATATATTAAACAGTATATAAATGAGCCAGCCAGGCCCGAACGCGCCGATCCAGATTCCGGACGCCGGCCGCCGGATTGCCTGCCCGGAGAGGGCCATTCGCGCTGAGCTCGACCGGATCCTCCACAGCCCGGCATTCTCGGGAAGCCGCCGCTCGCAGCATTTCCTGCAATACGTGGTCGAAAAGACTCTGGAGTCCCAGATGACCGCCCTGAAGGAGCGGAACCTCGCCATTGATCTCTTCGGCCGTCCGCCTTCGGCAAATCTCTCCGAGGACACCATCGTCCGGGTCAGCGCCCGCGAGGTGCGCCGCCGTCTCCAGCAGTTTTACGCTTCGGCCGAGGGCGCGCGGGCGCAGGTGCAGATCCGTCTGCCCGCGGGGACGTATGTGCCGGAATTCCTGCCCCCGGAGACCCCGCAGGGGCATCGGCATCGGCCGGATGCGTGCAGCACCGGACTGGCGGCGGCCAGCGCTCAGGGCAGCCGCCTTCCTGCCTGCGGTGTCTGGGCGGCCGTTTTTCTGGCGATTGCCGGCGCCCTGGCTTTGGCCTCTCGTCTCACACCGGATGGCGGAACGGAGGCAGCGCTGGCGGAGTGGTTCTGGCAACCGCTGCTGAGTCCGCACAGCAAGGTTCTGATCGGCTTGCCCCACCCGATCGTCTACCAGCCCTCGGCCCGCGCATTGAGGGAAAGCGCCAGGCGGCAGCCTCCGCAGGAGATCCCTTTGCAGCGCCCGCTGGCGCTGCGCCCGGAGGAGCTCTCAGGGGCGGATTTCTTCCCCGTGGACGATCAATACGCCGTTTTGGGCGATCTGTTCGCGGTTTCCCACCTTCACGCCATGCTGTCGCTCCGAAATAGGGCCGTGCGCATGAGGGTCTCCAGCCGGATGGAGCCGGGCGATCTGAAAGAGTCACCTTCCATCCAGATCGGCGCCTATTCCAATCCATGGACGCTGGAACTGGGCCGGACGCTTCGATTCCGATTCGGCTACATGCCAGACGGCCGCCCGTGCATCGCGGACTCCAGCAAACCCGGGCGGCACTGGGCCCTGCCCATGCTCAGCCGTCACATGCCCGCCGACCAGGACTACATTCTTGTGTCCCGGCTCCTGTCCAGCCCCTGGGGCCAGCCCGCGGTTCTGGTGGCCGGACTGGACCAGTTTGGAACCGGCGCCGGAGGGCAGTTGCTTTCCGATCCGCGGCGGCTCGGCGTAGTGCTTCATTCAATCGGCACCGCTGACTGGCGGCGGGCCAACCTCCAGATGGTTTTGCAGATCCGGGTGGTCGGCAGCACCGCTTCCGCGCCGCAGCTGGTCGCCTGGCACGTATGGTGACAAGGGGGCCGCGTTGTGCTCAGGCGCAGCGAGGCGCGGGCGCGCCGGGTGGACCTGCTGGTGCGCGATCCGGCCCATGCGCGGCGCGAGAAGCTGTGGGCGGCGCGTCTGGCTGCTCGAGGAGCGGCTGTGCGCGGCGGAAGAGGCGCTGGCTGAAGCGCTGCAACCGCCGCCGGAGGATGACCCTGAGCAGCCGCCCATCCCGCCGGCGGAGCTGTGGCGGCTGCGGTGCGAGGTGGTCACTGCCTGGGCGGATGTCCGGCACGCGAAGGCGCAGGCCGAGGCGCTCGACCGCGAACTGGTGCGCTGGTGACGCGGATTCCTCTTTATGACGCGGCCGGACATCTGCTGACGCACGTGCCAGCGGAGTGGGCGGAAGCGCACGCCGGTCTTCTGCGGCTGGTGAGAACCCGCCGGACCCGCGGCGTTGTGCGCGCCTACCTGCGAAGCGACGACAGCGGGCTTGTCCAGTGGCTCGAAGCAACCGGGCGGCGCTCGGGCTTCGAATGCGCATTCGAGCAGAAGCTGCCCTGCGGGCGGCGGACCTGGGCGCTGCGCGGCGTGCGCGGTTCGGGGTAGGGCAGTGGCTCACAGGATGATCCCGCAGAGAGAGGGACGGCTGGCGGAAGTCACCAAAATCGTCCACGAAATCGCCTGGTAACTCGCGCTGGCTTGACTGTAAATGGAGCCGGCGGCGAGAGTTGAACTCGCGACCCCCTGATTACAAGTCAGGTGCTCTGCCAACTGAGCTACACCGGCTCTTGCTTCCAATGTAGCAAAGGGCGGTGGAGATTCAAGCGGTGTGATGTGTTATTGCGGTCACCGGCGGCGGGGGTCGAGCATCTGATCGGAGTAAGGGGCCAGTTGTGCAAGAAATCTCTGATCTGCTGCCATGGCCGTTGATGCTGGCCGTGATGGGGCTGGGCGTGACGCTGGTGCTGGTCGCCTGCCTGCCGACGGCGTGGGTGGAGCGGCTGCTGCGCTACCTGCGGGAGCGGTTCGGCGAGCCCGCTTCGTGACCGCCCGCGGAATCTGATATCGTGGCTGGCGCGGCGGGACTTGTTCCCGCGGGAGCCGGTCTTATGAGTCACTCCTTCAGCCGCCGCGCTTTCGCGGCCGCGCCCTTCATTCCTCTCATCCGTGGTTCGCAACAGCTGAGGCCCAATATTCTGTGGATCACCGCCGAAGACATGGGCCCGCATCTGGGCGCCTGCGGCGACGGCTATGCGGTAACGCCGAACCTGGACCGCCTGGCTGCGCGCGGCAGTCTCTACATGAACGCCTGGTCGAATGCGCCGGTATGCGCGCCGGCGCGCACGGCGATCATCAGCGGCATGGATCCGTGCGCGCTGGGAGCGCATCATATGCGCTCGCACGTGCCGATGCCCTCCGGAATTCAGATGTTCCCCGCCTACCTGCGCGAGGCGGGCTACTATTGCACGAACAACGTGAAGGAGGACTACAACCTCTTCAAGCCGGACGGCACCTGGGACGAATCCTCCAACCAGGCGCACTACCGCAAGCGCGCCAAAGGGCAGCCGTTTTTCGCCGTGTTCAACCACACGATCACGCACGAGAGCCAGATCCGGCGCCGCCCGCACACGCTGGTGCACGACCCGGCGCGCGCGCGTGTGCCCGCCTATCATCCCGACACGCCCGAGGTGCGGCAGGACTGGGCGCAATATTACGACAACATCACCACGATGGACACACAGGCGGGGCGTCTGCTGGCGGAGCTCGAGAAAGAGGGGCTGCTCGACGACACGGTCGTGTTCTTTTACGGCGATCACGGCTCCGGCATGCCGCGCAGCAAGCGCTGGCCGTACAACTCGGGGCTGAATGTGTGCGTGATTGCGTCGATTCCGGAGAAGTACCGGCATCTGGCGGCGGCGGGCTACCGGCAGGGCGCCAAGAGCGGGAGGCTGATCGAATTCGTCGACCTGGCGCCGACGGTGCTGAGCCTGGCGGGCCTCGAGCCGCTGAAACATTTTCATGGAGAGGCGTTTCTGGGGCCGTTCGCCCGCCCGCCGAAGCGCTATCTGCACGGATTCCGCGGGCGGATGGACGAGCGGCTGGACAGCGTGCGGTCGGTTCGCGACGACCGCTACGTCTACGTGCGCAACTACATGCCGCACAAGATTTACGGCCAGTATCTGGCGTATATGTGGGAGACGCCAACGACTCGAGTGTGGGAACGGCTCTACAAAGAGGGCAAGCTGAACGCCGCACAGCGGAAGTTCTGGGAGCCGAAGCCGCCCGAGGAGCTGTTCGATTTGCAGAGCGATCCCGATGAAGTGAACAATCTGGCAGGCTCGCCCGCACACCGCAAGACGCTGGAACGGATGCGCGCCGAGCACCGCCGCTATGAGCTCGCCATCCGGGATGCGGGGATGCTGGCGGAGAGCGAGATGCAGGCACGCTCGCGCGGAGAGTCGCCCTATGACATGGCGAAGGATCCGCAACGCTTCGACGGAGCGCGGCTGCTGGAGGCGGCGCAACTGGCTTCAGGGCTGGATCCGCGGGCCACGGCGCGCCTGGCGAAGATGCTCGGGGACGCCGACAGCGGCGTGCGGTACTGGGGCGCGATGGGGCTGCTGATGCGCGGAGAGAAGGCGGTGGCGGCGCACATGGAACCATTGAAACAGGCGCTCCAGGACCGCTCGGCGGCGGTGCGGATCGCCGCGGGCGAGGCGCTGGGACGGTTTGGAGGCGGGCAGGAGCTCGATGCAGCAATGGAGGCGTTGCTGCCGCTCTGCCATCCGGTGGAAAGCGGCGCTTACGCGGCAGTGGAGGCGCTGAACGCGGTGGAGGCGATCGGCGAGAAGGCCAAGCCGTGGATCGGAAAGATCCTGGCGATGCCGGACGAAGACCCGAATGCGCCGGAACGCGCGCGTTCGGAATACATCCGCAGGATGCGGGAACTGCTGAAGAAGCGGATGGCCTGAAACCCGCTTCAGCGCTTGCGGGTCAGCTTTCCGGAGCGGAACTCTTCGACGAAGCGCTCGGGATCGTCGATCTCATGCTCGATGCGCAGCGTGCCGTCGATCAGGTACAGCACCGCGAACGGGATTCCGATGACGGTCAGGCACATCAGCCAGAAGCGGAACCAACTGCCCATGAACTCGTAGCGGATAATCTTCGACATACTGCGGCTCCTCGTCATTCAGGCATGCGGCGGGCAGTCCACAGGATCGCATTCCGGACGAGCGTCTGGAACCCCGGATAGCGGAGGGTTTCCGCCTCGTGCCCGAGCTGAATGTACACGCTGCGGGCTTTCGGATGCGGGCCAGTATAGACCACTGGGCGGTCGTTGTCGGGGTGATGGGTCTCCATCAGCACCTGAATGCGCGGCGAGTGCCACATGTTACGGTAGGCCTCGTCGCGCAGGGCAAGGGGAGGCACGCCGCGGAGCACGGGGTGGCGCTCGGCGCCTTTTGCCGCGGTCACAACCATGTCCACATGGTCCTTCCAGAGCGATTTCTTCCGTTCTCCCGTGTCCTGGGTGAAGAACTTGCCGCCGATGACTTCTTCGTACCACCAGGGCCACGACGTGTAATTCACAATGGCGTGGTGAGTGGAGACAACTCCGCCGCCATTTTCGACGAATTCTTTGAGATTCGCCTGTTCCTTTTCGCCAATCGATTCCCACATATCATGAAACACGACGACATCGTACCGGCCTGCCAGCTTCCGGCCGAAGGCCTCGGCGGGCGAGCCGGCGTGGTCCCAGGCGATGCGCGGATCGTCGAAGAGGGAAAAGAAGGCCGAAGGGAAGGAGTGCCCGCCGGTGACGACAAGAGCGCGGACGGGCGCAAGTTTCGGAGGCGCGTCCGGGGAAACATCGCCGGTGGCAGCCCATTCCAGCAGGCGCGCTAGCAGGGTGAGGAAGCCGGGCTGGGCCATGGCGGAGAGGTCGTGGCCCAGAGGAGTATGAGCGATGCGGCCTTGGCCGAAGCTTGCCGTCCACGCCATCGGCTCGTCCTTGCCGGTGCCCTGCAAGGCGGGATCGCTCCAGGCGCGGGCGATGACGGTGACGCCGGGCTCGAGATCGAGCTTGTGATACAGCTCGTCATTGGCAAGAAATGTCTCCGGCAATCCGCGGGCGGCAGGGTGCTCGCGTTCGACGTATTTCACGGGAAAAGGATGGCGGAGCGAGTGGCCGATATTCTCCACTTTCCAGGACGCGCCGACGAGTTGCCGGAAGGCGGGCCACGGCTCGGCGTTCTGCTCCCAGCGCATGTCCGGGCGGCGGGTCTGGCCGTGGGCGGCGCCGTAGGTAACGCCATGGAACGAGACGAAGCCCCTGCCGGAGGCGACGAACTCCTCCACGGCCTGTTCGGCCTCGCGCGGCAGGCGCGGGCCGTTGTAATGCCACAGGATGACGTCGTAGCCCGCGAGCGCGGCGCGGTTGAGCGCGCGCGGCTCTTCGATGGCGCGGATGTCGAAGCGGCCTGTCCTGCCGAGCTCGGCGCGGAGGAAGGGCGCCGACTCGCGCCAGTCGTGGTAGGGCAGGTCGGTCTGGCCGGTGACCAGGAGTACGCGAATCAGGACGGTTGCAAGGAGCATAGGAGGTCTCTCATCCAGGCGAGGCTCTTTTCGATCATGGGGCCGCCGGCGCCTTCGCACTCCAGGCTGAGCACGCCGTCATAGCCGGAATCCAAGAGCATTTTCACGCACTGGCGGATGTTATCGGCGTTGACGCCTTCGCCGATGGCGCAATGGCTGACGGCGATGCCGGTGAGCTCGCCGCGGGCGGCAGCCGCCAGTGAAGGACTCACGTCCTTGATGTGGACATGGCTGACGCGAGGAAGGAAGCGTGCCAGAAACGCCACGGGATCCTGTCCGGCGATGTAGGTGTTGCCGGTGTCCATGTTCATGCGGAGGAACGGGGAATCGCAGAAATCGAGCATTTCGGCCATGAAATCCGGCTTGGTGGTGAACCAGCCGTGAGGCTCGATGTTGATGATGATGCCGTAGGCTTCCGCCACCGGAACGATGTGGCGGTAAATGCGGCGCATGTGATCGAGCGCCTCGCGCTCGGTCATGCCCGGAGGGGCATGGCGGTCGTCGGTGGTGTCGACGCAGGGGATGCCGGCGAGCTTCGCCCAGCGGAGCGTGTGCAGGACATATTCGACGCCCAGCGTCGAGCCTTCCGGTTTTGAAAGAGGAAATGCGGCGTCGATCTGTGAAAACCGGACGCCGTATTCATCCATCTTTCTGCGCAGCAGCAGCGGATCTTCCCAGAGCGCAACGTGAGGCTGGTAGCCGAGGCCGTGGATCCAGCTCACGCCGTCGATGGCGCCGCATTCGATGCGCGAAACCTGGTTGCGCTGCGCCCAGACAAGGCAGTCTTCGAAGCTCCAGTAGCTGGAGTTGAAGGCATCGGTATGGAAGCCGATTTCGATCATGGCGAGCCGATCTTATCAAAGCCGGGCCGGAAGAAAAAACCGGCGCGCGGCGGCTCAGCCGAAGGCGTCGCGCAGCAGGCGGAACGACTTCTCGACCGCCGCGCGCGGCTCTTCCCTGCCCTCCATTTCGAGGCTGACCCAGCCCTGGAAGCCCGCTTCGCGCAGGATGCCGGCGATGCGCCTGTAGTCGAGGTCGAGGGTGTACCATTCGCCGCCACCGTAGTAGGTCTTGGCCTGCACGATGGTGGCGTGGGGGGCGAGCTTGCGGATCCCTTCATAGGGGTCGCCGGGGTAGTTGCCGGTATCGAGATTGACGCCGAGCCAAGGGGAGTTCACCGCCCTGTGGATGCGCAGGAGGGTGTCGACGCTGGTGGTGAGGCCCCAATGATTCTCCAGAGCCAGCATGACGCCGAGGCGCTCGCAGACCGGGATCAACTGCTCGATGGCGGACACGCACCAGCCGATGGCGTCTTCATCGGTGTAGCCGGGCAAGGGCGGCTCCTGCCCCTTGACCTTCATCAGCGCGTCAAAGGACGGAATGGTTTTCCAGCGGCCGGAATTGAGCCGGACGCAGGGGATGCCCATGCGGGCGGCGAGTTCCAGGCAGCGGCGGGTGTGTTCGATGTGGCGGCGGCGCTCGTCGGCGGCGGGGAAGACGAAGTCCTGATGGATGGAGAGCATGGGCAGGCTGAGCCCGTGGAGGAAGGCGAGGCGCTTGAGAGCGTTGACGTAGGAGGGCGACTCGTCGCGCATCTGGCGGTGGAGGATCTCGACGCCCTCGAAGCCGAGCGCGGCGGCGTGGTCGATGACGTCTTCGATGGGAAAACGGGGGCCGCGGAAGTGCCAGTAGGAATAGGTGGAGACGGCAAGGCGGATTTTTCGGGCGGGCTTCGTTTGCGCGGCAGGGTATAAGGAAGGGGCGGCGAGCAGAGGCGCGGCAACGACAAGGGAGCGTCTGGAGAGCGGCATGGCACTCCCATGATATGCGCTCAAACGAGGCGCAGGATGCAGCCCGCGTCGGTGGCCGCCCAAAGGGCGCCTGGGGCGGGCGAGGCCAGGAATGCCGCATGGCCCTCGGCGCGGTAGTCCACGGCCATTTCGGCCCACTTTTCGAGATCGGCCGAATACAGCACGCGCAGCTTGCCCGGCACCGGCGTGGAGCGCAGCCCGCCGGCGGTCTGAATGGCGGCGAGCATCGCGCCGCCGCCGGGCAGCAGGACCGCGTCGTGCACCCACAAATCCCGGCGGCGGAAGATGGGGCGGCTGGCGCCGGTGAGGAAATCGAGCGAAAACACCTCGCTGGGAAAGGGAAAATTCTCCGAATAATGATAAATGGCCAGTCCTCGGTTGCCGGCCGCGCGCAAACGGGAAACGCGCCCGAAAGCCGAGGTGACGGAGACTTTCCAGGAGGCCCCGCCGTCGCGGGTTTCGGCGGCGAGAGTGGTGATGGGAAGGAGCTTGCGGCGGGAGGCGCGCTCGGGAAGCATCCAGCCGGGGAAGCGTTCCTCTTCATGCAGCCGGGGATCGGAAAAGCCTGCAATCAGGCCGTGGCGCGAGTCGATGAAGGCCATGGACGTCCAGACGGTGTTTCCGTCCTTCAGCTGCACCGCCTGCGATTCGGGCACGGGTTTCCAGGTGGCGCCGCCGTCGGCCGTGGAGTGGAACGTGTTGCCGGAGCCGAAGGCCCAGCCGCGGGAGGGGGTCAGGAAAAACACCTGATGGGGCCTGTTGCGGCGGGGTGTCTTTGGCGGCTGGATTTTATTCCAAGAATAACCGGATTCCTTCGAAATCCAGAGAGATTTTTCGCCGACGGCCCAGATATGGTTGTCATCCAGGGCGAAAAGAGAGAGGGGTTTTTCCGCGAGCGGAACCTCTTTCCAGGAGGCGCCCGAGTCTCGTGACACCAACGCGGCGAAGCGGGCGCGGGATTCGGATTCGAGCCACAGCGCGGCGACGGCGCGCTCAGCGGAAGGGGAGCAGAATCCGGCCAGAAATGCGGACCACCTGTCGTCATCCTGCAGGTAGTGCAATTTCCAGCGGCGGCCGGCGAGCGGGCCGGAATCGCGCGAAGCGGGGGAGGGCTCTTCCGCCGGGACCGGCTGGAGGCGGGGCGGCGCCTGGAAGGCGGCGGCGGGCGCCGCCAGGCACAGCGGGAGGAAGCGGCGGCGCAGCATGGTCAGGCGCCGGAGGAGTCCGAAAGAGCCTCGCCGGAACGCACGATCTGGCCGCCGGACCAGACGAGCTCGGCGTGATTGGCCTGTTCGATGAGCGCCGGCGACATGCGGGCGACGACGAGCAGGCAGCCGACCTGTTCGCCGACGGTGGTGAGCAGCTCCATCTCCGCGCCCGAATGGCGGTGGGGCAGGCGGTGCTGGACGTTGATGACGCCGACAACGCGGTTCCGGGCGATGACGGGGGCGGAGAGGAACGCTTCGTAAGAGTCCTCCGGCAGATCGCTGAAAGTCTTGAAGCGCGGATCCTTGTAAGCCTCGGCGCTGATGGCGAGGAGCCTGCGTTCGCGGGCGACCCAGCCGGTGAGCCCTTCGCCGATGCGCATGCGGACTTTGCCGATGTGGGCGGGATGGGGGCGGAGGCTCGAGCAGAGGACGAGGTCATCGCCATCGATGAGGTAAATGAAGCAGGCGTCGCAGCCGGTGAATTCCTGCACGAGTTTCACGATGGCGTGAAGCGTTTCGGCGAGGCTGAGCTCGCGCACCATGAGGCGGCTGATGCGCTGATAGACAGCGAGCTGGTGTTCCAGCCTGTGAAGGCGGTCTTCCAGATCTCGGGCGCGGGTCACACTGTCATTATCCCATCCTGCGGGTGGCGGCCTGTCCAGCCGGCCGGAGATTGCATTGGGGCGGGCGCGGCCACTACCATAGAGAGCAAACCGGCTGCGCCCTGCCGCGGTCAAGGACCGCATCCGGAGTCAGGAGAGCAGAAACACAATGTGGTACCGAAGCAAGCGAGAAGACGACGCTGCGGCGAAGCAGACCGGCGGCGCTCCAGAAGCAGAACCCAAAGAGGCATTTCCGATGGCTACACAGCCCACCCGCACGGCGGATTTCGGCACGGTGCGCTCCGGCGCGCTGATTGGCAAGAGCCTGACGATCACCGGGGAGATCCGCGGCGACGAGGACCTGGTGATCGACGGCAAGCTGGAAGGCGACGTGGACCTGCCCCAGCACCGGCTGACGATCGGTCCCTCGGGCGTGCTGCAGGGCAAGATACGGGCGCGGGAGATTGTGGTGTACGGCACCGTGCAGGGCAACCTGCACGCCAGCGAGCGCGTGGAGATCAAGAAGCACGCCAAAGTGATCGGCGATTTGAAGGCGCAGCGGCCGGTGATCGAAGACGAAGCCTACTTCAAGGGCAACGTGGAAACGGTGCGCGCCGAAACGGCGAAGGCAGCTGAAGCGCCGAAGGCGGCCGCGGCGGCGGCTGCGGCGCAGTCAGCGACGGCCGCGGCGCAGTCAGCGGCGGCGGGCGCGTCCGGGCAGGCGGCCTCATCGACAACGGCGTCCGGAGGCGCGGGCGGCACAGGCGCCCGTCAGGAGAACCGGAAGGGATGAACGCCAGACCGCTGTCCAAAGCGCCGGCCCACAAGGCGGGCGGCGGCGAGGCGGCGGCCAGGCGCTCTTACGCGCTCGAGCAGATTACGGAATATCTGCGCGGTTTCGAACTCGGCCAGGTGGTCGATCTCGGCGGGGCCTGCCAGAATAATGTCGATTACGCCACCGGCATGGGCCACCGGCTGTATGCGGAGGACGTGCTGCTGACGCTCGGCGGGTGGCAGGGGGCGACGGAGGCGCAGGAAAGCGCACCCACGCTTCCCTCCGGATGCCTGGAATTCCCGCGCGGCTCCGTTCACGCGGCGCTGTGCTGGGACCGTCTCCAGTTCCTGGCCGAACCGGCGTCGGCGGCGCTGTTGGAGAGGCTGCACCGGATCCTTGCGCCCGGCGGCCTGCTGCTCGCGCTGTTTTACAGTGAACAGGGCGCGCGGGCGCCGCTGGCCTGCCGCGTGACGGGTCCGGCAGAACTGCAAATTCATCCTGTGGGCGGCGTGCGGCCCTGCCGGGGCTACAGCACACGAGCCATCGAGAAAATGTTTCAGCAATTCGACTCCCTGAAGTTCTATCTCACGCGGGAGAACCTGCAGGAAGTGATCGTGCGGCGTTGAATGAAGGCAAGCGCGGCAACAGACCGGCCGGCCAGGATCGCCAGCGTGCTGGCGGTGCTGCTGTTGACTACGCTGACGCTGTATGTGGGCCGCGTCTTCTTCATCACATTTCTGACTGCGGTTCTGCTGGCGTTTTTGCTGGAGCCGCTGGTGCGGGGACTGATGCGGCTGCGGGCGCCGCGGGGGCTGGCCAGTTTTCTCGCGTGTTCGCTGATGCTGGCCGTGCTTTACCTGCTGGGGCTGGGGCTCTGGCTTCAGGTGCAGGGGCTGTGGGAGGACCTGCCCAATTACAGCCGCCGCGTCTCGGAGCTGGTGGACGCCGCCGTGCAGCAGATCGAAGAGGTGGAAACCAGGGCGAGGGAGGTCATTGTGCCGAAGCGGCTGCGGGAGACCCCGCCGGCCGCCGAGGCCGCGCCGCCCAAGGTGGCGAAAACACGGAAGCGGCCGCCTGCCGAGCCGGCGCCGGCGCCGCCGGCGGTGCAGGAGGTGCGGATCAAGCAGGAGGAGGGCCAGCTGGTCAACGCCATTTACCGGCGCTTGTCCGCTTACACCGACGCGCTGCTGATGGCGTCGTTCGTGCCGTTTCTCGTCTATTTCATGCTGAGCTGGAGCGACCACATCCTGCGGACGATCCTGAGCGCACTGCCGGGCGAGGGCGAGCGCGACAGCCTGTTGCAGGCGGTGAACGGCATCGCGGCGGTGGCGCGCGCGTATCTGGTGGGCAATTTCATCCTCGGCGTTCTGCTGTCGGTGGCCAGCGCCAGTTTCTTCTGGTTCGTCAAACTGCCGTACTGGCAGGTGGTGGGGCCGCTGAGCGGCTTTCTCAGCCTGGTCCCTTACCTGGGGCTGCCGCTGGCGCTGATCCCGCCCATCGTGGCGGCGCTGCCGGTATACACGGCGCTGCCGGCGTATCTGATCATCGGCTCGACGACGGCCGTATTCCACTTGATCGCCTTGAACCTGCTCTATCCGAAGCTGGTGGGCGCGAGGGTGCACCTGAATCCGCTGGTGGTGACGGTGGCGCTGATGGTGTGGTACCTGCTATGGGGAGCGGCGGGGCTGTTTCTGGCGATTCCCATCACGGCGGGGCTGAAAGCGGCTTTCGACAGCGTTCCCTCCCTGCGTCCCTACGGCCGCATCCTGGGCAACTGAGCCGCGCCGCCTGATAGGCTGGATAGAAACAGGCGAAGGCCGGACAACGGGCCGGTCTGCGACGCAGTTCTGAATCATTCCACGGCAAGTGAGACCATGCGAATCGTGTCTGAAGACAACAACCCCACTCTGTCGCGGGAGGCGGCCGAGAGGGACCTGATCCGCTACATCAACCTGAAGCTGGTGGCGCTGGGCCAACCCGCGGCCGAAGACGCCGCCGGCGAGCCGTTCATCGAACTGGCGCGGCCGCTTCTCGAGAACTACCATGTGCGCGACCAGATGCTGGAGGGGCTGTACTGCCCGGCGGACCAGCGCATCCACGAGTTTCTGGATAGCTACCTGGCCGGCTGTTGCCCGAAAGGCGCGCCGAAGCTTCCCGCGCACACCTTTGTGCTGGACAGGGCCGGGCTGGCGCGCGTGATGAGCCTGCCACGGAAGAGCGACCACTTCTCCTCTCCGTACCTGGACTCCTACCGCGTGGCGCAGGGCGTGCTTCACAATCCGCGGAGCGACCGGCGTACGACGCAGGGCATCTTCCATGTGACCGAGGGCGGGTTCCCCGTTCCCGGGGACAAGATCACGGCGCCAAAACAGACGTTCGCGGCGCTGCTGGAACGCGCGTTGCAGCCGCCGCGGGAGGTGTTGCGTCTGCCTTTCACGGCGGGGCAGGCGCGGGAGGCGCACGTGTGGGTGTCGCTGCTGCTGCGGCCGGCGGTCCTGCCGGAGGCGCCCGGGATCAAAAGGCAGAGCATGGAGATCCGCTTCTTTGCGCCCGGCAGCCTGGTCAGCAACCTGGATTTTGTCGAAGGGATTTTCGGCAACGCGGGAGATCCTTTCCTGCCCGAAAACGACGCCGCGTTCGACTGCGAGCACTGGACGGGGCACACGGGTTGCATTATTCTGGCCCCGCATCTGGTGGGAGTTCCCAAGAAAGAGCTGGGGCTTCCGCGATGGGAGGATGCCACCGAAAGACAGCGCCGGGACGGCATGTGCTGGCGGGACCCGGCCGAGCCGTACAACAACGGCGGAGCGTTCAAGATCACCTGCCGCGACGCCCGCGGCGTGATGGTCACGATCATCGCCGACAGCTATTACGGCTACTGCAAGAAGGAGATCAAGACGCAGATCAGCTTTTCGGCGAATCTGACGGGGCTGGCCGAGGAAGAGCATGCGGGCGGCGCCATTGCCTTCCCCGCCTACATTCTCGGCCAGGATTTCCTGGCCGACCGGACGGTGCCGCTGAAGCGCGCCACGTTTGAGGAAGCCATGCGCCTGCTGGGAGACGGCGTGGAGGTGAAGCCGGAGCGCTACGCTGTGGACCGCGCGCACGCAGACGTGTTTTACGTGCCCGAGGACAGCGTGTTCGACGTGTCCGCCGGCGAAGTCCGCTGGCGGCATGAAGGCGCCGAGCACCGGCTGCGGCTGCGCAAGGGGGATGCCTACGTGCTGCCGTCGGGCTACCGGCTGCGGCTGGAGAAGCAGCTCAGCGGATCGATGTGGCGGCTGGTGGGCACGCGCGCCGACGGCACCTTCATCCACAAGCCCTGCACGGTGTCGGGCGCGGGCAAGAGCGAAATCTCGAAATCGCTCGGGGGCACGCTGCTGAAAGGGCCGGTGTTTGTCCGCGATTATCACGCCGACCTGGACGAAGTGGAAAAGATCCTGGCGATGGACTTTTCCCACATTTACCGGACGCCGCAGCCGCCCGCGCGGGCGCGCCGGCCCATTCTGAGCGTGGAGCGGAGCCTGGGCTCGGTGATCAAACTGCTGACGCCGTCTTCGGAATACACGGATGAATACAACGCCTGGCTGCGCAGCCTGCCGCAGACGGTGAGGCAGCTTGTTTTTACGGTGAAGCGGTATTACCGGCCGGAATGGGGCGCGCGATGGCGGGAACATTTCACGGTGGACAGCGTGAACGGACAACTGGGCCACGAGCTGAAATACGACAACCAGAAGCTGGTGGCGAATTATCTGCGGGTGGGCTTCGACGAGGAGGGATCGTGGCGGATTTTCAAGCTGCGCACGGACTTTTTCCCGGCCGATAAAATTCAGACCGAGGACGATATCAGCGTTTCGGTCACGCTGCCGCGGGAGGCGTTCGGCGGACTCGATCCGCGGGAGCTGCACCCGTCGGTGAAGGTGACGGAAAACTGCGAGAGGCTGCTGTTCCAGCGGCCGGATGACGCCATCGAGCCGGGGGCCGATCCGCAGGCGGAAGCCGACATCGCCACGCCGGGCGTGTTTTTGTCGAATTTCGAGCCGCTGAACCGGCAGCAGGTGCAGCGGATCGTGGATCATGTCGTGCGGTTCGATCTTTTCACAGAGCCGATGAGGCGGCTGCTGGAAGGCTTCGTGCGCAGCGAGGGGCCGAAGTACGCGGTGTGCTCGGCCCATCCGCGGATCGTGGACGGCAAGCCGAGCAAGAACCCGCGCTACCAGCAGCCGCGGCCCGATCTATCGAACCCGCGGGAAGCGCATCTGGCAGAAGTCTGCGCGCGGCTGGACCGGGGGCTGCCGCAGGGCGTGAAGGTGGACTTCGTCGTGAATTCGGTCCTGCCCGGACGCAGAGCGAATCCGCCCCAGCCCGAATCCGGCGTGCCGCCGCTGGCCGTGTACGGGCCGATTCATTACCAGGAACTGCCGGAGCTGTTCATGGATTTCATCAGCAGCCTGACCGGGCGGTCGCCGTCGACGACGGGGTTCGGCAGCGAGGGCGCGCTGACGAAAGGGCCTTTCAACGCGATGCCTCCGATAGTGGATGTGAACAATGCGCTGGTATCGGCCATCCTCACCGGTTATGAGGGGTACAGCAGCGTGGCCGGATATGTCGGGCCGCGGTTCCGGGTGGATCACGACCTCAGCATGCTGGTTCCGGAGCTGTGGTGCCGGATGAAGGTGGTGGAGCGGGAGCCGCGGTATCTGATCGAAAACGGCTTCCTGGAGCGGATCGAAGATTTTGAATTCGAAGGCCGCATGGTGCTGGCCAGCCGGCTTGGATACAGAATTACGAGGGCATTTGCGGAGCGTTTTCTGGGCCGGATTTTTGAAAATCCGGACGCCGTTTTTCCCGAGAGCTGGCTGCGGCCGGAGACGCAGGATCCGCGGATGTTCGCGCAGGGCGTGGAAGCGATCGTGGAGTCGCAGCGCCGGGTGGCGCTTCTGTATTTCGAGGACGGCACCGTGGATCTGGCCTGCCCTCCGGTGCGGGCGCTGCTGCACATCATGGCGCACGGGCACTACGAAGGGCGGACGGCGGCGGATCCGTCCATCCGGGCGATGTTCACACGCGAGGCGCTGACCGCCAGCGATTGGTACCAGCGGCGCCTGCGGGCCAGGCAGGCGCGCGACGCGGCGCTGTGGCGGAGGCACGTGGCCAGGCTGGAATCAGCTCTGGCTGAGGCGGACGCGGAGCGCCTGTATCAGCGCCTGCCGCTGCGGAAGAAGCTGGAGGCGGCGCGCGCCAGGCTGTCGGCGGTGGAATCGCCGGCTTATGCAGGCAGCCTGGCGGGAACCATCGGCCTGGATCCGGCGTGCCTGGGCGAGGAGCAGGCGGCGGGGTAGAAGGCCGCAACCCGGCGCTGCGCGCCTGCTAGGATGAACGGCATGAAGCGACGCGCGATTCTTGCCGGCGGCGGCGCCACGCTGGCCGCTGCCGTGATGCTGCTGGCCCAACGGCCCGCCGCGGATCCTCTGATCGAAGGCTACCGGCTGGTGGAAGTGGCCTCCGTGGCCGACGCCATGGAGCAACTGTACGGAAAGCGGGCGCACATGTCGCACCGGATGCGCCCGGTGTTCCCGTGCAAGTTCGCCGGACCGGCGGTGACGGTGCTGCTGGAAAAGGCCGAGCACCAGGAGGGCAGCAAGGCTTCCCAGGGGATGCTGGATGCCATCGACGCGGCGCCCGCAGGCTCGGTTTATGTGCTCGTTTTGCCGGAGGGCGAAGACATCGCGGGCATCGGCGGACTGATGGCGACGGCGATGCGCTACCGGAGCCTGGCGGGAGCGGTGATCGACGCAGGAGTGCGGGACGTGCCGCAGATCCGGCGCATTCAGTTCCCGGTCTTCAGCACGGGCATCGTGCCGTCCACTTCGATCAACCATTACCGGTTCAAGGCGGCCAACGTGCCGGTGATGTGCGCCGGCGTGGAGGTGAGGCCGGGCGACATCGTCACCGCCGACGAGGACGGCGTGGCGGTGGTGCCGAAGGAAAAGGCCGCGGAAGTGCTCAAAAAGGCGCAGGAGCTGGATGATACGGAGCACCGGATGTACCCGTTTATCGAGAAATTCCGGAGCATCCGCGAGGCGGTGGAGAAATTCGGCCGGATCTGAGGCCGGACGGCGGGCGGCCGCGACGCTTACGCGGCAGCTTCTTCTTCAGCCGGGGGCTGCTGGCCGATGCGGGCGACCTGAACCTTTTTAGCCACGCCGAGCCAGGAGAGCAACTGGATCTGGAGCCAGGTCAGGTCCAGCTCTTTCCACGTGAGGCCGTGACGGGCGGAGGCGGGATGAGCATGGTGGTTGTTGTGCCAGCCTTCGCCAAAGGTCAGCAGGGCGACCCACCAGTTGTTGCGCGAATCGTCGCGCGTCTGGAAACGGCGCTTGCCCCAGAGATGCGTGGCGGAGTTCACCAGCCAGGTGGCGTGGAGTCCGGCCACGACGCGGACGAAAACGCCCCACAGCAGCATGGAAAGACCGCCGAAGCCCAGCAGGACGAGCCCCATAATGACGAGGGGCACGTAGTGATAGGTGTTGAGCCAGCGGTAGAAGGGATCGCGGCCGAGATCGGGCGCGTACTTGCTCATCATTTCGGTGGCGTTATGTTTGGATTCGCCGAACAGGATCCAGCCCATGTGCGCCCACCAGGGCCCGTCCTTGGGGCTGTGCGGATCGCCGGGCTGGTCGGAACGCTGATGATGGAGGCGGTGGGTGGCGACCCAGAAAATCGGCCCGCCCTCCAACGTCAGCGTGCCGCAGATGGCGAAGAAATACTCGAGTGGTTTGGGCACGCGGTAGGAGCGATGGGTGAGCAGGCGATGGTAGCCCATGCCGATGCCCCAGCCGACGCAGATCCAGTACAGGACGGCTGCGATGGCCACCGACTTCCAGTCGAAGTAGAAGAAGGCGGCGATGGCGCCGACGTGGAAAATTAGGAGGGCGATGGTGGTGACCCAGTTGATGTTGTCCAGGCGGTAAGGGGAAGCAGTCTTGGTGTTTTGCACGGATCTCTCTGTTGAGGGCAGTAGCCCGTCTCTGACTTGATCAGCAGACAGTATAACAGGGCTCTGTTCAGTTGGACGACCCAGGGGAGCGGCGGGATTCAATCCCGGCTCAAATTGTTTCGCGCCTTCCGCCGGTCCAGCGCCGCCACCAGGGCAGCCTCGGCGGCGGGCGGAATCCTTCGAGATCCAGCGGAAGCCCTTCGACGGCGCAGCGGGGGTGGTCGATCACGAGACGGCGGGCATACGCCTCGCCGTACTGCCGGACCAGCCACTGGAAGGCGAGATCCAGACGGGGAGGGCGGTGGCGGAGGTCGTGCGCATCGGAGGCGACGAAGTGCGCGAGTCCAGCCTCGAGGAGCCGGATGGAGAACCGGCGGGCGGCGCCGCCAAAATCGCCCAGAAGGCTGCCGGCGGTGACCTGCATATAGCGCCCCTCGGACACCCACCGCTCGATCAGGTCGAAGCGCTGCCGCAAGAGGGAGTTGCGTTCCGGATGGGTGAGGATGATGCGCAGCCCGGCATCCTCCAGCCGTCGCCACAGCGCGCCGGTGTTGGAGAAAACCGTGAGTTCGGACAACTCCATCAGGAGCCAGCAGCGGCCATTAATCGCGAAATCGGCGGGCGAACGGAGGGCCTGTTCTACGTTAGTGAAGGTGAGGTGAAAATCGCAGCCCCGAATCAGGTGCAACCCCGAGGGCGCCCGTGCGCGGAGGGCGTCCAGCAGCTGCTCGGCGCGTGCACGGTCGTAGGCGAACGCCGGGCTGGCATGCGGGCTGGCGACGAGCATGGCGGTCCCATGGCGGCGGGCGCATTCCATCATGGCCGCAGCCTGCTCCAGCGTGGCCGGGCCGTCATCCACGCCGGGGAGGATGTGGGAATGGATATCGACAAATTCCAGGCCGCGTTGCCCTGGACTGGAGACGCCGGAAACCGCCCCGTGCGACACGGACAAATTGTCCCATGTGAAGCAGGGGTGGGACAAATTGTCCTTCATGCGTCCGGAAACGGGCTTGCAGCCGGAATTGGAGTCCTGCGAAAATAGGGCAACCGCGGGGCTTGGGAAAGGGAGGAGAGGTTGATCATGGGATGGACTTGTATTTGCAGGCTCCTCCGTGTAGTGAGGAGTCCGGGCGAGGCGATGCATCCCAAGTCACGCATCTTTGAATGGCTGGTGGTCGGCACGGCGATCGTCTGGCTGGCGGTTCACGCGTATCTCGACGCGGACAGCGGCACGCTGCTGTATGTGACCTATCTGGTGTGCACGGCTGCGGCGGCGATCGGACGCTTCGACCTGCCGGCCGCCTCCGCAAATATTCCGATCGGGTTCATTTTTGTCCTGGCGAGCCTGCCCGAGCTGCCGCTGAAGGAGACGCTGGCGATCGGCATCACGGGCGCCGGGATTCACGCGATCCGGGAGAGAGAGCCGCGCTCGCACTGGCTGAACACGATCTTCGAGATGTCGGTTTGGGTGCTCGGAATCGCCGCCGCCGACGCCGCTTATCGAAGGATCCTGGAGGCGGCGCCTGGCGCCGCCTCGTTCGGCGCCTTGCCGCTGGCGGCCATCGTTCTGTTTCTGGTCACGGCGTTTCCTCTGGCGGCAGCCAGGGCTTTGCAGGAACGCGAGCCACTGAGGAGGGTCTGGAAGAACCGCTTCCTCTGGTCCCTGCCTTACTACATGGCGGGCGCCGCCATCGCGGGGCTGCTGACAACGCTGCCCAAGATTTCCTGGTGGTACTCGGGACTGATTCTGCTGCCGGTAGCCCTGCTGGTTTTCTACGCCTACCGGCTGCAACTGGAGTCACTGGCGAGGGAGCGGCAGCACGCCGAGGAGCTTGCCTCGATGCAGCTCAATATGGTGGAGGCTCTGGCGCTGGCCGTGGAGTCGAAGGACGTGACGCCGGTCGGCGATCTGCACCGGATGGTGTCTTTCGCGTCCGGGCTGGGCGAAGCCATGGGTTTGAGCGACGAGCAGATCCGCGCGCTGCGCGTCGCCGCGGTATTGCACGATATCGGGCAGGTGGCGGTGCCGGATCACATCATCATGAAGCCAGGCCGGCTCACTCCGGATGAATACCAGCGCCTGAAGATCCATCCCGAGATTGGAGCGCAAATCATCCAGCAGGCGGGCTTCCCGCGGCTGGTGAGCACCATTGTGCATGCGCACCACGAGCGATGGGACGGCACGGGGTATCCAGCAGGGCTGAAGGGCGCGCAGATCCCGGTGGAGGCGCGCGTGCTGGCGGCCGTGGACATGCTGCTGGCGCTCAGCACCGACCGGCACTACCGCCGGGCAATCCCGCTGGACGAAGCCATGGAGATCGTCGCCCGGGAAGCGGGCAAGGGACTGGATCCCGTCGTGGTGAGCCGGCTGCGGCAGGTCTACCGGGAACTGGACCGGCAGGCGGGTTCGATGAGAGCGGGCCGCTCTTCTCTGGCTGTGGGCGGCGCCGAGACAGTTCCGGCCGGCATGGAGCTGCCGACGTTCCTGCGGGCCATCGCCGAGGCGCGGCGGGAAGAGCAGATGGTGCTCGAGTTCACGCAGATCCTGGGCTCGTCGCTGGATCTGGACGAAACGCTGAACGAGCTGTCCCGCCGGCTGCACAACCGCCTGGAATTCGAGACGATGGTTCTGTTCCTCCGGCAGGGGGACCGGCTGGAGGCGGCCTTCGTGGAAGGGCAGCACTTCTCGCTGTTCCATAACCTGTCGTTGCAGATGATGTCCGGCATCACGGGCCATGTGGCGGCGACGCTGCGCCCCGTGCTCAACGCGCCGCCCACGGAAGATCCGATCTCGCACCGCAACCCGGTTGCGGCCAGCAGTCTGAAGTCGGCGATGATCATTCCTCTGGACGGCCCCAATGGACTGGTGGGAACCCTCAACCTGTATTCCACCCGGCACCTGGCATTCAGCTCCGCGCAATTGAGCCTGCTTACGAGCATCGCCTCGAAGCTGGCGGTCACCGTGGAGAACTCGGCGAAGTTCCAGCAGGCGGAGACGCGCGCGTCGGTGGACTTTCTCACCGGGCTGCCCAACGCGGGGGCGCTGTTCCTCCACCTGCAAAACGAGCTGGCCCGCTGCGCACGCACGGAGACCGGACTCGGGCTGCTCGTTTTCGACCTGGATGGATTCAAGGGCGTCAACGATCAATACGGCCACCTGACCGGCAACCGGCTTCTGCAACTGGTAGCGCAGGGTCTGCGGGAGAATTGCCGCGAATACGACTTTGTGGCCCGCATGGGCGGCGACGAATTTGTGATGGTGCTGCCCGGCGTCACCACCGAAGCCGTGGCCCACCGGTTGCAGCGGATGCGCGCATACGTCGAACGCGTCGGCGTGGAACTCTGCGGCGCGTTGTGCGTCTCGGTGAGCGGCGGCTCGGCGTTTTTCCCAACCGACGGGCGCACCGCCGAAGAGCTGCTGGCGAAGGCCGACAGGCATATGTACGACGAAAAATACGTGCGGAAACAGGCCCGCAACGAGACTCCGCCAACCGCGCGGGAAGCTACGGCCTGAGGCCGTCAGCGGGTGTGTGGCTCGGCCGAGGTGACCACGGCGCCGTCGGCGTCGTGGATGCGCAGTTCAAAGCCGCGGCGGGATTCCAACGCCTCGACGGGCACGGGAAACGAGGCTGCCACCGTGCGGTCGGCGGTCTCGCCCCCGCGGAGGCGCTCCCGGAACATCAGCACCGGAGTGTGGCGCGGACCGGCCAGGGGATAGTAGCGGAGCGCGCGGTCCAGATCCGTCTGCGCCGTCACCAGCCCCTCCTCTCTGTTTCCACTGGCGCCGATCAGCGCAGCCTCCACCTCCTTCACCTGGAACAGCACGCGGGAAGGGTTGTGAATGCGCAGATCGAAAACCGCCAGCGAAGACTCGGGCCCGGTGGCGATGGTGCGCACTTTCAGCCAGCGCACTTCCAGGCGCGCCTGCGAGCCGAGGCTCAGCCAGTAGCCGATGCCCGCGATGGCGGCCACGATGGCCAGCCCCGCGGCGCTCCAAATCAGCAGGCCGGGAATCTGCGTCCTGCGCATCTGTCAGGCTCCGGCGACCAGCTTCAGGATCTCCTTCATGCACAGGTGAGCTTTCTCGATCAGCGTACCGTCGAAGATGTGCGTCTCCAGCCCGATGCGGCCCGGGTAGCCGTCTTTGGCGAGCGCCTCGAAAATCTCTTTCCACGGCACCAGGACCGGGCCCACCACAAGGCCCCGCGCCTTCATCTGCACGTTGCCGAGCCGCTCGAGCGGAAGCTGCCGGTAGCCATCGGGCCAGGGCTGTTCCTGGAAGCCGAGCGCGTTGACCGGGTCCCAGTTGATGCCGAGTCCCGCATCGGGCACAAGTTCGCAGATGCGGCGCAGCTCGGCCGCGGTGGCCACGTTGCAGGAAGCCTCGTTTTCCACCAGCAGCTTCATGCCGCGCCGCCGCGCCTCGGCCGCCATCGGGGCCAGGATCTCCGCCACCCCCGGCAGCAGGGCGGCCGGGTCGGCCACGCGCGTGAAAGTGAAAACGCGGACCAGCGGCACCTCGAAGATTTCCGCCGCGCGCAACGCCCTGGCCAGCTCGTCATGGCGGCGGTCGAAGCGGGCCTGTTCGCGCGCCTCGCGCTGCTGCTTCTGCTCGGGAGTCTCGTTGCGGCGGCGCGCCGGTTCCGTGCCCGGCAGCGTGAACTTCAGCATTGGCGTGTTGAGAAAGGAGACGCGGAGGCCGGCGTCCTTCAGCTCCCGGGCGGCCTTGAGCAGGACGGGCTCGTCGAGCTGGGCATACGTGCCGCCTCCACCGGGCACGCCTCGCAGTTCCACCCACCGCACGCCGTACTGCTTGCAGAACGCGATGGCGTCTTCCGGCGAGCGGGCGATCTCATCGGTGAGCAGGCTGATGCGGTCCAGCGTGATGCGCGGCTCCGCCGCCGCCAGCGGCGAGACCAGCGCCGCGCCCAGCAGCGTTCTCCGGTCCAGAATCATGCCAAGAGTGTATCAAGGCGCAGGCGGTCAGGAGCGGCGGGACGGTGCCGGCGCGGCGGCAAGAAAGAGCGCGCCGCTCATCAGGGGCGGCAGAGAGAGAAGGATGGCCGTGCCCAGGCTTCGGACGGAGGGTTCGTTGCCCGTGCCGGACCAGTAGGCGCAAAACACGACCATCGCCAGCACAAGCAGCATGGCGCCGCCGGCAGCCGCGTTCCTCCAGGCGTACAGGGAAATGCCGATGAAAACCAGCCCGGGCAGCGTCTGCAACAGCACGTCGGCGAACTCGGCGTACTCGGCCACGCCGGACGCAAATCCGAACCACGCCCAGAAGACACCCCAGGCAAGAGACAAGATCCGCGCCACCATCCGCTCCCATTCCTGCAATCCGTACCAGTTCAGGTGCAATTGCTTCATTGGAGGAGCCTTCGGGCATGATACGGCTGTTCACTCCTTTTGGCAAGCAAAGAAACGGCGAAATGCGGGATCAGCGGGATTCCAGGATCCGTTCCAGTATGGCGGGGAGCTCGTAGACGGCGCGGTTGTGGAACCGCCGCGCGGCGTCGCGCATCGGGCCGATGAGTCCGCCATCCAGCAACGAAGCGACGGCACGGCCCACATGGCGGTAGCTGTTCAGAGCCATGCCAGCGCCCTGTTCGACCAGCCACTCCGCGTTGTACCGCTCCTGGGGCAGCGTCCAGGCATTGCGGACGGTGATCACGGGCAGGCCGCAGTGCAGGGCTTCCGAGATGGAGCCGGGGCCGGGCTTGCCGATGAAGAAGTCCGAGATCCGCATCCAGTACGGGACCTCGCTGGTGAAGCCCAGAACATGTTTCCGAATTCGTGTTTTTTGCCGTTCGAGCTTCCGCCGCAGGCTGTCGTTCCTGCCGGCGATCAGAATGAGCTGCGCCTGGACGCCGGCGCGGCTGATGCTGTCCAGCACGGTCTCCATGGCGCCGGAGCCATAGCCGCCGAACAGCACGAGTCCGGTGGGCAGGCGGGGGTCGAGGCCGATCTTCTCCCTCTCGGCCTCGACCTGGATTTCGGCCGGCTCGTAGAAGCGCGGATGGAGAATCATGCCGGAGGCGAGAAACACGCGCTCCGGCGGATGTCCCATCTCCAGCGCCTGCTGGCGGGCTTTCTCCGTGCCGCAGATAAAGTATTGCGGCTGGCGCTCGATCCAGAAGGCGGGCGGATAATCGGCGAGATCGGTGAGAATCGTGACGTAGGGCGCTCCCGGCTTGACCGCCTGCCAGGCGTCAAACAGCGCCCGGTTGAAGTTGGGCACGACGCTGACGACCATATCCGGGGCGCGCGAGGCCGAGCGCCCTTCCCACCACTCGCGCAGCAGGCGGACTTCGCTTGCATGATAGCGCCGGATCACAGCCTGCATGAAACGCAGCCCCTGCGCCGAGCCGAGCGTCCAGCCGCGGCGCAGCATCAGGTTGTAGATCTCTTCCAGATCCAGCCGGAGAACCTTGCGGAAGACGTCCACCGGCGCCAGGATCTCCTTCAAGTGGACCAGACGGATCTGAAACGGGCGCTGCTGCTGCCGGCACACCAGTTCCAGAGCCGTGGCAGCGGCGCGGTGCCCGCCTCCGGCGTCGAAATAGATCACGTCGACATGCTTCATAGGCGGGGCCGGACTGCTCCTCCCGGAGAATAGCAGACGCCCGGCGCGTGAGGCATCCCTGCGATTCGGGGGGAAGCGTAGCCCCGCAAGGCGATAGTGCGTTGCGGCGTCCGGCCTTAGTCTCGGGTTGAGAGGCCGCTCCAAGCTGCCTCGACCGATACCGCAAGGAGTTGAATTCCCATGAAGAAGATCCTCGCCGCATTGACCATGGCGGCTTTCACGATGGTGGTGACGCCGAGCTTTGCGCAGACACAGCCTGAGCCGTCGAAGAAGGAAGAGAAGAAGAAGACCAAGAAGGAGAAGAAAGAGGAGAAGAAGGAAGAGAAGAAGCAGTAGTACCGCTTCCCTTCCCGATTCCGGCGGCCGCTCCCGTACGAGGAGCGGCCGTTTTTCGTCTCTCCCACGTGCGCAGTCCGGCGCCCGGGCGCATCACGGCGAGGTCAACGTCAGCCTGCCGTGCTGAACTCCTCTTGTGGCGATCAGGCGGTCGGCAATGCCGCGCACGCGCGAACTCCTGCCTTTCAGGACGAGCACTTCCAGGCAGTGGTGGTGATCCAGATGGACGTGCAGCGTGGAGATGATCTCCGCGTAGTGCTCATGCTGCATGTGCGTCAGCCGCTCCTGAAGCAGGCGGACGTGGTGGTCGTAGACGAGCGTCAGAGTTCCGACCACATCCGCGTCCGGCTCGGCGGCTTTCTCCTGCACGAGCGCGTCGCGGATCAGGTCTCGGAACGCCTCGCTGCGGTTGGTGTAGCCGCGGCGCGCGTTGAGCGAATCGAATTGATTCAATAGATCCTCGTCGATGGCGACGCCGATGCGGGCAAGGTGTCCCATGCGTCCTCATGGCGTGTACGCCCGCGCGTGGGCGGACAGGCGACACTCCTTATGCTACAGCAAGTCAGGCGAGTCGCTCGACCTGCCGGGCGGCGCCCGGTGTCGCCTTTCATTTCCGGTTCACGGCATCGTCACGGCGGCTTTATCGGCGGCTGGTAGGAAAAGGGCATGAAACGACACAGGTTTCCAACTTCGATGATTCTTCTCGCTCTGGCTCTGGCCGCGCCACGGCCGGCCTTGCCGCAAGGACAGGCGATTGACGGAGTGATCGAAGGAGTGGTCCGCTCCGCCGACGGCGCTGCCGTGCCCGGCGCGCTAGTGCGGACACGCAACCGGCTCACCGGCCTGGAACGCAGCTCGCAGACCAACGAGGCAGGCCAGTATGTGATTCCTCTCCTGCCTCCCGGCAGCTACAATGTCACGGCCGAAGCGGCCGGTTTTGCGACCCTGTCGCGGACGGGAGTGGAGGTCGCTGCCGGGCAGGTGGTCACCGTGCCGTTGGTGCTTTCGCCGGCCACGGTGCAGACCGTCGTCGAAGTGGTTGCCGACATCCCGGTGGTCGAAGTGGGCCGCACGGTGAGCAGCAACACTCAGCCCGAGGTGCTGGTGCGCAACATTCCCGTTATCGGCCGGTCGATTCAGGACTTTTACACGCTCCAGCCCGGGGTCAACGCGCGCCCGTTGTCGACCGGGGGTTCCGGCACGGGCACATCCACAACGATTTACGGCGGGCTAGGGTTGCGGCAGATCAATGTCGACGGAGTCTCCAACCAGCTGCAGGGCGGCGCCCGCAACGTCGTCATCAGCCAGGAAGCGATCCAGGAATTCCAGACCGTGACGAACTTTTCCGCTGAATTCGGGCGCGTTGCCGGCGGGCTTCAGAACGCATTCACGCGGTCGGGAACCAACGAGCTGCACGGTTCGCTGTTCGCATTCGCGCGCCACCGGGTCCTTAGCGCGCGCCAGAAGCTGTTAGCGCCCGATGCACCCAAGCCTGATTTCTCCCGCTACCATCTGGGCGGCACTCTCGGCGGGCCATTGCGGCGGGACCGGGCCTTCTATTTCGTGACCTACGAGCGTTGGATGCAGGACCTGCCGCAGCTTCTCACGATCAGCCCGGAGAACGCGGCGTTGATCGGCATTCCGGCCTCCAGCATCGGGGCCAAGATCTCCACCTTCCGGGCCCACACGACGACCGCCCGCGCGGATTGGCTGGTGAACAACAAGAACCGGGTTTTCGTCCGGCATAACTATTATTTTGATCGTGAATCTCCACTCGGCAGCGGCCTGAACGCGTATGAAACCCTGCAGCGATGGGACGAAGAGCCCCAGAACCTGACCACGCAGTGGGTCAGCAGCCCGCGCGAGGGCCTGCTGAACGAGCTGCGTTTTCTGTGGGCATCGCGAACCATCTCCCGGGGCATCGAGGCTGACAGGTTCGCGCCGAACATCAACATTCAGGGCGTGGCCAGCTTCAATGGCAATCAGAATGGAGAAGGCTTGAGCCGCGAGCGCGGCATCCAGGTCATCAACAACACGAGCTGGATCCTTGGAAGGCACACGATGAAGGCGGGCGTCGATCTGCTGCCGGTCAGCTTCCGTGAGCGGCTCACCAACATCAACGGCCAGTTCATCTTCGGCGGCCTGCCTGCCGTGGCCGGCGTGCGTCCGTCCGTCTCCGCTCTCCAACAGTACCTGAACACCGTCGCGGGCGTTGTGGATCCGGCCACCGGCCGGCCATTTTCCTACTCGCGCTTCACTCAGTCTATCGGACGCGAATTTCATCAGTCGAGCGTGGTGCAGCAGGGCTACTTCATCCAGGATGATTTCCGCCCGTCGGACCGGCTGAAGATCAACGCCGGACTGCGATACGAGTATTTCCACAGGCCCAGAGGCCTGCCGAACCCGGACCTGCCGGAGACCGGGGTGATCCCGCAGGACCGCACCAACTGGGCGCCGCGTCTGGGCATAGCCTTCGATCCGTGGGGCAACGGCAGAACGGTGTTGCGCGCCGGCGGCGGCTTCTACTACAACGTGACCGTCGCCCAGACGTTCAACAATTTCCTGCGCGGCAACGGAGTGGAGGTCATCAACCTGAACGTGACGCCGACAAGCCCCGGGGCGCCGGCCTTCACCCGGGTCCGCGTGCCGCCGCCGTCGGATTTCGTCCGGCCTGTCTCCGACGTCCGTTTCTTCGCCCCGAAGTTTCATGACGTCACGGTCTACAACTTTTTCTTCGCGCTGGAGCGGGAAGTGGTCCGGGATCTGGGCTTCAGTCTGACCTACCAGGGTACGAGGGGGAGGCATCTGCCGTGGTCCCGCATCGAGAATCTCGCCCCGACGGGGCGAGTATTGCCCGATGGCAGGGAAGTGTTCTCCACCACGAACCGGCCGGATCCCCGTTTCGGCAACATGCTGGTCGCCGAGTCGACCGGCACGCAGAATTACAACGGGCTGATCGCCACACTCAACCGGCGCTATTCGCGCGGCTTAAGCTTGCAGGCGAGCTACCATCTTTCGCGTTCCTACGGCAAGGCGTTTGTCGACGATTTCACCGGATTCGGCATCTTCCGCACTCCGCTGAATGCGCGGGACCTGAGCCGGGACTGGGGCACGGGCGACTTCGATATGCGCCACCGGTTCATCCTGTTGGGCGTTTGGGAACCGGGCCTGGCCCGGCTGAAGGGTCCGGCGGCGGGGATCTTGGGCGGCTGGCAGGTTTCCAGCCGCGTCATTGCGCAGACGGGGCTGCCCTTCACGGCCACGACCGGCCAGGACAACAACGGAGACACCGTGTTCAACGACCGGCCTACGGGCCAGCCCATCAACTCGTTCCGCCTGCCCCGCTACGACGTCATCGACCTCCGGCTGTCGCGCCTGTTCCGCCTGGGGGAACAATCGCGCCTTGAGTTCATCGCCGAGTCCCTGAACACGCTGAACCGCACCAACTTCACCAATGTGAACCGCGTCTGGGGCCCGAATCCCACTCCCAACCCAACCTTCAACAACCCTGTGACGGCGGAAAACCAGCGGCAATTCCAGTTGGCCGTCCGCTACAGCTTCTGACGCCCGGCATCGGGCGGGGTAGAGCCGGAGCGGATCCGCCTCGCCCGAAAGCAGCAGCCTGCGGCCGGCCCGGCGGCAGCGGCGGATCGCCGGGCTTGGCGGGCGCGGCAGCTTCCGCTGGCAGATGCCGACGGAAGCGGCACGCGCCCAGCAGGTGGGCGGAGAGCCCTTGCACCGCAGTTTCCGGGGCCGGTTCGGGCACCGCCGCCCCGGCCCTGACCGGTTCGGGGAGCGGCCCGGCGTGGGGCGGGGCGGCGATCGGGGCCGGCCGCCTTTGCGGCGCTGTTGAAGCGCGGTCGCGGTCATGAAACAATAGGGTTTGTTCCCCACATCCCAGCCGTCCGGGCATCCAGGAGAGAGTTTGTCGAGAGAGGCGATCCTCGCCCTGGAAGACGGGACCGTCTTCCGCGGCGCAGCGTTCGGTGCCGAGGCGGTGCGCACCGGCGAAGTGGTTTTCAACACCGCCATGACGGGCTATCAGGAGGTCTTCACCGATCCTTCCTACACGGGGCAGATCGTGGTGCTGACCTATCCCCACATCGGCAACTACGGGGCCAATCTCGCCGACAGCGAAGCGCCGCGCTCCTACATCGAGGGGCTGGTGGTGCGGGAATGGACGAGCGAACCCTCCAACTGGCGCGCCGAGATGAGCGCCGAGGAGTTTCTCCGGCGCGACGGGATTCCGGTGATCAGCGGCATCGACGCGCGCGCGCTGGTGCGGAGGCTGCGCACCCAGGGCGCCATGCGGGGAGCGCTGTCCACGGCGGGCCACAGCGCCGGAGAGCTGATCGAAATGGCCCGGCGGTCCCCGCTGATGGCGGGGTTGGATCTGGCCACGCGCGTCTCCACCGATGCGCGCTACGAATGGACGCAAAGGCTTGAACCCTGCTCGCCGTCCGAGCGCATCGGATTGCAGCCGCTGGGCGAGTTCCGCGTGGTGGCGTACGATTTCGGCATCAAGCGCAACATCCTGCGCTGCCTGGCTTCGATTGGCGCGCGGGTGACCGTGGTGCCCGCTTCGACGCCAGCCGAAGACGTGCTCGCCATGCGGCCCGATGGGGTGTTCCTCTCCAACGGTCCCGGCGATCCCGAGCCGCTGGAAGGGCCGGTGCGGGAGATCCGGAAGATGCTGGGCCGCGTGCCGGTGTTCGGCATCTGCCTGGGCCATCAACTGCTGGGCCTGGCGCTGGGCGGCCGCACGTTCAAGCTGAAATTCGGCCACCACGGCATCAATCATCCGGTGCTCCACTACCGGACGCAGCGGGTCGAGATCACCGTGCAGAACCACGGCTTCTGCGTCGATCCCGACACCCTGGACGCCAATGAAGTCGAGCTGACGCACATCAACCTCAACGACCAGACGCTGGAGGGGTTGCGCCACCGCTCGCTGCCGCTGTTCTCCGTGCAGTACCACCCGGAAGCGGCGGCCGGCCCGCACGATTCGCGATACCTCTTCGAGGACTTCGCCTCCCTGATGAAGGAGTTCCACCACTAACCGAATGCCGCGCAGAACCGACATTCACCGCATCCTGATCGTCGGCTCCGGCCCGATCGTCATCGGGCAGGCCTGCGAGTTCGACTATTCGGGCACGCAGGCGTGCAAGGCGCTGCGCGCCGACGGGTTCGAGGTCGTGCTGATGAACTCGAATCCGGCCACGATCATGACCGATCCCGATCTGGCCGACCGCACCTACATCGAGCCGCTGACGGTGGAGTACGCCGAGGAGATCATCCGGCGCGAGCGGCCCGATGCGCTGCTGTCCACCGTGGGCGGGCAGACGGGGCTGAACCTGAGCGTGGAACTGGCTGAGCGGGGCATCCTCGACAGGTACGGAGTGGAGCTGATCGGAGCGAAGCTGGAAGCGATCAAGAAGGCCGAGGACCGGCTGCTGTTCAAGGACGCGATGCGGAAGATCGGACTGGAGACGCCGCAGTCGCGCCTGCTGACCTCGGTGGACGAAGGGCTCGAGTTCGCCGCCCGGATCGGCTATCCGCTGATCCTGCGCCCGAGCTTCACGCTTGGGGGCACGGGCGGCGGCATCGCCTACAACCGGGAGGATCTGGTCGAAATCCTCCAGCGCGGTCTCGACCTTTCGCCCGTGCACGAAGTGCTGGCGGAAGAATCGGTGCTCGGCTGGAAAGAGTTCGAGCTCGAGGTGATGCGCGACCTGGCGGGCAACGCCATCATCGTCTGTTCGATCGAGAACTTCGATCCGATGGGCGTGCACACGGGCGACTCGATCACCGTGGCGCCGGCGCAGACGCTCACCGACCGCGAGTACCAGATGATGCGCGACGGCGCGCTGGCGGTGCTGCGCGAGATCGGCGTGGACACGGGCGGCTCGAACGTGCAGTTCGCCATCAATCCGGAAGACGGCCGCATGGTGGTGGTGGAGATGAACCCGCGCGTGTCGCGCAGCTCGGCGCTGGCGTCGAAAGCGACGGGCTTCCCCATCGCCAAGATCGCCGCCAAACTGGCCGTGGGCTACCGGCTGGACGAGATCCGCAACGACATCACGCGGGTGACGCCGGCCTGTTTCGAGCCGACCATCGATTATGTGGTGGTGAAGATCCCGCGCTGGCAGTTTGAGAAATTTCCCGGCGCCGAGCCGGTGCTGACGACGCAGATGAAGTCCGTGGGCGAAGTGATGGCCATCGGGCGCACGTTCCGGCAGGCGCTGAACAAGGCGATGCGCGGGCTGGAGACGGGCAAGGCCGGCTCGCCCGCCACGCTGCGCGAGGAGCTGATCACGCAGAAGCTGATCACTCCGAACCCCGACCGCCTGAGCTACATCCGCTTCGCCTTCGAACGCGGCCACACGGTGGAAGACGTCTTCGAGATGACGAAGATCGATCCGTGGTTCCTGCGCCAGATCCGCGACGGCGTCCGCTACGAGAAGGAACTGGAAGGGCGCGCGCTGGAGACGGCGCCGCGCGAGGAGCTGCGGCGCGCCAAGCGCGAGGGCTTAAGCGACGCCCGGCTGGCGCGGCTATGGAAGACGGACGCCGACGCCGTGCGCGCGCGCCGCAAGGAACTCGGCGTGGCCGCCGTGTTCAACCGGGTGGACACCTGCGCGGCGGAGTTCGAGAGCTTCACGCCGTACCTGTACTCGAGTTACGAGGACGAGTGCGAGGCCGAGCCGTCGCAGCGGAAGAAGGTCATGATCCTCGGCGCCGGACCCAACCGCATCGGACAGGGCATCGAATTCGACTACTGCTGCTGCCATGCATCGTTCGCCTTGCAGGACTTCGGCATCGAGTCGATCATGGTGAACTGCAACCCCGAGACGGTGTCGACCGACTACGACACCAGCGACCGGCTGTACTTCGAACCGCTGACGCTCGAGGAAGTGCTCAACATCGCCGACACGGAGAAGCCCGGCGGCGTGATCGTGCAGTTCGGCGGGCAGACGCCGCTGAATCTGGCGCTGCCGCTGAAGCGCGCGGGCGTGCCGATCATCGGCACGGATCCGGAAAGCATCGACCTGGCGGAAGACCGCAAGCAGTTCGGGCGCGTGCTGGACGAGCTCGGCATTCCGGCGGCGCCTTATGGTACGGCGACCAGCGTGGAGGAGGCGCTGGCGGTGGCGCAGCGGCTGGGATTCCCGGTGCTGGTGCGGCCGAGCTACGTTCTCGGCGGGCGTGCGATGACCATCGCCTACGACGAGGAGACGGTGCGCCGCTATATGCAGGAGGCCGCGCTGTTCTCGCCCGACCGGCCAGTGCTGATCGACCGGTTTCTGGAAGACGCCATCGAGGTGGACGTGGATGCGGTCTCCGACGGCGAGGACGTGCTGATCGGCGGCATCATGGAGCACATCGAGGAAGCCGGGATCCACTCGGGCGACTCCAGTTGCGTCGTGCCGCCGCAATCGCTCAGCGATGGCACGCTGCGGGTGATCGAAGAGTACACGGTGCGGCTGGCGCGGGCGCTGCATGTTTGCGGCCTGATGAACGTGCAGTACGCGGTGAAGGACGGGCAGGTGTTCGTGCTGGAGGTGAACCCGCGCGCCTCGCGCACGGTTCCTTACGTTTCGAAAGCGACCGGCGTGCGGCTGCCCAAGGTAGCGGTAGGCGTGATGCTGGGCAGGAAGCTGCGCGAACTGGAAGAGCTGACGGGCGGGCGGCACTCGGGCGTGCTGCCGGTGAAGCAGGTGTGCGTGAAGTCGCCGGTGTTTCCCTTCCCCAAGTTCCCCGGCGTGGACCCGGCGCTGGGGCCGGAGATGCGCTCGACGGGCGAAGTGATGGGCGTGGGCGAGAACTTCGGAGAGGCGTTCGGGAAGGCGCAATTGAGCGCCGGTGTGCCACTGCCGCAGGAGGGGCTGATTTTCTTCAGCGTCAACGACCGCCACAAGGCCGAGGCGGTGGAGCTGGCGCGGCGGCTGTCCGCGCTGGGGTTCCAACTGGCGGCCACGCGCGGCACGGCGGCGGCGTTCCGCGCCGCCGGACTTCAGGCGAAGACCGTGTTCAAGGTGAACGAAGGACGCCCCAACGCGGTGGACCTGATCAAGGACGGAAAGCTGAAGCTGGCCGTCTACACCACCACGGGAGCGCATTCCTTCAGCGATGAGCGGGCTATCCGGCGCTCGGCGGTGGCGTGGCGCGTGCCGTGCATCACCACCATCGCCGGCGCGCGGGCGGCGGTGGAGGCGATCGAGAGCCGCCGGCGGGATCCGCTGCGGGTGTGGTGTCTTCAGGAGATGCACGCCTGAGCGGGGCTCATTGCAGCGAGCCCTGCGACTCCGACAGGCGGCACAACAGGTCCTCCATGCCGGCCAGTCCTCGCGCGCGGAGGAACTCGCGGCGGAAGGGATGCAGTTCCGGCAGCGGCACCTCGCCGCGGTGCAGCCGCTGCAAGGCGTCCAGATACTCGCACCATCCGCGTGGTTCTTTCAGCCGCGGATAATACGCCTGCCGCAGCAGGAAGCCTTCGAAGAACATCTGGAACTGGAAGTCGAGCACGCGGACCGTGTCCAGATAGGAGCCCAGCCGGGAGGAATCGAATGCGACCGGCTGGAGCAGAGCATATTCCAGCAGCGCATGCGCGGCGGCGCGCTCGTAAAACAGCGGCCGCCCGAGGCGCAGCACCGAGGCGACGAATTCCATCGGGGCCAGCTCGTACAGGAACGGATAGGTGTACCAGCGGGCGACGCGCCCGCGGAGCAGGCGGTCGAAATGATCCGAGCGCGCCGCCCACCTGGCCGGATCCGGGGGAATGAAGTGCAGCAGCGCGTAATGGGCCATCCAATCCGGCGATTCAAAGCACTCGGCCACCTGCGGCAGGTCGAGCGACCGCGCCAGCCCTTCGAGCCGGCGCATCTCCTGCCCGACGCGGGCAGCGGACAGCGCGGGCTGGAATGCCGCAAACAGCGAGCAGTGGGCGGAAGCATAAAGGTCGAGCGCCGCCGGCTCGGCTTCCCGGAACTGCACGAGCAGCCACACCTGGCGCAGGCGGTTTTCCAGCCCGCGCTGAATACGGAGCGACTGATTCAGGAAGGCGCCGTCCCGCGTCCGCTCGGCGCGCCGCAGCAGCCGCCGGCCCAGCATGGGAGAGAAGGACGCGAGTTGATCCTGCTGCCGCCCGGGCGCCACGCCTGCGGCGCGGGCCAGCCGGAGCAGGAAATCGGTGACCCACGGCAGCGAAGCCAGCATCTGCGGCAGGTGCTCGAAACTCTGGTTTTCCGCGGGCGCGGGTTGCGACAGGTTGGCCGCGACATCGGAGTACTGCGCCGCCAGGCGCCAGAAGACGCAGCCGGGCTCCTGCCGCACTGCGTCCCGGTAGCCGTGGAGCAGATCGAGGAAGCAGGTGAGCACCGAAGACATGGAGGCGGGCGAAGGCGCATTGAACAGATCGAGCGCCGCCCCGTACAGGCTGGAAGCCGAAGCGGCCAACGCCCGGTCGCCCCCTCCGGCGAAGATGCTGTTGAGCTCCATCGTGCAATCGACGAGCTGGTCGTCGAAAGTTTCGGGCAGCTCTTCAGCTTCCAGCTCCAGATAATTGGAGAGGCTTTCAAAAATCGGCGGGATTTCGGGGTCTAGGATGGCGAATTCTCCTCCTGGGATCCGCCCTGGGCGGGCGCCAGGACCTCATTCAACGATCCCTGCCGGTAGCCGCGCAGGTCGATGGCGGAGTAAAGGAAACCCAATTCTTTGAAAAGCGCTGACAAACGGTCGAACATTTCCAGCGAAAAGGCCTGCGGCATTTCCGAGCGGTCGATTTCCAGACGCGCCAGTTCGCCGTGATAGCGCACGCGGAATTGCCGGAAGCCGAGCGCCCGGATGCGCTCCTCGGCCAGTTCGACGCGGCGCAGCACCTCCGGCGTCACCGGCGTCCCGTATGGGATGCGCGAGCTCAGGCAAGCCGCCGCCGGGCGGTCCCACGTCGGCAGCCCCGCCAGGCGCGAAAGCTCGCGGATTTCGGCTTTCGACAGCCCGGCTTCCACCAGCGGCGCTTTCACTCCGTGCAGCCGTGCGGCGTTCTGTCCGGGGCGGTAGTCGCCGAGATCGTCGGTGTTGACCCCGTAGATGATCACCGCGCCGCCGTAACGCGGAGCGATCTGCTCCATGCGCCGGAACAGCTCGTCCTTGCAGTGGTAACAGCGGTCCGGGTTGTTGGCGACGTAAGCGGGGTTGTCGAATTCGTGGGAGGGAATCAGCTCGTGGCGGATGCCGAAGCGCCGGGCGAAGGCGATAGCGTCGCGCTTGTGCGATTCAGGAATGGACGGCGAGTCCGCCGTCACGGCGATGGCGCTGTCGCCTAGCGCTTCCCGCGCCGCCCACGCCAGGTAGGCGGAATCTGTCCCGCCGGAATAGGCCACCAGCACCTTGCCGAGGTTCCTCAGGATGCGGAACAGCCTGTCCTGCTTCTCCCGCAAGACCGTGGCGTCGGCGGTAGCGTTCCTGCCCAGCGAAACGAGTCCCGTCATGCCTGCATTATACCTGCCCGGAGCGCGGCGCACGCCGGCCCGCCGCCGGTTCTTCCGGAATCCGCCCCGGTATGCAAACACTTTGCAGAAGAAGAAGCCCTCCGGCCTGTCCGGGCGGCCGCGCCCTCGCGCCGGACGGCTGGCTCTCTCCGAAAAAAGGCTTGCCTTGTCCGGATTCCGCTGGTACACTGAACAGTGTCAGATGCAACTCACTTGCATCAGTAGCCGGCATCTGACGATCCGGCGGACCGGCCCATCCCGGCAGGAGCGAACCGGCCCGCCGCCAACCACCGCATGGCGCGGCGGCTGCTTCCATTCTATGCCGCCGCCCGTGTCGAGAGACAGGAGACAGCACGAATGGGAGACATAGGCAGGAAGATTCGTCCGGAGGGGATCGCGCTGGCGGCGACGCTGGCCGCCGCAGTGTCATGGGCGGGGCCCGGGAACGGGCCGGAACCGCTGCCGGCGCCCGCGGGTTCGCTGCGCGCGTGCGGAATGAGGATCGTCGTGCAGGATCCCTCCGGGGCGCGGGTGCCAGGCGCCTGGGTGTCGGTGACCGGCCCCGTGGACGCGCGGGGTCAGACGGACGGCGAGGGCGTCTTCTGCGCGGAGACGCTCCGCGCCGGGCGTTACGTGGCGGCTGTGGAAAAGACCGGGTTCGAGAAGACGGCAGCCCCGTTCAGCCCGGGCGGACCAGCTTCGGAGCTGACCGTCGAGCTGAAGCCCGCCGCGGCGCGGCAGTCCATCGACGTAGTGGCGACTCCGGAATTCGCCGCCGAAGCGGTGGAGCGCATCACCGGCGGCCTGCTGGAGACGCCGCGCTCGATCACCGTAGTCGATGCAAATGAATTGCGTGAGAGAAACTTTCGCCACGTGCAGGATTTGCTGGCCTTCGTACCCGGCATGGGCCCCAACGGCCTGCGCACGGGCGGCTATCACTATTACGCCCGCGGCTTCCGCATGGGGGCCGACGACATTCGCGTGGACGGCGCCACGGGCGCGGCGCTGAGCGGCGGCTTTGGCGTCCCGACATTCGGCGTGGAGCAGGTGGTGGCGCTGCGCGGGCCGGCAGGGCTGCTCTATGGGCCGTCGGCTGCACCCGGGGGGTTCATCAACCTGGTCACAAAAAAGCCCCGTCCGGTGCGGTCGACGCAACTGGATTTCCGAGGCGCGGCCATCCCCGGGCAGGGGCTGAACTTCGGCGAGCGTCTGTCCGGGATGTTCGATCTCGATTCCACCGGCGCGGTGACCCCGGACGCACGCTTGCAGTACCGGGCGCTGTTCACGGCTGAAAACCAGAACTGGTTCACGCGGAATGTGCTCGACCGCAACCGTTACGCGCGCGGCTCGCTCCTCTACCGGCTGGACCGCAACGGGCTGTTCACCGTCATGCCGCAGTTTCAGTACGGCTCGATGATCCGCCCGGCGGGCGGCGGACTGGTCATCAGTCCCTCCACTTCTCTTTCCACCAACGACGGTCTCACCGGGCCTATCCATCTTCACGACCTCAACCCTCACAGCGTGAACCACTCCGCGGGGCAGCACCGGTATTACACGTCTCAGGCGGGCTTCGATTTCCGCGCCGTGCCTTCCGCCGCCTGGACGGCAAACTTCAACTATCGCTGGACGCGCAACGACCGCCACATCCACCAATGGACCCCGGTGGTGAACACCGCGCAGCAGACGGTCCTGCTGGTGCAGCAGAACGAAGTGCTCCGCCAGCAGACGAAGAGCGACAACCGCAACCGCCACCATGTGTTCGACTTCAATACGGGCTACGAATGGCGCGGCAAAGGCTGGCGCAATCTGAGCCAGACGGGAGCGTTCACGCGCGTCGTGGGCGTGGCAGCCACACTGCCGGCGGGCGCCGCGCCGTCAGCGGGTTGGCCCATTCACATCTACTCGGGCTTGCAGCGGTTGGGCTCTCCCGTCGATCTGTATCCACCTCTTCTCTTCGGTCCCCTGACGCACACCACCACCTGGAACGGCTTCTGGCAGAACCGCACCTGGCTGCTGGATGAGAGGCTGGTGCTGACTCTGGGGCTGGGCTACGGGCAGGTGCACCCGGGCGGGCAGCCGGTGCGCAAGGGCGAGGTGATTCCGAACTACGCGGCGCTGTACCGGCTGCGGCGGAACCTCGCCGTGTATTACAGCTACTCGCGCAGCTTCAACCCGGTGGATCCGGCGTTGGAAGACATCCAGGGCCGGCGCAACGCCTTCGACCCCGTACGCGGCTTCAACCATGAAGCCGGCGTGAAGCTGGACGCGCCTTCGCGCCGCTCAGCCGCCACGGTCAGCTACTTCGACACCGGCATCGACAACGCGCTGGTGCAGAGCGGCATCCACGATGTCAACATCAACGGGGTGCGCTATTACCAGGCGGCCGGCAGACGGCGCGCGCGGGGCGTGGAATCCAGCATCGAAACGCGCCTGCTGCGCGACGTCTTTGTGCAGGCGGGCGCGGCGTGGATCGAGGCCTGGTACAGCGGCACTGGCCCGGCGAGCGCGGCTTCGACGCTGGCCATTCCCGGCTCGCGCGCGGAAAAGACGCCGCGGTGGAGCTGGAACAGCCGGCTGTTGTACGAGCGCAGCGAGGGAAGGCTGGCGGGTTGGAGCGCTTCGCTGGCTCTGCTGAACCAGGGCGGGCGTTTCGGCAGCAACGGCGCCCGGACGTTCGGCGCGCCCGATCCGCTGTGGCTGCCCGCCTACACGCGGCTCGACGCCTCGCTGGCATACCGCGTGAACCGCCACTGGGACTGGGCGCTGACGGTGGAGAACCTCACGGACCGCCGCATCTGGATCAACGCCACCACTGGCGCGGCGATGGAGCAGGCGCCGCCGCGCACGGCAACGCTGCGCCTGAGCTGGCGCTTCTGACGAGAAAAGGGGACAGGAACACAATTCCCCTTTTTCTCAACTCCAGGAAAAAGCAGGGACCACGGCCGGTCATCAAGCCGAGCTTCGGCTGGAAGCATAAAATACGGGACCCAGCTTCGTCATTGGTGTGTGCGGCGAACAGAGGGGGCGTGATAGCGCGTTTCCGTGCCGCGCACGAAGGTCGCACCCGTGCGCTTCTGTGCCGCGAACGGAGGGCGCTTGAGCGCCCGGGAGTGAGCGGTCGCGGCGCGGCGGCGGCGGTGTTAGGACCGCTTGGTCGCGCCTGCGGCGCTCCCGCGCGGATGCGGTGGTTGTGGTTGTTGCGGCGGTGTTGGAACCGCTTGGTCGCGCCTGCGGCGCTCCCGCGCGGCTCGGTGGCCTGCGGCGCTCCCGCGCGGATGCGGTGGTTGTGGTTGTTGCGGCGGTGTTAGGACCGCTTGGTCGCGCCTGTGGCGCTCCCGCGCGGCTCGGTGGCCTGCGGCGCTCCCGCGCGGCTCAGACGCTCCACACGCGCTCTGTGTGGCAGAAAGAGCAGGAACAGCGAGGGCGCAGGCGCCGCAGCAGCGCGCACCACCAACGCCGCAGCAGGGGCAGCCGGGACACGGAGACGAGGCTCGGGCGGCGGGGCAGCGCAGCGGACACGTGTTCCAGGTCCTCCTCGCGCGTCAGAAAGCGGGCCTCGGGAAGATGGGCGAACCATGCCGGCGCCTGCGGCTCCAGCATGACCGTTTTGCGCAAATCCATCACAATATGCCTCCCGTTGAGCATGGAACGCGCGGTGGCAATGGCTGCCAGAATCTGATCGGCGAGAGGCCGGTCCAGCCTGCCGCGCACTTCCAGGCGGAGCGCGTCCGGTTCGTCGTGCAGGTAAAACGACCCGCTTTCCATACCTTCGCAGACGCCGCCAGGCGCCGGACAGTGACAGAATTTCTAGTGTCACGAATATTCTGCGCACGCATCCCTCCTACGCAGAGAGGTGCGCAGTTATGGCGCGAATCGTAGTGCTCGGCGCGGGCGTGGCAGGCCATACGGCGGCGTCTTTCCTGCGCCGCTGGCTACCGAAGCGGGACGAGGTGGTGGTCGTCTCGCCGATGGCCGAATACAACTGGATCCCGTCCAACATCTGGGTGGGCGTCGGGCTGCTGAAAAAGAAGCAGGTGGTCTTCCCGCTGGCGCCGGTCTATGAAAAAGCCGGCATCGATTTCCGGCAGGCGCGCGCCGCCGCGCTGTGGCCGGAAGGAGACGCGGAGAGCCCTACGCCGGCGGTCGAAATCGAATGGACGCGCGCGGACCGCCGCGGCGAGCGCGAGAAAATCCGCTACGATTTTCTGATCAACGCCACCGGGCCGAAACTCAATTTTGAGGCCACGCCGGGGCTCGGACCGGGCAAGAACAGCTACTCGGTGTGCACGGCGGATCACGCCGAACAGACCGCGCGGGCGTTTCGCGAAGAAGTCGAGCGCATGAAGCGCGGCGAGCGGCGCAAGTTCGTCGTTGGCGTGGGCCATGGCGCCTGCACCTGCGAGGGCGCGGCGTTCGAATACATCGTCAATCTTGAATTCGAGCTGCGCGCGCACGGCGTGCGGGACCGCGCCGAGATCCTGTATCTGACCAACGAATACGAGCTGGGCGATTTCGGCATCGACGGCGTGCACATCCGCCGCGGCGGCTACATCACGCCGAGCAAGATCTTCCACGAGTCTCTGTTCGCCGAGCGCGGGCTGGACTGGCTGACACGCGCCCACGTGCGGCAGGTGGAGCCGGGGCGCGCCGACGTGATCACGCTGGATGGCGAAGAGCGCGAGGTGCGGTTCGACTTCGCGATGCTGCTGCCCCCGTTCCGCGGCGCGGACATGAAGGCGTACGGGCGGGACGGCAGCGACATCACGGACCGCGTGTTCGCTCCCAGCGGCTTCATGAAGGTGGACGCCGACTACACGCCCAAGCCCTATGAACAGTGGAAGGCGCGCGACTGGCCGCGGTATTACCAGAGCCCGGCGTATGAAAATCTGTTCGCCGCCGGCATCGCATTCGCGCCGCCGCATCCGATCTCGCGCCTGCGGACCAACCGGGACGGACTGATGATCTCGCCGGCGCCGCCGCGCACGGGAATGCCTTCGGCGATGATCGGCAAGGCGGCGGCGGCGAGCATCGCCGATATGCTGAAAGGCGCGAAGAAGCCCACGCACACCGCCTCGATGGCCGAGATGGGCGCGGCGTGCGTGGCCAGCGCCGGCGCCAATCCGTTCACCGGCACGGCAGCCTCGATCACGGTGTTCCCCATCGTGCCCGACTACGAGCGCTATCCCGAATACGGCCGCGACCCGGACTACACATTCGGCGAGATCGGACTGGCAGGGCACTGGATCAAGATCCTGCTGCACCACATGTTCCTGTACAAGGCCCGGCTGCGGCCGGGCTGGTGGATGATCCCGGAGTAAAGCGATGAACGACGCCGCCCATCCCAACGACCCGCCGCCGCCCCATCTGCGGCCGTGGTTTTACGCGACCAAACCGACGCGGATGACGCGCTTCCTGCGCACGTTCCTGCCCTGGCAGATGGTGCGCTTCGCCGTGATCAACCTGAAGATGCTCGTGTTGATCCGCCGCAGCCACAAGGGGCTTTCACACTAGCCGGGCGGCTCTTCCCTGCCCTGCCGCCGCCCGGCATGCGGGCGCAAGGGAAACGCGCTCCGGGCCTCCGGGCAGTCCGCAGTGAGAGAATGTGGCCTGAAAAGCCCGTTCGCGAGGAGGGCCCGCATGAGGGACAATGCCATGACCTGGAGCCGCCGCCAGTGGCTGGCCGCAGCAGGCGCCGGCGCGGCGGCGCACGCCGCGCAGCAAGGGAGGAGGCCGCCGAACTTCGTCATCCTCTTCGCCGACGATCTCGGCTGGGGCGATCTGGGCTGCTACGGCCACCCTTTGATCCGCACGCCACAGCTCGACCGCATGGCCGCCGAGGGCGCGCGCTTCACTTCGTTCTACGCCGCCTCGCCGGTCTGCACGCCCTCGCGCGCGGGGCTGCTGACGGGCCGCTATCCGATCCGCGCCGGACAGCCCGGCAACACCGGGCCGGACACCGTGGGCGGGCTGCCGTTGAGCGAAGTGCTGTTGCCGCAGGTGCTGAAGCCGCTCGGCTACCGTACCATGGCCATCGGCAAGTGGCACCTCGGGTTCCAGCCGCAAGAGTATCTGCCCGTGCGGCGCGGCTTCGACTCCTGGCTCGGGCTGCCGTACTCGAATGACATGATCCCGCCCTGGGTGAAGACGGAGCGGCCGCTGCGGCTGTACCGCGATGCCGAAGCCGTGCGCGAGGTGAAGGAGCAGGACGATCTGACGCCGATGTACACGGAAGAGGCCGTGCGCTTCATCCGGGAAAACCGCCAGCGGCCGTTCTTCCTGTATCTGGCCTACTCGATGCCCCATCTGCCGGTGAGCGCGCCGGCGCGGATGCGCGGCCGCTCGCGCGGAGACCTGTACGGAGACGTGATCGAAACGCTCGACTGGAGCGCGGGCGAGATCCGCCGCACGCTGGAAGAGCTGCAGCTGGAGCGCGACACGCTGGTCGTGTTCACCAGCGACAACGGCCCGTGGCACAACCTCCCCGCGCGGATGCTGGCGGGCGGCGTCGAGCCGTGGCACACGGGCTCCGCGGGCCCGCTGCGCGGAGCAAAAGGCTCTACGTGGGAGGGCGGCCCGCGTGTGCCGGCGGTGTTCTGGCAGCCGGGCCGCGTGCGTGCGCAGACCGTGTTCGACATGGCCTCGACGCTCGACCTGCTGCCGACGCTGGCCGCGATGGCCGGCGCGAAGCCGCCGGAAGACCGCGTGCTCGACGGCTTCGATCTGCGCGGCACGCTCGAGCGCGGCGAGCCCTCGCCGCGGCGCGAATTCTTCTACTGTCTCGACAGGCGCCTGGAAGGCGTGCGGCAGGGCCCGTGGAAGCTGCGCCACGCGGCGGGCGGCGCGCCGGAACTGTTCCACCTGGAGCGCGATCCGTCGGAGAAATACAACGTCGCCGAGCGCGAGCCGGAACTCATGCGCAAGCTGGAAACACGGCTCCGGGAATTCGCCCGCGAAATCGGCGCCGAGACCGCCGGGTGAGCGCTGCGGCGGGGCCTCGCCCCCCTGCGGGCTCATCAGCAGGCGCAGGCTTCGCCGCAGCAGGAAAGGTCTTCGAGAATCATCCCGTGGCGGCGGTAGATGTCGAGAGACTCTGTGGGGTGGCCCAGTCTTTCCAGAATGGCCCGGGCGACGACCGCGAAGCGCTGGCGGAATTTGTATATGAAACAGAAAATGGCGGCGCCGTGGCGGACAACCGGCCCGGCTACAAACAGCCCCGGCGCCAGGGTGGATTCATCGCACTCCGTCAGAACCGCGTATCCTTCGGAGTTCCACTCCAGCAGGTGGGCCACGGGCCCGGCGCAAGGCGAGAAGCCGGTCGCCAGCAGAGGACGGCCGGAGGAGACATAGGTTTTCTTCGTGGTGACGACGGCATAGAGCCCGTTTTTGCGCTCGATCTGCTGGACCTCGGCGCCGCCCACGATCCGGATCCTCCCCGCAGCCCTGGCCTCGCGCAGCCGGTCCAGCGTAAAGGGCGAGAGGGCGAGGCTGGGATCGGGATTCGTCTCGCGGTACAACTGAATGTTTTTTTCGATCACGGTGACGGTGGCGCCCAGGCGGCTGAGATGAATGGCCGCGTCCATGCCGCTCTCACAGCCCCCGACAATGACGCGCTCGCCTGCGCCCAGGCCCTCGTAATCGCGGATGCAGCCCGTGTGAAGGCCCAGCTCGCTGCCCGGGAAGGGCGGATAGCGGGGCTGCTGAAACTCTCCCGCCGCCCACACCACAAACCGGCTGCGGACATGACCCAGCGACGTTTCCAATCGAAACGTGCCGTCCGGCTCGGCATCCACGCGGCTGACCTCGACGCCGGTTTCGACCGCCAGACGATAGGTCTCCGCGATCCATTCCAGATAGCGGGCGTAGGCGGCGCCGGCAGGATGTTCGGATCCGAGGCTGAGGGCTGGCGATGTCCAGGGCACGATGGCGTTCAGGTCCGGCGCGCCAAAGCTGTTTCCCGGGAAGGACGGCGAAATCATGCGCATCTGTTTCGGCCATTTCAGGAACGAGGCGCCGATGCGGTCCCGCTCGAGCAGCCGCACGCGCGGCAGCTGCGCCTGGCGCAGCGCAGCCAGGACGCCCAGTCCCGCCGGGCCCGCGCCGATGATGACGGTATTGCACGGGTGTTGAAGAGCCACGCGTATATGATAACGTACTATCGATAACAACGGGACGCGCCCAACCGCTTCTTCAAGCGTGGAAACGCGCAGGGCGTTCAGTCTGCAGGCGGGACGGACGGGCAGGTCGAGCCGCGCAGTGCGGGGATCGACAGCGGACTGGCTTGAAATGCCTCACCGTCCGCCCTGGGGCGTCAGCGTGCGAACTTCGACGTCGCCGAAGGTGGCGTCGACGTGGTGGGCCAGCAGGGCGAATCCGCCCAGGCGGAGGGCGTGGGGGGAGGACTGCACCTGGACCCAGGTCCACTGCTGCGGTTCTGATCCGGGGAGTTTCCAGATGCGGAACCGGTACTCAGTGACGCCCATGCCGCCGGGCTCATCGGCGAGGGTCCGGCAGGCGAAGCGCAGGCCGAAGGAAGAGCCCGGCTCGGCCGGCAGGCTGCCGAATTCGGCCGTTTGGTCGCTGTCTCCGCGGTAGAACTGGATCATCGGAGCGCTGCTCCGGCCAGCCTTTTTCCAGCGCAGCCAGCCGATGGCGCCGAAGGGCTGGTAGCCCCATTTCGGCTGGCCGGACGGGAAGTGGCGCGGGCCGCCGGTGACGTGCCCGGCAAACCGCAGCAGCAGGCCTACCCCGTTGCCGCCGCTTTCGGGCGGGGTGTCGGACTCCACCGTGTGAATGGTGACCGTGGTGAGCACCTCGTAATCGCGCCAGCGGCGGTCACCGATAAGGAAGATGCGGTCGTAGCCTGGCTGCGCGGTCCGCAGGCCTTGCGGCGTGAGCAGCCATTCGCCGTCGACGGGCTGCCCGGCATCGTCGACGTGGCCGGTCTGGCGCCAGCGGATCACGCGCGGCAGGGGGGCTGCGCCGCTTTCGCGGATCACCACGACTTGCTTGCGCGCGGTGGCGCCGTTGCGGAAGCGGGCTTCGATGTCGACGGTGTTTCTGCCCGGGCGCAGGAGCCCGAGCGGCACGTCGGCGTTGAAGTCGCCGTCGCGGGCCAGGCGGCGGAACGCCCGGTACGCGAGCGGAACGGTCAGCCCGCCGTTGACGCGGTAGGAGAGCAGATCGAGTTCCTGCCAGCGCTCCACGTGTCCGGTGATGTTGAAGTCGTCCTGGGCGTCTCCGATCCGCCCTGCATGGCGCGTCTCGCCATGCCAGATGCGGATGGTGGAGGAGTCCTGGGCGAAACACAGCGGCGTGAGCAGAAAAACCGGCAGCCATGAGCTTTTCATACGGGCCCGCCTTCCGTTTCCGAACCGCTGCCAGCCTGCAACCGCCCGGCGCCCGGGCAGAGCGCGTCGCCGCAGAGGCAATCTTCAGCCGCCCGGCGCGGCAGCTGCGGAGAGGGCCGAACTGACGCGGGGCTCGCCGAGAGTCTCCACCTGACGGAGACTGAAGCTGCGGATTTCGCCGTCCACTTCACCGACAACCACCTCTACCAGCGCCTGGAACTCCGGCATCGTCCTGCCCGGACGCGCGTTCAGACGGCCGGTCAAATCGTCTACCGATTCCTCCAGCGTCAGGGCGTGCCCTATGCCTTCGATTGCACCGCCATGATTGGAAGCTATCAGAATCACGGTGTTGCCGCTGCCGGAGAGCCGGAACCGGCTCAGGACGGCCCAGCATCGGACCAGCGGTTCCTGGCCCTGGCGGAAGTGCGAGTGCCGCCATCTGCGCCTGCGCCCGCCCGGCTGCTGCCACTCGACCGCATCCGCGGTGACGCGCATGGGCAATCCGCGTTGCAGCTCTTCGAGGAAGACATTGGTGCGCGGACTGCCGAGCAGGACCGCGTGATGGCGGGCCAACTCTTCGCGCTGGAAATGCCGCGAATTGCGGAAATCGGCCTGGATGCCCATCGAAGCGAGAAAGCGGTCGAGGGAGAGCAGGCAGCGCATTTCGCCTGCGGAAAAGTAATGGTAGGTCGGGCAGAGGCGGAGCGCCTGCAAGGCCGGCTCGGCCTGATGCAGCCGCTCAGGATTGGCCGCGTCGTTGGCCAGCCAGTGCCGGACGAAGAGGCCACGGTGGTTGGTGAAGAACAGCGGCTCGGTGTAGAGGATCAGAGGGGCTCGCACGGGATCCTGGAATTCGCGCCAGAACCATACCAGGTTCTGTGCCATGCGGCCGGCCTGCAGTGTGATGCTGTTGGAGCGGATCAGCGTCACATACCGGCCTTTGGGGATTTCGAGCCGCAACGGAAGCGCGGCGCCTTCGCTTTGAAAGAAGGCATCCAGGCGCTTCCGGATCTGGGTCACCGTCACCCGCACCACCGGATCCGTTTGCGGATCGAAGGAGGGCGGGCGGCCCATGGCACGGGTGGCAATTTCGTATTCCTTCGGACCCTCCAGCGTTCCGCCGGCGGAACGCTCGTAGAGGTAAGTCAGCACCTGCTTGAGCGTACTCGTGTGAGCGAAGTGCCGGCTTGTCAGGATCTTCCGCAGCAGATCTTCCCCGCTGAGCAGGCAGCCCTGGGCGAGCATTTGCACCATAGTATACCCGGCGGGCTTTTCAATCTGATAAAGGCGGCTCAGAACTCCACTCGCGCCGCCAGGCGGGTGGTGCGCGCGCCGGCGGTGTCGATGAACTGGGTGGAGGTGATGCGGCCGGCGGTGTTCAAATTGGCCAGGTTGGTGGCTGGCTGGCCGAAGTTGGGCGTGTTGGTGACGTTGGTGAACGTGGCTTCCAGCCGCAGCCGGACCCGCTCCCGCAGGGGGAAGCTGCGGAACAGCCCGGCGTTCCACAGCCGGGTGCCCGGTCCTTCAAGGATGTGCATGGCGCTGTTGCCGAAGCGGCCGTTGGGCGGCCGCTCGAAGGCGGTCAGGTCGAACCACATATCGATGGTGGGGTTGGCGAGGGCGCCGGACCGCAGCCGGTCGGGGCGGCTGCCGGTGACGCCCACGTTGGCCGGATCGATTCCGGAGATCGTGGGGTGGAACCACTGTCCGGTCTGGAAAACGAAGGCCGAAGCCACCAGCCAGTCGCGGGCGGCCCAGCGCAGCCAGTTGGGGCGCACGGCGCCGGAAGGGACCTGAAAGCTCAGCGTTCCGGTGAAGCGGTGGCGGCGGTTGGTGCCGTATTCGGCCCAATCGGCGCGGCGGTTGCGGATGTCCTGGAGCCGGCCGCCGTCATCGAGCTCGAAGTGGGCGTCGGTCAGGTTTCTGGACCAGGTGTGCCCGAGCTGGAAGGAGAGGCCGTTGGCCAGCCGGCGCTCGGCCACCAGGAGCAAGCCGTTGTAATAGGCGTTGCCCATGTTTTCCCGGTAGTTGGTGACGCCGAGCGAAGGATAGGGGCGGCGGGAGGCGGTGAAGGGAATGGTGGACGGGGGCGGCTGGTTGAGGTTGCGGAAGATCTGCAAACCGTGGGATTTCATCGCCAGATAGGTGGCCCGCCATACGATGCCGAACTGCTCGCGTTCCAGCGAAGCATTCCATTGCTGCATCATCGGATTGCGGTAATCGGGATCGATGCCCCCGATGGTGGCCGTGGCGCCGAGCGCCAGGTTGGCAGGGAACAGATCGGGCAGCTGCCAGAGCGGCGTTCCATTGACGATCTGATTCGGCGCCGAAGTCTCGGTTCCTGTAAACGGCCCGCGCGCCAAAGCGTTCCACATCTGGGCCGTGTGCAGGTGGTAAAAGATGCCGTAGCTGCCGCGGAAGACGGTTCTGCCATCGCCGGTGATGCGATAGGCGAAGCCGAGCCGCGGGCTCCAGTTATTGCGGTCCGTGCGCACCAGGGTTCGTTCCGGCAGTCCGGCGTCCCGCGCCAGTTGCAGCTCCACCGCTTTGCTGGCCACGAAGGCGGCGTTCAGAAAGCGGGTGGTGTTTTCATTGGGAAGCACCAGCCGGTTGGTGAAGGGGTTCCAGTTGAAGATCCGGTCCTCCGCCTCGGTGTAGGGAGGATTGATGCTGTAACGCAAGCCGGCCGAGAGAGTGAGGCGGGGCGAGACCTTCCAGTCGTCCTGGAGGAAGAAGTTCCAGTCGACATTGCGCCGGCGGCTGCGCCACAATCCGGCGCCGCCGCGGGATGCCTGGCGGGGAATTCCGGTCAAGAAGTCGGCATATGGATTACCCGAATAGCTGCCGTTGAACTGAATATTCCCGTAAGCGGCCGAGGGAGCCACAGGATGATCAGCGCTCAGATTTCTCCAGATATCCAGACCCATTTTGACCGTATGATTGTTCCGGTACCAGCTCAAGTTGTTCTGAATCTGGGTAATCTGATCGCTGGTTTCCCGGTATTCGCTCATCGAAATCACGGTAAATCCGGCGATGTTGAAGGTGGGGATCGCGGGCACGTTCGGCGTGCCGGGCGGAAGCCCCCGCAGCCCGAGCTGCTGGATGACGTCGTAGCCCATGAGCCGCCCGCGGGAGGGCAGGTTCTGGAAGCTCAGGCCGAGGCGGAATTCGTTGATCCAGGAGGGGCTGAGGATATGGGTGTCGCTGACGACGGCATTCCAGGTGCGCCGCAGGTTGTCCCTGAGCCCGGCGGCGGGCAAAAGGCCAGCCACGCGTTCGTCCGGGTTGCGGCTGTGCGAGCCGCGCAGCCACAGCGTGTTGCGGTCGCTGAGTTTGTGGTCGACGCGGAAATCGTAAGTATTGCGGCCCTGCCGCTGCTTGATGTAGTCCCGGTAGTTTCCCGCCAACTGAGACGGGGCGCCGAAGTTGGGCAAGGGGTAGAAGCGCTCCTGAATGCGCAGGGCCGCGGGGTTGAGCCGCGCCTGGGGAATGACGTTGCCAGCAAAAGGCTGGCCGTTCAGCGGGTCGCGGACGGGCGTGGTCAGGGAGGAGAAATTGCCCTGGCGGATTTCGCTGCTGGGCACGTTCAGATTCAGCGTCGCGGAGGTGCGGTCTTCAAAGTACTCGTAAGTTGTGAGAAAAAAGGTCTTCTGTTTGACCACCGGGCCGGAGATCGAACCGCCGGCGTTGTGCAGCAGTCCGAAGGGGTTGGGCGGTGAGAAAAACGGCCTGGCGTTGAGCCCGGCCGTGCTGTAGTACCAGAAGGCCGAGCCGTGGAATTCGTTGGAACCGCCCCGCGACACGACGGTGACCTGGGCGGGGAAGCTGTATTCGGCTGAATTGCCCGAGAGATTGGTCCGCACTTCCTGGATGCTTTCCATGCTTGGAAACGCCGGCCCGTTGACGTTGCCGAAGGTCACCGAGCGGGAGCTGATGCCATCCACGGTGAAATTGTTATGGCCGCTGCGCGTGCCGGAAAACATCACGTTGAATTGCGACGTCGATGGCTGGGCGCCGGGAACGAACGACATGAAGCCGAAGACGTAGCTGTCCCAACTGCCGCGGTTGTTCACCGGGGTGTCGAGGTAGTCCTGCCGGGAGCGGATCGTGGCCACCTGGCCGGTCTCCGCGGACACCAGGTTGGCTTCTGCCGTCACGGTGACCGTGGTGGTCACGTCGCCGACCGACATTCGGATGTCAAAAACAGCCACGCCAGACCCGTACAACTGCACCCGGGAGGCTTCGAAGCGCTGAAAGCCCGTCTTTTCCGCAGTCAGCCTGTAGATGCCTGGCTGGAGATACCCCACCTCCCATGCGCCGTCCCCGCCGCTTTGCGTTTCGCGTACCAGTCCGGTCTCCTCGTTCCGGACGGTGATGCGCGCCTCGGGAACCGCCCCGCCTTGCGGATCCAGGACGAAGCCCCGGAGGGTGGAGAAAGTGGACTGGGCTTCCAGCCCGGCCATGCACAGGGACAGCAAAAGTACGGACGATAGTATTTTCATCAGATTCACCCCTTTGTAGGTTATACGGCTGCGCCGGGCGGCAGGCAAGGCTTTTACGGTAAAAGCAGATAAACAGGCCTGTAACAAACTTGCTTTGGGTTGGTTTTCCAGCGATTTCCATCGACACTTTTCGGCCGGCAGCGGCGTTGCATTCACAACATGATCACGATTGCCGCGAAAATCCGGATACCGCGGAAAATCCCTACATAAGGTGGGGATTTCAGGCGGCTGCTGCAGCAGCGGCGCTGGTCATGGCGATTCTCTTCCCGGCCTCCGGCGCCGCGCGCGCCACCAGGGAAGCAACAACACGAGCGCCAGCAGCAGAAACCCGGCGCTGACCACCCAGCGGAACACGGTCAGCCGCCTGCGGTGGCTGCGCATCATGCCACGGATCGCCAGCAGCGCGAAACCGGCGCTGATCGACAGATACCACAGGCCGTAAAAAGCGGGCCGCCGCGCTGGGTCAGGAAACGGCATCCGCACCGATTCTATGGCGTGCGGGCATCGGAAACAACACAGGAGCCGGGCTGCTGCGCGGACGCGGGCGGCTCTCTGGTGGAATCGCGGCGCGAGCGGACGGGGCGGGCGGGGCCCCGCGCCGAAAATACCCCGCCCGGCGCCAAGCTAGAATCTGATTGTACAGTTCCGCTCGGTCCTGTCCGACTACACTCCCATGAGCCGCTCCATCATCGTCGTGGCCGGTGTGCTGGAATGCGGGGGCCGCCTGCTGATCGGGCAGCGCCTCAAAGGGGACCGGCACGGGCTGAAATGGGAGTTCCCCGGCGGCAAGGTGGAGCCGGGCGAGACGCCGAAGGATGCCCTGAAGCGGGAGCTGCGCGAGGAACTGGGCATCGACGCGCAGATCGGGCCGGAGATCGCGCGTTACGAGCAATGCGTCACGGGGCGTCCTCCGCTGGTGCTGCTGTTCCACCGGGTGGAGTCGTATGAAGGCGACCCGCAACCCCGCACCTTTCAGCAGATCCTCTGGGAGCGGCCGGAGGCGTTGCCGGACTACGACTTCCTGGACGGCGATCTGGACTTCATCCGGCGGCTGGCGCGCGGGCGGGTGCGGCTGACTGGATACCGGTACCGTTGAGCCTGCGCGCGGCCATCGCAGCCGGCGCCGCCCGCATGCCGTCTGAAATCATGCGCCCGCGCACGGAGGCCGGAAGCCGTCAGGATTCCAGCCGGAGTAAGCCCCCACGACCCTGCGGGACATCCGCATGGATGAAAAGCGGCGCGAGCTGCCCCGCCTGCCCCATGGCGCCGAATCAGGAGCGTCAGCCCTTTTTTCTATTCACCTGCAGGGTGATTTTCGAGGGAGCGGTCAGCCCCTCCACGCCGCAGGCGAGGGAGCCCGCGTGGGGACCGCTCCTGGCGGGCGCTTCGCGCCTTCCAGCCGCGGCACGGAGCACGGCATCTGGACACGCCTGCTGCCGGCCCCAGGCGCGGCCTCGTGGGCGGCTGCATGCGCCGCACGGCGCGCCGGGCGGTTAAGATGAGAGGAAACCCGTGGGTGAAATCCGCCATTCCGTCTGCGCTCTGGATTGTCCCGACTGCTGCGCGATTGTGGTCGAGACGGAAAACGGCCGCGCCGTGCGGCTGAAGGGCGATCCGGCCCATCCCGTCACGCAAGGGTTCCTCTGCCCGAAGGTGGCGCGCTATCTGGAGCGCGAATACCATCCGCAGCGGCTGCTGCACCCGCTGCGCCGCACTGGCGCCAAGGGCGAGGCGCGGTTCGAAAAAATCTCCTGGGACGCGGCGCTCGACACGATCGCCGCACGGTTGAAGAGCGCAGCAGCGGAATTCGGCCCGGAGTCGGTGCTGCCCTACAGCTACGGCGGCACACTGGGCTTCCTGCAAGGCGGCTCGATGGACCGGAGGTTCTTTCACCGGCTGGGCGCATCGCGGCTGGAACGCACGATCTGCGCCTCGGCGGGCGGCGCGGGACTGATGGAAGCATACGGGCGCAGGCTGGGCACGCCGCCAGAGGATTTCGTCCACGCGCGCTACATCCTCGCCTGGGGCGCCAACATCCTGGCGACCAACGTCCACCTCTGGCCGTTCATCGTCGAGGCGCGGCGGCGCGGCGCGCGCTTTGTCGTCATCGATCCGGTGCGGACGAAAACGGCGGCGCTGGCCGACTGGCACCTGGCGCCGTATCCGGGCTCGGACCTGGCGCTGGCGCTGGGCCTGATGCACGTGCTGTACGCGGAGGGGCTGGCGCGAAGACTGGACGGCGATGACAGCCTGCGGGCGCGGGCAGCGGAGTACACGCCTGAGACGGCAGCGCGGTTGACGGGGATCGAGGCGCACGACATCCGGCGGCTGGCGCGCGAGTACGGCACGATGCGCCCGGCCGTGATCCGGCTGAACTACGGCGTGCAGCGCAGCGAGCGCGGCGGGCGCGCGGTTCGCGCCATCAGCCTGCTGCCGGCGCTGACCGGCGCCTGGCAGGAGCGCGGCGGCGGGTTTCAGCTCACCACCAGCGGCGCGTTTCAGGTGAACCGCGAGGCGCTGGAGCGCCCGGATCTCGGCCCGCCGGCGCGCACGGTGAACATGACGCTGCTGGGGCGCGCGCTGACGGAACTCGACGGGCCGCCCGTGCAGGCGCTGGTGGTGTACAACTCGAACCCGGCGGCGATCGCGCCGAACCAGGCGGCCGTGCATGCGGGGCTGCGGCGCGAGGATCTGTTCACGGTGGTGATCGACCACTTTGTCAACGACACGGCCCGTTTCGCCGACATCGTGCTGCCGGCCACGACGTTTCTCGAACACACCGACCTGTACTTCGCTTACGGCCACTACTATCTCCAGCTGGCGCGGCCGGCAGCGGCGCCGCCGGGCGAGTGCAAATCCAATGTTGAGATCTTCCGGTCGCTGGCGCACAGGATGGGCTTTGACGATCCGTGCTTTGACGATTCCGAAGACGACATGATCCGGCAGGCGCTGGCGTCGGATTCGCCGCATCTGGAGGGGATCACGCTGGAGCGGCTGGAGCGGGAGCGGTTCGTGCGGCTGAACGTGCCGGAGCTGCCAATGGCGGACGCGCGCCCGAACCTGGATGGCGCGCCGCTCGCGTATGAGCCGCCGGTGGAAAGCCGGCTGGGAGCGGGCTTCGACGGCCGCTTTCCGCTCGAGCTGGTCAGCTCGAAGGCGCACGACGGGCTGAACTCGTCGTTCGGGATGCTCGAGCGCGTGCAGGCGGAGACGGCGGCGCTCGAAATGCATCCAGACGATGCGGCGCGGCGGGGGATTCGCGATGGCATGGCGGTGGAAGTGTTCAACGACAGAGGCTCGGTGCGGTGCACGGCGCGGGTGGGCGGGACGGTGCGGCCAGGGGTGGTGCGGGCGGCGTCGGGGCGGTGGCCGTCCGAGGCTGGCGGGGCGAACGTGAACCTGCTGATCGCGGACCGGCTGACCGACATCGGCGGCGGACCAACCTTTTACAATTGCCTGGTGGAGGTGCGCCCGTGCGGATCCTAGCCGCAGCCGTGTTGATGCTGGCAACCCTGGGATGCCGGCAGGCGCGCCATCCGCACCCGGAGCTGACGGTGGAAGAGCCGTCGAGGCTGAAATCTGCGATCGAGGCGACCAACCCTGCCGATGAGGAGCAGCTTCTCGAGGGCTTCTACGATCCGGATCCGGGCGGGTGGCGCTGGACGGGGCAGCAGTTCACAGTCTCGCTGGGAGTGCCTGAAGAATTGCGGGGGAAGGAGGCGCGGATCGAGTGCGAACTCTGGATCCCGGAGGCGGGCTGGACGGACCTGGCGAAGCTGACGATGACGGCCCAGACGGCGGACCGGACCCTCGGCCAATGGAGGGCGGCCAAGCCCGGGGCGCAGACGGCCGTGTTCGCCGTGCCGGCGGCGCTGACGGAGGAAGATGCAATTCTGGTGGATTTTGTTTTAGACCGGTCCATACCTCCGCGGGGAGAGGAGACACGGCGGCTGGGCGTGGTGGCCACGAAGTTCCGGCTGGTGGCGGCAGGGCGATGAGGCGGTTCGGATGGCGTGATGCGTGGCTGGTGCTGCCAGCCGTGGCGCTGATGGCGTGGCTGGACTGGCACGGGCTACGGAGCTGGTTTCACCAGGATGATTTTGCGTGGTTGAGCCTGGACGGGCGGGTGCATTCGTTCGCCGGTCTTCTGGATGCGCTGTTCCGGCCGGCGGCGCAGGGCACGGTGCGGGTGTTCAGCGAGAGGCTGTTTTTCCTCGGGCTGGAGCGGCTGTTCGGGCTGGATCACCGGCCGTTTCATCTGGTGGTGCTGGCGACACAGTGGGCCAATCTTGTCCTGCTGTGCTGGATCACGCTGCGGGTCACGGGTTCGCGGCTGGCAGCAGCGGCGGCGCCGGTTTTCTGGGCGGCGGGCATCGGGCTGGCGGTGCCGCTGGCGTGGCTGTCGGCATATAACCAGATCCTGTGCTCGTTCTGCCTGCTGGCGGCGTTTGCGTGCCTGCTGCGGTGGCTGGAGACGGGGCGGCGAAGGTGGCTGGCGGCGCAGTGGGCGCTGCTCGTGTTCGGCTTCGGAGTGCTGGAGATCATGGTGGTGTATCCGGCGCTGGCGGCCGCCTGGTGCTGGCTCGACAGGAGGCGGGTGCCGCGCCAGATCTGGTGGATGTGGGGCGCAAGCGCCGTGTTCGCCGCCGCGCACATGCTGCTGATCCCGAAACAGAGCGAAGGGGTGTACGCGCGGCACTGGGATTTTTCGATGCTGCGCACATATGGGCAGTACTGGTCGCTGGCGCTGGGCGGCAATCTGGAGCCGGAACATTGGCCGCTGAGCTGGCTGCCGCGGAGGGCGGTGGCGGCGATTACGGGAATGGCGGCGGCGGCCTGGCTGGCGCTGGCCTGGAGGCGGGGCGAGCGGCTGGCGGTGTTCGGGCTGGCTTGGTTCACGCTGGCGCTGGCGCCGGTGCTGCCGCTGCGGGACCATGTGTCGGACTACTATCTGGCCGCGCCTTCGATCGGATGGGCCTGGGTCGCCGCGACGGCATTGCAGGCGGCCTGGAGCCGGGGCTTGTGGCTGAAGGCGGCTGCGGCTCTGCTGCTGGCGCTGCACCTGATGTATGCAGGGGCGGCGCACCGCGCGACGGCGGAGTGGCGCTACGAGCGGGGGCTGGAGGCGCGGCATCTGTTCCTGGCGCTGGAGCGGGCCGCGGAGCTGCATCCGGGCAGGCTGATTGTCGTGTCAGGCATCGACAACGAGTTGTTCTGGGGCGCGTTTTATGATGCGCGCCCGCTGTTGCAGCAGCGGATCTGTCTGGATCCGCGCTCGGCGGCAGCCATCCAGGCGCCGGCGGGATTCGGCCACACCAGCGAGGCTTTCTGCGCGCCCGCCGGGATCGCCGATGCCGCGCGGGGCAGGCGGCTGGCGGCGTACCGGTGGGACCCGGTTGCGCGGCGGTTGCGGGCCGAGGCGCGGCTCTACCGGCACCGGCTGCCGCGGGAGTGGCTCGGCCTGCCGCCGTCGCGGATCGATACCGCCAGCCAGGCCGATGCGGGGTGGCTGGGCGAGGGCTGGTATCAGGCCGAGGCGGGCGGACGGTGGACCAGCTTGCGCGCGGCGGTGACGATGGCGGCGCCGGACCGGGCGGGACGGCATTTGGTGATCCAGGGGTATCGCCCGCTTGAGCCGCCCTCTCCGGCCGTTTGGTTGACTGTCCTGGTGGATGGCGTGGAAGCGGGCCGCTACGCGCTGCCAAAGGACCGTCCGGATTTCATGGTGGCGGTTCCGTTGCCAGCGCCCGGCGGCGCGGCGGCGATGCGGGTGGAGCTGGCCGTAGACCGCCCCATCACAGCGCCCGGAGACAGGCGGGTCCTGGGCGTGATGATCTCCCGGTTGGAGTATCGATAGCCGGCAGGAACGAACAAGCCCATTAAATTTCGTCTTTGTTTGAGAGGATGGCGCGATCTCTGAAACAAATCTGTCGTACTAGCGTCTGTATGGTTACGCTCTAACGATTTTGGTTGCGTCTGCCGATAAGGTGCTGTATTCTTTGAAGCCCGGGAGACCTGAGCGGGTCAGCCGGGACGGCAACGCGCGCGGGATCTTTGAAAGGCGAACGATGGGCGAGGATTTGAAGCGCAGAGCCACTGCGGGAAGATCCAACCGGCGAGGCGCCCTGGCGGGGGCAGCCTTGACGCCTGCCTGAAATCCACCGCTGGGAGCACAGCGGAGGATGGCCCCATAATTGCATAGGTATGGTATTCTAGCGGATTGCCTCTGTCAATGACAGAGGCAGGAGCGGTTCTAGCAGAGTTCTATTAGGGATTACTTATAGTAGAAATTATGAGTGCCGGACGCTGAGATCTTGCAACCTGATTCGCTTTGAAGCGTCTACTGGATTGCAGGTCAGAGCGGATCGGAACCAAAACTAGAAGGGAGATACGGCCATGACGAAAACCGAACTCAACAAGTACAAGCAGATCCTGGAAGCCAAGATGGCCGAACTGTCGCAGGCGGTTCGCGAGCGCGATGGAATCGCGATCGAGAAGACGCCGGACGCGATTGATGAAGTGCAGCACGCCGCCGAGCGGGAGCTGGCCATCCGCAACCTGGACCGCGAGACGCAGCTTCTGCGCAATGTCCGGGCGGCATTGCAGCGCATTGCCGATGGCTCCTACGGCATCTGCCTGCGTTGCGACGAAGAGATCAGTGCGAAGCGTCTGAACGCCGTGCCGTGGACGCCGTACTGCATCTCCTGCCAAGAACACATTGACAAGAGACGCGCCGAGGAAGGCGAGTCGATCGAAGAGCTTCTGGTCGCGTAACCTCCCTTCGTCCGGTCTCCCACGAAATCCGGGGCGCGGGCAAAACCCGCGCCCCTCTTGTTTCTGCCTCCTCCCCGGCTCAGCCTCCCCGCCGCAGCGCAATCACGGAAAACATCCTCCCCGCGGCAGCACCATCGCGTCTCCAGGAGTGGAATTGCGCCCCCCCGCAGAAGGTGCAGGCATCGGTGCGGTCGATATGCGTTTCGCGCACACCCGCTGCACGCAACTGCCTCGAAAGGGCCAGCCGCAGATCGATGCGCGTGCGGCGGTGGAGGTCGTTCCGTTCCGGGAACCAGTTCCGGAATTGCACAGCCACCTCGGGACCGACCTCGTAACAGCACGGCCCGATGGCGGGTCCGAGGGCGGCCAGCAGGTCTTCCGGGCGGCTGCCGAAGCGCTCCCCCATCAGGCGCACGGCTTCGGCGGCGATCCCCTGCACGGCGCCGCGCCAGCCGGCATGAACCGCGGCGATGGCTCGCCGGAAGGGATCCAGCAGCAGCAGGGGCGCGCAGTCGGCGGTCTTCACCGCCAGACGGGTATCGATGCAGTTGGTGGCCAGACCGTCGGCCTCGATGCCCGGCCGCCACTGCTCGGCGGTGATCACGCGCGCCGAATGCACCTGTTTCACTTCGAGCCAGGGGCCTGAGGGATGAGCTTCAGCGGTGCCGAAGCAGTGATCGGCGCAGCCGCTTTCCGCCAGCAGAGTGCTGATATAAGCGCCGTTGGAAGAGAGGATGCTCACGCCGCCGGGTTCTGCGTCTGGGCGATCATGACCTGCTTTTTGAACTCTTCCAGCATGGACTCATCGAGCCGCACTTCGGTAGGCCGGCGGACGAGGCTCATCTGGTCGATCTTGTCCTGGAGCTTGAGCAGCCCGTAAAAGAGGTTTTCCGGCCGCGGCGGGCAGCCATAGACGTAGACGTCGACGGGCACGATCTTGTCCACGCCCTGGAGCACGGCGTAGGTATTGAACGGGCCGCCGACGCTGGAGCAGGCGCCCATCGAGATGACCCACTTGGGCTCGGGCATCTGATCATAGATGCGCTTGAGCACGGGGGCCATCTTCAGCGTGACGGTGCCGGCTACGATCATCAGATCGGATTGGCGCGGGCTGGGTCGGAAGACTTCGGCGCCGTAGCGGGCGATGTCGAAGCGCGAGGCGGAGCTGGCGATCATTTCGATGGCGCAGCAGGCCAGGCCGAAGGTGAGCGGCCAGAGCGAGGATTTTCTGGCCCAGTTGAAGACGTAATCGACCGAAGTCACCAGGAAGTTGCGCTCGTTGACGTTCTCCAGGTACATGAGGTCTCCGTGCTCGTATTGTATATCAAGAGGTACGGCTCCGGTTTGCCGTGTTGCGCGCGCCGGCCGGGCTCTGGGATTCTGGAGGCGATGCGGCGGCTTGCGGCGGCGCTGATGGTGGCGTTCGGGATGGCGGGGCAACCGCCCGCCGAGCTCTACAAGCAGGCGGTGGAGCTGCATCAGCAGGGGCGGCTCGACGAGGCCGTGGCCCTGTACAGGCGGGTGCTGGAGGCGCATCCGGAATCGGTGGTGACGCGGTCCAACCTGGGAGCGGCGCTCAGCGCGCTGGGCCGCTACCAGGAGGCAGTGGACGAGTACCGCGCGGCGCTGGCCCGCAATCCCTCCAATGCGGGAGTCCGGCTGAACCTGGCCATCGCGCTCTACAAGAGCGGCGAATTCGAGGCCGCCGCGGCCGAGCTGGCCGAAGTGAGGCAGGCGGAGCCCGAAAACAGGCAGGCGCTGCTGCTGCTGGGCGACACCTATCTGCGGCTGGGCGAGCATCTGAAGCTGATTGCGATGCTCGAGCCGTTTGCGCGGTTCCACCCCAATGACGATGCCGTGTCGTACCTGCTTGGGATGGCGCTGCTGCGGGACGGGCAACTGGACAAGGGGCAGGCGGTGATCGACCGGCTGCTGCGGCGTGGGGATTCGGCCGAAGTCCAGTTGCTGATCGGCGCGTCGCAGCTTTCGTCGGGCGATTACGGCGCGGCCCTGAAGACGCTGGAGAAGGCGGCCGCGGCGGCGCCGGCGCTGCCCGGGCTTCAGACGCTGGTGGGGATGGCGCGGATGGAGAACGACGACAACGCGGGGGCGAAGGCGGCTTTCCGGCTGGCGCTCGAGCAGGACCCGAACGATTTCGATGCGAACCTGCGGCTGGGCGCGATCCTGCGGATGGAGAACGAGCACGCCGCTTCCCTGCCCTACATCGAAAAGGCGCTGCGGCTGCGCCCGGCATCACTGGCGGCGCGCTATCAAAAAGCGGCTCTGCTGGCAGCGATGGGGCGCAATGAAGAGGCCCTGCCGCTGCTGGAGGCGCTGGTTGGGGAGAGCCCGTCGTTTACGGAGGCGCACCTGCAACTGGCGCAGGTCTATTTCCGGCTCGGCCGCCGCGAGGACGGGCAGCGCCACCGGGCGATCGTGCTCGAGCTTCAGGAAAAAGAGCGGCAGGCGGCGCGGCCGAAGCGGTGAGGGGCGCGGGTCAATCCAGGTTGTCCGGCTCGTAGGGCCGGTAGCCGTGGGCCGCCAGAAGCTGGCGGGCGCGGGCGTCGTTGTCGCTGGTGACGTAGAAAAAGGCCCCGTGCAGGGCGCGCCGGAAGAGGAAGCCGCCCATGTAGAGATCGGCCTCGACGAGATAATCAATGGACCGTTCCGTGAGGAGTTGTTCCACCGCTTTGGCCTCGCGCAGGCGTTTGGCGATGTAGAGCAGGATCAACTCCTGATCGCCGAAGAAGGCTTCGTCGCGGCGCATCGCTTCCACTTCAAGCCTATCAGGCCGTTGTCCGACAGGGTGAAACCGGGGCCAGGGGGCCTGGCCGCACGACTGGCAGAATGGCTGAGAATTCATCGTCCGCGGCTGCACAATCCCAGTGATGCTGTTCCAAACGAAACCAGCCGAAGCGGTCAGCGACGACCGGATTCTGCACTGGCTGGCATTGTTGATGACGCCGGGACTGGGGACGAAGCGGGCGATGGACCTGCTGGAGCGCTACGGTTCGCCGGAACAGATCCTGCGGCTGGACGCGCGGGAGCTGGAGGCGGCGGGGGTGGCGCCCGCGGTGGCCAGCAGCATGGCTGCGGGCTGTTCCTATGCGCCGGCGGCGGAGGTGGCCGAGCGGACCAAGCGAATGGGCGCCGAGACCCTCTGCTGGGCGGATCCGCGGTATCCGGCGCGGCTGCGGGAGATCTATGATCCGCCGCTGGTGCTGTTTGCGCTCGGGCGGGTGGAGCTGCTCGACACGGTGATGGTGGCCATCGTGGGCAGCCGGAGGCCGACAGCTTACGGGCAGGCGGTGGCGGAACGGCTGGGCAAGGACCTGGCGGCGGCTGGAGTCACGGTGGTCAGCGGGATGGCCAGGGGCATAGACACGGCGGCGCACCAGGGCGCGCTGGCGGCTCGGGGCGGGACCGTGGCCGTGTTTGGCTGCGGGCTGGATGTGATCTATCCGGCGGAGAACCGGGCGCTGGCGGAGCGGATTGCGCGGGAGGGGCTGCTGCTGAGCGAATTTCCCACAGGCACCCCGGGGCACGCCCAGAACTTCCCGATCCGCAACCGGGTGATCAGCGGGCTGAGCGAGGGCGTCGTGGTGGTGGAGGGCAAGCAATACAGCGGCAGCCTGATCACGGCGCGGCTGGCGCTGGATCAGAACCGGGAGGTGTTCGCCGTGCCGGGCAACATCACCAGCCCCGCCAGCTTCGGGCCGAACCTGCTGATCAAGCAGGGGGCGCAACTGGTGCAATCACACGAGGACATTCTGGACGGGCTGGGGGCGGAGGCGCGGGCGCGCCTGTCCCGGCAGGCGACCCTGCCGGTGGAGCCACGGCCGGCCGCGGCGCCGGAACCCATGGCCCACCTCGCCGCACAAGTTCTTGTTTTTCTATCCGTTGACAAGCCAGTCTCGATTGATGAGCTGATCGAATCCATCCCTCACGCCTCGCCCTCGGAGCTCATCGCCGTGCTGTTTGAACTGGAGGAAGCAGGCCGCGTCCGCCAACTGCCGGGCAGAAGTTATGTTAAGGTATGGAGCGAGTAGCCACCGCGGACGGGGCGGGCCCCTGACAGAGTCTGCCGCCCGGCCATTCCGTCCGCCCGGCTGAATCTGTATGCCGAAATCTCTGGTCATCGTCGAGTCTCCGGCCAAGGCCAAAACGATCGGGAAGTACCTGGGAAAGGACTTCACGGTCAAGGCGAGCCTGGGACACATCAAGGATCTGCCCAAGAATCAGCTTGCCGTCGACGTGGACGACGGTTTTGAGCCTACTTATGTCGTGATCGAGGGCAAGAAGAAGCTGATTGAGGAGCTGCGGAAAGCGGCGCACTCGGCCGAGGCCGTCTATCTGGCGGCCGACCCGGACCGGGAGGGCGAAGCCATCTGCTTCCATTTGCAGGAAGAGCTCCAGCCCAAAAGGGGCAGCCAGCCCTCTATCCAGCGGGTGACATTCAACGAGATCACGGCGCCTGCCGTAAAAGCGGCATTCCAGCATCCGCGCCCGGTGGACATGAATCTGGTGAACGCGCAGCAGGCGCGGCGGGTGCTCGACCGGCTGGTGGGATACAAGATCAGCCCGTTGCTGTGGGACAAGGTGCGCCGCGGGCTGTCGGCAGGCCGGGTGCAGACGGTGGCGCTGCGGCTGATCACGGACCGCGAGAAAGAGATCCAGACGTTTGTCCGGCGCGAATACTGGACCATCGGCGTCCACCTGGCGGCGAAGAAGCCGCCGTTGTTGAAGACGCAACTGGCCAAGCGGGACGGGGTGAACGTGGAGATCCCGGACCAGGCCGCGGCCGATGCCATCACCCAGGCGCTGGAGCACGCACAGTTCACCGTGCAATCGGTGGTGACGCGCGAGAAGCGCCGCAACCCGGTGCCGCCGTTCATCACCTCCACCTTGCAGCAGGAAGCGGCGCGCAAGCTGCGGTTCAGCGTCAAGCGGACGATGATGCTGGCGCAGCGGCTGTATGAAGGCATCGAGCTCGGCCCGGAAGGCTCGGTCGGCTTGATCACCTATATGCGCACGGACTCCACCCGCGTGAGCGACGAGGCGCTGCGCGAGGTGCGCGGGTTTATCGAAACGCGGTTCGACCGGCGGTACCTGCCCGAATCGCCCAACTTCTACCGCTCGAAGAAGGGCGCGCAGGACGCCCATGAGGCGATCCGGCCGACGTCGGTTTGGCGGGACCCGGACGCGGTGGCGGCGTTCCTCAGCGAAGACGAGCTGAAGCTGTACCGGCTGATCTGGCAGCGCTTCATCGCCAGCCAGATGACGCCGGCGCTGTACGACCAGACGACGATCGAAGTGGCGGCGCGGGGCGGCGACGGCGCCGATTACCTGATGCGCGCCACCGGGAGCGTGCCGAAGTTCGAAGGCTTCCAGGCGATCTACCGCGAGGGCAAGGATCAGAAGGACGAGGAGGACGAGGAGGAGCACACGCGGCTGCCCGAGGTGGAGCAGGGCGAAGTGCTCAAGCTGCGCTCGATCCATCCCGAGCAACACTTCACCGAGCCGCCCCCGCGTTACACGGAAGCGACGCTGGTGAAGGAGCTGGAAGCCGACGGCGTGGGACGCCCGTCAACCTACGCTTCGATCCTGACCACGATCCAGGAGCGCGAGTACGTGAAGAAGGAGGGAGGCAAGTTCGTGCCGACCGAGCTCGGCATGATCGTCTCCGACCTGCTGGTGGAGAACTTCGCCGACATCTTCGACGTGAAATACACGGCGACGATGGAGGAGGAACTCGACGAGATCGAGGAGGGGCGGCGGGACTGGCGCGACCTGATGCGCGAGTTCTACCAGCGCTTCGAAAACGACCTGGCGCGCGCCGGGCAGGAGATGCGCGACATCAAGCGCATGGAGGTGCCCACCGACCAGACCTGCGACAAGTGCGGCCGGCCGATGGTGATCAAGTGGGGCAAGCATGGATCGTTCCTGTCCTGCTCCGGCTACCCCGAGTGCACCAACACGCGGCAGATGACGCGCGGTCTGCACGAGCTCAACGGCGCGGGCGAAGGCGAAGTGGTGCAGGTGAGCGAGCAGAACGAGGCCGAGTACTGCCCCAATTGCGGCCGCGAGATGGTGCTGAAGAAGGGCCGGTTCGGCTCGTTTCTGGCCTGTTCCGGCTACCCGGACTGCAAGACGACCAAGCAGCTCGGGCAACCGCAGAGGAAACCGGACGTGCCGCTGGAAGAGAAGTGCCCGGAGTGCGGGCACCATCTGGTGATCAAGTCGGGCCGGTTCGGCGAGTTCACCGCCTGCTCGAACTATCCGAAGTGCAAGTACGTCAAGCAGCAGACCATCGGCGTGGCGTGCCCGCAGTGCGGGCAGGGCGAGCTGGTGCAGCGGCGCTCCAAGCGGGGCAAGACGTTCTACGGCTGCAACCGGTATCCGGAGTGCGATTTTGTGGCCTGGGCGCGGCCGGTCCTGGAAAAGTGCCCGGCGTGTGGCTCGCCGTATTTGGTGGAGAAGCAGTTGAAGAAAGGCCACGTGATCGCTTGTCCGCAAAAGGGTTGCAAATACCAGCGGGAGGCGGCGCCGGCGGAAGCGCCGGCGGGGGCGTAGCGGGCTGACATCGAGGGCAGCGTGACGCAGCCGGTGGAAGCGCGCCGGTGTTGCGCTGCCGCAGAAGCGGGCCGGAGGCCGTGTGCAGTGCCGCGAGGGAAGCGGCCGAAGGCCGCGGGAGCCAGCGGTCCCGGCGTGGAGAACATCACGGAAAATTCCCGCCCGGGCGGGCCTGTCCCCGGTTTCTTCCCCGGTTTCTAAGCTGGCCGCGGTCGTGTTCCGTGCCGCGAGCGAAGCGGGCTGCCCGCCCGCGAAGGGAGCGGCCACAAGCATCGCAGGGCGGAAGCGCTGTTCCATAGCTTCATGGAACCGCCGTGAGAAATCGGCCTCACGATGACGCCCGCGCTGCCATCTCGCGCCTATACTTGAAGAAGAATGAGCCTGTACTTCGCCGCCGGATCGCCCGAAAAAGATTTCACGCCAGGTGAACTGAAGGAGGCGGTCTACCGGACGCTCGATGCCCTGGGACCGCGTCAGCGAGTGCTGGCGTTGCCGCCCGACATCACGCGCGTGCATTCGCGCGCGGGCGAGATCACGCGGCTCGTGTACGACTATTACGGCGCGCGGTTGAAAGCCGTGCTGCCGGCGATCGGAACCCATGTGCCGATGACGCCGTCCGAGATCGGGCACATGTTTCCGGGCGTGCCGCAGGCCCTGTTTCATGTGCATGACTGGCGCAACGGTATCGTGACGCTGGGCGAGGTTCCGGCCGAATACGTGAGGGAGCAGTCGGGCGGGCTGGTGGATTTCCCGTGGCCGGCGCAGGTCGACAAGATGCTGGTCGAGGGAGGGTTCGACCTGATCCTGTCGATCGGGCAGGTGGTGCCGCATGAAGTGATCGGGATGGCCAATTACACGAAGAATGTTTTTGTAGGCACGGGCGGGCGCGAGGGGATCAACAAGAGCCATTTCCTGGGCGCCGTGTACGGGATGGAGAAGCTGATGGGGCGCGCCGACAACCCCGTGCGGCGGGTGATGAACTACGCGGCGGACAAGTTCGCGCGGCAGTTGCCGATTGTGTACCTGCACACGGTGGTGAGCAAGAGCGAGTCCGGCAGGCTGGCGATCCGCGGCTTCTATGCGGGCAATGATGACCGGTGTTTCCTGCAGGCGGCCGAGCTGAGCCTGAAGGTGAATTTCGTGATGATGGAGCGGCAGATCCGGAAGGCGATTGTGTATCTGGATCCGGGCGAGTTCCGCAGCACATGGCTGGGCAACAAGGCGGTGTACCGCACGCGCATGGCGCTTGCCGATGATGCGGAGCTGATTGTGCTGGCGCCGGGAGTGAAGGAGTTCGGCGAGGATCCAGGCATCGACCAGCTCATCCGCAAGTACGGCTACGTGGGCACGCCGCGGGTGCTCGAGGCGGTGAAGAAGAACGCGGATCTGGCCAACAACCTGAGTGCGGCGGCGCATCTGATTCATGGGTCGTCGGAGGGACGGTTCCAGATCACGTACTGCCCGGGGCACCTGACGCGCGAGGAGATCGACGCGGTGAACTTCAAGTACGCCGATCTGGAAGAGATGATGAAGCGCTACAACCTGGCGAAGCTGCGCGATGGCTGGAACGTGGTGGACGGCGAGGAGGTGTTCTACATCTCGAACCCGGCGCTGGGTCTGTGGGCGTGGCGGGGACGGTTCGAGCAGTAGCGGCCGGGCGGCCGGAAAGACCGAGGCCGGCGCCATTGCGGGGCGCGCAGGCCGTTATGTATACTTGAAAAAGCCAACCAATCCGTGGGCGCGTAGCTCAACTGGCAGAGCAACTGACTCTTAATCAGTAGGTTGGAGGTTCGATTCCTCCCGCGCTCACCACGCCGAATCAATCACTTACAGGCACTCCAGAACAAGTTACCAAACGGTTTTGTAGACGATTTTGGTAACTTCCGCCAGCCGCCTGTCCTCCGCGGGATCATACTGTGAGCCACCGCCCAGACCGGCGGTCCGTTCTTGCGCGGGCAGCTCGTCCGATCTATACTGATGCTGCGCCGCTGACGGTCCGTGAGCAGGCGAGGCGCGCATGGCGCAATGAGACCAGGCGCGGCCGGGCCTGGTGCGGCTGGGCATGGCAGGGCTTGGCGTGGTTCGGCCTGGCTGGGCTGGGCGTCGCATACACTCCGCACAGACAAAAGCGCCCGGCCAACCGGAGCCAGCAGGCGCTGCGTTCTGCTGCGGCGCTACGATGCGCCGAGGAACGATGCTGTGAAGCGCCGCCCCTGAAGCCTGGCGGCGATTATCACAGCCTGCCGCTGGAGTCAAGCCTGCCCTGAGCCCAGCGTTCCGCGCAGCGCCCAGGTCCGCCGCCCGCAGGGCAGCTTCTGCCCAAAGGCGCAGCCGCAGCCTGAGCGCCGCGTGGGGCTGCTCAAGCGCCACGCCCGCGGCCGGACGGCGCAGCCGCACGCTTCGGCCCTGAGCCCAGAGCCGCCGGGCGCCGGAACAGGATCGCCTGGAATTGTTTCAACAGCCCGCGCCAGCCCGCCGCTGCCGGGATCGTTGAGCACCGGAGCGGCGCGCAGAATGGCAGATTTTTTTGCTCCCAGGTATTGACAACAGCTTTGCTGTTGTTGTATCCTGAGGATGGAGGTTGACGATGGCGCGAACGATCACGGTCAGGCTGGTGGTTGCGGTGGACGAGAGCGGCGACTG
>CAKZUE010000002.1 GCA_937920635.1 uncultured Bryobacteraceae bacterium
AGATGGTGATGCCGGGCGACAACGTGTCGATCGAGGTGGAGCTGATCACGCCGGTGGCCATGGACAAGGGGTTGCGCTTCGCCATCCGCGAAGGCGGCCGCACCGTCGGCGCCGGCACGGTGACCGAGATCTTTGAGTAACGTTTTCCTGCCGCGCGGGGCGGGTGCGACTTCCCGCTCCGGCGCGGTAAAATGAGAGGGTCTTTGCCCCAGGGGCTTAGGTTAACGGTAGACCGGCGGTCTCCAAAACCGCGAGTGGGGGTTCGATTCCCTCAGCCCCTGCCACCTCATCTTTATTTCACAATGACAGAGGAGTGCGGCGGCCAAAGCGGCGCCGCGGGCGAGAACGGGACGATCCGGCCCTGGCCGGATCAGGAAAATTAGCCGGACAGACAGGTGCCCACCATGGCAACAATCGCAGCCAGCAGCGGCAGCCAGCCCGAAAACAAAGGCGTGGCCGGATGGCTCGCCGCGGCGAAAGAATATGTGGCCGACCTGAAGGCGGAAATGCGCCGGGTCACCTGGCCTACCCGCAAGCAGGTGCAGGCGACCACCGCGGTCGTCATCGCCGCCGTGTTTCTGTTTGCCGCCTATTTCGCCGTGGTAGACCTGGTCCTCGGCCGGGCCATCACCAAGATCTTCGACACGCTGGCGCGGCGTTAAAGCGGCGAGAAACGGATCGAGAGATGCCGGATCAGGAATTCGAACAAAACGGGCAGGCCGAGGACCGGGAGGCGGCGGCGCCGCACGGCGAGCCGGAAACGGCTGCCGCGCCCTCCGATGAAGCGTCCGGGGAGCCCGCCGCGCAGGCACCGGCCGATGCCGGGCCGGCCGCCGGCGCCGGCATGAACTGGTACATCGTCCACACATACAGCGGATTCGAGCACAAGGTGGCCGAGTCGCTCCGCGCGCGGGCTGAAGCGTACGGCTTCACGCACAAGATCGGACAGATCCTGATCCCCACCGAGGAGGTGGTGGAGCTGCGCAACGGCAAGAAAGTGACCAGCAAGCGGCTGCTGTACCCGGGCTATGTGATGGTGCAGATGGCCATGGACGACGACCTTTGGCACCACATCAAGAACACGCCCCGCGTCACCGGCTTCGTGGGCGGGGGCAACACGCCTGTGCCGCTGTCGGAGGCGGAAGTCGACGCGGTGCTGAACCGCCAGGCGGCCTCCGCCGAGCGGCCGCGGCCGAAACTGACATTCGAGAAAAACGAGACGGTGCGCATTATCGACGGGCCGTTCGCCAGCTTCCAGGGCAAGGTGGACGAGGTCAACCCTGACCGGAACACGTTGCGCGTGCTGGTGACGATTTTCGGGCGCTCGACGCCTGTGGAGCTCGATTTTCTCCAGGTGGAAAAGGTAAATTAGGCGAAATTCCAGGCAGGTTTTTCAGAAATGGCAAAAAAAGTCACAGCGCAGGTGAAGCTTCAGATTCCCGCGGGCAAGGCGACGCCCGCTCCGCCCGTCGGCACGGCGCTCGGGCCCCAGGGCGTCAACATCATGGAGTTCTGCAAGGCGTTCAACGCCAAAACGGCCAGCCAGGAAGGCTTGATCATCCCCGTGGTGATCACCATCTATTCGGACCGTTCTTTCACGTTCATCACCAAGACGCCGCCCGTGGCGGTGCTCGTGAAAAAGGCCTGCAATCTCGCCAAGGGCAGCGCCGAGCCGAACCGCAACAAGGTCGCGAAGATCACCATGAAGCAGGTGGAGGAGATCGCAAAAATCAAAATGCCCGATCTCAACTGCTTCGATCTCGAGTCTGCGGTGGCCCAGGTGAAGGGGGCTTGCCGTTCGATGGGCGTCGAGGTGGTTTCCTGAACCGGCTTTCGTGGACAGCGTGTCCGCGGATGTGCTAGACTAACAAAGTCACCCGCTCTTTATCATCGCAGTGGGCGGCGCGCTGGTTGATGCGGCGCGCCGCTGGATCAAATTGGGAGGCGCCCGGGCCTGAAAAGACTTCGGGGCGCCGCTTGGACCAGTCACATTTATGGCAAGAAAACCAGGGAAAAAGTACGCTGCCGCGGCGCAGCAGGTCGAGAAGCGGCCCTACACGCTGGAAGAGGCCATTCCCCTCGTCCAGAAGCTCAAGTTCACCCGCTTTGACGAGACCGTCGAAGTGCACATGCGCCTCGGGGTTGACCCCCGTCACGCCGACCAGATGGTGCGCGGCACTGTCGTGCTGCCGCACGGGCTCGGCAAGACCAAGCGCGTGCTGGTCATCGCTTCCGGCGAAAAGATCCGCGAGGCCGACACCGCGGGCGCTGATTTTGCCGGCGGCGAGGAAATGATCGAAAAAATCCAGAAGGAAAACTGGCTGGATTTCGACGCCGTGATCGCCACCCCGGACATGATGCGGTCCATGGCCAAGCTGGGCAAGCTGCTCGGCCCCCGCGGCCTGATGCCGAATCCGAAGACCGGCACGGTGACTTTGGACGTGGCCAGGGCCGTGCAGGAGGTCAAGGCCGGCAAGGTGGAGTTCCGCGTCGACAAAACGGGCGTCGTCCACGCCCCGGTCGGCAAAGTGAGCTTCCCTTCGGACAAGCTGCTGGAAAACGCCTCCACCCTGATCCAGGCCGTGGTGCGCGCCAAGCCGCCGGCTGCCAAGGGGCGCTATGTCCGCAGCGTGACGGTCTGCTCGACCATGGGGCCCGGCCTCAGCCTCGACGTCACGCCGTACAACGTGCGCGCGGTTTAGCGCGGCGCGGGAGAAACGCCGATGAAAGACAGAAAGAAGAAACAGCAGGACCTCGATCAGTTGCGCCAGGATCTCCAGGGCTCGGGCGCCGTGTTCGTCACCAGCTTCAACAAGCTCACCGTGGCTCAGGACTTCGAGTTGCGCAAAGCCGTGCGCGGCGCCGGCGGCCTGTACCGCGTTGTCAAGAACACGCTGGCGGAAAAGGCCGCCGCCGGGCTGCCCGCCGAGTCCGTCCTGAAGGGGCTGAAGGGCACCACCGCCGTCGCGTTTACGGCCGGCGATCCGGTCGCGCTGGCCAAGGCCCTCAGCGAGTACGCCAAGGCCAACCCCGTGATCACCTTCAAGGCCGGCCTGGTCGAGGGCCGGGCCATCGATCTCAAGGCCATCGAGGCTTTGGCCAACATGCCGCCGAAGGCGGAGATTTACGCGAAGCTGCTCTACCTGATCAACGCTCCGGCCCAGCGCCTGTTGTCGGCGATTCAGGGAGTGGGCCGCAACCTCGCCGTGGTCATCGACCAGGGCGTGAAGGAAAACAAGTTCGCCTCCTAGCCGCAAACCCTGCGCTCATCCCTGCAAGGGCCGGGCGAGCACTATGGAGCAGGAAGGGATTACCAGATAGGGAGAATCGAGAAACATGGCTGACATCAACGCAATCGCAGAACAGATTCAGGGCCTCACGCTGCTGGAGGCTTCCGAGCTGGTGAAGCTCCTCGAGGAGAAGCTGGGCGTTTCCGCCGCCGCCGCCGCGGTGGCCGTCGCCGCTCCTGCGGCCGGCGGCGCAGCCGCCGCCGCTCCGGCCGAAGAGAAGACCGAGTTCACCGTCATCCTCACCGCGGCCGGCGCCAACAAGATCAACGTGATCAAGGTGGTCCGCGAGGTTACCAGCCTCGGCCTGAAGGAGGCCAAGGACCTGGTCGAGTCCGCGCCCAAGCCCATCAAAGAGGGCGTTTCGAAGGAAGAAGCCGAGAACATCAAGAAGAAGTTCGTCGAGGCCGGCGCCACGGTCGAAATCCAGTAACCAAAGCCGCGCGTCCTGCGCGCCGGCCTCGACGCGAGGCTGGCCGCGGGCTCTCCTCTGTCTCTCTGGCTTGCCGCCGGCCGTTTGACGTGCCCGGATCCGGTCTGCTAGAGTGGAAGCTATCCAGGAACTGGAGCCGAATCGGGAAGCGCCGCGCCTGTGCCATCCGTAAGTTGCCAGCCATCCGCGCCTGAGCGGAACGGGGCCAGACCGCCTCGTGCAGCCGCTTATCGCACTGGTTGTGCGCTCGTATGGCACGGCCCCTTCCCAGCCGGCTTTCCCATCTTTTCCCGTGCATTCCTGCCCTTGGTGACAGACGTCCCTGCGCCGGGCACTACCCTTACATCCAGGCGATCGTCAACTTTGGACAGCGCCCCGTTTGCGGAGGGGCGGCTGTGCCGCGCCCAGGCGCGACGCCTCCGGGCGTAGACACCTTAAGGAGTGGAGAATGGCAACTGCTTCGGCTGGAACGCCTCCTGAACGTGTGGACTTTTCCCGCGTCAAGACGTCGATCCCGATTCCCAACCTCATCGAGCTTCAGAAGAGCAGCTACGAGCGCTTTTTGCAGATGGACCTGCTGCCCGCCGAGCGGGACGACATCGGACTGCAAAGCGTCTTCCAGAGCGTCTTTCCGATCTCGGATTTCCGCGGCTTCTCGGAGCTGGAATTCGTCGACTACACCATCGGCAACTGGGAATGCAAGTGCGGCCATCTGAAAGGGCTGAACCACCTGCGCACCGTCTGCCGGAACCCGGCATGCGGCGCCATGGTGCGCACCGACCCGTTCCATTCCGGCGACGTGATCTGCCACAAGTGCGGCACCTTCAACCGGAATCTGGTGACCTTCTGCCCCCGCTGCGGCGATCCGGTGGGCCTTCAGCTCAAGTACGACCAGGCCGAGTGCGAAGAGCGCGGCATGACCTTCGCCGCTCCCCTCAAGGTCACCATCCGGCTCAAAATGTTCGACAAAGACGAGGCCGGCAACCGCAGCCTGCGGGACATGAAGGAGCAGGAGGTCTTCTTCGGTGAAATCCCGCTGATGACGCCGAACGGCACCTTCATCATCAACGGCACCGAGCGCGTCATCGTCAGCCAGCTGCACCGCTCCCCGGGCGTCTTTTTCGAGAAGCTTCCCGCCCAGAACTATTTCCTCGGCAAGATCATCCCCTACCGCGGCTCGTGGGTCGAGTTCGAGTACGACAACAAGAACCTGCTCTACGTCCGCATCGACCGCAAGCGCAAGTTCTACGGCACCACCTTCCTGCGCGCGCTGGGCATGAAGAGCGACTCGGAGATTCTCAAGTCGTTCTACCGCATCGCCACGCTGGTGCTGAAGGACCGCCGGATTCTGTGGAAGGCCGACGAGTCCCTGCTCGGAGTGAAGCTGGCCCAGGCGGTGACGAACAAGAGCGGCGAAACGATCCACCCCGCCCACCGCAAGGTCCGCGAGGCTACGCTCGAAGCGTTCAAAAAGGCGCGCATCGACGCTGTCGAGATCACCACCGCCGACCTCGAAGGCGCCTGGGTGGCCTCCGACGTCATCGACATGGAGACTGGCGAAGTCCTGGCCGAGGCCAACCAGGAGCTCACGGCGGCGCGCCTGGCGCAGATCATCGACTCCGGCATCAGCAGCCTCGAGGTGTTCTTCCCCGAGCGCGACGATGTCGGCATCGTCATCTCCGCCACGCTGAAGAAAGATCCCATCAAGACGCCCAACGAGGCGCTGATGGAGATTTACAAGAAGCTCCGCCCGGGCGATCCTCCCACGCTGGACACTGCGCAGCAGCTCTTCCACGGAATGTTTTTCGACCCGCGCAAGTACGACTTCTCCCGCGTGGGCCGGATGAAGTTCAACATCAAGATCTACGAGAACCCCGAGTGGACGCCCGAAGGCTGGCTCGAGCAGCAGCGGGAGCGCAAGGCCGCCGGAGAGAACAACGTCAGCGAGAACCCGCTCGACCGCCGCACGCTCGAGCGCCAGGACTTCATCGACACCATCCGCTACCTGCTGCGGCTGCGCAAGGGCATCGGCTCGGTCGATGACATCGATCACCTCGGCAACCGCCGCGTCCGCGCCGTCGGCGAATTGCTCGAAAACCAGTTCCGCATCGGCCTGGTGCGCATGGAGCGCGCGATCAAGGAAAAAATGGCCGTCTACCAGGAGATGTCGACGGCCATGCCGCACGATCTGGTGAACGCCAAGCCGGTGATGGCCGCCATCCGCGAGTTCTTCGGCTCCAGCCAGCTCTCGCAGTTCATGGATCAGACCAACCCGCTGTCGGAGATCACCCACAAGCGGCGCTTGTCCGCTCTCGGGCCGGGCGGTCTGAGCCGCGAGCGCGCCGGCTTCGAAGTCCGCGACGTCCATCCCACCCACTACGGCCGCATCTGCCCCATCGAGACGCCGGAAGGCCCCAACATCGGCCTCATCTCTTCATTGAGCTGCTTCGCCCGCATCAACGAATACGGCTTCATCGAAAGCCCCTACCGCCGCGTCCAGAACGGCCAGGTCCAGGACCAGATGCGCGTGGTCAATCCCGGCGCATCGAACCTCAAGGTCGGCCAGGTGCTCTCCCGCAAGGAAGCCGAGAAAGTGATGGCCTCGTTCCAGGGCAAGGACAATGCCCCCGAGTTCGAAGCCTACTGCGACTACCTCTCGGCGTGGGACGAAGACCGCTACGTCATTGCCCAGGCCAACCTGAAGCTCGACAAAGACGGCCGCATCCTCGACGAGCTGGTCAACGCCCGCAAGGCTGGCAACTTCACGCTGCTCGAGCGGGAGCAGATCCAGTACATGGACGTCAGCCCGAAGCAGCTGGTCTCCGTCGCCGCGTCGCTCATCCCGTTCCTCGAAAACGACGACGCCAACCGCGCCCTGATGGGCTCCAACATGCAGCGCCAGGCCGTGCCGCTGCTGCGCGCCGAGGCGCCCATTGTCGGCACCGGCATGGAGCACGTCACCGCCCGCGACAGCGGCGCCGTCGTGCTGTGCCGCCGCTCCGGCGTCGTCGACAGCGTCGACAGCGAGCGCATCATCGTCCGCGTCGAGGGCAACGTCCATGAAGGGCAGATGTCGCGCGAAGTCGGCGCCGACATCTACCCCCTCATCAAATTCAAGCGCTCCAACCAGAACACCTGCATCAACCAGAAGCCCATCGTCCAGGTCGGCCAGAGGGTCCGCAAGGGCCAGGTGCTGGCCGACGGGCCCTGCACCGACCACGGCGAGCTCGCTCTCGGCCGCAACGTGCTGGTGGCCTTCATGCCCTGGCGCGGCTACAACTTCGAGGACGCCATCGTCGTCAGCGAAAAGCTCGTCAAGGAAGACTGGTACACCTCGATCCACATCGAGGAGCTGGAAACCGAGGCCCGCGACACCAAGCTGGGCCCCGAGGAGATCACCCGCGACATCCCCAACGTCAACGAAAGCTTCCTCCGCGACCTCGACGAGAGCGGCATCATCCGCATCGGCGCCAAGGTCAAGACCGGCGACATCCTCGTCGGCAAGGTGACACCCAAGGGCGAGAGCCCGCTGACGCCGGAAGAGAAGCTTCTCCGCGCCATCTTCGGCGAGAAAGCGGGCGACGTCAAGGACGCCTCCCTCACCTGCCCGGCCGGCATCGAGGGCGTGGTCGTGGACGCCAAAGTGTTCTCCCGCAAGAACGCCGATCTCGACCAGCGCAGCCGCGACATCCTGGAGAGCCAGATCGAAAAGCTCCGCCGGAACCTCGAAGACGAAAAGCGCATCCTCGGCGACGAGCGCGCCAAGCGGCTGGAGGCCCTGCTGGAAGGCAAGGAGCTGCTGGCCGACCTCCACGACGAAAAGACGAACAAGAAGCTGCTGGCCAAGGGCACGCCGCTCACCCGCGACGTGCTCGACAAGCTCCGTGCGCGCGACCTGAAGCGCATGAAGCTCAGCGGCAAAGACCCCCGGCTCAACGAGGCCATCGACGAGATCGAAGAGCTCACCTCGCGCCAGATCGCCGTTCTCGAAAAGGTCACCCACGACAAGATCGAGAAGCTCAAGAAAGGCGACGAGCTGCCGCCGGGCGTGATCAAGGTGGTCAAGGTCTACATCGCCATGCGGCGCAAGCTCAACGTCGGCGACAAGATGGCCGGCCGCCATGGCAACAAGGGCGTCATCTCGAGGATCGTCCCCGAAGAGGACATGCCCTACCTCGCCGACGGCACGCCGGTGGAGATCATCCTCAACCCGCTCGGCGTCCCCTCGCGCATGAACGTCGGCCAGATTCTGGAAACCCACCTCGGCTGGGCCGGCCTGAAGCTCGGCAAGCGCTATTCCACGCCCGTATTCGACGGCGCCAGCGAAGACGACATCAAGAAAGAGCTGGCCGAAGCGGGCATCCCTACTTCGGGCAAGGTGACGCTCTATGACGGCATGACCGGGCTGCCCTTTGAACAGCCCGTCACCGTCGGCGTGATCTACATGCTCAAACTCAGCCACCTGGTCGACGACAAGATCCACGCCCGTTCCATCGGGCCTTACTCGCTCATCACCCAGCAGCCCCTGGGCGGCAAGGCGCAGTTCGGCGGCCAGCGCTTCGGCGAAATGGAGGTGTGGGCTCTGGAAGCCTACGGCGCGGCCTACGTGCTCCAGGAGCTGCTCACCGCCAAGTCCGACGACGTCTTCGGGCGCGCCAAGATGTACGAGGCGATCGTCAAGGGCGAGGCTGCGGCCGAGCCCGGCGTGCCCGAGTCCTTCAACGTGCTCATCCGCGAATTGCAGGCTCTGTGCCTCGACGTGGAACTGATCAAGCGCAGCCGGGAGCCGTTCGAAACGGCCCTGGCCGCGGACTAAATCCGGAAAGGACAGGAGGCGAATATGTACAGATCATCCCCATACGATCGGTCGAGCCTGATCGCGGACTTCGACTGCATCCGCATCAGCCTGGCCTCGCCGGAGAAGATCCGCAGCTGGTCGCACGGCGAAGTGACCAAGCCGGAGACCATCAACTACCGCACGTTCAAGCCGGAGCGCGACGGCCTGTTCTGCGCCCGCATCTTCGGCCCCATCGCCGACTGGGAGTGCCTCTGCGGCAAGTACAAGCGCATGAAGCACCGCGGCGTCATTTGCGACAAGTGCGGCGTCGAGGTCACCCTCTCGCGCGTGCGCCGCGAGCGCATGGGCCACATCGAGCTGGCCAGCCCCTGCTCGCACGTCTGGTTCTTCAAGGGCCTGCCCTCCCGCATCGGCTACCTGCTCGACATCACGCTGCGCGACCTGGAGCGCGTGCTCTACTTTGAAGCCTACGCCGTGGTCGATCCTGGCGAGGTGCCGGGGCTGAACAGGGGCGAGGTCATCACCGACGAGCGCAAGCGGCAACTGGAAGCCGAATACCCGGGCAAGTTCGTCGCCATGATGGGCGCCGAGGCTATCCGCGAGCTGCTCCGCAAGCTCGACATCGAGGCCCTCTCGGTGGAAATCCGCGAGAAGATGAAGACCGAGCAGAGCCAGCAGAAGAAGGTCAAGTACGCCAAGCGGCTCCGCGTGGTCGAGAGCTTCCTCCGCTCCGGCAACAAGCCCGAGTGGATGATCCTCAGCGTGCTGCCCGTCATCCCGCCCGAGTTGCGCCCGCTGGTGCCGCTGGACGGCGGCCGCTTCGCCACCAGCGACCTCAACGACCTCTACCGCCGCGTCATCAACCGCAACAACCGCCTGAAGAAGCTCATCGAGCTCCATGCGCCCGACGTCATCGTCCGCAACGAGAAGCGCATGCTCCAGGAGGCCGTCGACGCCCTGTTCGACAACGGCCGCCGCGGGCGCGTCCTGCGCGGGGCCAACAACCGGCCGCTCAAGTCCCTCTCCGATGCGCTCAAGGGCAAGCAGGGCCGCTTCCGCCAGAACCTGCTCGGCAAGCGCGTCGACTACTCCGGCCGCTCGGTCATCGTCGTCGGCCCCGAGCTGAAGCTCCATCAGGCCGGCCTGCCCAAGAAGATGGCCCTCGAGCTGTTCAAGCCGTTCATCTACCACCGGCTCGAACAGCGCGGCCACTCCACCACCATCAAGCAGGCCAAGGAGCTGGTCGAGCAGCAGGACCCGGTGGTTTGGGACATCCTCGAAGAGGTGGTCAAGGACCACCCCATTCTGCTCAACCGCGCGCCCACGCTGCACCGGCTCGGCATCCAGGGCTTCGAGCCCGTTCTCGTCGACGGCAAGGCGATCAAGATCCATCCGCTTGTCTGCACGGCCTTCAACGCCGACTTCGACGGCGACCAGATGGCCGTGCACATCCCGCTGTCGCCCGAGGCGCAGATCGAAGCCCACGTGCTCATGCTCAGCTCCAACAACATCCTGTCGCCCGCTCACGGCGCGCCCATCGCCGTGCCGACGCAGGACATGGTGCTTGGCCTTTACTACCTCACCAAGGCGCGGCTCGGGGCCAGGGGCGAAGGCAAGAAGTTCGCCTCCATCGAAGACGTGCTCATCGCCCATGAGATGGGCGAGGTGGAAACGCAGACCCCGATCACGCTCCGTTACAGCGGCCGCGTCCTCGATCTGTCCACCGCGCGCGACCCGCAGGACCTGCTCCATGTCGAGCCCATCGAGTACGTCAAGACCGACATGGAAACCACCGTCGGCCGCGTGCTGCTCAACGACATCCTGCCGCCCGAGATGCCTTTCATCAACGGGCTGCTCAAGAAGAAAGGGCTCACGCAGCTCGTCCAGTACTGCTACCTCAAGCTCGGCCTCCAGGCCACCGTCAAGCTGCTCGACGACATCAAGGACCTCGGCTTCTCCGCCGCCACCAGGGCGGGCGTCTCCATCGGCATCGATGACATGGTGGTGCCGGAGTCCAAGCCGCGCCTGGTGCGCGAGGCAGAGCGCCAGGTGCTCGAAGTCCAGAACCAGTACCAGGAAGGCGCCATCACCCAGGGCGAGCGCTACAACAAAATCATCGAAATCTGGAACAAGGTCACCGACGAAGTCTCGGCCGAAATGTTCCGCGCCATGGAACAGGACGACCGCGCCGGCCGCCTCAACCCCATCTACATCATGGCCGACTCGGGCGCCCGCGGGTCGCGCCAGCAGATCCGCCAGCTCAGCGGCATGCGCGGCCTGATGGCCAAGCCCAACGGCGAGATCATCGAAACCCCCATCACGGCCAACTTCCGCGAAGGCCTGAACGTGCTCCAGTACTTCATCTCCACGCACGGCGCCCGCAAAGGCCTCGCCGATACCGCGCTGAAGACCGCCGACTCCGGCTACCTCACCCGCCGCCTCTGCGACGTCGCCCAGGATGTCATCGTCAGCGAGTATGATTGCGGCACCGCCGAAGGCATCTTCGTCGAGCCGATCATCGAGTCCGGCGAGATCATCGAGCATCTCCGCGACCGCATCGTCGGCCGCGTCGCGCTCGAAGACGTCATCGACTACGAGGGCAACGTCCTCGTCCGCGCCAATCAGGAGATCACCGAGGACATCGCGCAGGCGATCGAAGACACCGGCAAGGACCGCGTCAAGATCCGCTCCGTGCTCACCTGCGAGTCCCGGCGCGGCGTCTGCCAGCTCTGCTACGGCCGCAACCTCGCCACCGGACGCCTGGTGGAGCGCGGCGAGGCCGTGGGCATCATCTCCGCGCAGTCCATCGGCGAGCCCGGCACGCAGCTCACCATGCGCACCTTCCACATCGGCGGCGCCGCGGCTGCCGGCGTCGAACAGAACAAGCAGGAAGCCCGTTACGACGGCTTCGCCCGCTACATCGGCATCAACACCGTCCGCAACGCCCAGGGCGACATCATCGCCATGAACCGCACCGGCCTGCTCGCCGTGGTCGACGAGAAGGGCCGCGAGCGCGAGCGCTACCAGGTGGTCTACGGCGCCAAGATCGCCGTCGAGGACGGCGCCCGGGTCCAGGCTTCGCAGGTCCTGCTCGAGTGGGATCCGTTCGCCTTCTCCATCCTCACCGAGGTCAGCGGCGTCGTCCACTTCAAGGACATCATCGAGAACCTCACCTACCATGAGCAGGTCGACGAAGTCACCGGCCTGTCGCAGTGGGTCATCATCGACTCGCAGGACGAAAAGCGCCTGCCCGCCATCATCGTCCGCCCCGAAGGCGGCACCAAGCACGACGAGAAGCGCTACCTGCTGCCCACCAGCGCCCACCTGCTGGTGCGCGATGGCGGCGTCGTTCACGCCGGCGACGTGCTCGCCAAGATGCCCCGCGCCACCACCAAGACCAAGGACATCACCGGCGGCCTGCCGCGCGTCGTCGAGCTGTTCGAGGCCCGCAAGCCGCATGAGGCGGCCGTGATGAGCGAGATCAACGGCATCGTCCGCATCGGCGACGTCGTCAAGGGCTTCCGCCGCGTCTCCGTTATCGGCGACGACGGCTCGGAACGCGAGTACCTCATCCCGCGCGGCGTGCACATCGCCGTGCAGGACGGCGAGCGCGTCAAGGCGGGCGACCCCCTCATGGACGGGCCCCGCAACCCCCACGACATCCTCCGCGTCCTCGGCGAGAAGGAAGTCCAGAAGTACCTCGTCGACGAGATCCAGGAGGTCTACCGCCTCCAGGGCGTCAACATCAACGACAAGCACCTGGAGGTCATCGTCCGCCAGATGCTGCGCTGGGTGAAGATCGAGGACATTGGCGACACCGACTTCCTGCCCGAAGAGGTGGTCGACAAGTTCAAGTTCCGCGAAGAAAACGACCGCGTCCGCCAGGCAGGCGGCCGTCCTGCTGTCGGCGCCCCCGTGCTGCTCGGCATCACCAAGGCGTCGCTGTCCACCGACAGCTTCATTTCGGCCGCGTCCTTCCAGGAAACCACGCGCGTGCTCACCGAAGCCGCCATCAACGGCAAGGTGGACTATCTGCGCGGCCTGAAGGAGAACGTCATCATGGGCCGCCTCATCCCGGCCGGCACCGGCCTGGAGTATTACCGCCGCACCAAGATCGCCGGCGAGGACTATGTCGAGGAGCCCGTCCAGGCAGAGGACGCGCTGCTGTCAGAACCGCTCAACCTGTACGACGAAGAGACCCGCGGCAACTACCTGGCGGGCTCCGAAGGCAGCGATCTCAACCTCGACGACACCTTCGGCGACGCCGAGTAGGCTGCCGCCTCACCCCTGACTTCCAGGGCGGGTTCCCCGGGGGACCCGCCCTGGTTGCATTTCCGCCCCCCGGGGACGGTCTGCGCGGGGATTCGCCTGGCCAACTTTGGCAGCTTTGGGTTCCGTCGCAGGACGCGCCAGGATGACAGGGGCTGCCACGGCGCAGCCGCGCCCCACCCACGGGCGGCTCTCGCTCCTTCGGACAGCCTGGTCCCGTTCTCCATTTCATCGTTTCTTATTTCCGATGACACGCGCCTGAAAAGAGGGGCGTGTGATATTAGTGAAGCGCAGCGCGTGTCAAGCCTCCTCACGCCCGACGAGAGGCTGTTGCTTGATTGCCGCCATATAGGATGGAAGTTTGCGCCAGGCAGGGAAACCAGTGCATTCCCTTCGCTGGGCATCGTCAGGAAAGGAGATCGGGCATGGAATCACGCCAGAAAGCGCTCCGGTTATTGGGAATGGCGCTGCTGCTTGCTGGTAGCGCCTCGGGCCAGTCCTTTACGGGCAGGATCGTGGGAACGGTGACGGATCCGAGCGGAAGCGTCGTGTCAGGCGCCGAGGTGCGGATCAGCAGCCCCTCCACAGGACTCGCCGTCTCCGTGCGCACCAACGAGGACGGCAATTTCACGGCGGCGGAGCTGCCTCGCGGGGATTACCAGATCGAGGTCTCTCAGCCCGGTTTCAAGCAATTCCTGCGCCGCGGCATCCAGCTCTCCCTCGGCCAACAGGCCCGGGTGGACATCCGCCTGGAGGTGGGCAGCGTCTCGGAATCGGTGGAAGTCACCGCGGATGCCTCTCTTCTGGAGACTGTGGATTCCGTGCTGGGAAAGGTCGTCGACAACAAACGGATCACGGAACTCCCGCTCAACACGAGGAACGTGTTTTCGCTGCTCTATCTGACGCCCGGCGTGACCGGCTCCGTCAGCACGACTTACGGCACCGGCTTCGCCATCAACGGCGCCCGGAACTCGATGCTGGACATCCTCGTGGACGGAGTGAGCACGGCGCACCCGACGGTGAACGGATTTTCAGGCAATTCCACATTCCCTCCCGTGGAGGCTATTGCAGAGTTTAAGGTTCTGGGTTCCAACTATCCCGCTGAATTCGGGCGTAGCAATGGCGGAATTGTCAACGTTGTCTATAAGTCAGGATCCAATGATTTTCACGGAAGCCTGTTTGAATTTCTCAGAAATTCGAAGCTGGACGCCAACAACTTTTTCAACAACCGTGCAGGGATTCCGCTGGGCAGTTTCAAACGCAACCAGTTCGGGGCCATGGTGAACGGCCCGGTCGTCCGGAACCGCACCTTCTTCCTCGGCAGCTATGAAGGGCTCCGCGAGCGCACTCTGGGAAATACCATCTTCACCGTCCCGACGGATTTGCAGCGGGCCGGCGACTTCAGCCAGACTTTCTCCTCCACCGGGGCGCTCATACGCATCTTCGACCCCTTTTCCACGCGATCCCAGGGGTCCGGATTTGTGCGGGACCAGTTTCCCGGCAACGTCATCCCCCAGTCGATGATCGACCCAGTCGCGCGCAACGTGACGAAGTACTATCCGCAGCCGAACACCGTGTCCAACGCCGTGACCAACGTGAACAATTACATCAGCACGGGTGTCCGCTCGTTCGACCAGGACCAGATCGACGGCCGCGTGGATCATAACTTCTCGAACCGGCGAAGGCTTTTCAGCCGGCTCTCCTGGCGGAAAAACACAGACGCTCCGCCCGTGTTCTTCCCGCGCGACCTCGCCATCGCCGAGGGCAGGGTGATCCAGGGCGTCAAACAGCCGTCCGCCTCGATCGACTTCACCGATACATTGTCACCCTCTGCGGTGTGGACGGTCCGGGCTGGAGTCTCCCGGTCGATCTTCGATTACAACAACCAGGGATTGGGATTCGTCCCGTCCAGCCTGGGTTTGCCCAAGGCTATTGACAACGTCGTGGACCGGCAGATGTTCCCGCGTTTTGGCGTATCCGGGTTCGTGAATCTTGGAGGCAACGACCACCGCTACAGCACCTTCAATACCTTCACGCTCCTGTCCAACCTCGCTGTGATCCGGGGCAACCACAGCTTCAAATTCGGTTGGGAAGGCCGGCTCATCCGGGTGAACGTCTGGGAAGCCCGCTCCGCTGGCACGTTCAATTTCGCTGCCGGCTTTACCCAGGGTCCCAACCCGAACCAGGCCAGTTCCACCGCCGGCCACGGAATGGCGTCGTTTTTGCTCGGCACCGGCACCACGGGAAATGTCCTCATCCGCAACTGGAAGAACGTGGCATCCCAGAGCTTCTATCATGGCTTCTACTTTCAGGACGACTGGCGCATCACTTCCAGGCTGACGCTGAACGCCGGGCTGAGATATGAGGTGGATCTGCCCCGCACGGAGCGGTACAACCGGATGAACTGGTTCGATGAGAATGCGGTCTCCCCGCTTGCCGCCGTCGTCCCCGGTTTCCCGAACCTGCGCGGCGGCGTGCGTTTCGTGGGGGTGGACGGCAACCCGCGCACGCAATTCAACAAGGATTTGAACAACTGGGCGCCACGCATCGGCTTCGCCTACCAGGTGGATGCCAGGACCGTCATCCGCGGCGCTTACGGCCTGTTTTACGGACCATCGAGGCAGGCGGCGCAGGGTACTGTTGGGCCTTTCGGCTTCCGCGTGGAGTATCCCTGGGTCACCACCACCGACGGAATCACGCCATTCAACCGTCTGTCAAACCCCTATCCGGAGGGCTTCCGGGATGTGCCGGGGCCTGCCGACGGCCTGCTCACCCAGGCGGGCGCCAACTTGCAGGCGTTCTGGCCAGATTCACCCTCGCCCCTGAATAAAATGTGGAACTTCACCATCCAGCGGGAGCTGCCGGGCGGAGTCTTATTCGAGACCGCCTACGTGGGCAACCTGGGCTCGAACCTCAGCAGCAGCACGGAGGGCGGCCTCGAGTTCAACCAGCTGGATCCCCAATACCTCTCGCTGGGATCGGCCCTGAATCAGAGCGTCCCGAATCCTTTCTTCAACATTGTCAACAACGGCATCCACCTCTCCAAGACCGTTGCACGCGGCCAGCTTCTGCGGCCCTACCCGCAATTCACCAATGTCCAGCCGCTCTACCACCCGACTTCCACGTCCAGCTACCATGCCTGGCAGAACACCTTCAAACGGCGGTTCGCGCAAGGCCTCATGTTCGAAGGCAATTACACCTGGGCCAAGCTCCTCGACACCGGCGACAGCCACCAGAACTCCTACGATGTTCAGGCCAGCCGCGCCCTTTCCTCGCAGGACATCGCCCACCGGTTTGTGGCGAGCGTCGTCTACGATTTGCCCATCGGCCGCGGGCGGGCGCTAAACACGGGCGATTCCCGCTTCGCGCGCCTGCTGCTGGCCGGCTGGCAGTTCAATGGCATCGTCGTGTACCAGTCGGGGACGCCCCTGGCCATCTCCGCCAACAACACCTCAGGGCTTTTTGCGGCGCGCACGCAGCCCAACAGCAGCGGCTTCAGCGGCAAAAAGTCCGGCCGTGTGCAGGACCGGCTCGACGGCTACTTCGACAAGGCCGCCTACACCCAACCGGCTCCGTTCACCTTCGGCAATCTTGCCCGTTTCTTGCCGGACGTGCGGAACGACATGGTTCGAAACTGGGATCTATCCCTTTTCAAGCAGTTCGCCGTCGCCGAGGCGGTTAACCTTCAATTCCGGGCCGAATTCTTCAATGCCTTCAACCGGCCGCAGTTCGGAACCCCGAACACCAGCGTGACGGCGCCTGCGTTCGGCGTCGTCAACAGCCAGGCCAATGCGCCGCGGCAGATCCAGTTCGGTCTGAAACTGCTGTTCTGAGGCGGCGCGCATTCCTGCGCCGCCTGATTGACCTGCCTTCCAGCTGGGGCCGCTGTTGATGCCCGGCACGGCCCCGGTTCAGCCGTGCGAGGAAGCAGGCAGCAGCGCCGTGTTGTCCGTCCGGGTTCATCCAGCCGCGTGCGCGAACGCCAGCACCGACGGCTTCACCAGTTGCTCCCAGTCCTCCGTGGCCATCTGGATCACGTCCCGGTGCGTGCCGGCGTTGAAGCAGATGGTCTCTTCGGCCAGCAGCAGCCCGTCCACCCACGTCGGAATGTCGAACAGCGTCCCATTGCCGAACGGAGGCATCGCTCCGAGTTCGCACTCCGGGAACAGCTCTTCCAATTCCCGTTCCGTGGCCAGGCGCATATGCCGGCTGCCGAACGCCGCCCGCAGCTCGTCCAGATCGACGATGCGGTCCGCCGGCAGCACCGCCATGGCGTAACCGTCCTCGGAATGAAGGATCACCACCTTGGCGAAGACCCGCGGCGAGACATGCTCGGCTTGCGCCGTCTCCCGCGCCGTGTAACTCAGCGGGTGGCGGTCATGCTTGTACGCCACGCCTTTCATCTCCAGGAATGAAATGAGTCGGTCCAATGTCTTCATGACTTCCTCCTGCCGGGCGCCGGCTTGTTGCCGGGCGCCTTGGGTCCGGCGGGCGCCGGCTTCACGGTTGCGGTTGGCTGGGCGTGGGTGCGGATGCGCTCCACCGCCCAGGTCCGGATCACATGCGGATGAGACCTCTTGTCCATGTTTCCACCTCCTGCCGTTACGATTCCGGGGCGGCTGAACTCCGCGGGATCTTGCCGAGAAGCTCCTCCACGTGGTTCAGGCGGTCGTGCAAAGCTTCACGGAACGCGCGCTTGGTGGTGTGCCGGATCTCGGCCAGCAACTCGCGCTGCTTGTTCTCGAGCAGTTGCGCCAGCAGCTCCCACTCTTCCGGTTCGAGTTGCGGAGCCGCCATGGTCGGGCTTGCCATGTTCACCTCCTGTCCAACCTTCCGCCAATAAGTTACCCCGAAACGGGCCCCGAGGGAAGGGGGAACCGGCCCCTGTGCTAAACAGGAGATGTAGGCCAGGCCGGATGGGCAGCCAGCCCCCGAACCCCCGCCCGACGGAGCGCCGCTTATGAGATGGTTGTTGCTTTGCCTGCTGCAGTTCCAGCTCGATTCGGCCACCCTCCATCCCGCCTCGCTCGAAGCCTTCACGAAATACATGGCGCGCGCCGACAGCGAAATGCAGGAACGCGCCCGTCCGGGCGCCGCGCCCCGTCTCGGCGCGCCGCTGGAGCCCGCCATCGCCTCGTGGCTGCCGGAGAACCCCCGGGAGGTCCCGCACGCGCTGATCCATGACTGGCTGGGCGCGGTGTTCGTGCCCGGAGCACGAGTCGAAGACGGCATCGCCATCCTGCGCGACGTGCCCCGCTATCCGGAGATTTACAGCGGCGACATCCTGGAGGCGCGTCTGGTTTCGGGCGGCGGAGACCGCCGCCGCGTGCTGTTCCGCGTGATCAAGAAAAAGGTGATCACCGTCGTGCTTGAGACGGAATATGATGTCGAGGATCATTTCCCGGCGCCGGGCCGGGCGCAGATGTGGTCGCGCAGCATCCGCGTGGCCGAAGTCGAGGATGCGGGCAAGCCCACGGAGAAGGTCAAGCCGCCGGACACGGGTTGGGGCTTCCTCTGGCGGCTGAATTCCTACTGGCACCTGGAGGAGCGCGATGGGGGGCTGCTGATGGAATGCCGCGCCATCTCGCTCACACGCGACGTGCCTGCCGCTCTCGGCTGGATCATCAAGCCCATGGTCACGAGCCTCCCCCGGGAGGCGCTCTCCGGAACGCTCGTCAAGACGAAGACGGCGGTGGAGAGGCAGGCGGCCGCGCGCCGCGCCGCCGGTAGGCTTCATCCAGCAGTTCCACCACGTGCAGCACCCGCTGGCCCTTCCCGTGCTGCGCCACGCCCGCTTTGAGCTGGATCGCGCAGCCCACGTTGGCCGTCGTCACGATCGACGCGCCGGTGGAGTTTACCAGCGCCATTTTCTTCTCCAGAATCGAAGCCGCCAGTTCGTCGTGCACGATGTTGTAGACGCCCGCGCTGCCGCAGCACAGATCCGCCTGCGGCAGTTCGCGGTACTCGACGCCGGGAACCGCCGCGATGAGGTTCCGCGGCGCCTGCCGGATCTTCTGCCCGTGCGCCAGATGGCAGGAGTCCTGGTAAGTCACCGTGACAGGCAGCGGATTTTCCGGCGGCCGGATGCCGATTTCGTCCAGAAACTCTGTAATGTCTCTGACTTTAGAGACAAATAGATGGGCTTTTCCCCGGAATTCAGGGTCGTTTTCCAGCAATTCGTGGTATTCTTTCAGCGCCGATCCGCACCCGGCGGCGTTGGTGATCACGGCGTCGAACTCCTCGGCCAGAAACGCCCGGATGTTGCGCCGCGCCAGCTCCCGGGCCTTCTCTTTCAGCCCGGAGTGCACGTGCAGCGCGCCGCAGCAGGTCTGCTCCTCCGGCACGGCCGCCTCGCAGCCGTTTTCCTGGAGCACCCGGATGGTGGCCTCGTTCAGCCGCGCCGATGTGACGTTCGCGAGGCAGCCGGCGAGAAAAGCCACGCGCTTCCTTTTCTTGCCTTTTGCCGGAAAAATCTTGCCGATTTGCGAGAAAAAGAACGGCACTTCCGCTTCCGGCGCCAGCCTTTCGATGCGCCCCAGCCTGCCCGCCAGCTTCAGCAGCCCGCTGCCCCGCGCCAGCTCCTGCAAACCGGAGGCCTGGTACAGGTACAGCAGCGCTCCCGCCGTCTTGAGCCAGCCCCGCGACACCAGCAGCTTCTCAAAGACGAACCGCCGCAGCATCCTCACATGCCACGGCCTCTCCGCGCGCGCCTCGATTTCGGCCCGCGCCGCTTCGATCAGCCGGCCGTAAGGGACGCCCGACGGGCACGCGCTCTCGCAGCCGCGGCAGGCCAGGCACAGATCGAGATGTTCCACATAGGACGGCGTGATGTCCGCCAGCCCCGTCGCCACCTGCACCATCTGATAGATGCGGCCGCGCGGCGAATCCATCTCCAGCCCCAGTTCCCGGTAGGTCGGGCACGCGTTCAGGCACAACCCGCAGTGGACGCACTTGTCCAGGTCCGCGCCCTTCGGCGCGTCGGGATGGCGGTGCGGCAGGACCGGCGGAAAGACAGGCGTTTCAGATGCGGCCATACAGCCTCCCGGGATTCAATATTCCCGAAGGGTCGAATGCGCTCTTGATCTTCCGCATCCATTCCAGCTCCGGCCCCGGATCGGGCCAGTAGACTCCAGCCGGCCCGTCCGACCATTCCAGCAGGCGGCTCCACGCCGCATGCGAGGCATCGCTCATCCACTGTTCCGCCTCGCCGGCGCTGTCGAATCCGAGCCAGGAGACGCCCGTCCCCGCGCGGCTCACGCATGCGCCCGGCGCCGACTCCAGCACCGCTCGCAGATCCGACAACCGGTGCCCGGCGCGCACCACGAACCGTTGCGACGGCGCGAATTCCTCCACCGCCCGCCACAGCGCCATCTCCTGCCCGCCTTCATACCGCCGCGCGCCCTGGAGTTCCCGGTCATAGCGCTCGAGCAGCGCCTCCGGTCCGCCGGCGCGCGCCAGCAGGCAGAAGCCGTCCAGCCCGGCCAGCCGCGCGGCGGCCGGGTTCAGCGCATCCATCGCCGCCGGCTGCAACGGTCCGCTCAAAACGGCGTCGCGCCGCGCAGCCAGCTCCGCCGCGGAATCGAACACCAGCGCATAGCTGCGCGTTTTCTCCGGCTGCGGCGCCAGTTTGAAATTCACCACCGTGATCACCGCCAGCGTGCCGAAGCTTCCGATCAGCGCCTTGTGAATGTCCAGCCCGGCCACGTTCTTCACCACCATGCCGCCCGTTTGCGCCACCGCGCCGTCCACGGTGGCGTAGCTCATGCCGATCACCATGTCGCGCGCCGCTCCGTAGAGCCGCCTCCGCGGCCCGCTCAGGTTCGCCGCCACCACGCCGCCCACGGTGCCCGTTTCCGCGCACGGCGGGTCGAGCGGCGCCATCTGCCGGTTTTCTTCGAGCAGGGCGCAGAAGTCGCGCCACTTCATCCCCGCTTCCACGCTCACCGTCAGGTCGCGCGGGTCGTACTGCCGCACGCCTGCCATCCCCGTGGTCTCGATCAAGACATCCGCCTCCGCCACAGGGCCGCCCATGCGCCGTTTCGAACCCGCCCCGCGCACCTCCACGCGCTCGCCCTCCTCCGCGGCGGCGCGCAGCGCCTCGGCGAGTTCCTTCTCGGTAACAGGTCTCACGCAACGCATACCGGGTACCGGCAAAAACCGGGCAAAAACCGGGGACAGGCCCGCCTGTCCCCAGTTTCTTGCAGAAACGTGAAGCAGGGAAAAGTGGGGACAGGCGGGCCTGTCCCCACTTTTGCTTTGTTCCCTCATTCTGCCAGATGAGTGTGCGGCCCCGCATGGTTCGCTATGATGCCTGCATGGCATCCCGGCGGAATTTTCTCTCCACGGTGGCCTCCGGCCTCGCCACCAGCCTGGCCGCGCCCGCGTCCGTCCTGGGCGCGAACGACCGCATCCGCATCGGCATCATCGGCCCCGGCTCGCGCGGCCAGGAGCTGATGCGCCACGCGCTGGCCTGCGAAAACGCCGACATCGTGGCCGCGGCCGACGTCTACACGCGCCGGCTCGAGGAAGCCAAAGCCATCGCCCCGCAGGCGAAGACCTTTACCGACTACCGTTCGCTTCTCGAAGACCGCTCGATCGACGCCGTTCTCATCGCCACTCCACAACATCTCCACTGCGAGCACTTCATCGCCGCGCTCGAGGCGGGCAAGCACGTCTACCTCGAAAAGACGATGGCCTTCACCGTCGAGCACGCCAGGAAGATGCGCGATGCCTTCCGCCGCGCCCAGAACCGCGTGGTCCAGATCGGCCATCAGTCCTGCGCCTCCGGCATGATGGCCGACGCGCTGCGCTTCCTCGCCGAAGAGCCGATGGGCAAGATCACCGCCATCCACATGACGATGTACCGCAACACGCCGCATGGCCGGCCCCAGTGGGCGCGCCCTGTCTACCCCGACATGACGCCGGAAAACATCGTCTGGAAGGCGTTCCTCGGCGAAGCCCCCGACCGGCCCTTCGACGCCAACCGCTACATCAACTGGCGCTTCTTCTGGGACTACTCCGGCGGCAACGTCTATGAGAACATGTGCCACCAGATCGCGTTCTGGTACAAGGCGCTCCGGCTCTCCATCCCGCGCCGCGCCACCATGACCGGCGGCATCTATCTCTGGAAGGACGGCCGCGAGGTGCCCGACACCATGTGCGTCACGCTCGAGCAGCCCGAAGAGATGCTCATCAGTTGGAACTCCGGATTCGGCAACGACAGGCTCGGCTCCGGCGAAGACGTCCTCGGCACAGACGGCACGATTGAAAAAGCCAGCCAGATCCGCTACACGCCGCAGCGTGTCAACGTAAAAGACCGCCAGGAAAAGCTCGGCGTCAGCCGCGCGCCGCAGCACGCGCTCATGGAGGATTTCATCCGCGCCATCCGCCAGGGCGGCGAAACCGCGTGTCCTTTCGAACTCGGCTTCCGCGTCTCCATCGCCTGCCGCATGGCCGTGGAGAGTTACCGCCTGGGCCGCAGCGCCGTCTGGGACGCGCAGCGCGAAGAGATCGCCTGATCCCCCTCTGGCGCGCCGCGCCGCGCCTGTACGATCATCAAGAACGTATGTCCCATCCCAGTGCAAGAATCGGCGTCATCGGCGGCAGCGGCCTGTATTCGATGCCCGGCTTCGCCGCCCAGCAGGAAGTGAAGATCGAGACGCCCTTCGGCGATCCTTCAGATGCCTATATTGTCGGCGAGCTCGAAGGCAGGCAGGTGGCGTTTCTCGCGCGCCACGCGCGCGGCCACCGCATCAGCCCTTCGGAGCTGAACTTCCGCGCCAACATCTACGGCTTCAAACAGCTCGGCGCCGAGTGGATCATCTCCCTGTCCGCCGTCGGCAGCCTCAAGGAAGAGCACAAGCCGCTGGATTTCGTGATCCCCGATCAGTTCGTCGACCGCACCCGCGGCCGCGTCTCCACCTTCTTCGGCAACGGCCTGGTCGCCCACATCTCCTTCGCCGATCCCGTCTGCCCCGCGCTGATGAAGCTGCTGCACGAAGCCTGCCACGACGCCGGAGTCCCCTCCAAGCTCGGCGGCGCCTATCTCTGCATGGAAGGCCCCGCCTTCTCCACCAAGGCCGAGTCGAACCTCTACCGCAGTTGGGGCATGGACGTCATCGGCATGACCAATCTTCAAGAGGCCAAGCTCGCCCGCGAGGCCGAGATCTGCTACGCCACCGTCGCCATGGTCACCGATTACGATTGCTGGCACCCCGAGCACGACGCCGTCACGGTGGCCGACATCATCCGAAATCTTACCCACAACGCCGAGAACGCCGCCAAAGTCGTCCGCGCCGCCGTGCGCCTGCTCGACACCAGCGCGCCGCGAAACTGCCTGTGCAGCCGCGCCCTGGAGCACGCGCTCATCACCGACAGAAAAGCCGTGCCCGCCGAGACCCTGAAGAAGCTGGAGCTGATCGTTGGCAAGTACTTCGCCGAGTGAACTGGCCGCGGAGCTGCTCCGCGCCTGCCTCGCGGATGAACCCTGGCCGGAGGAGGCGCTGGAAGCCCTCGTATCCGCCGCTCTGGATCCGCAGGAACGCGCCGCTGGCGAAGCCGCCCGCGCGCTGTTTGCAGAGCTCGTCGAGCCGCTCGCCGACCGGTTCGAGCCCCGCCTCTGCCACGCCTACGCCGCGCTGTTCAGCCGCGTGATCGCGCGCGCGATCACGGCACTCCGCCCCGATGACCTCCTCGCGCGTTACGAACAGGTCCGCCGCGTGCGCGCCGTGGACTTCGAACCCCGGCGCGTCTTCGTGCTCTCGCGCGTCACCCTGGGCGCGGACATCGCCGTCACCTCGGTGCTGCTCGACGCCGCGCGGCAGCGCTTCCCGCGCGCCGAGATCATCTTCGCCGGTCCGCAAAAAAGCTGGGAATTGTTTGAGCGCGCGCCGCGCCTCCGCCACCTGCCCGTATCCTACCCGCGCCAGGGCGGGCTGGCGGAAAGGCTCGCTCCCTTCGAGCCTCTGCGCCAGACTCTCGATGCGCCGGACGCGCTCGTGCTCGATCCCGACTCCCGCCTCACCCAGCTCGGCCTGCTCCCGGTGTGCGCCGCCGAACGCCATTTTCTTTTCGAGTCCCGCGGCTACGGCGGAGACTCGGACGCCTCGCTCACCGCTCTCGCGCAGGACTGGGCGCGGCGCGTGCTTGGCGTCGAAGAAGCTGTGCCCTGGATGCATCCGCGCTTCGCCTGCGAATTCGGCTCGCAGCCGGTGGCGGCGGTCAGCCTGGGCGTGGGAGAGAATCCCGCCAAGCGGGTCGAAGACCCCTTCGAAGAGGAGCTTCTTGTGCTGCTGTCGGCGCGCAAGGGCCTGGTGATGGCGGACGCCGGCGCGCCCGGCAGCGAGGAGGAAACGCGCGTCCGCCGCGCCGCCGAAAGGGCGCAGGCCCGCGGCGCGCGCATCGGCATCCACGAGGGCTCGTTCGCCTCGTTTGCCGCCATGATCGCCGCTGCGGATTTCTACGCCGGCTACGATTCCGCCGGGCAGCACGCAGCCGCTGCGGCGGGCGTGCCGCAGGTGTGCGTGTTCCGCGGCTATGCGTGCGAGCGCGCCGTGGCCCGCTGGGCGCCGGATGGCCCCGCCCCCGCCGCCATCGTGCGCGGGGCAGGGAAGTCCGCGGCAGAGATTCTCAGCGAGGTGCGCCGGGCTCTGGGGTAGCGCTCTTTGCAGGGCGCCTCTTCTTCACCATCCGCAGCTCGTTCTTCTGGCCCGCCACGATGCGGTATTGCACGTCGTCCATGATGGTGCGGATCAGCCGCAGTCCCAGCCCTCCGCTGCTGCGCCGGCGGATCAGCTCCTCCACCGGCAGCGCCGGCTCCTGCGTCGGATCGAAACCGCGCCCGCGGTCGATCACTTCAAACGCGATCGCGTCCTCGTCCACCGTCACCCGCACCGTCACCTCGTGCGTCTCCTCGTTCTGGTAGGCGTGTTCGATCACGTTCGTGCAGGCTTCGTCCACCGCCAGCGCGAGTTTCAGCGTTTCGTTTTCGTCGAAGCCCGCCTGCTCGCCCACCGCCGACACAAACTCCCGGATGAGCGCCAGGTTTTCCGTCGACGACGGCACCTGAAGACAGAATGTGCGCTCGAAGCTCGCCATCGCCTATCCCTCGCCCGCCGCGGATCCGAACCGCGCCACGGCTTCCTCCACCGTCGGCTGGATGTCGAACAGCGCGGGGAAACCCAGCACGTCAAAGATCTGGTACACCTTCGGCTGGATCGACGCCAGCTTGATGTCGCCTCCCGCGCCCCGCGCCTCGTCGACGAACGTCATGAACACGCCCAGCCCCGCCGACGAGATGTAGTCCAGCCCGCTGCAATCCATCACCAGGCGGCTGCGGCCCCCGCGCAGTTCTTCTTCGATGGCGGCTTCGAACCGCGGCGCGGTGTGCGCGTCCAGAAACCCCTTCAGCGCCAGGATTCGAACGTCTCCCTCGTTTCTTGTTTCGATCAGAAAGCTCCGTGTCACGGCTCCCTCAACCTTTATCGCCCGTCTCCTTCAGTCCCTCTTCTTCCGGCACGCTGCCGCTGGTGCATTGCACCGCCAGCAGCGTCCAGTCGTCGTGCAATTCGGACTCCCGCCGGAATGCGCGGGCTTCCTCCATGATCGCACCCGCGAGCCGCCGCGGCCCCTCGCTGGCGTGCCGCCGCACGAGTTCGGCCAGCCGCTGCTCGCCGAAGAGCTCGCCCTCCGGATTCATGTCCTCCGTCACTCCGTCCGAATACAGCACCATCATGTCGCCTGGCGCGAACTCGATGGTCTCCGTCTCCAGATTCGCTGCGAATGCCGGCCCCGCCGTCAGCCCCAGGCCGATGCCGCGCGGCCTGCGCCATTCGCACTCGCCGGTTTGCGCCCTCCAGAGCAGCGGCGGGTTGTGGCCGGCGCGGAGGTGCTCGGCGCGGCGCGCGGCAGGATCCAGCACCACGAGCGACAGGGTGATGAACATGCGTCCGCGGCCCGTCTCCGCCACTGCCTGATTCAGCCGCGAAGCCAGCGTCGCCAGCGCCGGAGCGTGGTGCGCGGCCGACGCCAGCATGCCTTTCAGCAGCGTCATGTGCAGCGCCGCCCCCAGCCCTTTGCCCGACACGTCGGCCACGCACAACATCCACCGGCCGCGTGGGCTGGGCAGATAGTCGTACAGGTCGCCGCCCACCTCCCCGGCGGGATGGCAGGCGGCTGCCACTTCAAAACCGCCAATCTGCGGCGCGCCCGCCGGCAGCAGCTCCTGCTGCGCCCTGCGGGCGACATCGAACTCGGCGCGCAGCCTTTCGCGCTGCGACCGTGGCAGGGCGGCCGCCGCCTCGCTCATCTTCGCCTCCACCGGCCGCGTGTCTGCCTCGGGCAGCAGGAACGAGGCTCCCAGCGCCGCGACGGCGAAGCCGAACGCCAGGGCCAGCGTCTGCCATCCCGCCGCTTCCAGCGACGGGGCAGGCATCTGCGCCAGGCGCACGCCCTGCACGGCGGCGTGCATGCCCAGCGGCGTCATCCACGCGCCCAGCATCCCGCCATAGCGGTACGCCAGCAGATAGCCCCCCGTCAGCAGGGCCGCCGTGAGGTAGTTGGCCGCGTGGCCTGGCGGGAAAGCCGATCGCGGCAGGCTGGCTACCAGCGTTCCCGCCGCCACGGCCGCCGCCGCAGCCATCCACGGCTTGCGCACGCGCCCCGCCAGCCACGGATACAGAAACAGCGCCACCAGATACAACTCCCAGCCCGTGACCAGCCCGGCCAGGGTCTCCATCGCCGGCCACGGCGCCATGATCAGGTTCGTCCCTTCCAGGAACCGCACCCGCGGCTGGCCGGTCCATTGAGCCACCCAATACGGCGCCGCGCCCAGAAGCACGCCCGCCGCCATGCCCGTCCAGATCTGTTCGGCCGCCTGCCGGTTCTTCCACCGCCCGCGCACCAGCAGCACCGCCGGCGCCCACAGCCGCATCTGCGCCCGCGGCACGGCGGCGTAGGCGGCCGCCAGAATCAGGAACAGCCCCAGCAGGATCAACAATGCGAGCGTGATGCCGAAGATCAGCCGGCTGTCGCCCGTCAGCCCGTCTTCGAACGAGCGCAACAGCGCATCGTTTTGATAATTGCCCGACAGGAACGCCGCGGCGATCCCCGCGGCGGGAATCCACAGAAACCGCACCGCGAATCCGAACGGATCCGCGCGCCTCTGCAGAGTGACAAACAGCGTCCAGAGGATCAACACGGCGATGCCTGCCACCGAGGCGAATGTCAGCACCGTCAGCGCCGCCTGGAGCCTCGGCGGGGCCGGCGGCGCCTCGCCCGCCGCTTCGCGCGAGGCGGAGAATTCGTAACTGCTGTTCACCACGCGGCCGTTGCGCGTTACCACCACCACGCGGGCCAGCACTCCCTTCAGGTCCGGATCCACCCACTCCCAGGCGCTCCGGCTTCCCTCCAGCGTGCGCACATTCTCCGCCGTGCGGATGAACCGCTCCGCGTCCCCGCCCGCCAGCCGCAACAACTCCTGCTCGGCGGCGTCGGCGGTCGCCTCCCCCGTGAGGGTCTGGCGGCGGTCGAGAAAAGACAGCGGCCGGCCGTCGGCCGTCAGTGTCACCAGCACCGCGTCTCCCTGCTGGTTGAAGGCCAGCACGCGGATCCGCACCGGCGTGAACCACTGCGCCACCGCGCTTTCAGGCTGCCGCTGCCGGATGCGCGCCAGCAGGGGATCCACCTCCGCCGCCGTGGCGAAGCGCCAGCCGCTGATCTCCACGCCGTGCGCGCGCGCCCATGCCGCCGCCCGGGCGATGGCTTCGTCCCTGCCCAGCGCCGGGCGCACGCCGCCCAGCGCGGCATCGAAGCGCGGCATCAGCAGCCACATCGAGACGAAGCCGGCGGCCGCACAGGCCGCGGCGATGGCCCGCTTCATGCCGCCTCCTCCTGTTCCGCCGCCTCTTTGCACAGGCACACCAGCACCGCCGTCAGGTCGCTATCCAGCTTGCGCACTCCGGCGCGCTCCCGCAGCGCCGCCAGGACTCGCTCCAGCCACGGCTGCAGCGGCGGCGGATCTTCCGGGGGCAAAGCGGCAAGGATCTCCGCCGGGGCGCTCCTCTGCTCTCCGCCGAGGGCGTAGACTCCCTTCGTGCAGACCAGCAGCGCATCGCCGCGTTCCAGCCGCGTCCGGTACAGATCCGCCGAAAGCCCGGCGGACCACACCGGCAGCGCCGGTTCGAACGCGATCTGATTCTTCCTCCGCAGAAAAATCCTCGGCCACGAGCCCGTCCGCGCCAGTTCCAGGCTGCCCGTGCGCGGATCGAGCACCGCCATCGCCAGGCTGATCTGGCTGCTGTCGCGCCGCAGCACGCCGCCCAGCTCCTTCTCCAGGCGAAACATCGCGTCGGCGGTGGAAGCCCCCGCCGCGTTCTCGTGCAGCAGGAAACCCTTCGCCAGGGCGATGGTCATGGCCGATGCCAGACCCCCGCCGCCTCCTCCCGCCACCACCGCGCACAGCCGCCCGTCGGCACGCGGGAAGAAGTCATAGAAGTCCCCGCTGGCCTCCTGCGCCACGTGGCAGACGGCGGCCATCGCCACCCCCGGCACTTCCGGGAGCCCCGCCGGCAGCAGCATCCGCTGCGCTTCCCGTGCGGCGGCCAGCTCCGCTTCCATCGTCAGCCGTTCCGCCAGCCGAGCCGCGTGCGCCGGCCGCACCTCCTCATCGCGGTAGCGCCGGCCCAGCCACGCCGCGGCCGCCAGCGGCAGCGTCAGCAGGACCGCCAGCACCGCCACCACGTCCAGCCGCTCCCGCCAGTAAGGCGCCGTGGCCATCAGCGCGGCGATTTGGAGAAGCAGGTTCACCGTCGCCGCCGCCATCACCGCCGCCAGGTAGTCGAAGGTGAAGAACGCCAGCAGGAGCGCGCCGGCCACGGCCGCGGATTCGATCCACGCCGCCGCCGTAAACGAGTCCGCCGTGCGTCCCTGATGCGCCAGCAGCAGCGCCACCGCCGCCAGCAGAATGGCGCGCGCCCCCGCGTGCCTGAGATGGCGCCGCAGGAATGTCAGCGGCGCCAGCAGCACGAACACGCTCAGCGACACGGCCTGAATCGGCGTGTCTGTGTAGAGCTTCAGCATCGGCCAGCGGCCGAATGTGAATCCGATCGCTTCCAGCGTGCGCTCCGTCAGATCAGCATCCAGAGCGGCGCGCGCCAGCACAACCGCGAAGAACCACCACGACGCCCACACGGCCCCCGCCGCCACCGAAACGCCGACGTTGGCCGAAAACAGCCGCCCCGTGAGCGCCGCGTCGAGCGATGTGATCTTGCCCGGCCATCCTTCCCGCAGCTCGCTCTCGCCTGCTCCGTAGGCGATGCTCTGCACAGCACCTATCAGCGCCGCCGTCAGCGCCAGCACGCTCCAGCGGACCGCCGTGGCGATCCCGGTGAACTGCTGCGCGTCGAACCGGGCCCCCATCCTGTCCGGATCGGCGAATGCCAGCAGCAGGCTGGCGGCGGCGAACACCGCCGTCAACAGCAGCGCCCGGCCGTGCGGTGCTTCGTGCTCGATGCTGCGCCGGGCATACCGATAACAGGAGTACACCACCAGAAACACGATCAGCAGCAGACGCAGCGCGTCGAGGGTGTCCGCCGCGGCCGACGGCTTCGACAACTGGCTTTCCAGAAACGCCGGCGCGAACACCGGTTCCACGCTGCGCCCGATCACCCGTTCCCCCAGCACATCGACGCGCATCACCAGCTCCACCTCGGGTGCGTTGCGCGGCTCCAGACGCCATGTGTAGCGCCGCGCGCCCGCCGCGTCTCTGTCGGCGGCCACGCTCATTTCCGGCTCCTTCAAAAACCGGACCGCCATGCCGCCAATCCACTCCCGGATCTCGTTCTCCGCCGCCGCGCGCGAGACCTCCTCTGAGGGCAGACTCGCCGGGGCGCGCACATCGCGTCCCCCAACGCGGAAATCGGTGACAAATCCCCGCGGCCCCACGTTGGCCCGCACCCACATCCCGTGCCCCGGCTGGATCAGCAATACCTGAGCCACCGCTTCCGGCAGAAACCGCCTCACGCGGAATTGCTGTCCGACCTCGTGGCTGCGGAAATACGCCATTGCCGCCGAGCGGATCTCGAAGCGCACGTGCGCCTGCCAGCCCTCCGTCTCCACCCCGTGAGTCCGCGCGGTCTCCCGGGCGATTTCCACTGCGCGTCCGCGGTCGATCATCATCCGGAACCCCGGCCCGCGCGTGCGGTGCTCGTGCATCCAGAAGCCCAGCGCCAGCACGAGCGGCGCGCCTGCCAGCAGCAGTCCCCACCACCGGCGCCAGCGCTTTTGCAGGAACGGTTCGAAAGGCTTGAGTAATGCTTCGAAATCGCTCATCCGGCCTCAGACACCCTGCGGGCGACCATCACCGTGATGTCATCGTACTGGGGCGTCTCCTCCACAAAGCGGTTGACGGCTTCGAGCAGCCCCGCGCAGATCTGTTCGGCTGTGGCGCCCGCCAGTGCGCGGGCGGTGCTGCAAAGCCGCTCGATACCGAATTCGTCTCCCGATGGCGCCTGCGCGTCGGTGACCCCGTCGGAATAGATCACCAGCACATCGCCGGGCGCCAGCTTCAAACGCCGCGATTCATACTGTAAAGCTGGAAACATTCCAATGGGAAGCCCCGTGGCGTCCAACAGCTCCAGTTCTCCTCCTGCCCGCAGCAGAATCGCCTGGCATTGAGCTGCATTGACATACTCGCACTCGCCCGTCGCGGCTTCATACCTGGCCAACAACAGCGTGGCGTAACGGTTGCCCGGCATCGATCCGCACAGCAGCCGGTTGGCGCGGTTGGCCAGCTCCGTCAGCCCCAGCGGAAACGTCAGCAGCGCCCGCAGCGTTGCCTGGATGGTCGCCATCAGCAGCGCCGCCGACAGCCCCTTGCCTGCCACGTCGGCCACGCAGAGAAGCGGCGCCTCCGCCGCGCCCAGGACGTCATAATAGTCGCCGCCCACCAGGCGCGCCTGCCGGTTCGCCGCCGCCAGCTCCAGCCCCGCCACCCGCGGCAGCTCTTTGGGAAAGAGGTCCTGCTGGATCGCCGATGCCAGCTCCAGCTCGCGCTCCATCTGCCTCCGGTACAGCGTGTCCTGGATGCGCCACGCATTGTCCAGCGCCACCGAAGCCTGCGCCACCAGCGCCCCGCAAAACTCCACGTCCTCCGCAGAATAATCCCTGCCCGAACCCGGCGGTCCCAGCGCCACCACGCCGATGCTCGTCTCCCCGCTGCGCAGCGGCAGCAGCAGAAACGCTCCGTCGCGCGCGGGCTCGCCGTCCTGCGGCGCGGTCCTCTTCCACCGCTCAGCCTCCTCCGCGGAAAGATTCCGCAGCAGCGTCAGAGGCGTCTGCCCCGGCGGCCACGCCAGCAGCGCATGCTGGCGCACGGTCCACCGCCCGCTGAGCGTCAGCATCAGCAGCCGCGCGATCTCTTCCGGATCGATGCTGGCCGAAAACGCCCGAGCCAGGTCCACCAGCGTGTTCAGTTCGTGGATCTTCTGCGCCAGCGCCCGGTTTGCCTCGATGATCTCTTCGTGCGCCAGCGCGTTTTCGATCGTCGCCGAGGCCAGCGACAACAGTGCCTGTAAGAACTCCCTTTCGCTCTGGTCCTCCGGCCAGCCGGGCCGCCGCGGCGGCGGCGCCGCCACAAAGCCCGCCTCCCGCGCTCCCTCCCCGATCGGCAGCCGCAGCGTCAACCCCGCCCGCTCCAGCCGCTCCGGAGTCACGGGCTCGCCCTCCCGGATGCCGGGCACGCCCCGCACAGCCGCCGCGCGCCAGCCGTCGCCGTCCCGCAGCGCGATCAGCGCGCGCGTCACCAGCAGCCGCCCCATCAGCGTCCGCATCAGGTGGTTGAGCTGCTCGTGCAGGTCCAGCGAAGAACCCAGGATTCTGGCCGACTCGAGCAGGCTCTCCAACCGGCTCGCATCCAGCCGCGAATCGTCCGTTCTCTCGGCCACAGTCTTCCCAGAATACAACCTTGGGGACAGCCTGAATCGAGCAGTCTGTCCCCGATACGGTTTTGCAGACCGCTCAATTCAGACTGTCCCTCAAGTTGCCCCCGGCAGCAATCATGTTGGAGCTCATTTCATGATGGATCTGAAGGACACTTCCAATGCTGATCCACCGCCGGGGCGCTGCAAGGAACGGAACGTATCGGAGCTGCTCTCTGGCCTCGTGGATGGGATTCGCAATGGGAATTCCCAAGAGCCGGTCTTGGTGGCTCCGTCCCCAGGCCAGACCTGGACGGTCACTTCCCTGAACAAATATGGCGGAGACCTGATCATGAACCTGACCGGCTGGGTTCGTGATTACCAGCAGGAAATCGCTGCGGGCAGAGCCCGTGCCAGAGCTGCACGCAAACCGACACGCAGGCGATGACGATCAATGGATGTGAGGGCGGGGCAGCAAAACAGTACAATTCCCATCAGATCAAGGCCGTAGTCGAACGAAACCAGATCACGGTCTTCCGGGGAAATGGAGAGATATCGGGAAACTAGGAGGACATTGCCATGGCGGAAGCACAAAAAACGATATTGCCTGTGGCGAGAATTGCCAGGAATGCCGTTCTCTGGTTGATTCGTGGCTGCATGACCTGCCTGATGCTCTCGGCCATCTCGCCGGCGGGGTCCGCCGCTTCGCAGAAAGACTTGGTGATCGATGCGCCAAGACCGCTGGATGAGTTGGTCCAGCTGCTCGAACAGAGCTATGGCGTGCCCGTTACCGTAGAAGAACCGGTCTGGTCCGGGAACGGCACGGGGAAAGCCTCCGGCGAGCAGGTCCCGGACGCGATTTACACACTCAAAGGGCGTATGCGGCTTGTCGTTCCCGCCGATCTTCTGCCGGAAGGAAGGTCGGCCTTCAATCTTGCGACTCTGAATGCGATTCTTGCCTTGTACAACCGCGAAGGATTCGATCCTGTCAAATTCGAGGCTGTCTCTTCCGAATGGGGTTTTCATATTCTCCCGGTGGCGTTCACAATGGACAATGGCGACACTATAGTGATCCGTTCGCCACTGGATTTCCCCGTTCATGTAGAGAACAAGCGCCGGTTGGCCTCGGAGCATTTCCGGGCATTGTGCGAGGCGATCGCCACTGCCGGGGGGAGAGATATTTGGCCGTGGGGCACCTGGATGAATACCTGGTTTGCGGCCGGCGGGCTGGCGACTCGGAGGTATATCGAAAGCCTGGATCAAGAGCAGCGGGAGCCGTACACCTTCGCTTGGGGCGTGGAAGACGCCACTGGCCGCAGCGCGTTGCTGGATCTGCTGACACGTTCCTCGACGACACTTGGCTGGACTCTCTTCTGCCGCGCCGTGAAGAGCCCTACGAGCTTTTGCGTGCTGGGCGTGCATCCACTGCAAGTACGGGAGCGCGATGAGCAGGGGCGGCCGGTTCTCGACGAGAGCGGCAAGCCACGGCTCAAGTACCAGTGGTATGACCGGCTGGGCAAGGTGCCGCTGCAAGCGCCGCCCATCACCATTCAGTGACGGGAGACCCTGCGCGCGGTGCGACGCAATGGACGTCCCGGCTCTCCCGCCGGATGGAGCGTCCCTCTGCCCTTCAGGCCCGCTGTAGAGCTAGAAACCGATGAGCACGCCGCCGTCCACCGGCAGCACGACGCCGTTGACGAACCGCCCGGCGGGCGAACACAGGTACACCGCCGCCCAGCCGATGTCTTCCGTCGAGCCAAGCCTGCCGAGCGGCGTGCGGCTCAGCACGCGCTGCTTGCGCGCCGGGTCGGAGTCGAACGCCTTGCGCGAAATTTCGGTCTCGATGAAGCCCGGCGCGATGGCGTTGACGCGGATTCCCTTCGGCGACAGATCCACGGCCAGCGAACGCACCATGCCGAGGTAAGCGGATTTCGCGGTGGAGTAGGCGAAGACGCGCGTCAGTCCCATCAACGACGTCATCGACGCCGTGAACAGCACATTGCCGCTGCCCCGCTCGATCATCGGCCCGATGAAGGCGCGCGTCAGCGCATAGGCGCCGGTGACGTGCGTATCGAGCATGCTCCGGAACTCCGCTTCGTCGGTCTCTTCAATCGTCTTTTTCAAGTGGTGCCCGGCGTTGTTGACGAGGACGGTCACATCGCCGTAGCGCGCCCTGACGTCTTCCGCCAGCGCCGGCACGTGCCCCGTGTCCACCACATCGTGTACGGCCCAGCCGGCCTGCGGTCCGAGCTCCGCGGCAGCCTGTTCGAGCAATTCGCGGCGCCGTCCCACGAGAACGACCCGCGCCCCGGCTTCAATAAAAGCCTGAGCGATCGCGCGGCCGATGCCCGTGGCGCCTCCGGTGATCAGCGCCAGCTCGCCCTTCATCGAAAACGCCTGCTCGAGCGTCATGAATGGTTGTGTGGATGATTCCATGGCAGCCTGGATACTGATATGTTAGAACACGGCTATGGAAACCGCAAACTGGCTCGGGAAATTCTCGCTCGGCATGGGCGACCGGTTCGCGCAGCAGGGCAGGGCTCAACTGGAAGCCTGTGTGATGGCGCAGAAATCGGGCCTTGACGTCACGCCCGTGTGGAACAAAAGCCATCGCGAACACGCGATCGTGGGCAGCCGGCCTGCCGATGTGCGCAGAGAGGCGGATGAAGCCGCCGCCGCGCTGGGCTGGCGCGGGGCATACTTCGTCGATGCCGACCACATCCGGATGGAGACCGTGGACGCGTTTCTCGAGGCGAGCGATTTCTTCACCATCGACGTGGCGGAGTCGATCGGCAGGCCGGCGCAGGCGGAACAGCTCGAGGCATTCTGCGGCGAAGCGGGCGATTGCGGCGGCGCGTTCGGTCTCACGGCGGAAAGCGTGCGGCGGATCGCGGGCAAGTATCTGGCCGCGGTCGAAGAGGCGGCGCGCATCTACCGCCGCATTGAAGCCGCCAAGGGGCGCGGCTCGTTCGTCACGGAAGTTTCCATGGATGAAACCGATTCGCCGCAGACGCCCGACGAGCTGCTGGTGATCCTGGCGGCGCTGGCGCGCGCGGGCGTGCCCGTGGAGACCATCGCGCCGAAGTTCACCGGAAGGTTCAACAAGGGCGTCGACTACGCAGGCGACGTGGCGCAATTGGAACGGGAGTTCGAGTCCGACATCGCTGCCATCCGGCTGGCGGTGGACCGCTACGGGCTGCCGGCCAACCTGAAGCTGAGCGTGCACTCCGGCAGCGACAAGTTCTCGCTGTATCCGGCCATCCGGCGCGTGCTGGCGAAGACCGGCGCGGGCGTGCACGTGAAGACGGCGGGCACCACGTGGCTCGAGGAACTGATCGGGCTGGCCGAAGCGGGCGGCGCGGGGTTCGAAATGGCCAAACAAATCTATGCGGAAGCGTTCGATCACCGCGAGGAGCTGTGCGCCCCTTACGCGGCGGTGATCGACATCGATCCGGCGAAGCTGCCCGCACCGCAGGCGGTTGCCGCATGGGACTCGCGGCGCTTTGTGGCGGCGCTGCGCCATGATCCCACCTGCCCGGATTTCAACCCGGATCTCAGGCAACTGCTGCACGTCGGCTACAAGATCGCCGCGAAAATGGGCGGGCGGTATCTCGAGCAGGTGCGCGCCTGCGAAGAGACCGTGTCGCGCAACGTGACGATGAATCTGTTCGAGCGCCACATCCGCCCGTTGTGGCTCGGCTGAGCCAGAGCGGCTGCGCCCGGCGGCCGCGTCCGGCTATGATCGGCGAAAGCACGCCTGCATGAATCCGGCTGAATTCCAGCACCTGGCCGCCGCCGAGGAACGCATGTGGTGGTTCCGCGGCATGCGGGAGATTTTCCGCCGGATCGCCGTGCGCCACCTGCCGTCGGGAGTCACCGATGTGCTCGACGCCGGCTGCGGCACAGGGGCGAACGCCGCGTGGATGGCGCGCACGTTCGGCTGGCGGGTGACGTGCCTGGATTTCGCCGAAGAAGGCTTGTCCTACGCCCGGCGCCGCGGGATCCTGACGGAGCTGGTCCGGGGCGACGTGCGGGCTCTGCCATTCCGGGAAGCGAGTTTTGACCTGATCACGATTTTCGATGTTCTGGCGCATCTTGATCCGGGGCAGGAAAGGGAAGCGCTGAGGGAAGCGGCGCGCTGCCTGCGGACCGGCGGCTGGCTGTTTCTGCGCGCGTCCGCCTTCCGGTGGCTGCGCAGCCGGCATTCGGAGTTTGTGAGAGAGAGGCAGCGGTTCACGCTGCCGCGACTGATCGAGGCGGGCGAGCGCGCGGGTCTCGAGACGCGCCACTCGACTTACGCCAACTCCCTGCTTCTGCCCGCCGCGCTGGCCAAATTCCGCATCGTCGAACCGCTTGTGCGGGCGCCGGCAGCCAGCGGCGTCCGCCTGGGACCGGCGTGGCTCGAGCAGGCGCTCGGCGGAGCGCTCGAACTGGAAGCGCGGTGGATTGGCAGGGGCAGGCGGTTGCCTGTGGGGCAGTCGGCCATTCTGCTGGCGCAGAAGGAGGGCTGATTCGGCCCTGGCTCATACAATCGTGCCGCGGGAAGCGCGGCGCGTCCAGAGCGAGGCCACGCTGCGGGCGGCGCCATGGACGGCAGGGAGAAGAACCAGCCTGATGTAGAGCCTGGCAAACTGACGCGCCGTACCGAGCAAAGACCGCCAGCGGAAAAACTGGCTGCGCCCGTACAGGCGCGGATAGTGATTGACGGCGACTTCCGCCACCTCGCAGCCGGTCATCTCGATCTTGCGCACCAGTTCCAGACAGATCGTGCCCGAGGTGGATTCCAGGTGCAGATTGTCGACCAGTGCCCGCCGGATGAGGCGGAAGTCGCAATCGATATCACGAATGCGGATACGGAACAGGAACCGCGCCACGGCGTTGTAAATCTGGCCGATGACGATCCGGTGCCAGGGGTCCTGCCTCAGCCGTTTGTAGCCGTTCACCAATCCGAGATCGGGCGTCCACTGCTCCAGCAGAAGATGGATCTCGGCGGGATCGTACTGTCCGTCGCCGTCGGTGTAGAACACCAGATCTTTGGTTGCCGCCTGAAATCCGCTGCGCAGCGCGCCGCCGTAGCCCCGGTTCTTCTCGTGCGTGATGACGCGCAGGCGCGAACCGAGCTCCTGCCGCATCTGCTCGAGCACGGCGGCGGTCTCGTCGCGGCTGCCGTCATTGACGACGATCACTTCGTAATCATCCGTGGCTTCTTCGAGCGCGGCGAACGCGCGCCGGAGCAGCCCTGGCAACGAGGGAGCGTCGTTGTAAGCAGGGAAAAAGGCGCTGATGCCCTCACCCACTTTCATAACCCGTTACGGTGCGTGCAAGGATCGTACCACTACTCGGGGACGAGGCGCAAATCCGCGGAGCGGATTCATAGGCTCAGGGGGCCGTGAGCTCCTCAGGGAACGCCAGCTCTCTCCCGGGCGCCGTGCGGCGGCGCGGGCGAGGGAAGAGCTGCGGCAAAGCGAGCCCGCGGCTCAGGGAACCAGACTGACCACGTCGACGACCATGTTGTTCGAGTCGTCCAGCATGAGCGCCAGCGTGCCGCAGATCATGCGCCGGTAGCCGGGCGGCGGCGCGGGAAACTGCCGCGCCAGCGGCGGCGGGAACGGCTCCAGCTTGTTCGCCAGCCCCGGAGGCAGCCCTTTGCCGCGGGCGATCTGCTTCAGGATGCCGGGAGGAAACTCGTCCTTCCGGGCGATGCCGGGCGGCAGATTGCCGGAGCCGGGACGGTAGAAGTCCAGCAGGATGCGAACCTCGGCGTCGCGAAAAGACGGATATGTCAAGGCTTTTTTCGCCGGCGCGCCCGCGTCGTCGCTCCGCCCCCTTCCTTTGCCCGCTCCCTTGCCTTGGCCCAGCGCGAGAGCCGAGCCCACGAGGATGATGAGCAACAGCCGCAACATGGCTCTCAGCTTATCACCGCGGCCTTATTCGTAACGCAGCGCTTCCACCGGATCCAGCCGCGCCGCCTTGGTGGCGGGCCAGAGTCCGAAGAACACACCCACTCCGACGCTGACAACAACACCCAGCGCGGCAGCCCACAACGGAACGCTCGTGGGCAGCGAGGGGAAGGCGAACCGGGCGGCTTTGGAGATGATCCAGCCGAGCGTCATGCCCAGCAGTCCGCCGGCGAAGGTGAGCACCACCGCCTCGGTCAGGAACTGCACGACAATGTCGAACCGCCGCGCGCCGACGGCCTTGCGCACGCCGATCTCGCGCGTGCGCTCGGTCACCGACACCAGCATGATGTTCATCACGCCGATGCCGCCCACCAGCAGGCCGATCGAGGACAGCACCACCATCACCAGCGCTGTGACGCTGGTCACCTGGCGGAACTGCTCCACCATCTGGTCGGCCGTGCTCAGGCCGAAATTGTCCGGCTCGTTCCATTTCACGCGCCGCTGCTGTCGAAGCACGCCGCGCACTTCTTCCACGGCCTGGGCCAGCATGCCCGGCTGCGCCACGATGATCAGCATATGCTCCACCGCGCCGGGCTCGAGCTTGCGCATCGTATGATAGGGCAGCAGAATCCGGTTGTCCTGCTGGCCGGGAAACGAGTTGGCAGGCCGCTTCATGACGCCGATCACTTCATAGCTGTGGCCGTCCACCTGGATCTGCTTGCCCAGCGCGTTGAGGCCGGAGAACAGGCTCTTGTAGATGTCTTCTCCGATTACGGCCACGGGCACGCGCCGGAGATTCTCGAAATCGGTGAAAAACCGGCCCGCCATCATCTCGGCCTGCCCGCCCTGCGCGTATTTCTCGTCCGTGCCGCCGAGGTCGATCTGCATCACCTCGTTGTTCTTGTAGCGGGCGCGGTGGATCACGTTCCAGTTCGGGAACAGATACGGACTCACCACCTCGACCGAGCGGCAGCGTTCCTGGATGGCCATGGCGTCCTCGTAGGTCAGCGGCTTGCGCTGCAATTGCTCGCGGGAGCGGCGGCCGAACTGGATGCCCAGGGGGAACTTGAACGCGATGATCGTCTCCGTGCCGAGGCTGCGGATGACGCCGGTGACGGCGCCGTCGAAGCCGGTCAGGATGCTGCCGACGCCGATGATGGTGCCGGTTCCGATAATGACGCCGAGCACGGTGAGAAAGCTGCGCAGCTTGTGCTCGCGGATGGTGGCCAGCGCCAGCCGGATGCCGGCGAGAATCAGCATCAGATTGTGGGAGCGCCGCCTCATTTTTCCGCCCTCAGCGCTTCAATGGGATCGAGCCTGGCAGCCTGCCGCGCGGGATAGATGCCGAAGAACAGCCCGACCGCCGCCGACAGGCCCACGCCGATCACGACCGAGTAGACTGGCAACTCCATCGGGATCGGCGTCAGATGGCGCACCGCGATGGCGGCGCCCCACGCGATGAGGACGCCGATCAGCCCTCCCGTGCCCGCCAGCACCGCCGACTCGACCAGGAACTGCCAGAGAATGTCGCTGCGGCGCGCGCCCAGCGACTTGCGGATGCCGATTTCGTGCGTGCGCTCGGTGACGACGGCGAGCATGATGTTCATGATCACCACTCCGCCCACCACCATGAAGACGCTGACCACGGCCATCGCCGTGGCGGCGATGGCGCTGGTGAGCCGGTCCCAGGCGCCCATGATCGAGTCCGAGGTGAAGATCATGAAGTTGTCCTCCCGCTGCGGGGGCAGGCGCCGGTAGGCGCGCAGCAGCACGCGCACCTCGTCCATCGCGTCCTGGAACCGCGCCCGGTCCACGGCCAGGCAGTTGAAGCTGAGGAAGCGCCGCGAGCCGAATTCCTTGAAAAACGTGTACAGCGGGATGGTGACGAAGTTGTCCTGCGACTGGCCGAAGACGCTGCCGATGCGCTTGGCCACGCCGATCACCTCATACGGCTTGCCGTTGATCTGCACCGTCTTGCCGATGGGGTCGACGCCCGTGAAAAACTTGTCGCGCAGGTCGGCCCCGATGAAGGCCACCATGCGGCGGCCCTGCACGTCGCCTTCGCTGATGTAGCGCCCCGTCTCGGTCTGCACGCCCGAGATCACGTTGATATTGGCCGTGGCGCCGAGAATGCGCACATCTTCCATGCGCTCGTTTTTCGCGGAGACGTCGCCGCGCGTGGAACCCGACATGCCGATCTCGCTCAGAAGCGTGGCCCGCTGGCGGATGAAGTCGTACTCGTCCGGGCGCAGTTCGGGATTTTTCCGCAGCAGCTCGAGAAACTTCTTCGGGTCCCAGTCGCCGATGAAGGCGAAGCGCACCACCGTGAAGCCGTTGGCGCCAAGGTCGGCGATCTTTTCCGCCACGTACACATCCATGCCGTGAATCACCGCCATGACGGCGATCAGCGTGGTGGTGGAAAGAATGATGCCGAGCAGCGTCAGCGCGCTGCGCAGCTTGGCCGACCGCAGGTTGGCCGCGGCGATGCGGAACGCCTCCTGCATCTGCACAAAATGGCTCATCCTTGTATCGATACGCTGGCGGGAGGCTGTTTGTTCCGCGATGCCTCGAACCACTCGCACAGCACCCCGTCCAGCCAGAAGCGGCGCGCGCCGCGGGCGAGGAATCCGAGGTGCCCGCCATGCGGCACGGCCAGCAGGCGCAGGCAGGGATTGGAGCGCACTTCCTCGCGCTCGTAAAGCTCGAACGGGATCATCGGATCATCCTCCGCCTGCACGAGCAACACCGGCACGCGAATGCCGGGGAGGAAGCGCAGCGAGGACTGCGTGGCGTAGTAATTGGGCGCGTCGCCAAAGCCGAAGAAGGGCGCCGTGACGCGGTCGTCGAATTCGAAGATCGTGCGCACCCGGCTGATGCCCCGGTCGGGAAAGCGCTGCGGATCCGTGCGGTGGCGGCGGCGGTACCGGCGGCGCAGGCTGCGGACGAATTTCTGGTGATAGATCCAGTTGGAGGGCGCGTCGATGCGCCGCACGCAGGCGTGCAGGTCGAGGGGCGTCGAGACCGCCGCCACGCCGTCCACCAGCTCCGCCGCCGCTTCGCCCATCTCGCCGGCGAGCTTGAGCACGACGTTGCCGCCCAGGGAGAAGCCCGCCAGGAAGCGCGGCCCGCGGCCGGCGGCGCGCCACTGTTCCAGGATGCTGCGCGCGTCATGCGTGAGGCCGGAATGATACAGCGTGGGCGAGTATGGTTCGCTCAGCCCGCATCCGCGCAGGTTCATGCGGTGCACGGCGAAGCCCGCTTCCAGCAGCCTCTGCGCGAGCGAAATCAGATAGCCGCTGCGGCTGGAGCCCTCCAGTCCGTGCAGCAGCAGCACCTCGCCGCGGGCTTCGCCCGGCGGGCGGTTCTCCTCGACGGCGATGCCGACGTCCGCCGCCGTGCGGTAGAGAGTCAGCCGGGGGGGATGGCGGATCTCGTCCAGCGGGCGCGGCCAGAAATTGCCCGCCAGCGTGGCCAGATGGGCGTTGCGGAACAGGGGGACGAAGGGCTGCAAATTCCGAGTCTAGCAGGGGGCACAGAGGCACCCGCGGCCTGGCGGCCGAGGGCCGCGTCAGTCGCCTTCGCCTTCGGGGGCGTGCGCGCCGGGCTCGGCCGCTTTCCGCGAGAGTTCCTCGGTGAGAATGATGGCCTCGGCCAGATCCCGCATCGGGCGGCGCAGGCGGCGGCTCTCGTTGCGGAGCCGCAGATAGGCTTCTTCTTCGGTCAGGTGGAACTTGTACTGGAGGATGCCCTTGGCGCGCTCCACCAGCTTGCGCGTTTCCAGTTGCCGGCGCATCTCCTCGGCCTCGGCCGCCAGGCGTGTGTTTTCCTCCTCGAGCCGGGCGCGGACCAGCGCGCCGCCCATCTGTTCGCCGACGAAAGTCAGCAGGGCGATCTCCTGCGGCGTGTAGTCGTGGCGCTCGCGGTGGTGTACGTTGACCACCCCGATCACTTCTCCGCTCGACACCAGCGGCACCGAGCAGAAAGCTTCGTAGGTATCCTCGATCAGACCGGGGAGGCGGATGAAGCGCTGGTCCTGATACGCCTTTTCGGGAAGCGCGACCACGCTTTTGTGCTCGATCACCCATCCTGTCAGACCCTGTCCGGCGGCCATCGTCAACTGGCCGATTTCGGAGGCGTGCGGCACCTGCGAAGCCCGGAGCACGACCTCTCCCGTCGACGGCTCGATGAGGTAGACCAGGCACGCGTCGCAGCCGGTCACCTGCACGGTCATGCCGATGATCTCCCCCAGCATCTCGTCCACCGAGCGGTTGGACGCGATGATGCTGCTGATCCGGTGCAGCAGAGAGACTTCGCTTGGTAATGACTCCATCAGAGGTATCGAGGCCACAGTAATTGTAGGATAAAAGCGGGGCGGAGCGCCGTCCAATTCAAAGTTTCTATGCGGGTCATGCGAGCGCGAACCCACCACGCCATCCTGCTGTGGCTGAGGATGTTTTTGCTTGTCACGCCTCTTGCCGCCGCCTCTCCCACATGGTACCGCTTTCAATCCGGAGCATGGGAGATCTGCACCGATGCCGGCGAGCGCCGCGGGGAAGAACTGCTCCGGACTGTAGCCCAGACCTACTCTCTGCTGCGCGGCGCAGCGCCGGAGTTCAGCGCGGCGCCCGATGCCCCGCTCCGGCCTGTGCGCGTGCTGCTGTTCCGTTCCGGGCGCGATTTCGCGCCCTTCCGCCGCGGCGAGGCGCACCGCGGGCTGTACCTGTCCGGGGCCGAACGCGACTGGATCCTGTTGCCGGATTCCGGCGGCGATGCGCTGCGCGCCGCGCGCCACGAGCTGGTGCACCTGATGTTGCGCCACGCGCGCCAAGCCGCGCCACCGCCCTGGCTGGAGGAAGGGCTCGCCGATTACTACTCGGCCATGGAACTCTCCGGCGAGCGGCTGCGCCTGGGCAAGGCGCCCGCCGCGCATGCGCGGCTGCTCCAGAATCAGGCCTGGCTGGAGCCGTCCCGGCTGATGGCGATGCAGCCCGGGGAGGACGGCTCGACGGACAGCCGCACCACAGGGCTGTTCTACGCCCAGAGCTGGGCGCTGGTGCGCTGGATGATGCTCGAAGCGGGTGGCGCCGCAAAGACGGCCGCTTTCCTGTCCTTGATGGCCGCCGGCCGGGATCAGCAGGCGGCCTTTCAGGAGACGTATGGGACGTCGCTCGCGGCAGGGATCGAGAGGGCGCGCCTGCTGCTGGAAAGAATGCCGGCCGATGCGGCGCCGGATGTCCGCCCGGTGACAGTGGCCATTGCACCAGGCCCGGTTCTGCGCGAGCCTCTGCCGGCGCCGCTGCCCGAGGCGATGAAGGTGGAGGCGATGCTCGATGCCGGCCTCGGGGGTGAAGCCGAACGCCTGGCCCGCGAAACCGCCCGGAAGCACCCGGCCAGCGCCGCCGCCGAGACGCTGCTCGGGGCCATTGCGCTCCGCAAGGCCGACTACGGCGCGGCGCGGGGCCATCTGGAGCGCGCCATTGCGCTGGGCGGCGCCGGCGCGCGCACGCAGTTTGAGTACGCCATGCTGGTGCGCGATACCAAAGGCCCTGACGCGCTGGTCGAGCAATCGCTGCGGCAGGCGGTGGCCATCGAGCCGGGCTTTGCCGAAGCGTGGCTCGTGCTCGGCAACTGGCTGCTCGAGAAAGGCCGCGCACGGGAGGCCGCGGAGTGCCTGGAAAAAGCCGCGGCGCTCGATCCCCGCCGCAGTGCGGCCTGGGAGACCTGGGGCCGGGCGCTGCTCGATCTCGGCGAAAGGCAGCGGGCGCGCGAAGCCGCCTCCGGCGCGCTCCTGTCCGCCTCCGCTCCCGAGCAGCGCGAGATGGCCCTGGCGCTGATGCGCGAGATCGAAACCCGCCCCGCTCCGGCGCCCAAACCGGCGCCCGCCGTGCAGACGCCAGCGGGCTGGCAGCCCCGCGAGGGCGACGCGCGCGCCGAGGGCCGGCTCGTCAGCATCGGCTGTGAAGACACGCGCCTGCTGTTCCGGATCGAAGTGAAACCGCGCACGGCCAAAACGCCCGCGGTGGCCGTCCTGCTCGAAACCAGCAAGCCGAACCTCGTCATGCTGCGCGGCAAGACGGAAGGGCGGCGCGAATTCGTCTGCGGCGAGCAGAAGCCCGCCCCGCTGGTGGCGGCAGGCTACATCGCCGCGCCTCCGCCTGCCGCCGAGCCGGCCAAGCCGGCGCCGGCGCCCGCGCCCGCCAAACAGGCCGCCTCTTCGAAGACCGCGAAGAAGGCTCCGGCAAGAAAGGCCGCGCCGCGCCCCGCGCCGCCCAAACCGAAGCCCGAGCCCGTGGCCGGCGAGATCGTCTGGCTCGAATTCCGCTGATCCCGGCGGCACGGGCGCGCCGCACTCTGGCAGGATATCTGTGTGTCGCGGCAGTGGATCAGTCCGGCCCGCTTTGCGGCGGCGGTTGCCCTGCCGGTGCTGCTGGCGGGATTCCACTGGCAATTGCTGCTCGGGCCGCGGGCCGTCTGGTTCGCCTCCGACGACAACGCCTATCAGGTGTTGCCGTGGCTGGAGGTGCAGGCGCGCGCCTGGCGCGCGGGGGAGGTGCCGTTGTGGGACCCGCATCATTGGATGGGGCAGCCGCTGCCCGGACAGGCGCAGCCGGCGGTGGCCTCGCCGCCGAACTGGCTGCTGGCGCTGAAGCCCGAAGGCGCGGCGGGCTGGCTGTTCCTGAATGTCTACTTCCTGCTGATCCGATGGATTGGCGCGGCCGGCATGTACCGGCTGGCGCGCGGACTGGGCTGCGGGCGCGCCGTCAGCGTGCTGGCGGGCTTCGCTTATGCCGTCATCGGGAACTTCGCCCTCCATATGCGGCCGCAGATGGCGATGGGCGCCATGTGGGCGCCTTGGGGACTGCGCCATCTGCTGCGGGCGCTGGACCGTCCGCCGGGGGCTGAAAGCGCGCGCCAGGCGGCGCTCGGCGGATTCTTTCTTGGGCTTTGCTGGCTGGGCGGGCACCACCAGGCGCCGCTGTTTCTGTCGTTGGGCTTCGCACTGGTGTGGGCCGCATCGGTGGTTCGCGATCCGCGCCGCATCCTGGCGGCGGCCGTGTTCTTCACCATGGCCGCCGCGGCCGGCGCCGCGCAGCTTCTGCCCGCCATGGAGTATGGCCGCCGGGCGGTGCGCTGGGTGGGCGCGGCTGAACCGATCGGATGGCGCGAGAAGATCCCGGTGGAGATTCACCGCCAGTACAGCCTGAAGGCGGAAGCGCTGCCGGCGCTCGTTGTGTCCGGATACAGGGGCGCCGCCACGGTGTATCACGGCGCTCTGCTGGCAGTGCTGGCGCTGGCTGGAACGTTCGCGCTGCGGCGGCGCGCGGCGCTGGCGCTGGGCGCGATGGGTCTGTTCGGCATCTGGCTGGCGCTTGGCCCCGCCGGGGGGCTGCACGCGGTTCTCTACCGCACGGTTCCGCATTTCGACAAGGCGCGCTCGCCGGAAGCGGCCCTCGTGCTGCTCAGCCTTTGTTTACCGGCGCTGGCAGCGTGTGGAGCGGAAGGGCTGGCGCGCCTCGGCCGGCCCGCCAGGCAGCGGGCCTTGACGGCCGTTGCCTTGGCTGCGGCTGCTCTCGCCGCTGCCGGGATCTGGCTCGCCCTGGCGCGCGGCGGCCTGACGGGGTGGACGGCTGCGGGCCTGGCGGCCTTGGCGGGGCTGATCTGGCTGCGCCGCTGGAGACCCGTGCCGGCGTGGATGTTCGCACTGGTTGCCGTGGCGGCGGCCGCGGCCGAGATGCGGCCGCTTTATCAGAGCGTGCTTCCCTCCACTGCGTCGGTGCATGCCGCAAGCTACCTGAACCTGCTCAAGTCCCACCGCGATATCGCCGCCTATCTCCGCACCCGCGGGGCGCACTGGCGAATCGAAGTGGATGACGCCGTGATTCCTTACAACTTCGGGGGCTGGCACGGCTTGCAGCAACATCAGGGCTACCTGGCCAGCGCCACCGAAAACATCTACCGTCACGAACTGCACACCGAGCAAGCCCAGCGCCTGTTCGGCGTGCGCTTCCGCGTGGCGCGGACGCCATCGCCCGCGCACGCGAGGGAGGTGTTCCGCGGCGCGGAGGGCGTCAACGTCTACGAGCGGGACGGCGCGCTGCCGCGCGTGTTCACGGTGCACGAG
>CAKZUE010000003.1 GCA_937920635.1 uncultured Bryobacteraceae bacterium
TGCGGTGTCCGCCACCCCCAGCACGAAGTACGCCCCAAGCTTTCCCAGCAGCAGCTCCCGCGGCCGCACCGGCGTCGACAGCAACTGCTCCATCGTCCCGTTTTCCCACTCCCGCGCGATCGTCAACGAGGTCAGCATCGACGCGATCAGCATCAGGATCACCGCAATCAGCCCCGGCACGATGAAATTCTTCGATTGCATGGCATTATTGAACAGCACCCGCGCCCGCAAATCTGCTGGCGGTTCCAGCTTTCCGGCCCCTCTTCTTTCCAGCCATTTTTGCCGTAATTCCATGGAATAAGCCATTACCAGAGCCTCGGCATATCCGGCTGCAATAGAAGCTGTATTCGAGTCGCTCCCGTCCAACAGCACCTGCACCTTCGCCGCATCTCCTCCCGCCACGCTCCGCGCGAATCCCCGCGGAATCACCACGGCCATCAGCGCGTCGCCGTCATCCAGCCGCCGCACCGCGTCCCGGTAGCCCTCCCGCGCCCCTGTCGCCAGGAAGAACTTCGACCCCCGGAACCGCTCCGCCAGCTCGCGGCTCTCCGCCGTCCCGTCCTGATCGTAAATCACCGTCGGGATCCGGTCCACGTCCAGCGTCAGCGCGTAGCCGAACAGCAACAGCAGCAGCAGAGGCACAGCCAGCGCCATCGCCAGGCTCCGCCAGTCCCGCGCGATGTGGAGCAGCTCCTTCACGAACACCGCCCGCAGCCGCCGCCCGTTCATCTCCGCTGCGCCTCCTCTTGCTCGATACACGCCGCGAACACATCCTCCATCGTCCCTCCCGCGCTGCATTGCGCCCTCAGTTCTTCCGGAGAACCCAGCGCCACCACCCTCCCGCGATGCATCAGCGCCAGCCTCCCGCAATACTCCGCCTCGTCCATGTAGTGCGTCGACACCAGCACCGCCGCCCCGCCATCCGCCATCTCGTAAATCAGGTCCCAGAACCGCCGCCGCGCCATCGGATCCACGCCCGATGTCGGCTCGTCCAGAAACAGCACCGGCGGCTCGTGCAGCACCGCGCACCCCAGCGCCAGCCGCTGCTTCCACCCGCCGGCGAGCTCCCGCGTCATCCTCTTCCGCTCTCTTTCGAGCCCCGCCATCCGCAGCGCGAACTCCTTCCGTTCCTCCCGTCTCTCCCTTGCCACCCCGTACACCATGCTGAAAAACTCCAGGTTCTCTTCCACCGTCAGATCGTCGTAAAGCGAAAACTTCTGCGACATGTACCCGATCGACTGCTTCACCCTCTCCGGTTCCGCCGCCACGTCAAAACCGTTCACTCGCGCCTCTCCCGCCGTCGGCTCCAGCAACCCGCACAGGATCCGGATCGTCGTTGTCTTGCCCGCCCCGTTCGGTCCCAGAAACCCGAACACTTCCCCGCGCCCGATCTCCAGCGTCACCCCGTCCACAGCCGTGAACGTCCCGAACCGCTTCACCAGATCCCGCGTCCTCACCGCCGCCTCACGCCGCATCGCGCTTCTCCTTCCGGCGGATCAGCGCCAGGAACGCGTCCTCGAGCGTCGGCTCGATCCTCTCCAGCTCCACGCCCGCCGCCCGCGACACCGCCTCCGCCGCCGCGCCTTCTTCCAGATACACGTGCAGCGCCGCCCCCGCCGGCTCCGCCGCCAGCACGCCCGGCACTCCCGCCAGCCGCCGCCGCGCCTCCCGCCGGTCTACGCCGGCCACACGGAAACAGAACGGCGCAATTTTGTTCCGGATCTCTTCCGGCCGCCCCGCCTCCTCCAGCCGCCCGCCGTCCATCAGCCCCACCCGCCCGCACCGCCCCGCTTCATCCAGATACGCCGTCGAGACCAGCACCGCCAGCCCCTCCCGCGCCAGCCCCTCCAGAATCCGCCAGAACTCCCGCCTCGAAAGCGGATCCACGCCGCAGGTCGGCTCGTCCAGCGCCAGCGCCTGCGGCCGGTGCAGCAGAGTGCACACCAGCGCCAGCTTCTGTTTCATCCCCCCGCTCAACTGACCCGCGCGCCGCCGCCGAAACTCGCTTATACCCGTCATCTCCAGCAGCTCACCGGCCAGCCGCTCGCGCTCCGCCGCGTCCGTGCCGAACAGCTCTCCGTAAAACTCGATGTTCTCTTCCACCGTCAGGTCCTGATACAGCCCGAACCGCTGCGCCATGTATCCCATCCGGTCTTTCACCTTGTCCGGCTCGCGCGCCACATCGAATCCGCACACCTCCACCCGCCCTTCGTCCGCGTCCAGCAGCCCCGCCACCAGCCGCATCACCGTCGTCTTGCCCGCCCCGTCCGGCCCCACAAGCCCGAAGATCTCCCCCGGGCGCACCTCAAAAGACACGCCCCGCACCGCTTCCACCGCGCCGAACCGCTTACTGAGGTTCTCCACCCGGATCATGCTTCACCTACCGGTTTCCCCTCGCGCTTGCGCGAGGGCTGCATCCCATTGCGGCTCCAGTCCTGCGTTCCCCCGCACCTCCCCCTCCTACTCCAGCCGCAGCACCGCGTCCGCCGGCATGTTCAGCTTCAGCTCCAGCCGCGGATTCTCCAGCTCGATCTTGATCCGGTACACGAGCTTCTGCCGCTCCTCTTCCGTCTGGATCTGCTTCGGCGTGAACTCGGCTTCGGAAGAAATGAACGTCACCCGCCCCGCATACCTCTTCCCCGGATAGGAGTCCGTCGTCACCTCCGCCGCCATGCCCGGCTTCACCCGCCCCAGGTGCCGTTCCGCAATGTAGCCACGCAGCCACGGCTTCGCCGTCTCCCCGATCGTCACCACCGCCGCGCCCCCCGCCACTACTTCTCCGCGCTCCGCGTTCTTGCTCAGCACCACTCCCGCCACCGGCGACCTCAACACGCGCTCTCCCAGTTGCACTTCGATCACCGCCAGATGCGCCCGCGCCCGCTCCAGCTCCGCCTCGCGCATCGCCAGCTCCTTCCTTCTGCGCTCCAGTTCCAGCGCCCCCGCTTCGGTCAGCCGCAACGCCGCCTGCGCCCGCTCCACCGCCGCACGCTGCTGCTCGATCTGCTCTTTCCTCGGGCCTTCCGATACCAGCGACGCCTGCTCCCGCGCCCGTTCCAGCGCCGCCGACGCCGCCTGATATCGCGTCCGGAACTGCTCGTACTGCGCCGTGGAGATGTCCTCGTTCCGGTGCAGTGTCTGCGCCCGTTCCCAGTCCCGCTGCGCCAGCGCGAACTGCGCCTCCGCCTCGCGCAGCCCCGCGCGCGCCGCTTCGATCTCCTGCCGGCGGCTGCCCGCCTGCAACTCCTCCAGCCGTTTCCGCGCCGCCTCCAGTTCCGCCCGCCGCACCGCCCGCTCTTCCTGCAAGGCCTTTTCCTGATACGCGAGCCCCGCCCGGGTCTGCTCCACCGTGCGCGCCGCCGCCTCGGCTGCCGCCGCCTCGCGCTCCCGCGCCCGTTCCAGTTCCGCCGTATCGAGCCGCGCCACCACCTGCCCCGCCTGCACGCTGTCGCCCTCGTCCACCAGCAGCTCTTCCACGCGCCCCGGCGTCTTGAAGGACAACTGCACCTCCGTCAGCTCGATGTTGCCGCTCAGTCGAAGCTCGCTCTCCCCGGCGCGCGCCCGCGCCGCCCGCCAGGCAAGCGCCGCCGCCACAATCACCACTGCCGCAACTACAGGAACAATCCGCTTCGCCTTCATCGCCAGTCTTCCTTTCAATCCAGCATCAGATCGAGATTGCCCGCCGCGGCTCCCAGTTCGATCCGCGCCGCCTTCTGCCGGAACACCGCCGCCACCACCGCCTCCCGCGCCCGCGCCACCCTCGCCTGCGCTTCCGTCACCTCCAGCGGCGTCGCCACGCCCGCCGCCACGCGCCGCTCCGCCTGCTCCAGCTCCCGCTCCGCCTGCGCGAACACCGCCCGCGCCGCCGCCACCTGTCCTTCCGCCGACTGCAACGCCTCCAGCGCCAGCCGGACCTCCATCTCCACCTGCCTTGCCATGTCGCGGGAACGGATCTCCTCTGCCCGCTCGAGCGACCGCGCCTCCGCGCGCCGCGCGTCCCTCCTCCCGCCGTCCCACAGCGGCACCGTCACCTGCACGCCTGCGCTCCGCGTCGGCAGATATACGCTCCCCGTGCGCCCGATCACCCCGTAATCGCCGAATGCCCGCGCCGAAGGCAGCCGCTCCCACTTCGCCGCCGCCGCCGTGAGCCGCGCCGCCCGCTCCCTTTCCGCCTGCGCCCTCAATTCCGGACGCAGCTCCCGCGCCGCCTCCAGCGCCCTCTCCGGCGCCGGAATCTCCGCCGGCGCATACAGCATCCGGTCCGTCAGCTCCAGCTCCGCCCCCAGATCGGCATTCATCGCCCGCAACAGCCCCAGCCGCGCCGCCGCCCGGTCTTCCCCGGCTGAAATCATTTTCTGCCGTTCCTGTTCGAGCACCGCCGCCGCCCGCGTCACCTCGATGCCCGTGCCCGTCCCCGCCGCCTTCTGCGACTCCGCCAGCTTCAGGATCCGCTCCGCCAGCGCCACGTTCGCCCGCGCCGCCTCCAGCGCCGCCTCCGCCCGCACGGCATTCAGATAAGCCGTGGCTACGGCGGCGCGGGTCTTCAGCAGCGCCTCTTCGCTCTCCGCCGCTGCCGCCCGCGCCTGCGCCTGCGCCGCCTGCCACCGCCGGATCGCCGCCAGATCAAAAACACTTTGCGACGCCGCCGCCCGCGTGTCCTGCACGTCGATCGGTCCCACGAACACGGGAAACGCAATCCCCGGCACCGCCGGAAACTGAATGCCGAACGATGCCAGATTGTTCGTGAAGCTTCGGAACGTGTAGCTTCCGTCCACGTTCGGCAACAGCGGCGCCAGCGCCTGCCGCTTCCGCGCCTCCGCCGCCCGCGCCGCTTCCCGCGCCAGCTCCAGACGCGCCGCTCCGCCCGGCGCTGCCGCCATCTCCACCGCTTCGCGCAAACTCAGCCTCAGCCTCTGCGGCGGCTCCGCGCGCATCGCAGCGCATGCCGCCAGCATCAGCGCCGCCAGTGCTGCCGGCTTCATGTCTTCTTCCTCCCTCCGCCGCGTTGCCGCTCTGCTGCGGCTCTCTCCGCTCTGCGCGGGGCAGCCGCTTTCTTCGCTGAGGGCGCCCTCCGCAGCCCCTTCAGCCCAGCTGTGATGAAGTCCACCATCCGCTCCGTTGTCCGGAATTCATGATCCGCGCCCGGCGCCGCCCCCGCCACGCGCCGGATTAGGTCGCCCAGCAGCATGTAGTGCCCCAGCACCCCAGCGCTGAACACCAGCCCCCACAGCAAATCCTCCCGCTTCACCCCAGGCATCGCTCTCTCGAGCGACGACAGAAAGCGAGCTGCCACGCTCGCAAAGACCAGCGGCAGCAGTTTCTCCGCCCACCCGCCCGGCTCGCCTACCACCCGCGCCATCAGCTTCGGCAATACGCTGGCGCGCCCGCTCTCCTCGCGCGCCTCCAGCACCGGCTCGGCGAACGCCCGCGCGATGTCTTCGATCCGCGCCACGCCGCTCCGCCGCTCCGCCTCCTCCAGCATCTCCAGCCGCCGCCGGTTCACCGGCTCCAGCCGCCGCCGCACCACTTCCAGAAACAGCTCCTCTTTCGAGCCGAAGTGGTAGTTCACCGCCGCCAGGTTCACTCCCGCTTCCGCGGTGATCTGCCGGTGCGAGGTCGCCGCGAAGCCGTGCTCGGCGAACAGCCGCTCGGCGGCGTCGAGGATCCGCTCCCGCGTCGCCTGCGCCCGCCCGGCGGGCTCGCCCGGGCCCGGCGGTTCCGCCAGCGGGGTGCTGTCATACATGGTATGAATCATACGTACGGTTCAATCATACGTTCGTTTGAAATTTGTGTCAAGACAGCACCGCAGCGGCGTTCTTCAATTCCACGTCACGGAAGCGGCACGAGCTGCGGAAACACGTACGCGTAACCCAGCACCAGCACCCCGATCACCGACGCCAGCAGCACGCTGTGCCGCAGCGTGAACCGGAACAGCCGCCCCTCTTCCCCCGCCGCCATCCCCGTCGCCGCCGCCGCCACCGCGATCGATTGCAGCGAGATCATCTTGCCCATCACGCCGCCCGATGAGTTCGACGCCGCCATCAGCACCGGGTTCAAATCCAGGCTCCGCGCTGTCACCACCTGCAAGTTGCCGAACAGCGCATTGGCGCTCGTGTCGCTGCCCGTCAGGAACACCCCCAGCCATCCCAGCAGCGCGCTGAAGAACGGAAACGCCGCCCCCGTCGCCGCAAACGCCAGCCCCAGCGTCGCCGTCGCCCCCGAGTAGTTCATCAGAAACGCCAGCCCCAGCACGCTCGCCACCGTCAGCACCGGCTTGGCCAGTTGTCCTGCCGTGTCTTTGAGCACCTTCGCCAGCACCCCCGCGCGCACGCGCAGCGCCAGCGCCGTCAGCAGGCACGCCAGCAGGCACGCCGTGCCCGCCGCCGCCAGCCATTGAAACGCGTACCGCGCCGCGTACGGCGACGCCTGCGCCGTCACCGGCGGCATCTGCACCACCTGCCCGTGCAGCCACGGCCATTCCACCGTCGCCGTGTATGAATTCAGCACGGCTTTGATGTCCGCCCGCCCCCACGCCAGCACGCACGCCACCAGCAGAATGTAAGGCGACCACGCCTTCAGCACGGCCCGCCCCGCGTGCCTCGGCGGCAGCGCCGCTTCCGCCGCCGCGCCGTCAAAGACAAACTCATTGCGAGGCTTCCACACGCGCGTCGCCGCCAGGCAGGCGCCGATCGCCGCCAGCGAGCTCAGGATGTCGGTCAGCTCCGGTCCCAGATAGTTCGACGCGTAGAACTGCACCCCCGCAAACGCCAGCCCGCAGCCCAGCGCCGCCGGCAGCACGCCGCCGAGCGCGCGCCACCCGCCCATCACCATCACCAGATACGCCGGCACGAACAACGACACCGGCGCGCAGATCCGCCCCACCGCCGCGCTCAGCTTCTCCACCGGCAGCCCCGTGATCCCGGCCAGCGTGATCACCGGAATGCCGATCGAGCCGAACGCCACCGGCGCCGTGTTCGCCAGCAGACAGATCCCCGCCGCGTAAAACGGCGAAAAGCCCAGCCCCGCGAGCATCGCCGCCGCCACCGCCACCGGCGCTCCGAACCCGGCGGCCCCTTCCACAAACGCCCCGAACGCGAACGCGATCAGCAGCGCCTGCAACCGCCTGTCCGGCGTGATCGAGCCGATCGAGTCCTTGATGATCTCGAACTGCCCTGTCTCCACGCTCAGCCGGTAGAGAAAAATCGCCCAGAAAATAATCCAGCAGATCGGAAACAGCCCGAACGCCGCTCCGAACAGCGCCGCGCCCAGCGCCATCTTCACGGGCATCTGGTAGACGAACAGCGCCACCGCCGCCGCCGCGCCCAGTCCGCTCAGTCCCGCCGCCCACGCCGCCGTCCGCCGCACGCCCAGCAGATACAGCAGCGTGAACAGCGGCAGCGCCGCCGCCAGCGCCGACCATCCCACGCTGCCCAGCAGCGGTGCGTAATTCTGTTCCCACATGGACGGCTATTCTATCGAGCCGCGCCCCGCGCGGGGCTGCGCCGCGCCAGATACCGCGTCCACAACCGCTCCTGCCCCTCGCCGTCGAACGTCTCCCGCCAGTACTGCGCGAACTCCGCCTCCAGTTTCCGCGCCCGCCGCTCGAGCGCCTGCATCACCTGCCGCGCTTCGGCGTCGAACGATGCCGCCGGTTCGAGCATCCGCATCGACACCGCGCAGTCCTGCCTGCGCCCGAGAATCCCCTGGATCTCCCGCACCTGCCCGATCCGCTTCTCCATCACGGGCCCGTAAAATTCGCTGAAGATCTCCAGCGTGTAGCGGAAGCGCTTGGCCGAGAGCCGGAACGCGTGCAACTGCGCCGCCGCCGAGGGCTTCAGCGCCGCCTTTCTTCCGGCAAGGAAGAACTCCGACGCCATCGGCGGCAGCAGCGCCCGCGCGTGCGCCGCCGCGTCCTCTTCGCTCTCGCGCAGCAGCGCGAGCCGATCGAGCCAGTCCGCCGGCACGCCCTGCGAGCGCAGCAGGTACAGTTGCCCGAGAAACGCCAGCGCCCCGCGCTCCCGGTCGCTGCGCATCTTCGCCAGCAGCGGGTGATCCGCGCGCAGTCCCAGCCGGACGAGCAGCTCGCTGTCCACATCCAGATCCCGCACGTGAGCCGCGGCATCGAGCGCGGGCTTCAGCGCTTTGCGCATCCGCTTCGCCTCTTTGCCCGGCAGCAGATCGGCGAACACGCGCAGCGCCTGCCCCAGCCGCCGCACGGCGACGCGGAAATCGTGCACCTCGTCCTCGCCGCAGCGCTCGAGCGCCAGCCCGATCTGACTGTCGAGCTTTTCGATCCGCGCCCGCAGCGCCGCCCGCGCGTGTTCTGTCCGCGTCATCGCCGCCGCGCCACAACCCGGAGCTGTTTTCCGTACACCTGGCGGAACAGCGGCGCCGTCCGCTCCAGCGCCCACAGCTCGAGGCCGAGGTCCTTTTCCGATTTCAGGATAAGCGTCAGCGCGCCGTCTTCCAAGCCGCATTCGATCTCATCCACGCGCTGATCGCGGCTGCGGTCGAGCGCATCCGCGATGCGCAGCAGCGGATATAGTTGCCCTACCACGTGCTGCTCTGCGGCGGGCAGCGCCGTAAAGTCCGCATGGCGCGCCGATGGCGGCGCCTTGCGGTGATAGCGGCACAACATCGCCACCAGATGGCGCTCGTCGTCGGTGAAGCCCGCCAGGTCGGCGTTGGCCACGATGTACTGCGAGTGCTTGTGATGGGCCATGTCGTTGATCGCATGGCCCGTGTCGCGCAGGTACGCCGCCGCCTTCAGCAGCCGTCCCGTCTCCGGCGGCAGCCGGTGCCACGGCGTGAGCGCGGTAAACAGTACCCGCGCGAAAGCGGCCACTTTTCGCGCGTGTTTCAGATCGACTCCGAACCGCCGCGCGTACTGCTCGACCATGCGCCGCTGTTCGGCGTCCAGCCGCACCCGCTCGGCGCCCGCTTCGCGCTCGGCCAGATCGCGCAGAATGCCGTCGCGCACGCCCGCCGTGCAGTAGTAGAGCTGCCGCGCGCCGAACATCTCGAGCACCTTCAGCATCACCGCCACGCCCGGCACGATGATTTCCGCGCGCCGCGGACCGATGCCCGTCACGCACCGCCGCGCGCTGACGTCCATCGCCGCCAGTTGCCGGTACAAGGCCCGCAGTTGAGCCAGGGTCACGCGCCTGCGGTCGGCCTCTTCGCGCCGCTGCCGCGGAATCCGGTTCGCCGCGCACACGATCGCCGAAGCCGACGCCGACGTCCCGATCACGCGGTCGAAGGCGGCGTGCTGAATCCTCAACCGCACCGCATGCAGCTTCTCTTCGATGAACTCCTGCATCTGCACGAGCTCATCTTCGAGCGGCGGGTCGTGCTTCAGGAACACCGCCTGCAACCGCACCGCGCCCAGCGGGCGCGAGAGCGCCGCGCGCAGCAGCCCGTGTTCGGCGTCGATCACTTCGGCGCTGCCGCCGCCGATGTCGAGAATCAGAATCCGCTGCCGCGGATGCGGCCAGCGGGTCTCCACGCCCAGATGGATCAGCCGCGCTTCCTCCAGGCCCGAAATGCGCTCGACCGGCTCGCCCAGCACTTCGGAGGCGCGCGCCAGAAACTCGTCCGCATTGGAAGCATCGCGCACCGCCGCCGTCGCCACCGCACGCACCGCCAGCACGCCCAGCCTGGCGTAAGCCTCTTTCATGCGCTCGAGCACCGCCAGCACGCCGCGCGCCGCCGCCTCGTCGATGCTGCCGGTGCGGAACACGCTCTCGCCCAGCCGCGTCACCTGCCGGTCTTCGGCCAGCACGTCGAACCGCCCGTTGCGGTCCACGTCGGCGGCCATCATCCGCACCGAGTTGCTTCCGATGTCAATGGCGGCGTAACGGGGCATGGCGGAATCCGCGCTCTTCGGCTAGGCTTCTGATTATGACCTACCATCGTGCCATGCTGGGACTGGCTCTGTGTTCGATGCTCGCCGCCGCGCAAACCGCGCCGCGGCAGGCGGCGCTCGAATCCGTCGAACGCCACGCGCCGCGCTTCAAACAGCTCTCGCGCCAGATCTGGGAAAATCCCGAACTCGGCTGGCAGGAGAAGCAGAGTTCCGCGCTGTTGCGCGCCGAACTGGAAAAGGCCGGCTTCCGCATCCGCGGCTTTGAAGAAATGCCCACGGCCTTCGTCGCCGAGTGGGGCGAGGGCAAACCCGTCATCGGCATCCTGGGCGAGTACGATGCCCTGCCCGGGCTTTCGCAGGACGACGTGCCGGAGCGCAAGCCTCGCGTGGCCGGCGCGCCTGGCCACGGCTGCGGGCACAACCTGTTCGGCGCGGCTTCGGCGCTGGCGGCTGCGGCGGTGAAGGAGCGCATGCAGGCGCTGGGGCTCAGGGGCACGATCCGCTTCTACGGCACGCCCGCCGAGGAAGGCGGCGGAGGCAAGATCTTCCTGATCCGCGCCGGCGCGTTCCGCGACGCGGATGTCGTGCTCGGCTGGCATCCCGGCGACTTCAACGCCGCCGACGACAACACGTATCTGGCCAACATCAGCTCGCGCGTCCGCTTCCGCGGCACGCCCGCCCACGCCGCGGGCTCGCCGGAAGCCGGGCGCAGCGCGCTGGACGCGCTCGAGCTGACCACGCACGCCATCAATCTCCTGCGCGAACACGTCCCGCAGGAGTCGCGCATGCACTACATCGTCACCAGCGGCGGCGCGGCGGCCAACATCGTGCCCGAGTTCGCGGAGCTGTCCCTCATCGTCCGCCATCCCGATCTCGGCGAACTCGCGCGCCTCTGGGAACGGGTGAAGAAATGCGCCGAAGCCGGCGCGCTCGCCACGGAAACGAAGCTCGAGATCGAGGTCACGTCCGCGTATGCGAACTTCGTGCTGAACCCCGTGTTGCGGGATCTGCTCGACCGCAATCTCCGAGCCGCCGGCGGCGTGCGCTACACGGACGAAGAGCGCGCCTTCATCGAGAAGATCCGCGCCACGCTCGGCGCGCGCCCGATGCCGCCGATTGAGAGCGCGGCGGAAGTTCTGCCGCCCAAGACGTCGCTGTCTTCGGTGTCCACCGACGTTGGCGACGTCAGTTGGGTCGTGCCCGTGGGCCATTTCACCGCCGCGACAATGGCGCCCGGCGTGCCGCTGCACACGTGGCAGTCGACCGCCTGCGCCGGAACCGAGATCGGCCGCAAGGGCATGATGGTGGCGGCGCGCACGCTGGCGCTGGCGTCGCTGGAATTGTTCGGCTCGCCGGATCTGGTCAGACAGGCGCGCGCGGCATATGAGGAAGCGATGCGCGGCCGCGCATATCGTTCTTTATTGCCCGAAGACCGCCGCCCCGGCCAGACCGGGCATTGAAGCGCTGCTGGCAGCGCTGCAACAGAAGCGCGTCTGGCGTTTCTGCCAGACAGGAATGGCGGGCCGGCCGGGGCGCCTGGAAGATGTTACAGGGCTCACGCAATATTCGTGCTACTCTCAATCGACCCGGACAGACTTCACCATCCGGCTCAGAAAGAGATCCACCCTGAAAACCCTGAGATTCGTGCTGCCGCTGGGGGGCATGCTTTGCCTGTTGACGCCGTGTTTCGCCGCCGATTCCGGCAAAGCCCTTTACGAAGACAGTTGCATCCAATGCCATGGCCCCGGAGGCGAGGGCAGCCGGGTGATGGACGATTTCTGGAAGATGCGGATTCCCCGCCTCAACTCCGCCTATGTCCAGTCCAAGACTGACGCTGAGTTGCAGGACATCATCCTCAACGGGAAGCGCAAGATGCCGGCCGCGATGGCGGGCAGGCCTGAAACCCAGCACCGCACGAAGATTACCGCGCAGCAGGTGCCGGCCCTGATCGCGTATCTGCGTACGCTGAAGAGAAAGTAGCGCGGGCTGGGGGAGGCGGATCTGTTTCGGGGCAGAATGGCCCTGCCGGCGCTGGCTCATTCTTTGAATCGGTGTTGCGCAGTCGGCGGGATCGCCGGCCAGCCGAGATTCGCCTGCGCTGCTGCAGGTGGCGGCACAGCGGAGCGGGGCGGCGGCAGAGGGTGCGGGCCGCTGCACTGGCGGGCTCGGGCCGCTCGTTCCCGCGGCCTTCGGCCGCTTCACTCGCGGTTCCCCTCACAGATTCCCCCCGGCTTCAGCCGGGGGCTGCCCTTCCCGTGGATCTCCAGCCCGCTTCACTAACAGCCGTTCGCGCGAGGCGACATTCGGGCGAGGGATGCCGGAAAATGGGTATTGTGTTCCTGTCCCCTTTTCTGATGGAGGCGCCCGGGTGGCGAAACTGGCAGACGCAACGGACTTAAAATCCGTTGGCCCGCGAGGGCCGTGCGGGTTCGAGCCCCGCCCCGGGCACCAAAGATGAAAGTGGGGACAGGCCCGCCTGGCACCACTTTTTCATGGCCGTCCCCCTTTGGGACCGCTCGCTCCCGCGGCCTGCGGCCGCTCCGCTCGCCGCACTTGACACGGGCGCGGCCGCTTCAGGTGCGGTAGCTGGCGTTGATGTCGATGTAGCCGTGCGTGAGGTCGCACGTCCAGAAGACCGCCGTGCCCGCGCCGCCGCCGCGGATGACGAAGCGGATCTCGACGTCCTTGCCGTCCAGCGCCTGCTTCAACGCGGCTTCATCGAACGGCGCAGCCAGCCCGCCGCGGCAGACACGCACGCGCTGCACAAAGATGTCCACGTGCGAGGGATCGAACGCCGCGCCCGAATAGCCGGCGGCGGCGAGAATCCGCCCCCAGTTGGGATCGCTGCCCGCGATGGCGGTCTTCACGAGCGGCGAGTTGGCGATGGCGCGGGCGATCTGAGCCGCGGCGCATTCTCCTGACGCGCCCTCGACACGGATCTCGACAAACTTTTGCGCGCCCTCGCCGTCGCGCGCAATCTGCTTCGCCAGCGACTGGCAAACCTCGTCGAGCGCCTTCTGAAACGGCTCGCGCGCCACCCGCCTGCCGCTCGCGCCGTTGGCCATGACAAGCAGCATGTCGTTGGTGGACATGTCGCCATCCACGCTCAGCCGGTTGTAACTGCGCTCGACGGCGGCCTTCAGATGGGCGCGCAACTGCCGCGCGGGCACTTCGGCATCGGTGACGACGAAGGCGAGCGTGGTGGCCATGTTGGGATGGATCATGCCCGAGCCTTTCGTCATGCCGGCGATGCGCGCGCCCTGCACCTCGGCGAACGCCACCTTGCGCACGAGGTCGGTGGTGAGAATGGCGTCGGCGGCGTCGAGGAACCGTTCAGGCGAGAGCCCGGCTGCCAGGGAGTCGAGGTGATCGAGAATGAGGCGCGGGTTGAGTTCGACGCCGATGACGCCGGTGGAGGCAGGCAGAACGTGTTCCGGCTTGCACCCGAGTTTTCGCGCCGCGGCTTTCGAGGTCTGCGCCGCCACCCGTTCGCCCGATCGCGTGGCGCAGTTGGCGTTGCCCGCGTTGACGAGCGCGGCGCGCGCCACGCCGCCGGAGATTTCCAGATGGCGGCGGGCGATGATGACCGGGGCGGCCTGCACGCGGTTGGTGGTGAACACGGCGGCCGCCTGCGCGGGCGCATCCGAGACAATCAGCGCCAGGTCCGGCTTTTGCACCTTGCGAATTCCCGCATAAATCGCAGAATAACGGAATCCGAGAGGCAAATTCACGGCTTGATTTCTCCCAAAATGTCGGTTTCTTCCAGGCGGTATCCGTTCAAAAAGGCGGCCGAATTCAGCCGCTTTCCTCCCTCGGCCTGCACCTCGAGCAATTCCAGCGCTTCGCCCTCGCCGCAGGCGGCGAAGAGGCGGCGGCCGTGCGAAAAGAGTTTTCCGGGAACGGCGGGGGGGGCCACTCCGGCCGGGCGGCATTTCCAGAGGAAAAAGCGCCGGCCGCGCCACCACGTCCAGGCGCCGGGCCAGGGCTGGAAGCCGCGCGCCCGGCAGGCGATTTTCGCCGCCGGCCAGCGGAAATCCACAAGTCCGTCCTCGCGCTTCAGGATCGGCGCGAGCGTCGCCTGCGCGTGGTCCTGCGGGACGGGATGGATGGAACCGTCAGCAAGCCCGGCGAGCGCCTCCACCAGCAGCCGCGCGCCCATGGGCGCGAGCCGCGCGGAGAGTTCGGGCGCAGTCTCTTCGGGGCCGATTTCCGTGGCTTCCTGCAAGAGGAGATCGCCGGTGTCGAGCCCGGCGTCGATGCGCATGATGGTGACGCCGGTGACGGTCTCGCCATTGGCGATAGCCCACTGGATGGGCGCGGCGCCGCGGTATTTCGGCAGCAACGAAGCGTGCACGTTGAGGATGCCGAGGGGCGGAATGTCGATGACCGCCTGCGGAATGATCTGGCCGTAGCCGACCACCGCCATGGCATCGGGCGCGAGCGCGGCGAGCTCTTCCAAGCAGCGGCGGATGCGCTCGGGCTGGCGCACCTCGAGTCCGAGACGCTGCGCGGCGACTTTCACCGGCGGCGCTTTGATCTCCTGCTTGCGCCCGGCGGGACGGTCCGGCTGGGTGTAGACGGCGCACACTTCGTGCCCCGCCGCCACCAGAGCCTCGAGCGAGGGCACGGCGAACTCCGGCGTGCCCAGAAAGACAAGTTTCACCTTTTCAGGATATCCGCGAGTAAACAGCCGGAGCCGCCGGCAGTGGAGATGCGGACTCTGCGCCGTCCCGGGAACGATGTCTAATCCGGCAGGGCGAAGGCGTAGTAAGTGCTGCCGGAGGGGTTGCCCCACTTGCCGCCGCCGGCGCCGATGACGACGTACTGTTTTCCTCCGGCCATGTAGGTGGCAGGGGTGGCGTTGCCGGCGGCGTCCATCTGGTATTCCCACAGCAGCCTGCCGGTGCGCTTGTCGAAGGCGCGGAATTTCGCGTCGGCGTTGGTGGCGCCGATGAAGAGCAGCCCGCCCGCGGTGACCACCGAGCCGCCGTAGTTCTCACTTCCGGTATCCCGCAGGCCCTGCTTTGCCAGCGCGGGGATTTCGCCGAGCGGAATCCGCCAGGCGTAATCGCCGGTGTTGAGGTCGAGCGCGTTGAGCGTGCCCCACGGCGGCGTGATGGCGGGGTAGCCGTCCGGATCGGTGAAGCGGGTGTAGCCGTCCAGGCGGTATTTCAGGTCGATGGGCGAGGGAGTGCGCGGGGCATCGGAGACTTCTTTTTCCTCGCCCTGAAGGATGTAGGCAAGGATGGCGTCGATGCTCGATGCGCCCAGATGCGCGTAGCCGGGCATGCGCCCGGCGCCTTTGAGAACAAGATTGCGGACCTGCTCCGCGCTGCGGCGTCCGGCGAGATTGACGAGCGACGGAAACTCGGGCGGAGAGCCGGCGAGATCGCCGCGGTGGCAGGACGCGCACTGGCGCAGGTAGAGGGTGCGTCCGGTGACGCGGCGGTCGTTGTTCCGTTCCACGAGCTTGATGACCCAGGCCATCTCGTTCGAGTTGACGTAGAAGAGGCCGGTTTCCGGATCCCACGTGGCGCCGCCCCACTCGCCGCCGCCGTCAAAGCCGGGAAACAGGATGGTGCCCTGGAGGCTGGGCGGCGTGAACTGCGGACCATTGCGGTAATTGCGCCAGCGCTTCAGCACATCGTCATGAGCTTCGGGCGTGCGGCGGGTGATGAGGTCTTCGGAGAAATACTGGCGCGCGAAGGGCTCGGGCTTCAGCGGCAGCACCTGTTTGGGCGCGGTCCATTCGCCATCGACATCGGTCGGCTGCACGCTGATCTCCTGATACGGGAACAGGCTCTCGCCGGTGGCGCGGTCGAAGACCCAGACGTGGCCGGACTTGGTGATCTGGGCGACGGCGTCGATCGTGCGGCCATTGCGCCTGACCTGAACGAGCGTGGGCGCAGTGGGAAGGTCGCGGTCCCAGAGATCGTGGCGGACAAACTGGAAGTGCCAGAGGCGGCGGCCGGTGGAGGCATCCATGGCGATTAAACAATTTGCGAACAGATTGTCGCCGTGGCGGTTGGCCCCGTAGAAGTCGTAGGTAGCCGAGCCGGTAGGGGCGAAGACGATGCCGCGCTGCTCATCGAGCGCGAGACCGCCCCAGGCGTTGGCGCCGCCGATGTACTGCCAGGCGTCTTTGGGCCAGGTTTCGTAGCCGAATTCGCCGGGCTGGGGGATGGTGTGAAAGATCCAGCGCAGCTTCCCGGTGCGGACATCGTAGGCGCGGATGTGGCCGGGGGCGGCGGGGAGCGATTCGCTCACCAGGCTGCCGAGGATCAGGAGGTCTTTGAAAACGACGCCGGGCGTGGTGACGGTGACGGTGAGATTGGCGGCGTCGCGGCCGAGGTTTTCGCGGAGGTCGATGCGGCCGTCTTTGCCAAAGGAGCGGACGGGCTGCCCGGTGCGGGCGTTGAGGCACCAGAGCCAGGGACCGGCGGCGAACCAGAGGCGGCGGTCGTTGCCGGATTCCCAGTAGTTGAAGCCGCGGTGGCGGAACTTGCCCGCGCCGGGGTCTTTGCCCTCGTGGGGATCGAAGCGCCAGAGCGGCTTTCCGGTAGCGGCGTCCAGGGCGATGACGTGCAGCCGCGGCGAGCTGACGTACATCACGCCGTGGCGCACGAGCGGATTGCACTGCATCTCGGTCTCTTTGCCGGCGCCGCCCGAGTCGAACTTCCAGGCCAGCGCGAGGCGCGAAACATTTCCGGTATGGATCTGTTTTAGCGGCGAGTGCTTGGTGTTGGAGTAGCTGCCGTGATAGACAGGCCATTCCTGCGCGCACAGAAGGGCGGGAATCGAGAAAAGAAGGACGCGGCCCAGCATAGGGAGTGTTGCCATTATAGACTGCGGGTGTGAAGGCCTGGCTGTTGGCAGCGGCTTTGCTGAGCGCGGGGGCGCAACCCCAGGAGCGGTTTCCGAAGCCTGAGCCGGCGCGCGCGTTCGCGGAGCTGAAGGTGTACGGCGCGGACGGCTCTCCCGTGCGGACGCCGAAAGAGGATTGGGATGAGGCGCGGAGCAAGGCGCGGAGCGACGCGCGGTGGGCGGCGTGGCTGAAGGAGCAGCGGGCGGAGTGCGATGCGTGGATGGAGGCGCACGCAACGGACCGGGTGGAGTGGATCGCCGGCTGGTGGCACGACTATGTGGACGCCCAGACGGGGGCGTTTCTGCCGTGGACGCCCGTGCCTCCGGAGGGCGTATCGGAGAAGGTGATGGGCGGATGGGTGTTCGGGTTCCGCTCGCGGCACACGCAGAAGATGGTGCAGGCGGCGCGGCTGTGGCGGCTTACCGGCGAGAGCCGCTACGCGGACTGGGTGGTCCGGCAACTGAATTTCTACGCGGAGAACTACGATAAGTGGCCGGTGCAGACGGAGAAGAGCAAATCGCGGCTGATGTACCAGAGCCTGGACGAGGCGAACGTGCTGGTGCGGCTGGTGGAGGCGGCGCGGCTGGTGGACGGCCACGCGGCGCCGGCAAGGAAGCGCGACTGGGCGGAGAAGCTGCTGCGTCCGATGGCGCTGCTGGTGGACGACACGTTTCAGCGGGTGCACAACATCGCGGTGTGGCAGCGCAGCGCGATGGGCATGGCGGCGCTGTATCTGCGGGATGGGGAGCTGTGGCGCAGAGCGGTGGAAGCGCCGTTCGGACTCCGCAGGCAAATGGCGGACGGGGTGACGGGCGACTATCTGTGGATCGAGCAGTCGTTCGGCTACAACTCGTATGTCGTTTCGGCGGTGCTGCCGCTGTTTGTGTACGCAGGGCTCGAAGGCAGGCTGGACGAACTGCGGCGGGAGGCGGAGATCGCGGAGAACCTGATGCTGGCGCCTGCCGTGCTGCGCTTTCCGGACGGGCGGCTGCCGATGCCGGCGGACACGACGGGCGGATTTCAGCGCTGGCCGAACCGGGGGCTGCTGGAGGCGGCGCGGCGGGTGTTTCCGACGTGGATCGGGATGGAGGAGGCGAAGAAGCGGCTGAGCTGGGAGACGCTGCTCGATCCGCCGCAGGAAGAAGCAGGGCGGCGGGGCGGCGCCGTGCCGGAGGTGCGGAGCCGGAATCTCGAGTCGAGCCGCATGGCGGTATTAAAACAGGGCGAGTGGCAATTGTTTTTTCACTACGGGCAACTGGACCGTTCGCACGCGCAGGCGGAGGCGCTGAACTGGGAAGCCGCTTACGGCGGAACGGACATCACGCACGACGCCGGCACGGTGGGGTACGGCTCGCCCCTGCACCGCGAGTTCTACACGCGGGGGCACGCGCACAACGTGGTGTTGATCGACGGAGAGGGACAACAGGGGTGGGCGCCGGGAGAGCTGCTCGGGTTCGATCTGGCGCGCGTGGCGGCGCGGCAGCCGCGGTACCGGGAAAACGCTACCGTCGAGCGCGATCTGCGGATCACGGGCGGCGTGCTGGAAGACCGCGTGAAGGTGGAGACAACGGATCAGCGCGAGCACCGCATCGGGCTGGTGCTGCACGTGCAGGGGCGGGTTCGGCTGCCGGAGGGTTTCCGCGAGGATCCCGAGTTTGGGCTGAAGCACTGGGAGGGGGCGCGGACGGCGGAGATACCCAATGAAGCCGTGTTCGTGGTGGAATATCCGGGGCTGTTGCTGGAAGTGAAGGTGACGGCGGGCGGGCTGATGCGGGTGACGCACGCATCGACGCCGGAGGTGGCGCCGCACCGGCGCGAATCGCTGTACTTCGAGCTGAGCGGGCAGCGGGCGGAGTTCATGACGGCGCTGCGGGTGGTGGAGCGGGCGGCGGCGCCCGGGGCGGGGGAAGATGCGCGCGCGGAGGCCCAGCGGCGGCGGGTGGAGCTGAACCTGCTGGGCGCGGCGGACACGGAAAGCGGGGAAAGCCGGCGCAACGAGAACGTGCAGTTCAACCTGGTGGACAACAACGCGCTGAAAGAGCTGAACGTGCGGCTGGGGGTGACGGCGACGATCGTGCGGGAGTTTCAGCCGGAGCGCGGCTATTTCGGCGCCGAATTTGGAAACCCGCCGGCGGCGCCGCCGCATGCGCCCTTCCGTCCGGGCGGAGATTTCCACGGAGAGCTGCGCTGGGCGCACCTGAACAGCGTGACGACGGCGCGGACGTTTTTTCAGGTGGGGGATGTGAAACCGGCGCGGGAGAACGACGCGGGCTTCCGCGCGGGCGGGCGGGCGTGGCGCGAGGCGTGGTGGCAGACACATGGGAGCCTGCGGCTGATCCGCGGGCAGGTGAATGGAAACGTGCTCGTGCCGCGGGCGGAGGAGCGCACGGCGCTGGCTGCGGATCCGGCGTTGCGGGCGGTGGTGCAGCGGTTTCTGGACGCGTATCCGAGAGAGCCGCCGAACCGCACGGACATCAACCCGCGGGCGCTGAACACGAACTCGCCGCAGCGGATCGATCACCGGATGGGCGGGGCGAGGCTGGATGCAAAGGCGGGGGCGCGCGACGCGGTGGCGCTCGCCTACGACTTCACGTCGCAGGATGTGGACGCGTTTCAGCTTGTCGCCGGGCAGAACCCCGACACGCACATCAAGAACCACAGGGCGCGGGCGACGTGGACGCGGGCGCAGGATGCGCGGACGGTATGGGAGGCAACGGCGGCGTTCGACCGCTTGGGAACGATGCTCGTGCCGGAGCCGAATGCGGTGGGGCCGATGGTGATGACCGGAGGTCTGGAGACGCTGGGACCGCAGGCGATCATCCCGCTGGACCGGGCGATGAACGTGTACCGGGCGGCGGTTGCATGGCGCCGGCAGGAGGGGACGCGGAATTGGCAGGCGGGCATGGAGACCGCCCGGCGTCAGATGAACGGCGCGGAGACGGACGCGCACCGCGGGTTCTTTTCCTTCGGGAACGACTTCGGGCGGGACGCCATCACGAACCTGCGGATGGGGACGCCCTCGAACCACCTCGTGAGCATTGGCGACATTCACCGCGGATTCCGCAGTTGGGAGATGGCGGCGTACGCAGGCGGGCGGTTGCGGTGGGGCGCGGCGGCGGACGTTTCGTGGGGGCTGCGCTGGCAGGCGGCGACGAAGCCGTTGGAAGTGAACGGGCGCAACGTGGTTCCGTATGACAGCGACCTGAACAACTGGGCGCCGTCGCTAGGCGTAGCGCGGCGGCTGGGAACGATGGGCGTATTGCGGGCGGCGGCGGGCGCGCAGTTCGGCGAGATTTTTCCGGTGACGTACTCGCAGGTGCGGTTCAGCCCGCCGGGGAGCGTGAAGATCGCGGTGCCGGCGCCGGACCTGCTGGATCCGCTGCGCGCGGATCCAAACAAAGTGAAGGGCAACATCTACGCGCTGGATGCGGAGCTGGCGGCGCCGTACAGCTATCAATACAACGCGAGCTGGGAGCGCGAACTGGGCAGGCTCGGCCGGCTGGAGGCGGGCTATGTGGGGAGCCGCTCGCACAAGCTGCTGATCATGTGGTACCGGAACCGGGCGCAGCCGGTGGCGGGAATCCCGCTGACGACGGCGACCATCAACGACCGGCGCCCGGACGCGTCGATCGCGGACCTGCGGTGGGTGCTGAACGGCTCGCGCGGCTATTACGACGCGGGGCGGCTGACGTGGGTGATGCGGAGATGGCGGGGGCTGAGCCAGGAGGCGGCGTACTGGTGGAGCAAGGCGATGGACCTGGGCAGCGCGTACACGAACACGGCGTATGACGCGGACTCGCGGCTGTCGCGAAGCCAGTGGGAATATGAGACGCGCGGCGACATGAAGGGGCTGAGCGATTTCGACCAGCCGCACGCGTTTCTGTGGCGCGGGGCGTGGGCTGTGCCGGGGCGGAGGCGCGCGCTGCGGAATTGGGAGGCGACGGGCGTGGTGCTGCTGAAGAAAGGCACGCCGTTCACGGTGGTGGCGGGAAGCGATGCGCCGGGCTACGGCAATGTGGACGGCAACGGCGGGGACCGGCCGCACCTGCTCGATCCGTCCATTCCCGGCAGGACGATCGGCGATCCGGACACCTCGCGCGCGCGGCTGCCGCGGGCGGCTTTTTTCTACATGAAGCCCGGGGAGCAGCGCGGCAATCTGGGGCGCAACACGTTCCGCAAGGGCGGCATCGCGAACGTGAATGCGGCGTTGAGCCGGACGTGGACGTTCGACTCGTCCAAAAGGGTGGTGCTGCGGGCGGAGAGCGTGAATCTGACGAACACGCCGCAGTTCGCGCCGCCGGGGTTCGAACTGGCCAATCCGAATTTCGGCGCGATCACGAACACGCTGAACGAGGGGCGGACGTTCCGGTTCGGGTTGCAGCTTGGGTGGTAGCGGGGCGGCGGTTCAGGCGAGGAGCTTTTCCATCTTCGAGCCGGCGCGGATCATGGTCTGGGTGCGGTCGGGACCGGTGGAGACGCAGCCGACTTCGACGCCGGTCTTCTCTTCGAGAAACGCGATGTAATTGCGGGCGGCGGCGGGGAGTTCTTCGTAACGCGTGATGGCGGAGGTGGAAGTCTTCCAGCCGGGGACTTCCTCATAGACGGGCTCGATCTGCTCGAGCAGCGCGTTTTCGGCGGGCATCTGCATGGTGATTTCGCCATGCACGCGATAGGCGACGCAGACCTTGATGCGGTCGAATGGATCGAGCACGTCGAGCTTGGTGACGATGAGGGAGTCGAAGCCGTTGACCATCGCCGTATAGCGCAGCAGCGGGACGTCGAACCAGCCGCAGCGGCGGGGGCGTCCGGTGACGGAGCCGAATTCGTTGCCGGCTTTGCGGATGCGGTCTCCATCTTCGCCGTGGTCTTCGCTGGGGAAGGGGCCGCTGCCGACGCGGGTGATGTAGGCTTTGGAGACGCCGAGGATGCCGTCGATCCTGGTGGGCGCGACGCCGGTGCCGGTGCAGGCGCCGCCGGCGGCGGCGGAGGAGGAGGTGACGAACGGGTAGGTGCCGTGATCGATATCGAGCATGGTGCCCTGCGCACCCTCGAAGAGCACGCGCTGGCCCGCGCGGATGGCGTCGTTCAGCAGTTGCGCGGTGTCGCAGACCATGGGGCGGATCTGCTCGGCCATGCGCTTGTAGTCTTCGCGAATGGCGTCGAGATCGAGCTGGTCGTCGAGGTGGAAGGCGCGGGCGATGGTCTGCTTGTCTTCGGCGAGATAGCGGAAAAGGGTTTCAAAGACGGGCGGGTTGAGCAGGTCGGCGATGCGGATGCCGCGGCGGCCGATTTTGTCTTCGTAGCAGGGGCCGATGCCGCGGGAGGTGGTGCCGATGGCGACGCGGTCGGGGCGGTCCTCGCTGACCTTCTCGGCGAGGCGGTGGAAAGGGAAGATGACGTGGGCGCGGTTGGAGACGGCGAGCTGGCTGCGGACGTCGATGCCGGCTTCTTCGAGCGTGCGGATCTCTTCGAGCAGGGCATGGGGATCGATGACAACGCCGTTGCCGATGACGGCGCGCTTGCCGGGGTGGAGGATGCCGGAGGGGATGAGCTTGAGGACGAAGCGGCGCCCGGCGACCTGGACGGTGTGGCCGGCGTTATGGCCGCCCTGATACCGGGCGACGATATCGAATTTTTCGGCGAACAGGTCGACGATCTTGCCCTTGCCTTCGTCGCCCCATTGCGCGCCCAGGACGATGAGATTGCTCATGAGGTAAAGCCCAAATAGTCGATTGTAGCGCAGGGGTGGGGCGTTGCCCGCGCGCCAGGGAACGCCTATCAATCGAGCCAGAGGGTCCAGGTCCCGCGGCGGCCGCGGGATTCGGTCCATGTGCCGGTGACCGGACCGTTGCGGAGGAGTTCAAACATTTCCACAAAAGGCTGTTTTGGCGGCAACGGCAGGCGCGCGGCCCATGCGCCCTCGTAGCTGCCGCCGTTCAAGACGCGCGCCACCCAGGATCCGCTCCAGGCGGTTTCACGGCGGCGGGCGTTCCATGTGCCGGCCAGCAGGACTCTGCCGTCCTGGCCGAGCACCTCCCACCGGCCGCCGGATTCCTGCGGCTCGCCGTAATCGCGGGCGGTCCATGTGCCGCCGACTTCCCGGCCGCCGGCGGAGGCTGCCCACCTGCCCTTCCATGTGCGCGGCTGCGGAGGCGGCTGTAGGGCAGCCGCCGCAAGAAGAGATCTGCGCGTCAGCAAGCCGTGCATTCGGGAGAATTATACCGGCCCGGAAGGATCGCTCTTCCGGAGGCCGGCGGACGGGGGGGCAGAGCCGCAGATACAGGCAAATCACCCATAGCCGGGAGGCGGAATCGGATCTATCATGACGGCAGGAGGAGATGCGGATGAGGCGCTTCTTCATGCTGCTCTTTCCCGTGCTGCTGATGGCATGCGGAGCGGTTCCCTGCCTGGGGCAGGGCGTGGTGGAGTACGGCGCCGCCACCGCGAGCAAGACTGCGGGCGCGGGCGCCCGGGGCGTTGGCGATGCGCTGGGCAGGATTCTGAAGAAGACCGGCGACGCCTTGGATGGCAAGCAGCAAAGCCCGGCCAAACCGGCTGCGGGCGCTGTGGCCGTTGCGGGCAAGGCGGGCGGCGGGCCGGGTGTTGCCGCGAAGACGAAAACGGGGAGCAGCGTTGAACCCACGCCGGAGGCGTTGGAGAAGCTCGCCGTGGGCGCCCCGGCTGAAGAGCTCGAGGCGAAGCTCGGGCTGCCGGCGTTCCGCGTGGTGGTTCCGGAAGAGGGGCGGCTTGTGGAGATCTACCAGTACAGCGCCAAGGGGCGCGACGTGGGGAGCGTGCGCGTGGTGGATGGGAAGGTGGCGGAAGTGCGTCCGGCGGGGCAGTAGCGGCCCGGCGCCCGGGCGGCGCGGGCGGTGTTAGGCTGTGATCGCAATGAGAGTTCGGAGCTTGGTTTGTGCAGGCGTGTGGCTGGCGATGCTGACTTTCGCTGGCGCTCACGCGCAGCAGGCGGAGATCTGGCTGACGACGAGCGACAGGCGGGCGCTGCTCGAGCCGCAGGCGGGAGCGGAGTTCACAAGCGAACGAAAGCCTGAGTTGCCGGTGGTGATCGTGGCCGAGGGGACGGCGTATCAGACGATCGAGGGGTTCGGGGCGTCGATGACGGACTCGGCGGCGTATCTGATCCGGCAGCGGGTGCCGCCGGAGAAGCAGCAGGAAGTGATGGAGTGGCTGTTCGATTTCCGCAAGGGCATCGGGGTGAGCTTCCTGCGGAATCCCATGGGGGCGTCGGACCTGGCGCGGTTTCATTATTCGTACAACGATCTGCCGCCGGGACAGCAGGACATGCGGCTGGAGCGGTTCTCGATCGAGCACGACCGCGCCGACATCCTGCCGCTGCTGAAGCAGGCGCTGCGGATCAACCCGCTGATCCGGATGATGGGCAGTCCGTGGAGCGCGCCGGGGTGGATGAAGACGAGCGGCTCGATGATCGGGGGCTCGCTGCGGAAGGAGGCGTATCCGGCGTTTGCGCTGTACTTCCGCAAGTATGTGGAAGCGTACGCGGCCGAGGGCGTGCCGGTGCATTACGTGTCGATGCAGAACGAGCCGCTGTATGTGCCCAAGGACTATCCGGGCATGTCAGTGACGGCGGCGGAGCAGATCGATTTTCTGAAGAACCATCTGCTGCCGGAGCTGGACGCGGCGCGGCTGAGCACGCGGGTGCTGGTGTACGACCACAACTGGGACCGGCCGGAGTATCCCGAGGCGGTGCTGCGGGACAACGTGATTGCGGGCTCGCCGCGGGTGGCGGGCACGGCGTGGCACTGGTATGGGGGCACGGCGGGGGCGATGACGGTGGTGCATCAGCTCGACCCGAAGCGCGGGCAGTATGTGACCGAGGCGAGCGGCGGGACGTGGATCGAGGATCAGGTGAAGGCGGACTTCGAGGCGATCGTCCATTCAATGCGGAATTATGCGCGCGCATTTGTGAAGTGGGGGCTGGCGCTGAATGAGAAGCGCGGGCCGAACGCGGGCGGTTGCAACACGTGCACCGGGCTGATCGAAGTGAACGAGCAGACGGGCGAGGTGGCGAAGACGATCGACTATTACACGCTGGGGCACTTCAGCCGGTTTGTGCGGCCGGGGGCGGTGCGGGTGTATTCGACGAACGCGCCGGGGGTGATCACGGCGGCATTCGTGAACCGCGACCGGAGCCGCGTGCTGGTGGCGTTCAACGAGACGCGCCAGGAGCGGCGGTTTCAGGTGGAGTGGCGGGGGAGGTGGATGGAGCTGGCGCTGCCGCCGCTGGGCGGGCTGACGGCGGTGTGGGCGCGGGGCGTGACGCCGCCCGGGCTGCCGGGCCAGCCGCGCGGGGCTCGGGAGAAGAAGCCGGAGTATGTGATCCCGGCGGTGGGGCAGCCGCTGCTGGCTTCGAACTATACGAGCCTGCGGGAGCTGCGGACGGAGCCGTGCACAGATGCAGAGGGCGGGTTCAATCTGGGCTACGCGGCGGCGGGGAGTTGGGCGGGCTTCGAGAACATAGACTTCGGAGCCGGGGTGAGCTGGGTGGATGCGCGCGTGGCGAGCGCGGGCACGGGCGGGACGCTCGAGTTCCGGCTGGATGCGCCGGACGGGCCGTTGATCGCGCAGGCGCCGCTGCCGGTGACGGGAGGCTGGCAAGCGTGGACGACGGTGAGCGCGCCGGTGACGGGCGCGGCGGGCGTGCGCGACTTGTATGTGGTGTTCACGAGGCCAGGCGGCAGCGGGGGGCTGGGGAATCTGAACTGGGTGCGGTTCCGGAACGAGTAAGCATCAGTTTTGCCGATTCACGGCCCGCGGCGGGCCGAGGGGACTGGGCGGGCAGTTGTCTTTCTGCACGGTGTAGGCGATGGCCGTGATCTTCCAGCCTTCGGCGGTTTTGACCAGGTGCACGGCATCGACGCCGCAGTGGCTGAACTGCGCGCCGCGGTGGAAGTCATATTCGGCCCAGAGAGCGGCGAGGCGGCCGCTGATGAGGACGGCGGGGTTCCACATCCGCTCGAGGGGCGGCTCTTTGGCGGCGGCGATGCGCGAGATGAACTCCTCGCTGGCGGCGGCGCTGACCGAGCCGTCGGGGCGGAGGGCATGGAATTGGGCGCCGGGGAAGAGAGTGGCGCGGAGAGCCGCCGCATCGCGCTCGGCCATGGCATGGAACGTGCGCTCCACGGCCTGAATGACGGCCTGTTTCTCCGCGTCCTGTGACTGCGGGAAGGCGGGGAGCGCGGCGAGGGGGAAAAGCAGGGCGGGCTTCATGGGTGGTCCTTTCTGGCGCGGGCGGGGCAAGGCTCGAGAGTCCATGTATCGATGCCGGTGTGATGGCGGAGGATGTAGCCGCCGCGGTCCGTGCGGACTTTGAAGCAGGCGGCGTCGGGGGTGCGCCACTGATCGAGGATTTGTTCGATTTCGAACACGGCGCCGCCGGCGCGGAAGCGCACGGGGCGCTCATCGCCTCTGTAACCGGAGTAGCAGTCGACCTCGACGGCGCCGCCGGCGGGATCGAAGGGGCGCATAGCCTCATGCTACGCTTTGACTGGGATGAAGTTGAGCGAGGCTTTTCTGGCGCAGGGGGAACAGGGGTTCGAGGACCTGCTGCGCCGGGTTTCCATCAGCCGTCTGAGGACGTATCAGTTGTACGAGCCGCTGAAGGTGCGCACGCACCTGCACAAGCTGAACAGCGAGACGCTGCGCAAGGCGGCGCCGCGGCTCTGGGAGCGGCTGGGGCAGGGCGATGAGGATCTGGCGTCCGATCTGGCGCAGGCGGTGCTGATCGGGCATCTGGACATGATCATCGCGGCGCTGGATTTTCTGGGCGTGCCGCATCAGGACGGGTTCTTTTCCAAAGACGCGGACGTGAGCGCGTACCTGACGGACGGTTGGCAGCAGCGCGCCTATGAGGCGCTGAAGGAGCGGTTCCCGGCCAATGTGCTGGTGTTTTATCTGAACCATCTGGGGATCGAGACGGGCAAGGCGGAGGAGATTTTCCAGGCACAAGCACGATAGGTGCGGAGAGCCGCGCGGGAGCGCCGCAGGCGCGACCCAGCGGTCCCAACCCCCCCGCGACAACAACCGCCACCGCAGCGCAGCCGCCGCCGCGCGGGAGCGCCGCAGGCGCGACCCAGCGGTTCCAACCCCGCCGCAGCCCGCCAAAACGGGCAGCCCCCGGCCAAGGCGGGGGGAACGGAAATCGGCGAAAATCCGCGCCCGGGCGGGCCTGTCCCCGCTTTGAGAAATGAAATTGGTGCCAGGCGGGCCTGTCCCCAGTTTTCCTCGGCTAAGGGAGCTGAGAAAAAGGGGAATTGTGTTCCTGTCCCCTTTTCTCAGGTACTGTTTGGATATGGTGCGCATTGGCGCCGAGGCGTGGCGGGCGGTGATCGATCACTGCCTGAGCGCCGCGCCGGAGGAGGCGTGCGGGATCCTGTTGGGCCGGCGGGAGGGCGGCGGGGTGGTGGTGCTCGACGCCGCCGCGTGCCGAAACGCGCATCCGGGCGACCGGCGGAAACACTTCCTGATCGACCCGGAACAGCAGCTCGCCATACAGCGTGCCGCGCGCGAGGCAGGGCTCGAGATCCTCGGCTTCTACCACTCGCATCTCAACGGCAGCGCGCAGCTCTCCGAAGAAGACCGCCGGCAGGCGCACCCGTCCGTGTCGAACGTGATCTTCGCGTTCCGCGACGGCAAGTTTGTGGAAGCCCGTTCGTGGCGCATCGGCGGCGACGGCGCAGCCGCGGAAGAAGCCATCGTAGTGGAAGGTGTCACCGCGGCGCCGCGCGCCGCATCAGAGAACGCAGATGGTTGCTGAATTGTCTCCTTCCCAGGCGAAGAGCCTGATCGGGCAGAACCCGGACGTGCAATTCGTCGATGTGCGCGAGCCGCACGAGCGGCTCGCGTGCGCGATCCCCGGCACGCTGCACATTCCGCTGGGCGCGCTGCCGCGCCACCTGCACAAGCTGGACCCGGAGCGGCCGGTGATCGTGCACTGCAAAAGCGGCATGCGCTCGGCCGCCGCGTGCCAGTTGCTGCGGCAATTGGGCTTCCGCGAAGTCTACAACCTGCGCGGCGGCATCGACGCCTGGGCCTGATACTGTAGAAGCGGGGCCCGGAGGCGGCCCTGCTTTCCGATGATCGCCCTGCTGCTGCTTTCCCTTCTCGCCGAGCCTTACTCAGAAGAGCGCGCCCGCGCCGTGCTCGAATCGATGCGCAAGGACGCGCGGCGCCACATGAGCGTCGACCCGGAAGACGGGCGCTACTTTTACAGGCTGACGGTCGAGCTGAAGGCGAAGCGGGTGCTCGAGATCGGCACGTCTGCCGGCTACTCCGGCGGCTGGTTCGCGATGGCATTGAAGAAAACGGGCGGCAGGCTGATCACGATCGAGATTGATCCGGAGCGCCACGCGGCGGCGCTCAAGAACTTCGCCGCGATGGGGGTGAGCGACGTGGTGGAGGCGCGGCTGGCCAATGCGCTGACGGAGGCGGCGCGCATCGAGGGGCCGTTCGACATCGTGCTGATCGACGCCTGGAAGCCGGACTACCTGCGCTACTACGAACTGGTTCTGCCCAAGGTGCGCCGGGGCGGCGCGATTCTGGCGCACAACACGCGCAACGCCGCCTTCACGCTGCGGCCATTCCTCGAGCGCATCCAGAACGACCCGGCGGTGCGCACCGAGTTTCTGGACGAATCGCCGCAGGGGCTGTCGGTCTCCTGGAAGAAGTAGCGCCCGCGGCGATCCGGCTCGGCTACAATCCTGCTTGTGGACCACTCGCAGGAGGGCGCGGCGCCGGCGCTGGCCATGCGGCTGTCGCTCACCGTGGGCCTGCTGATGCTGGCGGGCAAGGCGGCGGCATGGTATCTCACCAACTCTTCGGCGATCTTCTCCGACGCCATCGAAAGCGTAGTGCATGTGGCGGCGGTCGGCTTCGCCGCCTTCGCGCTGCGGCTGAGCCGGCGTCCGGCGGGCGGGCGGTACCACTACGGGCTGGACCGGATCGCGTTTTTCTCGGCCGGATTTGAAGGGGCGTTGATCGCGGCGGCGGCGGTGTCGATTCTCGTCACCTCCATCTACCAGTGGCGGCAGGGGCTGCCGTTGCAGCGGCTGACGCTCGGAGCGGGCATCACGCTGGCGCTGGGATTGATCAACGGGGGGCTGGGCTGGCACCTGATCCGCACCGGGCGGAAGCACCATTCGCTGATCCTCGAGGCCAACGGCAAGCACGTGCTTACCGACTGCATCACCAGCGTGGCGGCGTTTGCCGGCGTGGCGCTGGTGATCGCCACGGGCTGGAAGCCGTTCGATCCGATCGTGGCGATGCTGGTGGCGCTGCAAATCCTGTGGTCGGGCGCGCAACTGGTGTGGCGCAGCGCGAAGGGGCTGCTCGATTACGCCGATCCGGAGGTGGAGTCGCGGCTCCGCACGGCGCTGGACGGTTTGACGAAAGCGCACGGCATCGACTACCACGGGCTGCGGCTGCGGACGACGGGAGGGCGGTTCCTGGCGGAGGCGCATCTGATTTTTCCGTATGCGACGAGCCTGGGCTCGGCGCATCACACGGCGACGCTGATCGAAGAAGCGCTCGAAAAGGGCTTCGGCGAGCCGCTGGAGATGATCACGCATCTGGAGGCGGAGGAAGACCACGACGAGCGCCATTCGCGCGAACATCCGCGCTGACGGCGGATGCTATTCTGCTTGGGGGAGCCCGCCATGCAGCCTGCCGGCGCTGCGCCGCTGCGAGACAGGGAAACAGAACTGACCGAGGCCGCGGAGCTGATCTGCCATCTGACGCACGAGCTGAGGCAGCCGCTGTCGGGGATCGAAGCTGCGGCCTATTATCTGGACATGGTGGTGAGCGAGGCGCGGCCGGACCTGATTCCGCACTGCCGGCGCCTGCGGGCGATGGTGCAGCACGCCAACTGGCTGCTGGACGATGCGGCGCTGTGCGCGCTGTTTCAGCCATCAGCGGGGACGGCGCACTCGATGGCGGCGGTGTTTGAAGACGTAAGCCGGCGGATGCTGGCCGAAGACGAGGCGGTGCTCGATCTGCATCTGGAGTGCGAGGGGCGGGTGGCGGCTCCTGAGATGCTGCCGCGGCTGGCCGGGCATCTGGTGGCGTTTTTCCGCGACGTGGCCGGCTGTCATGATCCGATCCATGCGGGCGTGCAACAGGGCGAGCCGGGATGGATTGCATCGCGGATCTGGGCCGCCGGCTGCGAGGATGCGCGGGACGCGGCGAGGATGCTGAAGGCGGCCTGTGAATGCGGGTTTGCGGGGCGGTTTCTGGCGGCGGCGCGGGGCGGGTTTGAAGTGCAGGCGGAGGAGTCAGCGCAGCGGCTGGCGCTCACGCTGCGGCTGCCCGCCGCGGAGTAGGACGGCCAGGGCTTCATCATCCGGGGGAGGGCCGGCGCCGGCGGTGAGGACGAGATCGGCTTCGAGCCGCGCGGCGGCGCGGGTGGATTCGACGATCCAGTTTTCGCAACCGTCCAGCAGGGCGCGCAGCGCGGGCAGGCCCTGTTCGAAATCGCCGCGCAGCCAGAAGGCGCGGGCGGCGCCGGCGGCGAGGTAGCGGCGGGTGTCGCAGGACTGGCCGGGTTCGGTTTCTTCGATCAGCTCGAAGGGGGCGCCGCCGCGGGGGTCATGATGCGAGACCTTGACTGCGGTCCAGCGGCGCTCGGGGCTGAGAGAGAGGATGCGGCAGACGAGCGAGGTCTTGCCGGACTTCTTGCCCGTGCCGCCGACGATGATCCTCATGAGCCGCGCCGCTTTTCCAGTTCTTCGAGACGGCGGCGGAGCTGATCGACTTCGCGCCGCAGTTGCGGGAGGCGGCCGACGCTGGCGAGCGTCTCCAGATATTCCTTGAGGGGCCGGGCGGGCGTGCCCCACCAGACTTCGCCGCCGCCGCGCAAGACCTTTGAGCTGAGGATGCCCGCCCCGGAGCCGACGACGGCGCCGGACTTGACGGTGACGTTGTCGCCCATGCCGACCTGGCCGCCGATGACGGCGTAGTCCTCGATGACGGTGCCGCCGGCGAGGCCCGTCTGGGCGGCGATGACGACATGGCGGCCGATGCGGCAGTTGTGGGCGATGTGAACGAGGTTGTCGAGCTTGGTTCCGTCGCCGATGGAGGTGACGCCGAGGGCGGCGCGGTCGATGGTGCAGTTGGCGCCGATTTCGACATCGTTGCCGATGACGACGCGGCCGACCTGGGGGAACTTCTCGTAGCGGCCTTCTTCGAAGACGAAGCCGAAGCCGTCGGCGCCGATGACGGCGCCGGAATGAATGATGACGCGCTGGCCGATTTCGACGCCCGGATAGACGGTGACGCCGGGAAAGAGCAGGCTGCCTGAGCCGATGCGGACGCCGTCGCCGACGACGCAGAGCGGGCCGATGCTCGCATCGGCGGCGATGTCGCAGTCGGCGCCGATGAAGGCGGCCGGGTGGATGCCTGGGGGCGGCTGCGGAATGGGATGCAGCCAGGGGATGACTCTGGCGCAGGCGGCGCGCGGGTCTTTCGAGCGGATGAGGGTGCGGCCGCCGGGGTTCGGGAAATCCAGCGGGACGAGCAGGCAGCCGGCGGCGGAGGACTGCGCCTCGCGCAGGGCGCGGCGGCTGTTGGCGAAGGCGAGTTCGCCCGAGCCGGCGGTGTCGAGCGGCGCCACGCGCAGCACTTCGCGCTCGCCGTCGCCCTCCCAGGTGAGCCCGAGCCGTTCGGCGATTTCCCTGACTTTCATGCGCGTCTCGATTCTCCGTTGCGGGCCGGTATCATACCCAGTGTATGCCTGTTGATCCGTCCGCCTATGTCGCGCCCACGGCCAAAGTGCATCCCGATGCGGTGATCGGACCGCAGACCCGGATCGGGGAGTTTTGCGTCATCGAGCAGGACGTGGTGATCGGGTCGCGCTGCCTGCTGGAGCCGTATGTGTACGTCAAGCGCTGGACGACGATCGGCGACGGCAACGAGATCAGCGCGGGGGCGGCGCTGGGAACCGATCCGTTCGACAAGAACTTCACCGGCGAGCGCAGCTACCTGGTGATCGGCAACGGCAACAGGATCCGCGAGCACTTCACCATCAGCCGCGGCACGGCGCCGGAGAGCGTGACGCGGGTGGGCGACGGCAACTTCATCATGAGTTCCGGGCACATCGCGCACAACGCCGCGGTGGGCAACCAGACGGTGATCGCCAGTTGCGCGCTGATCGCCGGGCATGTGACGGTGGAGGACCAGGCGTTTGTGAGCGGCTGCGTGGTGGTGCACCAGTATTGCCGGATCGGGCGGCTGGCGATGGTTGGTGGAGGGGTTCGGGTGAACCAGGACCTGCCGCCGTTCTTTCTCTACAGCGGCGTGTATGCCAGCCCGGTGGGGTTGAACCTGGTGGGGCTGCGGCGGGCGGGGTTCACGAGCCGGGACATCAGCGCGATCAAGCAGGCGTACCGTCTGCTGTACCGCTCTAAGCTGAAGCTGAAGGACGCGCTCGAGCGGATCGAGCGGGAGGTGGACTCGCCGTATGCGCGGCAGATCGCGGAGTTTGTGCGGGGGACGAAGCGGGGCATCGCGCACGAGCATGAAGGGCGGGCGCGGTACCGGTTCGAGTGAGGGGGCGATTGGCGCCGGAATGCGGCCGGCCGGGCCGGATTCATGCTGGCAAGCTGTTGGTTTTCAATATACTTGTTTATCCCATGGTTCGTTCCGCAATTTTCCGGTCGCCCGTTTTTTTCGGGGATTCCCGCTATGGCGGGCGCACCCTGGGTGGAAGGCTGTCTGGAGGGGAGCAGAGAGGGTGGCGTCCCCAGCGGGATTCGAACCCGCGTTATCGCCGTGAAAGGGCGGTGTCCTAGGCCTGGCTAGACGATGGGGACGGTGATCTGCCGCAACCCGGACTGCTGCGGCACCTTTCATTGTACCGGGGCGCCGGCGGCGGGGTCAAACCGCCGCGGCGGTCAAAGGGTCTTGAGATAGGCCAGCAGGTCCGACTTTTCCTCCTGCGTCAGGACATCCTCGAAGGCAGGCATGGTTCCCTTGCCTTTGTTGATGATGGTCATGACGTTGGCTTCGGTAGGCTTTTGGCCGTTGGCCATCTTGGCCTTTTTGAACAGGCCTTTGAGGGACGGGCCCATTTTCTTTTCGTCCGTGGTGGCGGAGTGGCAGACGCCGCACTGGTCGAAGACCTCTTTGCCTTTGGCCGGGTCGCCGGGCCTTTGGGCGGCGGGCAGGGCGAGGGAGAGGGCGGGGAAGAGAAGAAGTCCGAGTATGCGCATGGTGGACGGTTGACTCCGGTGTTTATCCGTCTGGTTGGATGAGGGCGTGCAGCGCAAGGTTGCAGGCGCTTTGGAAATCCACTGCACAGGCCAGTATAGCGTTGGGACAGGGATGGGAACCGGCGGACCGCTGGCCGATGCGCCGCCGCAGGAAAGATGCACCGCTCAGCCGCAGTTCTTCGGGGCTGGCCGGGGGGCGGCTGCCTCTGGCCCGGCGTCCTGCCTTGACCGCGGCGCTCTGGAAAAAAGGGGAATTGTGTTCCTGTCCCCTTTTTCAGCGCTCAAAGTAGCCGCTCTTGCGCCGATGAGGGCGGTAGCCATCCATGAAGCTGATCTCCTTGCGCAAATACCTGGATCAGGCGGGCAGGGCCGGCCGTGCGGCGGGAGTCGAGTGTACGATGCCGTGCGCGGCGTTTGCGGCGGCGGTAGGGGGCGAGCTGGGGCTGGAGGACGGCGGCGGCGTGGATCTGGAGGAATTCGCGCGGGATGCGGGGGCGCGGGAGGCGGTGTTCGCGCTGGTGTTGCGGCGGGCAGGCGAGTGGAGACAGGAGCGGGAGAAGCGGGAGGAGGAGTCGCGCCGGGAAATGCAGCGGCTGCTGGCGGCGTTCAATCAGGCGGTGATGGCGCTGGCCGATGGAGGCGAGCGGACGGCGGGGCGGTTCGCGGTGATCGGGCGGACCCTGGAGCGGGCTTCGAAAGCCGACAGCTTGGCGGCGATGCGGGCGGCGGTCTACGAGGCGGCAGAGGCGCTGAAGAGGGAGAGCGAGGCGCAGCGGGCCGAGACGGCGGCGCAAGTGGAGCGGCTGGGGCGGAAGCTGGAGGAGGCGCGGGAAAGGCGGACGGCGCCGGCGGCGGGTCGGCCCGGAAGGGAGGCGGCGATCGGGGCGTTGCGCGAGGCGGAAGCGCGGGGCGGAAAGGCGGCGGTGGCGGGGATCGTCTTTGACCGGCTGGCGGCGCTGGAATCGCGGTTCGGGCGGGCGGTGGCGGAGGAGGCGATGCAGGTCTTCGAGGCGGAGCGGATTGCGGAGCACGCGGTCCGCGGGGCGGTGTATGCGTGGACGCCGCAGATGCGGGTGTGGCTGATGGACGCGGAGGAGGACGCCGAGGCGGTGCGGGAGCGGCTGGAGGCGGCGCTGGGCGAGCCGCTGGAATACCGGACGATGGCTGGGGGGCGCACGGTGATGCTCGAGTTGGAAGGCCGATGGATGTGGGGGCTGCTGGGGCGGGCGAGCGTGGAAGCGTTGATCGAGGAGGTGGACCTGTTTGCCGCAGGCGCGCCCATCCGCCGTTGAACCGGCTGAGCGGCATCAGCCGCACGAGGCGGTGTCGTGTGCGCTGAAGAGGCTGTACCGCGCCATCGCGGGGCAGGCGCCGCTCGGGGAGACGCTGGGCGAAATAGCGCGGCTGGCGTGTCCGCGGCCGGAGTCGCGCGTGGCGGTGGTGTTCGGATTGAAGGGCGAGGATCTGGAGGTGCTGGCGTCGAGCCGGAGGCTGCCGCCGTGGCTGGAGCCGCCGGCGCGGATTCCGGCTGCGGCGGCGCCGTGGTGGCGATTGCGGGAGCGGGCGGCAGAGATCCGGGAGGGGGCGGGCTGGGCGCCCTACCGGGGACTGGTCGAAGGCGGGCAGTGGTGCTGGAACGCAAGGTTGCAGACGGTGGCGGGGGAGATTGTGGGCTGCCTGACGCTGTTTTCCAGGGATAGTCTGGCGGCGGGCCATGGCGTGGCGGAGATGGAGGAGCTGAAAGAGCTGGCGGCGCTGGCGATCGAGCAGGCGAACCTGCTGGAGGAGCTGCGATTCCGCGCCGAGCATGATCTGGTGACGGGGTTGTGGAACCGGCAGCGGTTCGAGGACGAGCTGCAACGGCTGCGGGCGCAGGGGGGCGCGACGCCGGCGGCGCTGGTGCTGTTGTCGCTGGACGGGGCGAGGCGGGTGCGGGAGATCCTGGGCGAGGAGACGGGGGACCTGCTGCTGCGGCAGGCGGCGGAGCGGCTGCGGGGGTTGCGGGAGGTGAAGTTCGCGGCGCGGCTGAGCGGCGATGAGGTGGCGATACTTCCTGAGGCGGGCGGCGGCGGAGGGCAGGAGATGGGGGCGCGGCTGCTGGAGGCGTTGAATGCGCCGTTCCGGCTGGACGGGCATGAGATTCACGCGCAGGCGGCGGTGGGGGTGGCGGCGCCGGAGCCGGAAGAGAGTCTGACGGAGTGGCTGCGGCGGGCGCGCGCGGCGGCGGCGGCGGCGAGGGCGCGGCGCAACGGGAGCCGGTGCGTGATCTTCGATCCGACGGTGGCGTTGCAGGCGCCGGAGCGGCTGGAGCTGGAACGGCGGCTGCGGGGGGCGGCGGGGCGCGGGGAGCTGCTGCTGCACTATCAGCCGCAGGTTCGGGTGGGGGACGGCCAGGTGGCGGGCTACGAGGCGCTGATGCGCTGGGCGAGCCCGGGCGTGGGGATGGTGTCGCCGGGTGCTTTCATTCCGCTGGCGGAAGAGACGGGGCTGGTGGTGGAGATGGGGCGGTGGGCGCTCGGAGAAGCCTGCCGGCAGGCGCGGCAATGGGAGCGGGAGGGGCTGCCGGCGCGGATCGGAGTGAACGTGAGCGCGCTGCAACTGGCCGATGCGGGCTTCGTGGAGGACGTGAAGAGGGCGCTGGCGGCGAGCGGGTTGACGCCGAAGCTGCTGGAGCTGGAGATCACCGAGAGCGCGGTGATGGAGAACCGCGAGCTGGCTGCTGAGAGGATGAAGGCGGTGCGGGAGCTGGGGGTGGAGTTCGCGCTGGACGATTTCGGCACGGGGAGCAGCTCGCTGGCGTACCTGAAAGACCTGCCGGTAGACCGGCTGAAAGTGGACCGCAGTTTTCTGAGCGAGCTGGAGCGGGGCGAGGCGCCGCTGCTTGAATCGATCATCCGGATGGCGCATCAACTGGGGCTGCCGGTGATCGTGGAGGGCGTGGAGCGGCGGGAGGAGTGGGAGCGGCTGAAAGAGCTGGGGGCTGATGAAGTGCAGGGCTACCTGACGGGGAGGCCGATGCCGGCGGGCGAAGCGGAGGCGCGCGCGAGGGCCGCGGGGCGGGCGGGCCAATCGGACATTTGACACCGATTTTCCGGGCGTGATATCCCTGAAACTTCAGTTAGGATTCTGCGATGCCCGACGACACGAAGCCGGAGGGCGCTTCCGCGCCCGAACCCACGAGCGAACCGGCCGCCAAGCCCGGGGCTGAGCAGCCCGCCCCCGCTGAAGCCCAGCCTGCCGCGGAAGCCGCGCCGGCGGCTTCCGCGCCGGAGAAACCGCCTGCCGCGCCCGCGGCGGGAGGGCAGCCCGCGCCGAAGCCTGCGCCCGCGGCGAAGCCTGCGGCGGCGGCTGGCGCGGCCAAACCCGCCGCGGCCGCCGCGCCCAAGGCGCCTGCCGCGATGGCGGCGACGCCATGGGAGAGCGATCTGACACGGGCGTTGAAGGAAGAGTTCGGCGATCAGATTCTCGACTTCAGCTCGTATGCAGGGCAGAACTTCCTGGCAGCGAAGCCGGAGGCGGCGGTTCCGATCCTGGAGTCGCTCAAAGAAATTCACGATTTCGACTATCTGGTGGACGTCACGGCGGTGCATTGGCCGGACAAGCCGGAGCCGTTCGAGATCGTCTACATCGTGTACAGCTTCGCGAGGAACGAGCGGATCCGGATGAAGATCCGGATTCCGGAGGGCTACAAGCCGCGGACGGCGGTGCCGGTGCATCTGACGGCGAACTGGCTGGAGCGCGAGGTGTACGACATGTTCGGGGTGGAGTTCGAGGGCCACCCGGACATGCGGCGCATCCTGCTGCCGGAAGAGTGGGAGACGTTCCCGCTGCGGAAAGAGAACAGCATTCTGAAGATGGACCAGCATTGGGTGCAGGAAAATCTGGGCATTGAAAGCGGGCAATAGCGATGGCGGACACGTTTCTCGATTCGACCGAACTGGTGCTGAACATGGGTCCGCAGCACCCGTCGACGCACGGCGTGCTGCGGGTGATCCTGAAGCTGGACGGCGAGCGGGTGCTGGGGACGGAGTGCGTGATCGGCTACCTGCACCGGGGCGTGGAGAAGATCGCCGAGAACCGCACGTGGCAGATGTTCGCGCCGTACGTGGACCGGATGGACTACGTGGCGGCGGTGTCGAACGGGCTCGGCTACTGCCTGGCGGTGGAGAAGCTGCTGGGAGTGGAGGCGCCGCCGCGGGCGCAGGCGGTGCGGGTGATTCTGACGGAGCTGAACCGGATCGCGAGCCACCTGCTGTGGCTGGGGACGCACGCGCTGGACATCGGGGCGATCACGCCGCTCTTTTACTGCATGAGGGAGCGGGAGTACGTCCTGAACATTTACGAGAAATATTGCGGGGCGCGGCTGACGACGCACGCCTTCCGGATCGGCGGGCTGCAATACGAGACGTACGAAGGTTTCGAAAAAGAGTGCCTGGAATTCTGCGATTTATTTGAAAAAAAGATTGACGAATACGAGGAATTGCTTACCGGCAACCGGATCTGGCAGCAGCGGCTCACGGGGGTGGGGATTCTGACGGCGGAAGACTGCAAGGAATACGGGGTGACGGGGCCGATGCTGCGGGCGGCGGGGGTGAAGTGGGACATCCGCAAGGCGCAGCCGTATTCGGGCTACGAGAAGTACGACTTCGAGATCCCGGTGCGGGAAAATGGCGACACGTACGACCGCTACATCGTGCGCATGCAGGAGATGCGGCAGAGCGTGCGGATCGTGCGGCAGGCGGTGGCCGATATCCCTGCCGGTCCGATCCTGGCGAAGGTGGGCAAGGTGATCAAGCCGCCCGTGGGCGAGGCGTATGTGTCGATCGAGGCGCCCAAAGGCGAACTGGGCTATTACGTGGTGAGCGACGGGTCGACGCAGCCGTACCGGGTGCGGATCCGCCCGCCGTCCTTTGTGAATTTGCAGGCGCTCGACAAGATGTGCCGCGGGGCGCTGGTGGCTGACGTGGTGGCGATCATCGGAACCACCGACATCGTGCTGGGGGAGGTGGACCGGTGAGGGCGCCGCTGAGACAGAGGGGGACCCAACGATGAAACAACTGTTGCGCAAAGTGTTTTTGGCCGATTTGATCGAGGGGCTGCGGGTGACGTTCCGGCACCAGCATCCGAAGCAGATCGTGACCGAGCAGTATCCGCAGGAGCGGCCGAAGATCGGGGAGCGGTACCGGGGCGCGCCGCGGCTGAACATCAATCCGGACAACGGCGAGACGCTGTGCATCGCCTGCGACCTGTGCGCGCTGGCGTGCCCGGAGAACCTGATCGTGGTGGGGTGGGAGCGCAATCCGGAGACGAAGAAGAAGGAGCTGGTGACGTTCACCTATGACATCAGCCGGTGCATGTTCTGCGGGCTGTGCGAAGACGCCTGCCCGGTGGACGCGCTGGAGCTGACGCAGGATTTCGAGATGGCGAGTTACACGCGGGAGGGCGCGATTCTGGACCGGCAGACGCTTGAGAACGGGCTGCTGCCGACGCGATACCGCTTCTAGGCGGGAGCGCGGCCTGAGCGCGGAGGCAGCCGATGACAGAGACGGTTTTCTTTTACTGTTTCGCGGCGCTGGCAGTAGCGGGCGCGATTCTGACGGTGACGATGCGCAACGCGGTGCACTGCGCGATCTCGCTGATTGCGTCGCTGGGCGGGGTGGCGGGGCTGTACCTGATGCTGCACGCGGAGTTTCTGTTCGCGGTGCAGATCGTGCTGTACATCGGCGGCATCATGGTGCTGTTCCTGTTCGTGATCATGCTGGTGAACCTGGAGGCGGCGGCGCGGGAGCGGCAGTTCCACCGGAGCTGGGTGGGCGGGCTGCTGTGCGCGGGGGGCACGGGGGCGATGCTGGCATGGTTCTGGCTGCGGGGCGCGGGCACGCTGCGGCTGCCGCCGGCGGTGCAGCCGACGCCGCGCGAGGGGGGCAACGTGGAGAGCCTGGCGATGGTGCTGTTCCGCGACTATCTGGTGCCCTTCGAGCTGGCGTCGCTGCTGCTGCTGGTGGCGATTGTCGGCGGCGTGATGATGGCGAAGAAGAGGATTTGAGGAGAAGGCGATGCTGGCTCCGGTCACCACTGCTCATTACCTGGTGCTGAGCGCGATCCTGCTGCTGATCGGCGTGGTGGGGATCCTGACGCGGCGGAACGTGATCGTGCTGATGATGTCGATCGAGATCATTCTCAACGCGGTGAACGTGAACCTGATCGCGTTTGCGCGCAACCTCGATCAACTGGAAGGGCAGGTGTTCGCGATCTTCGTCATCTGCGTGGCGGTGGCGGAGGCGGCGGTGGGGCTGGGCATTCTGATCGCGCTGTTCCGGAACAAGGAGACGGTGCAGGTGGACGAGATCGACCTGCTGAAGTGGTAGGAGCGCAGGCATGAACTTCCTGGATCTGATCTGGCTGATTCCGCTGATCCCGCTGTTCGGGGCTGCCGTGATGCTGTTTGCCGGGCGGCGGCTTTCGATGGCGGCGATCCGGGCGATCGGTCCCGGCACGGTGGGTCTGAGCCTGCTGCTGTCGCTGGGGGCGGTCGTGCAACTGGCGGGGCTCGAGACAAAGTCGCACGAGGTGATTTTGTACAAGTGGCTGCCGCCGATCGGCGCCGACTGGGGCTTTCTGCTGGATCCGCTGTCGTCGGTGATGATCCTGGTGGTGACGTTTGTGGGTTTCCTGATCCATGTGTACGCGACCGGATACATGGCGCACGAGCACGGGCCGCATCACGGAGGCTACTACCGGTTTTTCGGGTACATGAACCTGTTCGTCTTTTTCATGCTCACGCTGGTGCTGGCGAACAACTATCCGCTGCTGTTCGTGGGCTGGGAAGGCGTGGGGCTGTGCTCGTACCTGCTGATCGGATTTTACTTCCACAAGAAGAGCGCATCGGACGCGGCGAACAAGGCGTTCATCGTGAACCGCATTGGCGACGCGGGCTTCATCCTGGGGATGTTTTTCCTGTGGACCGTGACAGGGTCGCTGCGGTTTGTGGAGGTGAACGAGGCGCTCGGGTCGGCGCGGTTCGCGCCGGAGGCGGGCGTGTTCGGGGTGCTCAGCCTGACGGCTTTGCTGCTGTTTGTGGGGGCGACGGGGAAGAGCGCGCAGATTCCGCTGTTCGTGTGGCTGCCGGACGCGATGGAAGGTCCGACGCCGGTGAGCGCGCTGATCCACGCGGCGACGATGGTGACGGCGGGGGTGTACATGTGCGCGCGGTCGAACGCGCTGCTGGCGCTGACGCCGGAGACGTCGCACATCATCGCGGCGGTGGGGGCGGCGACGGCGATTCTGGCGGCGTCGATCGGGCTGGTGCAGAACGACATCAAGCGGGTGCTGGCGTACTCGACGGTGTCGCAGTTGGGCTATATGTTCGTCGCGGTGGGCGTGGGCGCGTACTGGGCGGCGATCTTCCATCTGTACACGCACGCGTTTTTCAAAGCCCTGCTGTTCCTGGGCGCGGGCAGCGTGATCCACGCGATGAGCGGCGAGCAGGACATGAGGCGGATGGGCGGACTGAAGGACAAGATTCCGGTGACGTTCCGCACGATGTTCGTGGCGTCGCTGGCGATCGCGGGCATTCCGCCGCTGGCGGGGTTCTTCTCGAAGGACGAGATCCTGTGGCAGGCGTGGAGCAGCCCGCTGGGGTCGAAGGCGCTGTGGGCGGTGGGCTGGATCACGGCGGCGATGACGGCGTTCTACATGTGGCGGCTGATGTTCATGACGTTCTACGGAGAAGGGCGCATGGACGAGCACACGCGGCACCACATCCACGAATCGCCGCGTTCGATGACGGCGCCGCTGACGGTGCTGGCTGCCGGGTCCGTGGTGGCGGGCTGGATCGGGATGCCGAAGGTGTTCGGCGAGAGCGGGTTCCAGCAGGCGTTCGAGCACTGGCTTGCGCCGGTGTTCGAGGCGGCGGGGCGGGCGATGCACGGCGGGCACGAGGCGGCGCATCACGACACGACGATGGAATGGGCGCTGATGGGGCTGTCGATCGGGGTGGCGATCGGCGGCATTCTGATTGCGCGCCACATTTATCTGCGGCTGAAGGAGCACGAGCGTCCGGCGGGCGGGGCGCTGTATCCGGTGCTGTACAACAAGTGGTACGTGGATGAGGTGTACAACGCGCTGTTCGTGGAAGGGCTGGCCAAGGGCGGCGGCGGGGCGATGGCGCGGTTCGACGCGACGGTGGTGGATGGCGGGGTGAACGGCACGGCGTGGATGACGCGGCTGGTGTCAAAGATTTCGATCTGGTACGACACGTGGATCGTGGACGGGCTGGTGAATCTGGGGGCGTTCACGGTGCGGGCGCTGTCGTTTCCGGTGCGGTTTTTCCAGACAGGGTTCATCCATTCTTATGCGCTTATGTTTTTGGCCGGGGTGCTGGCCATCTTCGGCTACTACTGGTGGGTGCGGTAAGGGAGGCATGCGGCGATGAGTGAGAATCTGCTGTCGATCGTTCTGTTCACGCCGCTGGCGGGGCTGCTGGTGCTGCTGTTCCTTCCGCGCGAGAACACGAAGCTGATCCGGTGGTGGGCGAACCTGACGGCGGCGGCGGGGTTTCTGGCATCGCTGCCGCTGCTGCTGCGGTTTGACCGGGCGGCGGACGGGTATCAGTTCGTGGAGAAGCGGGAGTGGATCCCGTCGCTGGGGGTGAGCTATTTCATCGGCATCGACGGCATCAGCCTGCTGCTGGTGATGCTGACGACGGCGATGGGGCTGATCGCGATTTTCTACTCGTGGGACGTGATCCGGACGCGGGAAAAGGAATACTATGCGATGTTCCTGTTGCAGCAGACGGGCATGATCGGGGTGTTCGTCTCGCTGGACTTCCTGCTGTTTTACGTGTTCTGGGAGCTGGTGCTGGTGCCGATGTACTTCATCATCGGCGTGTGGGGCGGTCCGCGGAAGCTGTATGCGGCGATCAAATTCTTCCTCTACACGCTGGCCGGCGGCGTGCTGATGCTGCTGGGCATCCTGACGCTGTATTTCCAGTACGCGGCGCAGTACGGGCGTTACACGTTCGAGATCACGGAACTGATGAAGCTGAACCTGCCGCTGGGGATGCAGCAGTGGGTGTTCTGGGCGTTCTTCCTGGGTTTTGCGATCAAGGTGCCGATGTTCCCGTTCCACACGTGGCTGCCGGACGCGCACACGGAGGCGCCGACGGCGGGGTCGGTGATTCTGGCGGCGGTGCTGCTGAAGATGGGGACCTACGGGTTCATCCGGTTCTCGCTGCCGCTGCTGCCGCGGGCGAGCGCGGATCAGACGATCGTGACGGTGCTGATCGTGCTGTCGCTGATCGGCATCTTGTACGGGGCGCTGGTGAGCCTGATGCAGCAGGACTGGAAGAAGCTGGTGGCGTACTCGTCGGTGAGCCACCTGGGCTTCTGCACGCTGGGCATCTTTGCGCTGAATGAAGCGGGGATCGCGGGCTCGGTGATCCAGCAGTTGAACCACGGCATTTCGACGGGCATGCTCTTCCTGATCGTGGGCGTGATTTACGAGCGGCGGCACACGCGCATGATCGCCGAATACGGCGGGCTGGCGCATGTGATGCCGAACTACGCGATCGTGTTCGCGTTTGCGATGCTGTCGAGCGCGGGGCTGCCGCTGCTGAACGGGTTTGTGGGCGAGTTCACGATTTTGCAGGGGGCGTTCCAGGCGAGCAAGTGGTGGGCGGCGCTGGCTGTGCCTGGGGTGGTGTTCGGGGCGGCGTACCTGCTGTGGCTGTACCAGCGGACGATGCTGGGGGAAGTGACGAACGAAAAGAACAAAGGGCTGCCGGACCTGAGCTGGCGGGAGTGGGCGGTGTTCGTGCCGCTGATGATCTGGGCGCTGACGATCGGGGTGTATCCGAAGCCCTACTTTGAGATTCTCGAGAAGCCCGTGGCGCAGATCGTGCACCGCGTGCACCAGACGTCGACGGCGGTGGCGCAGGCGGACGGCACGGCGCGGGAGGCGATTTCGCGATGAGCCAGTATTACACGGCGACGGACCATTTCGTGCTTTTGCCGGCGATTCTGCTGGCGCTGTTCGGCTGCGCGACGCTGCTGTTCGACTTTCTGATTTTTCCGGAAGCGAAGCAGCGGCGGTGGCTGCTGGTGTTCCTGGTGCTGGGGGAGGCGTTTGCGGGGGTGGCGTTCTGGCGGCAGCAGTCGTTTCTGCTGGAGCATGGCGGGAATCTGACGGCGTTCCGCGGGGCGCTGGTGATCGACCATTACGCGCTGTTTTTCCACTGGCTGTTTCTGGCGGCGACGCTGATCACGGGGCTGATCAGCTACCGGTATCTCGAGGTGCGCGACGAGCACCACGGCGAGTATTACGGGCTGCTGATGCTGGCGCAGACGGGGATGTATTTTCTGGCGAGCGGGACGGAGCTGGTGACGCTGTTCGTCGGGCTGGAGACGATGGCGATCACGTTTTACATCCTGGTGGGGTTTTTGCGGGCGGACCGAAGGTCGAACGAGGCGGCGCTGAAATATTTGATTCTGGGGTCGCTGAGCTCGGGCTTTCTGGTGTACGGTTTTTCGGTGCTGTACGGGATCTCCGGATCGACGCGGCTGAGCGAGATTGCGGCGGCGGTGGCGGCGCGCGACGCGTGGGATCCGGTGCTGGTGCTGGCGGTGGGAACCGCCGGGGCGGGGCTGATGTTCAAGATCGCGGCGGCGCCGTTCCACATGTGGGCGCCGGACGCGTATGAGGGCGCGCCGACGATGATCACGGGGTATCTGGCGACGGCGTCGAAGGCGGCGTCGTTCGCGCTGCTGCTGCGGCTGTTTGTGGGACCGCTGGGACCGGCGCGGGAGAGCTGGGAGCCGCTGCTGGCGGCGGTGGCGGTGCTGTCGATGACGATCGGCAACCTGGCGGCGGTGACGCAGACGAACACGAAGCGGCTGCTGGCGTACAGCTCGATCAGCCACGCGGGCTACATTCTGCTGGGGCTGGTGGCGGGCTCGCCGACGGGGATCAAGGGCGTGCTCGTGTACCTGCTGGTGTACACGTTCATGACGCTGGGGGCGTTTCTGGTGCTGACGTCGCTGGCGCGGCAGGGCATGGCGGGCGACGACATCAACGATCTGCGCGGGCTGATGAAGCGGGCGCCGGGACACGCGCTGTGGATGCTGGTGTTCATGGTGTCGCTGGCGGGAATTCCGCCGACGGCGGGGTTCCTGGGCAAGTTTTACATCTTCTGGGGGCTGATCGAGACCGGGCATTACACGCTGGCGGTGATTGGCGCGGTGTATGCGGTGGTGGCGATTTACTACTATTTCCGGATCGTGAAGGCGGTGTTCGTGGAGCCGGAAGAGGCGGAAGCCGGACCGCTGACGGTGAGCCTGGGCACGCGCGTGGGGCTGGCGGTGACGGGCGCGCTGACGCTGCTGGTGGGCGTGTATCCGGAGCCGGTGTTGCGGCTGGCGCAGATGAGCATTTCGCGGTAAGGAAGGCGAGAGATGAGCGAGTGGTTTTCGCAGCCGTGGCTGATTCCCCTGATCGTGGGCGCCTGCATTCTGCTGCTGTCGCCGCTGGCGGTGGCGTTCACGGTGCTGCTGGAGCGCAAGGTGCTGGCCGACATGCAGGCGCGGCTGGGGCCGATGCGCGTGGGGCCGCAGGGGCTGTTGCAGACGATCGCCGATGCGGTGAAGCTGCTGATGAAGGAAGACACGGTGCCGGCGGAGGCGAACCGGATCCTGTTCCGGCTGTCGCCGGTGGTGACATTCTTTACGGCGGCGACGGCGCTGACGGTGATCCCGTTTTCCGGGCGGTTCCAGGTGACCGACACGAACGTGGCGCTGCTGGTGATTACGGCGATGTCGTCGGTGGGAATCCTGGGGATCATTCTGGGGGGGTGGTCGTCGAACTCGCATTATTCGCTGCTGGGCGGGCTGCGTTCGGGCGCGCAGTTGATCAGCTATGAAGTGGCGCTGGGGTTGTCGCTGGTGTGCGGCGTGATGATGGCGAACACGCTGTCGATGCAGGGCATTGTGCAGGCGCAGATGGAGCGGGGGGTGTGGTTCGCGTTCGACAATTTCGGGCTGATGCTGATCCCGACGATGATTTTTCTGATCGCGTCGGTGGCGGAGACCAACCGGGCGCCGTTCGACCTGCCGGAAGCGGAGAGCGAGCTGGTGGCGGGGTTCCACACCGAATACAGCGGCTTCCGGTGGGGCGTGTACATGCTGTCGGAGTATATCAGCATGTTCGCCATCGGGAGCGTGCTGGTGACGCTGTTTTTCGGCGGATGGCTGAGGCCGTTTCCGAACGTGGCGTGGCTGGAGATTCCGTTCAACTACGGCGCGCCGGTGGTGATTTTCGGCGGGTTCGGGCTGTTGTGTTTCTACCTGACGAGGAAGCAGCCGATCCGGGGCTATGCGCTGGGGCTGGCCGGGGTGGGGGCGCTGCTGTGGGTGGCGGCGCTCGTGTTTCTGATCCCGGCGTTCAACCGCGAGGCGGCGCCGGTGTTCTGGTGGGCGCTGAAGCTGGTGACAGTGCTGTACCTGTTCATCTGGCTGCGGGGCACGTTTCCGCGCTACCGCTATGATCAACTGATGAACGTGGGGTGGAAGGTGCTGATCCCGACAGCGCTGGGGGCGATTCTGCTGAACGCGGTGGTGGGGATGGCGCGGGCGGCGAGGTAAGGGGCGGCGCGGCTCGGGGGAAAGCGGGATAATTGGCTCGTGCCGGCTTTTGGCCGATTCCCGACAGCCCGTGTGCGGGCGATGCCCCTGACGGGGGGCAGCGGCGGAGCGGAACTGCGCGCGCAGGTGGAGGCGGAGCTCGAGAAGATCCTGGACAGCCCACACTTCCGGAACAGCCAGCAGTCGCAGCGGCTGCTGCGGCACCTGGTGGAGCGGAGCCTGGAGGGGCGGTACGAGGAGCTGAAAGAGCGGGTGCTCGGGGTGGAGCTGTTCGGGCGGGAGTCGGGATTCGACACCAACGAGGACCCGATAGTGCGGGTGCGCGCCACGGAGGTTCGGAAGAGGCTGGCGCGGTACTACGAAGGGCTGGCGGAGGCGCCGCCGGTGAGGCTGGATCTGCCTGCCGGGGCGTACCGGGTGGAGTTCCGCGCTTCCGAGGCGGTTGAGGAGGGGCGCGAGCACGGCGAGCGATGGCGGCTGCCGGTGGGCAGGCGGTGGGTGATCGGGGCGGGGGTTGCTGCGGTGGCGGTGGCGGGCGGGGCGTTTCTGGCAGGGCGCCGCAAGCCGGGGATCGAAGACGAATTCTGGGCGCCGGTGACGTCGGCCAAGGGCAAGGTGATCGTCTGCACGGGGCACCCGGTGGTGTACCGGTTCACGACAGACTTCCTTCTGAAGCGCGGAGGGGCGGACTTTCTGGGCAAGCAGACGTCGGTGATTGAGCTCCGGCCGGAGGAAACGGTGGCGGGCAAGGATATTGTGGCGATTCCGGATCAATACATCGGGCTCGGGTCGGCGCACGCCACAGCGAAGATCGTGTCATTCCTGGCGCAGAAGGGCAAGGAATGTGACATCCGTTTCGGGGACGATATTTCGTTTACGGACCTGCGGCAGGCGCCGGCGGTGCTGGTGAGTTTCGCCAACCGCTGGACGTTTGACGTGACCCGCAACCTGCCGCTCAAGCCGGAGTTGGGGGCGGACGGGAAGTCGTGGATCGTCCACCGGGAGACCGGGCAGCAGTGGGGGCTGCCGAACTTGCAGGACAACGGGCGCACGGACGAGGACTACATCCTGGTGACGCGCATCCTGGCCAGCGAAAGCGGGCAGGGGGTGCTGGTGGTGGCAGGTCTGACGCAATACGGGACGCAGGCGGCGGGGGAGATCGCCACAAACCCGGCGCTGTTGCGGAAGGCGCTGGCGGGCGCCAAGCCAGGCTGGCAGCAGCGCAACGTACAGATGCTGTTTCATGTGCGGGTGGTCAATCACACGCCGGGGCCGCCGAAACTGATCGCGATTTACGAGTGGTAACGGTACCGGATCTGATCCAGTGGGGGGCGCGGTGGCGGCCTTAACGTGGCCGTAACGGGATAAGGGGGGATGGTAGCCCCTTTCGCCGACGGCGGAGGGGAACCGGATCTGACCAGCAACTGAAGCGGTTCGTGGGGACGTCGAAGGTGCGGTTTCCAGCCGCAGGCTGCAGCCAGTCAGGGGGGCGGAAACTGGTGCCAGGCGGGCCTGTCCCCAGTTTTTTTAGGGCAGGGGGTGAGCGAGTGGGGCGGGCGGCGGTGCTTTTCGCGTTACGTTACCTTGTGCGGGGCGGGCTTCCGGTTCAAGCTTCCTGCAAGAGCAGGGAGTCTGACATGAAACAGAAACCAGCGTTGGCATTGGTGGTTCTGGCGCTGTTGGCAGCGGCGCCCGCCGGGGCTCAGAGCGCACTGGGGACGATTACGGGCATGATCACGGATCCGTCGGGCGCGGCGGTGGTGGGCGCAAAGGTAGAGGTGCAGAACGAGGCAACGGCGGCCAGAGTGGAGACGGTGACGGGGGAATTGGGCCGGTACGTGGCAGCCTCCCTGCCGCCGGGGCTGTACACGGTGGCAGCCAGCCTGGCGGGGTTCAAGACGGCTGTTTCCCGCGGCGTGCAGGTGCAGGCGGCCACGGTGACCACGCGGAACATCAGCATGGAGCTGGGGGAGGTGGCCGAGAGCGTAAACGTGACGGCGGAGACGCCGCTGGTGCGGCCGGACACGGCGGCGGTGGCCACCAACGTCGGCAATCAGGCGATGCAGGATCTGCCGTTTGTGGACCGGAGCATGATGCAGGTGGTGCTGTTGACGCCGGGGGCGCAGGGGGACCCGCAGTACAACGGCGGCGTGCAGAGCGAACTGCCGGGCATCTTCACGCAGCCGGTGACGCCGGGCGCGTCCATTTCGGTCAGCGGAGGGCGGCCGGGCAGCGCATCGGTGCTGGTGGACGGGTCGGATGTGACCTCGGCGGGATATGCGCGGGCGGTGATGACGTTTTCGGGCGACCAGGTGCAGGAGGTGACGGTGATGGCCAACGGCGTGCCCGCGCAGTACGGGCGCACGACGTCGGCGGTGATCAACCAGGCGACCAAGAGCGGGGGCAACCAGTGGCGGGGCAACGCGAGCTGGATGCACCTGAACCCCTTCCTGCAAACGCGGGCGCTGGGGGCGGCGTTCAATCCATCGAACCGCTATCACGCTTTTGCGGCGGCGATTGGCGGGCCAGTGGTCATCCCGAAGGTCTACGATGGCCGCAACAAGACGTTCTTCTGGGCGACGGGCGAGCCGCAGCGGCAGAAGCTGTTCTTTGGAGCGACCCGGACGCGGCTGCCGACCGCCGAGGAGCTGCGGGGCAATTTCAGGAACAGTTGGGATTTCCTCGACCCGGTGTTGCGGCAGCAGAACGTAGATGCCGCGATCGCTTCGCCCGTGCGGACCAACCAACTGCGGTGGCACTATGCGCGCAACGAGCAGGGCTTTCCGGTGGGGCCGATTCTGCCGACGGCGCAGCGGGACGCGATCCCGAACAACGACCTCAGCTACCTGCTGCCGCAGAACCCGATCGCGCAGAAGCTGATCCCCCTGCTGTTTCCGTTCACGCCGGGGCGCGACACTGGCTACATCCGCTGGCTGCGCCCGGACGGGCTGTGGGAGACCGACGGCAATAACGCGATCTACGCCAGAGGCGTCGACACGGAAGACAACCGGTGGAGCATGAAGCTGGACCACAATGCGGGGGCCGACATCCGGCTCTACGGGCGGTATTCAGACGCGCCGGTGACGGGCACGCGCACCTGGTATGCAGGGCCGGGCGATCCGGCCAATCCGCTGCCACAGGACAAGATCCACTCGCGCAATGCAGCGCTTGGCTACACGCACGTGCTCCGGCCCACCGTGATCAACGAACTGCGCTTCACCTATTCGCGGGGCAACGCCCTGCGCGGACCGAGCGACGCTGCGCTGTCCAGGGACTGGGCCAAAGAGGTGGGGCTGGCGCCGGCGGTGGCGGGGGTGGGCTTCCCGCGGCTGGCTGCGCTGAACCGCGGCTACGACGGCGAAGGCGCGACGCTGGGCCGATCGGTGGACGTCAATGCGGGCATCGGCGACGACATGTCAGTGGTCAAAGGGCGCCACGCCATGCGTTTTGGCGGCGAGCACCGGCGCATTCAGCTCAACCGGCTTTCTTTCGGGGGGCTAACCGGGGGTGCTTACAGCTTCAGCGGCCAGATCACCCCGAACACGGGTTCGATCCACAACATCATCAACGAATTGGGCGGATTGATCACGGGGTCGGTGAACACTTACACGTTCAAAACCCTCCAGACGAACGCCTACTACCGGTGGCGCTACACGGCGGCGTATTTCCAGGACGACTGGAAAGTGACGCCGAAGCTGACGCTGAACCTCGGCCTGCGGTGGGACGTGGAGACTCCACGCACGGAAAAATATGACCGGCAGGGGACTTTTGTCCCGGAATTTCCCGGAACCGTCAATGGAATTCCGGTGACTGGAGCGTGGATATTCTCCGGGAAAAACGGTTTGCAGCGCAACCTGTGGCCGGTGAATTACCGGGGATTCCAGCCGCGGCTCGGGCTGGCTTATGCGTGGCGGCAGAGAGTGGCGGTGCGGATGTCGTACAACGTGCTGCGGGCGCCCATCACGGGCACGGGGCAGGACATCTGGCCGGACCTGAATCTGAACCAGCGCAGCGTGAGCACGAACGCAGGCACGGGCGGCGTTCAGCCGGGTCCGGTAAACCTGATCACAAACCCGATCGCGCCGCTGCCGGCGCCGTTCGAGCTGCCGCGCGACCCGGTGCTGTACATGAACGACGCGCTGGCATTCACCATGTTCTACATTCCACAGAGCAGCGCGATGCCGTATGTGCAGAAGTGGAACACGGGCGTGCAATTCCAGCTCGGGCGGGACTGGTCCTTCGAGATCGGTTACGACGGGCTGAAGGGGACGCACCTGTTCACGAGGCGGATGCCTTACAACTACGCTCCTCCGGGCGTGACCGCGCCGCTGGTGGCGCAGGCGGCGGATTTCAACGCGCAGCGGGTGGAATACAACCGGCTGGGCATCCGGAACTCGGCGGGCAACGTGATGGCGACGACGCTGGCGCCGTCGCTGCGCCCGTATCCGCAGTTCTTCAGCCAGCGTTTCGAGACGGCGTTCGACCGTTCGGGCAATTCGGTCTACCACGGACTGAACGTGGGCTTCCAGAAGCGGATGTCGGGCGGGCTGATGTTGCAGGGCAGCTATAGCTGGTCGAAGTCGATCGACGACGCGGGATCCTCGAACCTGCAAACCAACGAAGTGGCCGATGTCTTCGGGCTGGTGTTTCCGCAGGAGCCCGACCGGCGGCTGCAACGGAGCCTTTCGACGTTCGACATTCCGCACAAGTTCAACCTCGCCTACACCTGGCAGCTACCCTTCGGCAGGGGCAAGTGGATTGGCGGCGGCGCGGGGCCGTGGCTGAACCGGCTGATCGGCGGCTACAACGTGTCGGGGTTCTTCCGCAGCAGTGCGGGCTACCCGCTGGTGGTGCGGATGAACAACAACGGCTGGTGGGAGTCGCGCGGCGGCGGCAACGGACTGGACGGCTTCACGCTGAGGCCGGACCGCGTGCCGGGGCCGAATCCGGTGACGGCGACGTGGCGCGAGGACCCGTTCCGCCGGTCGTATCACAACTACCAGGCCTTTGCCGTACCGGGCGCGGACGGCGCGCCGGCGCTGGGCAATTCCAGCCCGACGCTGCCGGACGGGCGCAGCCCGCGGGTGACTTCGGCGGACGCCTCGGTGTTCAAGAACATCGATCTGGACAGCGAGGGCAAGCGCTACCTGCAATTGCGCGTGGACGTGTTCAACATCGCCAACCACCCGGTGTTTTTCGCGAACCCGAACAACCGTCCGACTCCATACACCTGGAACGCGCAGCAGCGGACGTTTGCGCCGGTGACGCAATCGACGCCGATCGACCCGAACAATACGGCGCAATTCAACAATTACGCGGGCCGCGCGTTGCGCATTGGCGCGCGGATCTATTTCTGACCCCCATTTGGACCCCTGGCTCCGGGGCGTGGCCTTGCGCCCCGGAGCCGATTTTTTTCGCGCCAGGGTTCACGCCTGGGCGAGGCCGGCGCGGATGTGGTTGAGGTGTTTCTCGCCGTGGGCGGCGTAGGTTTCCAGGAGCCGCTCGAGCGTGATGGCGCCGTATTCGGGGTGGTAGCCTTTGCGGGGCCAGGCGTCTTCGGGCACGGATCGGAAAAAGGCGGCCCAGCGGGCGTGAAGTCCATCAAGGATCGATAGAGAAGGTTCGATGGGGCTGTTTGAGGCGTCGGGCAGGGCGGCCCAGGTGTCCTGGTCGTAGGGCTTCAGCGGCGGGTCGTTCTCGAGCAGGATGAAGCGGCAGCGGATGTAGGCGTGCATGTGCGAGTCGGCGAGGTGATGGATGACCTGCCGCGAGGTCCAGCCGCCGGGGCGGTAGGGGCGGTCGAGCTGTTGGGGAGAGGCGCCGGCGATGAGGCGGCGCAGTTCTGCGGGCAAGGCTTCGATTTTTGCGATGAGTTGATCGCGGGTCATGGAATCCCTCCTACTGTTGGGATCGGGTCAGGCTTTCCATTGTGCCAGAACACGGGCGGTTGCGGTGACCGCAGTCACTGAGCGGGGGAGGCGGGCTGCGGCAAGCTGGAATCATGACGGCCGCGCCTCCACAGGCTCGACGGGAGAAGAAGGCGTACCGCAAGCGGACGGGGAAGGACCGCTCGCAGCAGATCCGGCTGGCGGTGCAGGCCGCGTTTCTGATGCTGAACGTGTGGATCGGCGTGGAGTTTTATCTGTGGGTGAGGGCGTACGAGACGGGGAGCGTGCCGGGGGTGAGCCGCCCGCCCGGGGTGGAAGGCTGGCTGCCCATCGCCGGGATGATGAACACGAAGTACTTCTTCGACACCGGGCGTGTGCCGGCGGTGCATCCGGCGGCGATGGTGCTGTTCATGACATTCACGGGGCTGTCGCTGCTGCTGCGCAAATCGTTCTGCGGATGGCTGTGCCCGGTGGGGACGATTTCGGAATATTTGTGGAAACTGGGGCGGGACACATTCCGGCGGAATTTCTACCTGCCGCGGTGGTTGGACATCGGGTTGCGGAGCCTGAAGTACGTGCTGCTGGGGCTGTTCGTGTATGCGGTGGGGACGATGAGCGCGGCGGCGATTGCGCAGTTCCTCGAATCGCCGTACGGGATCATCGCGGACGTGAAGATGCTGAATTTCTTCCGCCACCTCGGGGTGACGGCGGCGGTGGTGATCGGGGTTCTGGTGGTGCTTTCGATCTTCGTGCAGAACTTCTGGTGCCGGTATCTGTGCCCTTATGGAGCGCTGATGGGGCTGGCGGCGCTGGCGAGTCCGCTGCGGATCCGGCGCAACGCGGAGACGTGCATCGACTGCGGGAAGTGCGCGAAGGCGTGTCCGGAGCGGCTGCCGGTGGACAGGCTGGTGCAGATCCGCTCAGCGGAGTGCATCGGGTGCCTGGAGTGCGTGGCGGCGTGTCCGGTGGAGGACACGCTGGACATGCAGGCAGCGGGCGTGAGGCGGCGGGTGCCGGCGTGGGCGATGGCGGCGGCGATCGTAGTGATCTTCTGCGGGGCGACCGGGTGGGCGATGTGGGCGGGGCACTGGCAGACGCACGTGCCGTCAGATGTGTATCGGGAGCTGATCCCGCGGGCGCGGGAGTTCAGCCATCCGTGAGTGAGGCCCAGCCGCCGGCGGGGAGGCGTTTTTTCTGCGCGGCGAGGAGGGGCTCGTTGAAGAAATCGATGACGGGCTTCATGAGGCGGAAGCGGAGGACGACTTCCGGCAGGAGCCGGCGGGAGGTGGCGAGTTCGGCGGGGAGTTCTTTCCAGAAATACCAGTGCTTGAACTTGATCCACTCGGCGGCGGGATGATCGGGGGGAAAGCCCTTGGGCGGGCGGGAGAGGCGGTCGCCGGCGAGGGGGCCCATGGCGGCGAGGAGCTTCTTTTCGCGGGCGGCGGAGCTGAAGCGCTCGTGGTGTTCGAGGATGTGGAGGCGGATGAGGCGGAGGTTGTCGGGCGTCGGCATGTACACGCCGCCGGCGACGCCGACATAGCGGGGCGAGATCTCGACGTAGTAGCCGCCGGCGACGTGGCGGCCGAGATCGGAACGGAAGAAGGAGGCGGCGATGTGGGTCTTGTAAGGGGTCTTGTCGGAGGTGAAGCGCGTGTCGCGATAGATGCGGTAGATGGCGCGCTCCGGCAGCGTGATGGCTTCGGGCGCGAACGCGGCGAGGGCGGCGTCGATGGCGGCGACGAACTCCTCCATGGGGGCGCGGACCTTTTCCAGGAAGATCTGCTTGCGCTCTTCGAACCAGTCGCGGCGGTTGTTGCGTTCGAGCTGGCGGAGGAATTTCAGCGCCTCGGGCGGAAAGCCGGCAAAGCTGGCGGGCATGGCAAGGAGTCCCCTACAATTGAGAGCGATGACGGGTCTGGAAGAGGCGCAGCGGCGCCTCGCCGAAATCCCACTGTTACAGGTTACTCTGAACGAACCGCTTTGGAAGCACACACGGTTCGGGCTGGGCGGGCCGGCGGCGGTGTTCGGTTGCACGGCGGATGAGGCGGCGTTTGTGGAGGCGGTACGGCGGGTGCGGGCGAGCGGCGCGCCGTGGGTGGTGATCGGGATGGGGACGAACCTGATCGTGGCCGACGAGGGGTTTCCGGGCATCGTGCTGCGCTATGACGGGGCGCGGATCCGGATCGATGGAAACCGCGTGACGGCAGAGGCGGGCGCAGCGCTTCAGGCGCTGGTGGATGCGGCGATCGAGGCGGGGTTGCAGGGGTACGAGGGGATGACGGGGATCCCTGGGAACGTGGGCGCGGCGATCTACGGCAATGCGGGCGCCTACGGGGCTTCGATTTCCGACCGGATTGTGCGGGTGCGGTATTTCGACGGCGCGGAGGTGCGGGAGACGGACCGTGAGGGGTGCGGCTTCCGGTACCGCGAGAGCGAGTTCAAGAGGCGGCGGCTGCGGGGGGAGCCGTGGCTGATTCTGTCGGCGGAATTCGAATTTCCGGCGGGAAATACGGAAGAAATGCGGAGAAAAGCCTACGACATTCGGGCCGTGAGAAACCAAAAATATCCGCCAGACATGAAATGCGCCGGCAGCATTTTCAAGAATCTGCTGTGGGAAAAGCTTCCCGGACTGGCGCGCGCAGCCGTGCCGCCGGAGGTGATCAAAGGCGGCAAAGTTCCGGCGGCGTGGTTCCTGGACCGCGCGGGGGCCAAGGGGCTCGTGCGCGGCGGGATCCGGGTGTCGGAGGAGCATGCCAACACCCTGTATAATGCGGGCGGCGGGACGGCGGCGGATTTCCGCGCGCTGGCGGGGGAGCTGAAGAGGCGGGTGCGGGAGCGGTTCGGGATCGAGCTGGAAGAAGAGGTGCAGTACATCGGCTTCGGGGAGGTTTCGCCGTGAATCGATCGTGGCTGTTCGCGCTGACAGGCGCGCTGGTTCTGGCGCAGGCGCCGCTGAAGAAAGGCAGCCCGCTGGAGGCGCTGCCGAAAGACACCGAAATTCTGACGCATTTCGGCGAGAGGGCGGATTTCTCTCCCGACAACCGCGGCGTGGCGTTCATGGCGAAGAGTTTCGGCGACGCGTTCGTGATCGATCTGGAGACGAGGGTGATCCGCTGTCTGACGTGCAACGTGCCCGGGGCGGCGTTTCTGCGCGTGATGCACCTTTCGAACGGAGATTATCTGCTGATTGGTCCGGAGAGGTTTACGGACATCCGAACGGGGCGGCATCGCGACAATGAGCTCTGGCTGCTGCGGCGCGCGCCGGGGGCGAAGCCGGTGCGGCTGGGGCAGAAGATGAGCGAGGGGGCGGCGGTTTCCAAGCGTGCGTTGCGGATCGCGTTCGCCGAGACGGCGGCGCAGAATCCGGAGCTGGCGCCGCGGCGGTCGCGGATCTGGGTGGCGGAGGTGGACGTGGAGGGGGCGGCGCTGAAGAACAGGCGCGTGGTGGTGGAGAGTCCGGACGACGCCTGCACGCTGGAGGCGCAGGATTTCTTTGACAATGACAGGAAGCTGACGTATTCCTGCTACGAGCGGGGCGGGGGAGCGTCGGTGTGGACGGTGGATCTGGAGTCGGGACAGCGCGTGAATCAGTCGCAGGCGATCGGCAGCTACAACGAAGTGGAGGGCATTTTTCCGGACGGGCTGCACACGTGCGTGGAGAGCGACCGGCAGGCGGTCCTGCGGGGCAAGACAGAGAAATTCCGCGACATCGACATCTGGAAACTGAGGCTGGACGGGACGGGAAAGAGTTTTGAGAGGTTGACATTTTTCAACGATTACGAAGGGTGGAAAGCATCCAATCCGGTAGTGAGCACGGATGGACGGTATCTGGCGTTTCAAGCGGCGAGGACGGCGGACGAGGCGGGGGTCGGATACGGCATTCTGCTGAAGCGGCTGGGGAAGTGACCGGATGGCAGTGGCAGGAAAAAGGCTGGTGTGGGCGATGCTGGCGATTGCGGCCGGCGTCACGCTGGTCTTCATCGGGCTGACCCTGGCCAACCTGGACAAGATCCGGACCTCGGTGGCGGTGCGGCGGAGTTCGAGGCCGATTCTGAAGACGCCGACGGGGGACATGGTGATTGTTCCGGAAGGAGAATTTCAGGTTCCATCCTGGGAAAAGCCGCCGAAATTGCGACCGTTTTATATTGATAAAGAGCCTGTTTCACCGGAAATATACAAGCGTTTTGCGGCGGCCGCCGGCAGGAACGCGGACCGGGTCACCGCGGAAGATGAGCGGGCGTTCTGCCAGTGGGCGGGGAAGCGGATGCCATCGCCGGACGAGCTGGCCAAGGCAGGGCGGGGCGCTACGCCCGAGAATGACGTGAGCATTTACGGCGTGCGGGGGCTGGCCGGAGGGAAAGGCTTCCGGTGCGCGCTGGACGCGTCCGGAGCGGCGCAGTTCCGCTGAGTGGCGGCGAGGTTCACTGGAGTGGTTCGCCGGGCGCGTAGTAGCCCGGGCGGCAGCGGATTTGCGCTTCGCGGACGCGCGCGGCGGCGGAGGCGGCGAGTTCGACGGAGAGGCGGCGGAAGGCGCCGGGCGGAGCGGGAGAGGGACGGATCATGAGGTTGTAGCGCAGGCGGACGCGCTCCAGGAGTTCGCGCAGGCGGCGGCCGGCATCGTTGGAGCGGATCACCTCTCCGCCGGTGGACTCGGCGATGAGGAAGATGTTGGCGGGCGTGAAGTCCGGATTGACGCCGTCTCCGCGGGGCGGGTTTGGGGGGCGGACGCCTTCGGGCACGATGGCGTTGGCGACGGCGTTGACGCGGGAGAGCGCGCGGATGACGGGTTCATCTGGCAGCTGGTAGTGCACGCCGCCGTTGTCGGTGAGGACGATGAGGGCGCGGCGGCCGGGGAAGGGCGGGAGTTTTTCGAGATAGGCGGCGGCCTCGAGCAGGGCGTCGTTGAGCGAGGTGCCGGCGCCGAGGCCGGATTCGACGGCGGCTTCGCGCAGCGCACGGGCGGCGAGGTTCTTTTCCCGGGTGAGCTCCTGCTGAAGGCGGGCGCGGCGGGCGAAGAAGAAGACGGCCACTTCGTCCTGCGGCGTCAGTTGCTCGAGGGATTGCCGCCCCGTTTCGGCGGCGGCGCGGAGCATCCTGCCCATGCTTCCCGACACGTCGAGGAGCAGCAGGATCTGGAGGGGGGCGGCATCGTGGGCGAAGGATTCGACGGGGCGCGGGACGCCTTCTTCACGGATGATGAAGTCCTCGGCGCGAAGGCCGGTGACGGGCCTGCCGTTCTGGGTGACGAGGACATCGACGCTGACGAGAGCCGCGGTGGAGCGGAAGACGGGCGGTTCCTGCTGCGGCGGAGTTTGCGCCGAGAGTGCAAGGGCGGCGAGGATGGGAAGCAGAAGGCCCGGAAAGCGCAGCAGGCGGGCCGGAGCAGGCCTCATGAAGAACATTATCGTGGGTACGGCCGGCCATATCGACCACGGCAAGACGGCGCTGGTGCGGGCGCTGACGGGGATCGATACGGACCGGCTGGAAGAAGAGAAGCGGCGGGGGATCACGATCGACCTGGGATTCGCGCACATGGAGGCGGGAGGGGTGCGGTTCGGGTTTGTAGACGTGCCGGGGCACGAGCGGTTCGTGAAGAACATGCTTGCCGGAGCGGGCGGCATCGACATGGTGCTGCTGGTGATCGCCGCCGACGAGGGCGTGAAGCCGCAGACGAGGGAGCATTTCGAGATCTGCCGGCTGTTGGGGGTGCGGCACGGGCTGGTGGCGCTGACGAAGAAGGACCTGGCGGATGCGGAGATGCTGGATCTGGCGCGGGTGGAAGCGGCGGAACTGGTGCAGGGATCGTTTCTGGAGGGCGCGCCGGTAGTGGCGGTCAGCGCGGCGAGCGGCGAGGGACTGGCGGAGCTGCGCGAGCAGATGGCGTGGCTGGCGGCGCAGGCGCCGGAGCGCGATGCGGGCGGGATTCCGCGGCTGCCGGTGGACCGCTCGTTTACGCTGCGAGGGTTCGGGACGGTGGTGACCGGGACGCTGGTGGAAGGGAGGTTGCGCGCAGGGGAGGAGGTGGAGGTGCAGCCCGGGGGGCGGAGGCTGAGAATCCGCGGGTTGCAGGTGCATGGCGAACCGGTGGAGGAGGCGGTGGCGGGACAGCGGACGGCGGTGAACCTGGCTGGCATCGAGGCGAGCGAGTTGCATCGGGGGATGACATTGACATCGCCGGGGAGGTGGCAGGCAGCCGGTGTGGTGGACTGCCGGGTGGAGCTGCTGAAAGGGGCGCCGGCGCTGCGTCACGGCGCGCCGGTTCACTTTCATGCGTGGACGGCGGAGACGACGGCTGAGGCGCGGCTGTTCGATGTGAGGCAGCCTTTGGAGGCGGGGGAGGCGGGGTTCGCCAGATTCCTGCTGGAGCAACCGGTGTTGCTGAAACCGGGCGACCGGTTTATCCTGCGGCAGTTTTCGCCGCTGGCGACGATCGGCGGTGGGGTGGTGATTGATCCGCAGCCGGCGATGCGGATGAAGAAAGCGGCGGCGGCAGCCCGGCTGGCGGAGCTCGAGGTGGCGCCGGTGGAAAGAAAGCTGGCGCTGTGGGCGGAAGAGTCGCCGTGGGGCGTGGAGGCTGCGGCGCTGGCGGGGCGTGCTGGGGTGACGGTGGAGGAGTTGCGGGGACGGGCAGCGGCGGCAGGGCTTGTGTGGATCCGTGGAGAGCGCCCCAGAGTGGCGGCGCGCAGGCGGGTGGAAGAGGAGGCGCTGAAGCTGCGGGAGCGGCTTGAGCGGTTTCATGCGGAGAACCCGCTGCTGGGCGGGATGCCGCGGGCGGCTTCGGGGCTGGAGGCGGGATGGCTGGATGCGGTGCTGGAGGCGGACGGGGATCTGGCAGGCGAGGGGGAGACGCTGCGGCTGCGCAGCTTTGTTCCGCGGAGGAAGGCTGAGGAGCGGGAGGCGGAAGAGCGGATCGAACGCGCGTTCCGCGAGGCGGGGTTGGAAGCGCCGCCGGTGCGGGAGGCGCTGGCGAAAGCGGGGCTCGACGAGGCGAGGGCGAAGACCTTGCTGCAACTGATGATCAAGGACGGGCGGCTGGTGCGGATTGCGCCGGAGCTGCTGCTGCACAGGGAATCGGTGGAGCGCCTGAAGGCCATGTTGAGGGAGCGCAAAGGGCAGACATTTGGCGTAAGTGATTTCAAGGAATGGACGGGTATTTCCAGGAAATACGCGATTCCCTTGCTGGAATTTCTGGACCGGGAAAGGGTGACGCGGCGGGAGGGAGACCGGCGGGTGGTGGTGTAGCCCCATCCCTCGATGAATCCGCAATCTGACGGCTCCGTTATGAATTGAAAAGAAATGACTTTTTGTTTTCTATTGACAGCCCCCGGAAGGGGGGTATAAAAGGGGCATGAGAACACTTGCGCTTCTGGTGAGCCTGATCTTCTGCCTCCCTGTTGCACAGGAGATGACAGTTGTGACAGCGGCGAGCCGGCAGGTTCTGGACTGCCAGCCCTGTTCGACTCTGCCTGGCAGCGCACAGGGAGGACCCGGGATTTTTACGATGCGATGCAGCACCGTGGGCTTTGGGATGAACTTTTGCAACGAGCCGTGGTGCGGTCGTTTTGCAGCGGGTACTGCGCCATCTGGTGGATGGCGTGTTCGTATTTAGATGAACAGCGCGGAGTTTTCGTGGCCGATACATTCCATTGTTGTGCCTGTGACGAATTTTGTACTGAGTGAATATGCGATGGAGGAGAGAAAGGAGCAAGAGCATGAACCGATTGCAGGTATCGATGGCTTTGGCGGCGATGACCTTCACGCCGATTTGCGCGGGAGGGCAGGAAATCCCGGCGCCGTTGAGCGTTGCGCACCGGATCGAAATGAAAGCCGGCTCGCCCGCAGCAGTGCTGGAGCTTCAGAATCTGACGGACCGGCCGGTGGCGGCTTATGCGGTGCGGCTCGTCAAGCGGGGCGAGAACGGCAAGGTGGTCTCCGTCCGCACCCATGCGGTGTCGACCAGGGGCCTTGGGGTGAGTCTCGGCCGTCCCAGTTTCCAAACGGGCGAAAGATGGACTGAGACGCTGGCTTTGCCGGAGGGGCCGCCTGTGGAAGTGGAGCTCGACCTCGTCTTGTTTGAAGATGGCAGCTTCTGGGGGCCGAACAAGAGCCGGCAACTGGAGCGGTTCCAGGGGCTGAGGGATGGGGCGCGGCTGGAACGTGAAGCTGCGGCGCGGGAAAAGTAGGGCGGCCAGGGTTGGATGCCTGCGGGGCGGCGCAACCGAATCGCCCTTTTCCTGACCTCAAGGGCCGGATGCGGAAGCCGCCGCCGTTGTTCGCGAAAGCCGGCCCAGGATGCTGGAGACGTAATCCTGGGTTTCCCGGAACGGCGGAATGCCGCCATAGGCATCGACGCGGGCGGGACCGGCGTTGTAGGCCCCGAGGGCAAGGGCGAGGTTGTTGTCGAAGCGATCGAGCAGGAGCCGCAGGTAGCGCGCTCCGCCGAGGATGCTCTGTTCGGCATCGAATGGATCGGTGACGTCCAGCATCGCTGCTGTTTCCGGCATGAGCTGCATGAGTCCCATGGCGCCCGCGGGGCTGACGGCGCAAGGATGGAATGCGGATTCCTTCTGCGCCACGGCGCGCAGGAGCGCTGTCTGGAGGCCGTAGGAGGCTGAGGCGCGGTCGAAGATCGGCGCGAGCACCGATGAGGGCAAGGGGGCGCAGGCAAGCAGGGTGACTGGCGCAGGCGGCTCTGGGCGCACAGGCCGCGGCTGAAGCGCGACAGCTTGCAGTTGCCGGGCGAAGCTGGAGACAGCCATGTCTCGGTCTGGCGGCGACTCCAGGGGCGGCGACCGGGCGGGCTCACCTGAAGAGACAGGCGGCGGCGTGACGGGTGAGGCGGAGACGCCCGGGAGAGAAGCCCCCTGCTGCCGGGCGAGGGCTAACCGCTGGCGCTGGATGGAGGCGATCTGAGCGGCGAAGGAGTTGGACGTGTCTGCCGTCTCCGGTCGTGCCGGTGGCATGTATTGGGCACTAGCAGCAGGCGCGGCTCGCAATTGCCGGTTCCAGTTTGCTGCCACCGGGCTGGGTGCCGGGGAAGCAAGCGACTGGCGCTGCCGGAGGATGGATTCGCGCTGAGTGGCTGCGGAGATTTCCTGAGGGGACTGCGCCCAGAGCGTTGCAGCCATCACGCAGGCAAGCGCGGTGCACCGCACACTTCATGCATCGGCTGCTGCTGGGGGTTGCACCATATTCCTCATGGCGGGCGGGGGATAGGTCTGAGCCTGGGAGGCTCTGGCGGAGATGCCTGAACGCGCGGAGGCGGCTGGCTGGGATCGTGGCAAGTCTCAACCGGAAATTCGCGCCCGGGCGGGCCTGTCCCCGGTTTTTCAACCGGAAATTCGCGCCCGGGCGGGCCTGTCCCCGGTTTTTTCCTGTTGGTGGCCTTCGCTGGGGCGAAGGCGGCAGCCCTCGCGCAAGCGCGAGGGGAAATCCACGGGCAATGGGGGGAAGCGCAGCCCTCGGCCAGGGCCGAGGGGAAACGGGTAATCAGAGGCGGGCGGCGGAGCGGGCGCGGGCGATCTGGGGGGCGAGGTCGGGGCGGTCGCCGGCGAACTGGAGGAAGATGTCGTAGAGGCGGCGGGCTTCGTCGATGCGGCCGGAGGCGCGGGCGATTTCGGCGCGGGTGAAGAGCAGGTTCGGGTAGACGAGGAAATCGTAGAAATCCATCTGGCCGGCGGACAACAGCGGCCAGGAGGCGCCGAGAGCTTCGGCAGCCTGTCTGGTGTCTCCGGATTGCACGAGGCAGAAGGCGCGGAGCTCGCGATACGCGCTGTCGGCGCCGCCAGGGGAGCGGCCGATGACGGCTTTCCATGCCAGGGCGGCGCGTTTCCAATCGCGGCGGGCGGTGAGGGAGAGCGCCTCGAGTTCGGCGCGGAGGCGGTCGTCGCGGATCTGATCGAGAAACGCCGGATCGGCGGCGGCGGCGGCGTAAGCGGAAAAGATCTGGGGCAACGGGTCACGGCTGGCTGGCGCAGAGCGAAGCGTGGCCAAGGCGGCAGCAGGATCGGAGAAGGCGAGGCGGAGGGCGAGCATCGCGGAGGCGATGGGAGCGAGCGGGGTGGAGGAGTCCCGGGCCATGCGGCTGAAGCGCTGGCGGGCGGGAACGGACTGACCGGTAAGGAACTCCCAGCGGGCGCGGGCGAGATCGACGGCGCGGTCGCCGCGGCCGGCGCGGTCATTCAGCAGTTGGGCGATCGCTTCGGCGGCGCGGCGGGGATCGCCATACAGCATCCAGCAGATGGCGGCTTTCTCGAGAGCCGCGCCGTTGTTGAAGGCGGGGTCCTTGCGATAGCTTTCCTGTAAGGACTGGACGGCATCGGTGAAGCGGCCGGCCATCATGAGGATTTCGCCGCGGCTGTCGGCGGGATTGGGGGAGGAGTCGAGTTCGGCATAGCGGGCGATGGCTTTCAGAGCGTCATCGAAACGCCCCGCGTAGGCGTGAGCATAGGCGAGGGAATTCCAGAAAGCCGCGGTCCCGGGATCGGCGGAGATGGCCCGCTGAAAGGCGGCCGCGGCCTGATCGTACTGGCGATTGGCGACGAGGATTTCGGCGAGGCGGGCCTGCGCGAGCGGGTCGCCGGGAGCGGCATCGGCGATGGCCCGCTGGGCGGCGGCAGCGGCCATGGGATCAGAGCGAAGCTGGGCGGCGATGAGGTCGAGGCGGTGGCGGGAGAGCGGATCGATGTCTTTGCCGCCGAGGGCGGCGGCGCCGACAACCTTCAGCGCCTCCTCGCGCAGCCCTCGGCGGAGGGCGGTCTCCGCCCAACCGAGCCAGCACCAGCCGCAGGCGGGATCGGCCTCGGCGGCGGCGCGGAAGGCGGCCTGGGACTGCTCCGGGGAAGAGGCGGAGAGCGCACCGGCGAGAAGGCGGGCGGCGGATTCCTGCTGGACGGCGAGCGGCTGAAGAGAGCCGGCAAGCTGGAGCGAGGAGGTGATGGAGCGCGCGGCGCCAGTGAGAATCTGCTTCCAGGCGGCGGGAGGCTGAGAGAGGACCTCATGGCGCAGGAGCTTGTGCGAGGGGAGTTCGTACAGGAAGAGGTGCGCCTGGATGGCGCCGTTGCTGGAGGAGATGAAGCCCGTGAGTTCGTGCGTGGCGCCGGGCAGATCCGTGGACAGGCGGACTTCCGCGGCGGCAAGGCGGGGGACGCCCTGGAGCTGGCGGACGAGCGCGAAGGGGACCAGGCGCGCGAGCCATGCGTGGGAGGCGGCAGGCGACTGGTCTTCCATGGGAAGGATGGCGAGGCTGCGGGCGGGTGAAGCGGATTGGCTGCCGCGCCTGCACGCAGGCAGGAGAAGCGCCGGAGCCAGGGCGGCGGCGAGGAGGAAGGATCGGTTACAGGACACGGGGTTCGATTTTCATGAGTTCCTCGAATTCCGGCAGTTTGCGAAGTTCGGCGAACTCATCTTCTTCCAGATAGCGTTTTTTTTCTTTGAATCCTTCTTCGAGAGACTTGCGAATGTAAAAAAGCGCGAGGTCGTTGCGGCCGTTTTTGGCGTAGACTCTGGCGAGGTGGTAGTGGAATTTGGCGCGCTCCTCGACGCTGCGCTCCTGGAGCAGGACGCCGGAGGTGCCGCGGCGCTCGAAGACGTCGGGGTCAAGCGAGATGGCCTTTTCATAACACTCGACGGCGCGGCGGTAGTCTTTGCGGGCGAAATAAGCAGTGCCGAGGTTGGAATAGATGGAAGCGGAATCGGGGTTCAGCTCGAGGGCTTTTTTGTACTGGGAGATGGCGCGGCGGAAGCTTTTGCGGGCGTAATGGACGGTGCCAAGGTTGTTGATGGCCTCGGGATATTTTTTATTGAGCTTGATGGCGCGCTCATACATTTTTTTCGCCGAATCGAGTTCGCCCAGTTGCTGGTAAGCAATGCCGATTTTATTGAGGATGACGGCATTGGGCGGCTGGATGGCGCGGTAGACATCGATGGCTTCGCGATACATGCGGCGGGCCATATAGATGTCGCCGCGCATTTCCGGGCTGATCTGGGGCTTGGCCGGCTGGGCGTCCTGGGGCGGCGGGGCGGCAGGCGGCTGGGCCGGCTGCCGGGCCGGAGCGGCCGACAGGCAGCCAAAGAGGAGAAGCGCGGCTGTGCGCGTCCGCATAAAAACCTCCCTGCTTTGAGCCTACCTAAATATAGCCCGAATCCGGCCCCAGAATCCGCGTTTGGGTTCGGCGGCGGGAGCAGGAGGATTGGAGGGCGGAGGCTGCGAGGAATCCGCGCGGGAGGCCGCCTGGCGCTGCGGAGGGGGCTGTATGCGGGCGGTGGAAGGGGCGGAGGAGGTGGAAGCCGCCGACGAGGAGGATTCGGAGTCCCAACTGCTGATCCAGGTCTGGCCGCCGCCGTGAAGGCGGCAGAGTTCGACGGGCTGGGTGCCGGCGAGAAAGACCTCCGGGACGGGCTTCGGGCAGGCGGCGGTGGCGAGCTGTCCGCTCAAGGGGTCGATGTCAACGATGGCGATGCCGTCGGGCGGGGAGAAGGGCTGGACGCCGCGGTACTCGCGGTGGCGGTGGGCGCGCTTCATGAACTCAGTCCAGATGGGGAGAGCGGCTTTGGCGCCTTCGAGCGGTAGCTCCTGGTTGTCATCGAAGCCGACCCAGACGACGCAGAGGAGCTTGGAAGTGAAGCCGGCGAACCAGGCGTCATGGGAGGTGCCGGTTTTTCCGGCGGCGGGGAGATAGAAGCCGCGCGAGCGCACGCCTGCGCCGGTGCCGGAACGGAGGACCTCCTCCATGAGATTGACGACCATGTAGGCGATGCGGGGATCGAGAACCTGACGGGCGACGGGCTGGTACTGGTGGATGATGGCGCCGTCGGCGGAGCGGATTTCGCGAATGAGATTGCGCTGGACCCAGGTGCCCTGATTGGAGAAGACGGTGTAAGCGGAAGCGATGTCGAGCGGGGTGACTTCGTAGGCGCCCAGGGCGACGGCAGGGGTGGGCTTGACGCCCCTGAGGCCGGCGGCTTCGGCGAGATCGGCGACCGACTGGTAGCCGGCCATTTCGGCGAACTTGACAGTGGGAATGTTCAGGGACTTGGAGAGGGCGAAGCGGAGGGTGACGGTGCCGTTGAACTTTTGACCGAAGTTATTGGGGGAGTATTCGCGGTCGTCGTAGAAGAAAGTGGTGGGCTCATCGACGACCTGGGTGACCGGGGTGATGACGGGATCGCGTCCCTCGAGGGCGGTGTTGAGGGCGGCGGCGTAGACAAAGGGCTTGAAGGCGGAGCCGGGCTGGCGGCGGGCGAGGGCGCGGTTGAGCTGGCTGGCGGCGTAGCTGCGGCCGCCGACGAGGGCTTTGACTTCGGCGGTGTTGGGATCGAGGCAGACGAGGGCGACCTGGGGCTCGGGGTACTTGCGGCGCATTTTGGCCAGAAGGGCGTCGACTTCCTGGATGCCGATGCGGACGGCCTCGAGGGCGTCGCGCTGGAGCTTCATGTCGAGGGTGGTGTAGATGCGGTAGGAGTTGGCCTGGAAGTCGAGGTCGGAGAACTGCTCCTGCAATTCGTCATAGGCGAGATCGACGAAGTAGGGGGCGTCGGAGGACTCTTCGCCGCCCTCGGCGAGTTTGATGGGAGCCTTGACGGCTTCGAGGTACTGAAGTTCGGTGATGAAGCCGTTGTCACGCATGAGGGCGAGGACGACATTGCGGCGCTGGGTGGCGCGTTCGGGGTGGCGGTAAGGGTTGAGGTAATTGGGGCGCTGGATGAGACCGGCGAGGAGGGCGGCTTCTTCGAGGCGGAGGTCGCGGAGATCCTTGCCGAAGTAGACCTGGGCGGCTTCGCCGAAGCCGTGGATGGCGAAGCTCTTGCGCTGGCCAAGGTCGACCTGGTTGGCGTAGTACTCGAAGATCTGCTCCTTGGTGAGTTTCTGTTCGAGCTGGAGGGTGATGAGCGCCTCGAGGGCTTTGCGCTTCCATGTCTTGTCGCTGGACAGCCAGAGGAGGCGGGCGAGCTGCATGGAGATGGTGGAAGCGCCGTAGCGGCGGTTCTGGGTGATGTCGACCCAGACGGTGCGGAGGATGCGGACGGGGTCGAAGCCGGCGTGGTCGAAGAAGCGTTTGTCCTCGGCGGAGATGACGGCGTGGACGAGGACTTTGGGGATGTCGCTGAAGCGGACGAGGCGGCGTTTTTCGCGGCGGCGGTCGTGGAGGTTGGTGACAAGCTCGGGGTCGAGGAAGAAGCGGGGGCGCTCGGTGTGGTCGCGGTTGGAGACGATGCGGACGACGGTGTTGTTTTCGAGGAAGATGACGCCGGGTTCGGAATGAGGGTAGGCGTCGACGCCGGGGAAGATCTCGACGCCATCGGAGCGGAGGTGGAACCAGCCGGTGCGGTTGGAGCGGTCCGTGGAGTAACCGCGGCGGCGGAGGGCTTCGACGAGATCGTCCTGGGTGAGCGAGTCGCCGACGCTGACAGGCTCGGGAGCGGCGTAGAGCTGGGCGGTTTGAGTGAAGGGGCCTTTCTGGAGTTTTTCGTCGACGAGCCGGGAGTAGTGGACCCAGATGGCGATGAAAGAGACGAGGAGGGCGACGACGGCAAAGGATGCCAAGGCGGCGAAGACTTTGACGAAGGGGTTGCGGAAGAGACGGCGGCGTGAGGGCTTGCCGGACTTAGCAGGCACAGAAGGCTCCCAAGGATGTCAATTCCATTGTGGCATGAGGCTTAGCGGGGCTTTCTGTCGAGGGTTTCGAGCTCTTTCCAGATGTCGCCGTGGGGATGCCACTCGGAGGGGGGCTGGGCGGAGACGTGGGCGACGGGCTCGTCGAGGGTGCCGTGACCATAGGGGCAGATGAGGGACTTGCGCGGTGGGGCGAAGAGGGTGGCGCGGCTCCAACTGCCGCTTTCGACGGGCATGCGGAGGCGGCGGAGGCAGGTGCGGCAGCGGGTGCGCTGGTCCCAGACGATGAGGGCGAGGAGGCCGAGGGAGAAGAGCCAGAAGAAGAGAATGGCGGCGGTCCAGGGCAGATCGTTGGGGAAGCGGGGGAGGTGGGTGTAGAGGAAGATTTCGGGCTCCGGGAGGAGGGTTTCGATGAGGAACCAGAGAAGGCGCAACACCGCATAGGCGGCGAGGAGCTTGGCCAAGAGGAAGCCCCAGTATTTCATTCCATGGCGCCCTTCAACTTTTTTAGACGCCAGCGCGGGAGGGAGGGTTCCGGAAGTTGGAAGTCAGTGGTGGAATAGGTTCCTGAGGATGAAGAAGGCGTTGGCGGGGCGTTCGGCGAGGCGGCGCATGAAGTAGGGGTACCAGGCGTCGCCGTAAGGGACGTAGAGGCGGAGGCGGTAGCCGCTGGAGACGAGCATGCGCTGGAGGTCGCGGCGGACGCCGTATAGCATCTGGAACTCGAAAGAGGAGGGGGGGCGGTTGTTGCGGGCGGCGTGCTCGACGACGACGTCGATCATGCGGGGGTCGTGGGTGGCGAAGGCGGGGTCTTCGCCATCATCGAGGAGGATGCGGGCGAGGCGGGCGTAGCTCGAGTTGACGTCGTTCTTTCTGGGCCAAGCGACGGAGGGCGGCTCGTTGTAGGCGCCTTTGCAGAGGCGGACGGGGATGCGGAGGGCGTTGAGGCGGCGAAGGTCGTCAGCCGTGCGGTAAAGGTAGGCCTGAAGGACGGCGCGGAGGCCGTTATGGGCGGAGTGGAGGTCCTGGACGATGTGGAGGGTGCGATCGACGTACTGGCTGGACTCCATGTCGATCTCGACGCGAGAGCCGATGGATCGGGCCTTGAGGAGGACGGCTTCGACGTTGGAGCGGCAGAGGGAGTCGGAGATGTCGAGGCCGAACTGGGTGAGCTTGATGGAGACGGTGGCGGGGAGGGCGGCGGCGGCGATGGAGTCGAGGGCGTCCTCGATGCAGGCGCGGGCGGCGGCGGCTTCGTCCGCGGAGGTGACGTTTTCGCCGAGGTGATCGAGGGTGGAGAGGATGTTGTCCTGGTGGAGGCGGCGGGCGACGGCGATGACGTCTTCGAGGCGCTGGCCGGCGATGAAGCGGCGGGTGAGGCGGGCCGCGGCGGGGGAGGTCTCCATCCAGCGACGGAGCCGGCGGCGGCGGGAGAGGAAGAGAAACGCGGCTCTCAGCATACGGGGCTGATCCCCTTCTACGGTACCTGAAGCGGGCGGGCGGAAGGAAGGGGCGGCGTCACGAGGGCAAGACAAGAAATTTCTTTTTTGTTTTTGCGGGGTTGGAGCGGGAACGGGAGGGCCGGAAGGAAACGGGCGCGGATTTTTGGATGCGGCGGGGGAACGCACGGGCATGGCAACGAAGCAGGCAAAAAAGAAAGCGACGCGGAAGACGGCGCAGCCGGCGAAGGCACCACGCAGGACGGCGGTGAAAGAGACAGAGGCGGCGGGGGTCGCGCCGGAGGCGGGGGAGGAGAAGCTGAAGGCGAAGGCGGCGCCGAGGAAGCGGGCGAAAAAGCTCGACAAGAAGAAGCTGGGCGAGATGGTGGACAAGATGCTGCTGCAACTGGCGGAGCACGTGGAAGAGGGCGAGTGCAAGATCACGACGAGCGAAGCGGTGAGGCTGATCCAGTTGCGTGAAGCGCTGGGGCTGGAGAAGCCGAGCGCGGTGAAGGTGGAGTGGGTGGAGCCGAAGGCGGAATGAAGATCCGGAGGACCATCCCGTACTCGCCGCTGCCGTCGCAGCGGAGGTTCCACGAATCGGAGGCGCGGTTCAAAGGGTTTTCGGGGCCGATTGGATCGGGCAAGAGCCAGGCGCTGTGCCACGAGGCTTTGAAGCTGGCGTATCTGAATGCGGGGCGGACGGGGCTGATCGGGGCGCCGACGTACCCGATGCTGCGCGACGCGACGCAAGCGGCGCTGTTCGATGTGATGAGGGAGAGCGGGATTCCGTTCGACTTCAACAAGGCGGAGAACCAGGCGGTGCTGCTGGACACGGGGTCGCGGATCCTGTTCCGGTCGCTGGATGAATACGAGCGGCTGCGGGGCACGAACCTGGCGTGGTTCGGAGTGGACGAGCTGACGTATGCGAGCGAAGAGGCGTGGGTGCGGCTGGAGGGGAGGCTGAGAGACCCGCAGGCGCAGCGGTTGTGCGGGTTCGGAGTGTGGACGCCGAAGGGGTACGACTGGGTGTGGGAGCGGTTCATCCACGAGCCGGTGGAAGGCTATGAATGCGTGCAGGCGGCGCCGTTCGAAAACAGGCACCTGCTGGAGCGGGTGCCGGATTTCTATGAGCGGCTGAAGCACAGCTACGACGAGGCGTTTTACGCGCAGGAGGTGCTGGGCGAATATCTGAATCCGGCGCAGGGGCTGGTGTACCACGCGTTCGACCGGAAGACGCATGTGAGGAAGCTGGAAGCGGACCCGCAGAAGGAGCTGCTGTGGGCGCTGGACTTCAACGTGGATCCGATGTCGAGCGTGGTGGTGCAGGAGGCGGAGGGGCGGACGCATGTGCTGGACGAGATCGTGCTGAGGCGGGCGGGGACGCGGGACGCGTGCGAGGAGTTCGCGCGGCGGTACGGAGGGTGGAAGGGGGGAGTGGTGATTTACGGCGACGCGTGCGCGAGCCGGTTGCAGACGAGCGGGACGACGGACCGGGAGATCATCGAGGGATTTTTCGCCGAGCGCGGGGAGACGCCGTCGTACCGGATCTCGAGAAAGAATCCGCCGGTGCGGGAGCGGGCGGCGCTGGTGAACGCGAAGCTGCGGAACGCGGCGGGGGAGGTGGGGCTGCTGGTGGATCCGCGGTGCAAAGAGCTGATCCTGGACTTCGAGCGCGTGCAATGGGCCGAG
>CAKZUE010000004.1 GCA_937920635.1 uncultured Bryobacteraceae bacterium
GCCCAGCGCCTGTTCGGCGTGCGCTTCCGCGTGGCGCGGACGCCATCGCCCGCGCACGCGAGGGAGGTGTTCCGCGGCGCGGAGGGCGTCAACGTCTACGAGCGGGACGGCGCGCTGCCGCGCGTGTTCACGGTGCACGAGGCTTTCGGCATGGACAACCGAGAACATGCGGCGGGCGCCCTGTACTCGATCCGGGAGCGGCTCGGAGAAACAACATTTCTGCCCGGTCCTGTTCCGGCGCTGGAAAAGTGCGGCGGCGATGAAGAAGCCCGCATTCTCGAATACGGCCACAACCGCGTCGTCATTGAGGCGCGTCTGCGCTGCCGCGGCATGCTGATCCTCACCGATACCTGGTTTCCCGGTTGGCGAGCCAGCGTCGACGGACGCGCGGCACGGATCCATGAAGCCTACGCCGCCGTCCGGGGCGTGGTGGTGGAAGCCGGCACGCACCGCGTGGAGTTCCGCTACCGGCCCGCCAGCGTGCTCGCCGGCGGAGCGCTCACCGCGCTGGCGTGCCTGGCCGCGGCCGCCTGCGCCCGCCGCCGCAGGCTACACTAAGGGGCACGATGGGATCCGCCGCGCCGTCCCTGCCCGAGGTCCATTCGTCGGTCTCGACCGCGCACCCCTCGCTGTGGAAGCGCATGTTCGCTTTTGCCGGCCCGGCCTATCTGGTTAGCGTCGGCTACATGGATCCCGGCAACTGGGCCACCGACATCGAGGCCGGATCGCGCTTCGGCTACCGCCTGCTGTGGGTGCTGGTGGCGTCGAACCTGATGGCGATCCTGTTGCAGACCCTCAGCGCCCGGCTCGGCATCGTCACGGGCCGCGATCTGGCGCAAGCCTGCCGCGAAGCGTACCCGCGCCCGGTGAGCCACGCCCTCTGGGTGCTGGCCGAGATTGCCATCGCTGCCTGCGATCTCGCCGAACTGCTCGGCGCGGCCATCGGCCTGCACCTGCTGTTCGGTCTGCCGCTGCTGGCCGGCGTGCTGATCACCGCGGCCGACACGCTGCTGATCCTCTGGTTCGGGCGGTTCGGCATCCGCCTGATCGAATCCATCATCCTCGGCTTCATCACCGTCATCGCCGGCTGCTTCCTGATCGAGATCATCCTGGCGCGTCCGGTCTGGAGCGAAGTGGCGGGCGGGCTTGTGCCGCGGCTGGACCCGGCCAGCCTGTATGTCGCCGTGGCCATGCTGGGGGCGACGGTGATGCCGCACAATCTCTACCTGCACTCGTCGCTGGTGCAGACGCGCTCGTTCGGCGCCGATGTCGAATCCCGCCGCGCCGCCTGCCGGTTCAATCTTGTCGACTCGGCCATCGCGCTCAACGGAGCGCTGTTCGTCAATGCGGCCATTCTCATCCTGGCCGCCTCGACGTTTTTCAGCCAGGGCCTGGTAGTGACTGAAATCGGCCAGGCGCACGCCATGCTGACGCCGCTGCTCGGCACCACGCTGGCGGGCGCCGCCTTCGCGCTGGCGCTGCTGTTCTCCGGCCAGTCTTCCACCATCACCGGGACCATGGCCGGGCAGATCGTGATGGAGGGTTTCCTCAACTTCCGCATGCGGCCCTGGCTGCGGCGGCTGATCACGCGCGGCGTGGCCATCGTGCCAGCGGCGCTGACCATCCAGTACGCGGGCAATGAGGGCGCCTACCGGCTGCTGATCCTCAGCCAGGTGGTGCTCAGCCTGCAACTGCCATTCGCCATCGTGCCCCTGGTGCGCTTCACCGGCGACCGCCGCCGCATGGGCGCGCTGGTGAACCCGGGCTGGGTGAAGGCGCTGGGCTACGGCTGCGCGGCGCTGATCATCGGTCTGAACCTGTGGCTGGCGTGGGTGGAGCTGGGCGCTCTCCCGAATTGGGCTGCCGCCTCCATCATCGCGCCGCTGGCCGGTCTGCTGGTTTATGTGGGCGCGGCGCGGCTGCGCGACCGCGCCGCCGCGGTGATGCCCGAAGCCGGCGAGCTGCGCTTCGCCGAGCCGCTCTACCGCCGCATCCTCGTGCCCGTGGATCACTCCGAACTGGACCGCGTGGCGCTGGCCCATGCCGTGGCGCTCGGCAAGCCGCACGGCGCCGTGATCCACCTGCTGCATGTGGAAGAGGGCGTCGCCAGCCAGATTTACGGCGACCAAGCGCGCACGGCCGAAATCGAACAGGGGCGGCGCTACTTCGAAGAGCTGGCGGAGGCCGTCCGCCGCGCCGGTCTGAAGGCCGAACTCGCCGTGCTGCATGGCAAGGAAGCCCGGACCATCATCATCCGGCAGGCCCGGACGCTTGCTCCGGACCTCATCGTGATGGGCGCGCACGGGCACCGCGGCGTGATGGATCTTGTTTTCGGCGCCACGATCAATGAAGTCCGCCACGGCGTGGATGTGCCGGTGCTCGTGGTGCGCATGCCGCTGTGACACGCGGGCGGGCGTGAGACATTTGGACGCAGGCTGTGTCATGCCGACGCAGCCGGAGTCTCGGCGGCCTGCCTAACCCATTCATCTGGATAGGCATATGTTTGGCAGGCCGCTTGCTCTCTGGCGCGTTGGGTATGATCATGCGCCCGCTCCGCGCCGCCATCCTGCTCGCCGCCGCCCTGGCGGCTGGCGCGACCACGCTCGAGAAGCTGAGCGTGGAGGAGATGGCGCAGAAGTCAACATCGATTGTGCGGGCCCGGGCGTCGGCCTCCTCGGGGGTGCAGCGGGGGTCGATGATCTACACGGTCTACCGCTTGCAGGTGTCGGAGGTGCTGAAGGGCCCGGTGGCGCCGCCGGCCGAGGTCTACGTGCCGGGCGGCACATACGGGCGCTACCGCCAGAGCATCAGTGGCTCGCCGGTTCTGGAGCCGGGTGTCGAATATGTGCTGTTCCTGTGGGCCAGCCCGCGCGGGCTGGTGCAGGTCATCGGGCTGAGCCAGGGCGTGTTCCAGGTAAAGACGGCCGCCGGAGGAGAAGCCCTGCTGGTGCGGAGCAAGATCGAGGCCGAGTTCGTGGACCGCATGGGGAGGGCGGTGGAAGACGGCGGGATGAGGCTCTCGCTGGCCGGGCTGCGGGATCTGATTGCGCGGACGGCGGCGAAGGGGGAGGTGCGGTGATGCTGCGGCGGGCGCTGCTGGCTCTGCTGATTGTCGCCTCGCCGTCAGCCGCTTACTATCACTTCGTCCGCTATGCCTCTGCCGAGCCGCCGTTCACCCCGATCTATGACCGGTTCGACCTCCGTGCGCTGCCCGGCAGGCAGGTGCAGTACTTCATCGCCCTCAACGGGCGCCTGACCCTGGCGCAAGGCGACTCGGAGGCGGCGGTGCTCAGCCAGATCCGCGCCGCCGCCGCGGTGTGGAACACGGTGCCGACTTCGGAGCTCCGCCTCGCCTTCGGCGGGTTTCGTGAGGCGGCCGGTGAAACGGGCGCTCCCTATATCCAGGTGGAATTCACGGACGAGCTGCCCCCGGGCATCGTCGCACAGGGCGGCCCGGTTTCGAGGCTGGATCCAGCCGACGGACCCGGCGGCCCCTTCACTCCCATCGCCCGTTCCGTGATCCGGCTGCCGCGCGATCTGTCCAGCCGTCCGAGTTGGACGGAGCGGTTCTTCCTGACCGTCGTCCACGAATTCGGCCATACGCTCGGCCTGCAACACACCTGGACCTCCAGCGTGATGTCGACCGAGATCACCCGGGCGGTGACCAAGGCCCGCCCGCTGGCGCAGGACGATATCGCCGCGCTTTCCGTGCTCTACCCCACTGCGGAATTCCGGAAAACCACCGGCTCGATCCGGGGCAGGATTCTCATGAACGGGCGGGGCGTGCCGCTGGCCTCGGTGGTGGCATTCTCTCCCGGCCGCGACGCCGTCAGCACCCTCACCGCGCCCGATGGAACCTATCGGATCGAAGGGTTGCCGCCGGGACCCTATTTCCTTTACGCACATCCACTCCCGCCGGCCCTCGCAGGAGAGCCTCAGCCGGTCAATCTCGAACTGCCCTCCGGACCCGGCGGGCGCATCCTGCCCGGGGGCGCGTTCAACCTGGCCTTTCATGGCGGCAGCACCGCCAGTACGCCTGTGGTGGTGGAATCCGGGACAGCCGTCGAGGGAATCGATCTCGCGGTGACGCCGCGGCCATCCGTCACGCTGCACTCGGTCCAGACCTATTCTTTCTTCGGCCAAAACGTGGTCAAGCCTGCCATCGTTCAGTTGTCCGGCGCCCTCCGCACGGCCGTCTTCTCGGGTTATGGGGCCAGCGCGGCAAGCCCCGGTTTCTCGCTCTCGGTCCTGAATGCCCCGGAGAGCATCATCGACGACAGTCTGCGCCCGTACGCCTCCGGCTACCTGATGGTTGACATCGCCGTGTCGCCGTTTTCCGGCGAGGGGCCGCGCCATCTCCTGTTCCGGAACAATGACGAGTTCTACGTGCTGCCCTCGGGGTTGAGGCTGGCGCGCCAACTGCCGCCTTCAATCGATTCCATCACGCCGGGCGAATCCGGCAGGCTGGTGATCGAGGGGCAAAGCCTCTCTGAATCCACGCAGGTCTGGGTCGACGGCGTCGCCTCCGCCGTGCAGGCGCGGGAGGGCCGGCTGGTGGTGACGCCTCCTCCCGCCCCTGCCGGACACCGCGGCGTGCTCGTGGCCCTCAACGAGGATGGACAAAGCTCCCTCTTTGTCCACGGCGGCGCCTCTCCCGTGGTTTCTTACGCGGAACAGACTGAGCCAACCGTCACCCTGGCCGACGTGCAGATCCCGGCAGGCGCCGAGATGGTTGTCGAGATCACCGGCTCGGGGGCCGACTTCCGGCAGTGGGCGCCGGCTCTCGGCCTGGGAGCCAGCGATGTGGCGGTGCGCAGGATCTGGGCCACAGGCGAAGGCAGCGCGCTGGCTTGGCTGACGGCCAGCAGCGGCGCCGTGCAGGCCGTGACGCCCATCACGGCCACGGTCGGCCTGGCTTCTTTCCGGCTGACATCCACCCTCACCGTGCTCCCCGCCAACGGCAAGCCGTTCGTGCGGATGTCGGAATTGCAGGACCAGTACCTCTACCCCGGCGCCGCCGCCGTTCTGCCCGTGTCCGGTCTGCCTGCCGGAGCGTCCGCAGGCACTATCGCCGCCTTGGTGGGCGGGCTGCCGGCGGCGGTGCTGAACGCCAACGATGCCCACGTCGTGATCCAGATCCCCGGCCAGCTGGCGCCGGGCGTTTATCCGCTGAACCTCACACTGGCTGGCACGGCGGCCCTGCCCGCTGCCCTCGAGGTGCGTGCGGCGCCGCCTATCATCCTCTTCGCCCGCAAGCTGGATGGAACGCCGGTCTCTGCACTTGCCCCGGTCCGCAGCGAGGATGTCGTGGTCCTCGCCGTGGGGCGCCTCGTCGAAAAGGAGCCGATGCTGGCTGGCATCCGGGTCTTCACTGGCGCCATCGAGCACCAGGTGCTGTCGGTGAGATCGAACCCCGAACTGCCTGGCACCCATCTGGTTGAGGTCCGCCTGGCCAAGGCCGAATCCGCCGACGGCGCGCTGCCGCTGGCCGTGGCGCAGGATCAGGCCCGGTCGTTGACGCCTTTCCTGCTGCCGTATCAGCCGTAATCTCATTGCCCGCAGGGATGCGCCTGGTTGTCCGCCGCGGCTCGCACTCGCGTCTGCGTCCTGTCGGGCGTGGAATCTGGAGCGGTTTGCGCAATGTGGAAGCCCGCACCTTGCCGCGCCGACCGGCGAGATAGCGCGGCCGGAGCAAGCCCGGCGGGATGATACCATAACAAATTCGTGGTCAAGCAGACGGCATCCTCACAGCCTGCGGACAGGCGCGCTGCGGCCCTGCACGCCGCTTCCTGCGAGCCGGTTTTCCCGCCGGAATTCTTTCACGGCGCCGGAGCCAGACCTGGATCACCAGCCAGGCTCAGGATGCGCAAAACAGCATAGTGATGAGGCTCGTATCCCTTCCTTTGCTGCTCTACGGCCTGCTTATGGGCGCGGCCGGATTTCTGCTGTTCAGTGCCGGGGCTGCCGCCGATCTGGCCGTGCGCATTGTGGCCGGAGTGGCGCCGCCGGCCTGGATAGCCCCCCTCTACCTCTGGAGCGGCGTTCTGGTTTGGGCGGGCGCGGCGCTGGCCGGCATCGACCTGTTCGTGCTTCTGCCCGCGAAGCGCCATGACCGGGCGGTGCTCTGGGATCCGCCTGCCAATCCGCGGCTCACCGTGGTCCTGACCGCATATAACGACAGGGACAGCATCCGGCCCGCGGTTCGCGATTTCGCCTCCCATCCCATGGTCGAGCGGGTCATTGTGGTGGACAACAACAGCAGCGACGGCACGGCCGAGGCAGCGGCCGAGGAAGGCGCGATCGTTGTGCCGGAGAAAAGGCAGGGCTATGGGTGGTGCGTGTACCGCTGCCTCGAAGAGGGCTGCCGGATGCAGGACACCCAACTGACGCTGCTGTGCGAAGGAGACATGACGTTCCGCGCCCACGATATCGACAAGTTCCTGTCCTACATCCCGCACGCAGAAATCGTCAACGGCACGCGCATCGTCGAACAGCTCCGGGCCCGGAAGACGCAATTGACCACCTTCATGTACTACGGCAATTTCTTCGTAGGAAAGCTTCTGGAGGCCAAGCACATCGGCAGGGGAACATTCACCGACGTGGGCACCACCTACAAGCTGTGCCGCAATGAGGCCCTCAGGAAATTGCTGCCCCTGTTGAATCCCCGCATCAATCTGGAATTCAACGCCCATTTCCTGGACACGGCTCTCCGCCATGGGTTTCACATCGTCGAGTGCCCCGTCACGTTCCACGACCGCATCGGCTTGAGCAAGGGCGGCAACAGGAGCAACTGGACCGCGCTGATGGTCGGCCTGCGGATGATCCGCGGACTGGTGGCCGGATGGGAGCCGCGAAAGCCATGAGTTATTTCGACTCCCGGTTCCAGTTCGATCCGAGGCGGGAGGTGCTGTGGAAGGCGCTGTGCGACTTCCATTTCTCCGCGCTGGTGCCGCCCGGGGGCCATGTTCTGGAGCTCGGCGCCGGCTATTGCCACTTCATCAACAATGTCCGGGCCGGGAGGAAAACGGCCATTGACATCTCTCCGGTCGCGGCCGCGCACGCGGCCGAAGGCGTGACGGTGCGCACGGGCAGCGTCACGGATCTCGATTTCCTGCCGGACGCCTCCGTGGATCTGGCTTTCGCCAGCAACCTGTTCGAGCACCTCGCCCAGTCCGATTTCGCGCTTTGCCTGGCCGGGCTCCGCAGGAAGCTCAAACCGGGCGGCCAACTGGTCATATTACAGCCGAATTACCGGCGCGCGTATCGGGAATATTTCGATGATTACACGCATATTTCTGTTTACTCGGATGTAAGCCTCAGCGATTTCTTGCGTGCGAATGGTTATGTTGTTTTGGAATGCCGTCCGGGCTTTTTGCCGTTTTCCGTCGTTTCCAGACTCCCTGTACATCGTCAACTGATCCGCTTGTATCTCTGGTCGCCATGGAAACCCTTTGCCAAACAGATGCTCCTGCGGGCGGCGCCGGCCGCGCGCTGAACCGGGCCGCCTGGCTGGCTGCGGCGGCGGCGCTGATCCTGTTCGCGATCCCCGCCGCCACGCCGCTATACCTGGACAATATGGATTTTCCGGCGGTGGCGAAGGCTGCGTCCGAGACCGGCCTCCCCATCTACTACCGGGGCGAAGAAAACCCCCGTCATTCCGGCCTGTATCATCCGCCGCTTTACATTTACAGCCTGGCCGCCTGGTTCCGCCTGTGGGGATTCGGGGAGGTCCAGGCGCGCCTGTTCGGCCTCCTGTGCCTGTTTCTGCACGGCTGGATCGTGCTCTGCGGAATCCGCCTCCTGTTCGGCAAAGAGGCGGAGAGCCGGATCGCGCCGTGGTTCTGGATTCTGTTCCTGCTGAACCCCTACGCGCTGCAAGGGGCGGCGGTGCTGGACATCGATACGGCGGTTTACGGCCCCCTGCTTGTAGGCCTGCTGGCAGCGGCGCTCCGAATCCAATGGTCGGACGGGCGGCCCCGCCAGGATTCCGTCCGCCTGTCCGAGCTGGGCCTGCTCGCGCTGCTCACGGCTCTTGCCTTTTGGGCGAAGCTGACCACCGTGCTGTCGGCTGTGCCTGCCGTCCTGGCGCTGCTGGCGGGAAGGCTGGGCTGGCGCAAGGCGCTCCTGTCGGGGGGCGGCGCGATGGCGTCGGGAGCAGCGCTGTTCCTGGCCAGTTATTTCTTCTACGGATGGGCCACAGGACAAGATGTTCTGTACACGTTCCGGTTCACGGCCATGAGCCTCACCACGCGCAGTTCCGCCGGGATGGGGTGGCAATGGCTGGCGGCGCACGCGCGGACGCTGCTGGACATGACGGTGTGGCAGGTGCAGTGGTCCGGGCTGCTTCCCTGGGCCGTGGCCGTGGCCCTGGCGCTCGTGCTGGCGTACCGCGGATGGCTCAGGGGAGAGCGGCGGATGCGCGACGCGGGCGTGGTGCTGCTCTGGGCGCTTTTCGTCTCGGGATTCTATTGCGCCCTTCTTCCCACTTACGGACGGGCGCCTTTCAAGTACATCTTCGTGTGCTGGGGAGTGGTCGCCTGCTGCACGGCCGCCATTGCGGCGGAAGCCTGGGACCGGTTGTCCCGCCTTGCCGGGCTGCGCCTTGCCTGGATTGGATTGCCGGGCGTGCTGCTGTTTGCCGCCGGCTTCGTAGTGTCAGGCAAATGGCTCCGCGACAGGATGATTCTGGAGGGAACGATGACGCGGGCGGACCTGCTGGCGCTGGTTCTGCCGGCCGCCGCCGCGCTGGTCGGCCTGGCTTTCCGGAGCCGCGCCACCGGCGGAGCCCTCTTTTGCTGGGCCGCGCTGGCCCACGCGGGCCTGATGCTCGGGTTGGCTCTGGCCATGGCCAGAGCGCCGTACCCGACCACCTACGACTACGGCCAGCAGGGATTCGATGAAACAGTGTGCTTTATCCGGCAGCACACCCAGCCGGGAGACGCGATTCTCTCCATGAAGGATGTTGGGTTCCGCGCCGATCGGCGGTACTTCGAGAACTACGGCTATGTGTTCGGCGGACCCGCCGCGGCGGAGGCAGCCCGGCGGTTGCTGGCGGAAGGCAGGGCGCGGTATGCCGTGTTCACCGAAGGCAACGGCCCCGATTTTCTCGGCTTCAATCCGCAACTAAAAGAGGTCATCGACAGCCTCTGCACCCTGGAGCGCGCTTACGGGCACTACCGGATTTATGATTGCGCCCCGCGGGCCCAAGCCGAACCCCCACCCAAGCCCTGACCCCGAAAAAAACTGGGGAAAAAACTGGGGACAGGCCCGCCTGGCACCAATTTAATCTTTCAAAATTACGGACAAAACTGGGGACAGGCCCGCCCGGGCGGGATTTTTTGCGTTGAGATTTTCTGCAATCCCGCTGCCACAACCTCCATTTCCTTCCCGAAACCTCCACAACGGCGTCAGCGGCCTGGTTATGTAAGAAAAATAGGCGACACCACCTGGACATCCAGCCGAGGTATACATGCAAGCAGGGAAGCGCAGGGCATGGCCACGCCGCCTGCCTGCGCTGCGGGGCGCTCCTCACGGGCGCTGTGCGCCCTTCTGTCGCGGTTCTTTGAAGGCAACGGAGCCGCGCGAGGGGGCCGCGTCAGCGGCTGGAACATGCCCCCATGACCCTCCGGGACATCATCGTCGATGACAATCGGCACGTCCCTGCCACCTTGCTTCAGGGATTCGAATAGACAGCGAACACGGTCTTGTTGCAACCGGTTGCTGGGTGACTTGCGAGAGAGCGGTCGCGGCGCGGAGCAAATCATGGAAAACTCCCGCCCGGGCGGGCCTGTCCCCATTTTTCATCCCCACTTTTCACTGTTCGTCGTCGGGGGTTCGGGAAATCAGGGCAGCTTCTCGGTGAGCGGGACAGGCTCGCTGAGGCGGAAGGTGAGCCGGGTCTCGCTGGGCAGCTCGGCGGGCTTGCCGCGCGTGGCCATCGCGCCGCCGACGCCAGCGGCGCCGCCGATGGCTGCACCAATCGCCGCGCCCTTTCCGCCGCCCGCAATCGCTCCGATGGCGGCGCCGATGCCGGCCGCCACGCCCGTCTTGGCCACATCGCCCTTGACGCCGCTTTCCGCCTCGTGGCGGAAGGCGTCCGTGCGGATCTCGACCTTCTGACCGTCGGCAGTGGTCAGCTCATCAAGCTGGAGCACAAGCGCGGCGCGCCCCTTGACGCGGCCCGAGCCGGTGGCCTCCAGGACGCGGCCGCGCACCATCGCGCCCCGCTCGGCGATGACGAGCCCTTCCACGATCAGCGGGGCGTCGAGGGTGGCGAAAAACGCATCATGCGTGGAGTGCCGCTCGGTGCTCAACGTGTCGCGCAGCCGCACGGTGACCAGCGTTCCGGCAGGCACCGTTACGGTCCGCGGTTCGCGCTTCGGAGGGGCGGGCTTTTCCACCGAAGCGGGCTTCGCCGGCTCCTCAGGCTGCTGCGGAGTGACAGGCGCGGGCGGCGGAAACACTCGCGCATCCTGCGGCGCAGGCGGCTCCGGGCGCGGCTGCTCCGCGGGGGGCGCAGCCTGAGCGACTTCCACCTTCTTCGTCTCCTGCCGGACGGGTGCCGGCTGCCGCGGGGCGCGCGCCGCCGGGCGCGAAGTTTCCGCCTTGGGTCTCGGCGCGGCAGCAACCGGCTTCTCAGGCGCTGCCGCCGCTGGCGGGGCCACTTCGCGCGCCTCTGCCGCCGGCAGCGGTTCAGGCGCTGGCGCCGAAGCCTGCACCAGCGGCGCGGGTTGGGCAGGCGCCTGCGCTTCGCGGTCTTTCAGCCCGAAGTACACAACGGTTCCTACGGCGATACCGCCTGCCAGGAAAGCCAGTCCGAGTTTCTGCCACATCTCCCTGATCCTCACTCACGGTGGACGCACGCGCAAGCCCCCGTGTTTCGGACATCAAGGTGACGGCCATTAAAATAGAAAGAGATGGTTCAGTTTCCCGCAGAGCTGCGCATCGGCCCCGTGCGGATCCAGCCGGCTACGGTGCTGGCCCCCATGGCCGGGGTCACCGACACCGTTTTCCGGCGGCTTATCCGCGCGCAGGGCGGCTGCGGGCTGCTGATGACGGAGTTCACCAGTTCGCACGGCGTGGTGGCCACGAGGAAACACCCGAACCGCAAGCGGCTCCAGAGCTTCCACTACCTGTACTTCGAGCCCGGCGAGCATCCGATCTCCGCGCAATTGTTCGGATCCGATCCGGCCGTGCTGGCGGAAGCGGCGCGGATCTGCGAGGACTCGGGCTTCGATGCCGTGGATATCAATTTCGGCTGTCCGGTGAAGAAGGTGGTCCGGTGCAACGGCGGCAGCGGCCTGTTGCGCAACCTGCCGCTGATCGAGACGATCCTGCGGACCGTGCGCGCGGCCATCCGCATCCCGCTCACGCTGAAGACGCGCGCCGGATGGAACGACTGCGAACTCGTGCACGTGCAAATGGCGCGCATCGCCGAAGACTGCGGCGTCGAGGCGATCGCGCTGCACCCGCGCACGCGCGAACAGGGTTACAGCGGGCGCGCTGACTGGTCGCGGATCGCGGAAGTAAAAGCCGCGGTGAAGATCCCGGTCATCGGCAACGGCGACATCGTCACGCCGGAAGACGCCGTGCGCATGGTGCGCGAAACAGGCTGCGACGCCGTGATGATCGGCCGTGCAGCGGCGTCCAATCCGTGGATCTTCCGCCAGATCTCGGACTACGTTGCCACCGGAGAATACTTCCAGCCCACGGAAGAAGACCGCTGGCGCATCATGCACACCTACTACGCGATGCTGATCGAGCACGAATCGCTCGACGCCGTGGGCAAAATGAAGCAGTTCGCCACTTACTTCACGCACGGCGTCCGCAACGGCGCCAGACTCCGCACGGCGATCTATCATGCCAGGGAAGCGCACGAGATCCTCTCCCTCGCCGACCGGTTCTTCGAAGGGGAACTGCTCCGCAGCGGTCCGCCCGAAGCGGCCGAGACGCCCGCCGCCTGAGGCGCCGATGAAGAAGGTTCAGGCGATCAGCGACGGCAGTTGCCTCGGCAACCCAGGCCCCGGGGGCTGGGCGTTCATCCTCCGCTACGGCGGGCGCACGAAGGAGCAGGCCGGCGGCGAGCCGCACACCACCAACAACCGGATGGAGCTCACCGCGGCGCTGCGCGCGCTCCAGGCGCTTAAGGAGCCGTGCGAGGTCGAGTTCATCACCGACTCGAAATATCTGAAGAACGGCGTCGAGAGCTGGATGGCGCGCTGGAAGCGCAACGGTTGGAAAACGGCGGACAAGAAGCCGGTGCTGAACCAGGACCTCTGGCAGGCGCTGGACCAGGAACTGCTGCGCCACCGGGTGCGTTGGGCCTGGACCAAAGGCCATGCCGAACACGAGGACAACAACCGCTGCGACGAGCTGGCGCGCGCCGCCGCCGAACAGCACCGGCGCGTCCACGGATGACAGGCGCGCAAAGGCTTCGTTACGATAGCGTTTTGCGGCTCGCGATCTTTGGCGGCACATTCGATCCCATCCACACGGCTCACACCCGCGTCGCCCGCGAGGCTGCCGACCGGTTCGCGCTGGACAAAGTGCTGTTCGTGCCCGCCGCCCATCCGCCGCACAAGCCCAACGGACTGACCACTCCGTTCGAGCACCGCTACCGCATGGTGGAGATCGCCTGCCGCGAAGATGCGCGCTTCGAACCCTCGCGGCTCGAGGAAGGCGGCGAGCGCAGCTACACGATCCACACCATCGAAAAACTTCGCGCCACGCTCGCCCCGGATGACGTGATCTATTTTTTGATCGGCGCCGATGCCTTCGCCGAGATCGGCTCCTGGCACCGCAGCGCCGATGTGCTCCGTGCCGTGGAATTCATCGTGGTCTCGCGCCCCGGCTACGAACTGAAGAGTCCCGAAAGCGCGCGCGTCCACCGCCTGGAGACGCTTGCCCTGCCTCTGTCGTCTTCCGAAATCCGCCGGCAACTGGAGACGACGGGCGCGGCGGAAGGGCTGCATCCGGAAGTGCTCGCCTACATTCGCGCGCACGGCCTCTACCGCTGAAGCGGCTTCGCTACGATGGTAGGAAGCCCGTCTCGCCAAGTATGAACTGGGAATCCCGCCAACAGGAACTGCTCGCTGCGCTGGAAGAACGTATTCTCGTGCTCGACGGCGCCATGGGCACCATGCTCCAGCAGCGCAATCCGTCGATCGAGGACTGGGGCGGACCGGAGTATGAGAATTGCACCGAGCACCTGCTGTTCACGAGGCCCGATTGGATCCGTGACATCCACCGCGCTTACTTCGAAGCGGGCGCTGATGTCGTCGAGACCAATTCGTTCGGCGGCTCGACCATCACACTGGCGGAATTCGGCCTGGAAGCGCGCTGCTACGAGATCAACCGCAAGGCGGCGGAGCTGGCGCGCGAGGCGGCCGCAGAATTCGGGCGCACGGGCAGGCCGCGCTTCGTGGCTGGCTCGATGGGGCCGACGACGAAGGCGATCACGGTGACCGGCGGCGTGACGTTCGCGCAGCTTCGCGATGGCTACTATGAGCAGGCGCGCGGCCTCATTGATGGCGGGGCCGACCTTTTGCTCGTCGAAACCTGCCAGGACACGCGCAACGTCAAGGCCGCGCTGCTGGCCATCCAGCGCCTGCGCGATGAGCTGGGCCGCCGCATTCCAGTGATCGTGTCGGGCACCATCGAGCCGATGGGCACGATGCTGGCCGGGCAGCCCGCCGATGCGCTGGTCGTCTCGCTCCAGCACGCGGACCTGATGGCCGTGGGCCTGAACTGCGCCACCGGGCCCGAGTTCATGACCGACCATATCCGGACGATCCATGAGCTTTCGCCGGTGCGCGTGAGCTGCTATCCCAACGCCGGCTTGCCTGACGAGGAAGGCCGTTATCTGGAGACGCCGGATTCGCTGGCGGCGCAACTGGAGAGGTTCGCCGATCACGGCTGGCTCAATATTGTAGGCGGCTGTTGCGGCACCACGCCCGCGCACATCCGCGCCATCGCGCAGATGGCGGCAGGCAAGCGCCCGCGCGCCATGAGGCCGCCGTCGCACCGCGTCTTCTTCTCCGGCATCGAAACCGTCGAGGCGGACGACTCGACGCGCCCGTTGCTGGTAGGTGAGCGGACCAACGTGATCGGCTCGCGCCTGTTCAGGCAATTGATCGCGGAAGAGAAGTGGGAGGAGGCCACCGAAATCGCGCGCCGCCAGGTGCGCGCCGGCGCGCACATCATCGACGTTTGCCTCCAGTCCTCGGACCGCGACGAACTGGCCGACATTCCGCCGTTCTACGAGCTGCTCATCCGCAAGATCAAGGCGCCGCTGATGATCGACACGACCGATCCGCGTGCCGTGGAGCTGGCGCTGACGTACTGCCAGGGCCGAAGCATCATCAACTCGGTGAATCTGGAAGACGGCGAGGAGAAGTTCGAGCGCGTCGCCCCGCTGGCCCGCGCCTACGGCGCGGTGCTGGTGGTGGGAACCATTGACGAAGACCCCGTGCAGGCGCAGGCGTTCACGCGGGAGCGCAAGCTCGCCGTGGCGCAGCGCAGCGTCGATCTGCTTGTGAACAAATACGGGATGAGGCCCGAGGATCTCATCATCGATCCGCTGGTCTTCCCCGTCGCCACCGGCGATGAGAACTATATTGGCGGCGCGGTGGAGACGATCGAGGGAGTGCGGCTGGTGAAGGAGAACATCCCGTACGTCCGCACCATCCTCGGGGTTTCCAATGTCAGTTTCGGCCTGCCGCCGACGGCGCGCGAAGTCGTCAACAGCGTGTTTCTGTATCACGCGACGAAAGCCGGTCTCGATCTGGCCATCGTCAACACGGAGAAGCTCGAGCGGTTCGCTTCCATCCCCGAGGAAGAACGGATTCTGGCTGAGCGGCTGCTGTTCAACTGGCCCGACCCGGAGAAATTCCCGGGCTTGAGCGATGACTGGCGCGAGCAGACCCGCGAGGAGCGTATCGCTGTCAACCAGCACAACATTGCGGCCATCACCGAATTCTTCCGCAGAGCCGGCGCCAAAGAGAAGAAGCCCACGGCGCAGCTCCCGCTCGATGAACGGCTGGCGCGCTACATCATCGAAGGCACCAAGGACGGGCTCATTGACGATCTGAACCGGAAGCTGGCCGAAGGGGCGGCGCCGCTCGAAATCATCAACGGGCCGCTGATGCGGGGCATGGACGAAGTGGGCCGCCTGTTCAACAACAACGAACTGATCGTGGCGGAGGTGCTGCAATCGGCCGAGGCGATGAAGGCGGCGGTGGCCCACCTGCAGCAATTCATGGAAAAGAGCGACACGCAGGCGCGGGGACGCTTCCTGCTGGCCACCGTGAAGGGCGACGTCCATGACATCGGCAAGAATCTGGTCGAGATCATCTTTTCGAACAACGGCTATGAGGTGATCAACCTCGGCATCAAGGTGCCGCCGGAGGAGCTGATCCGCGCGTTCCACGAGCACAAGCCCGACGCCATCGGACTCAGCGGGCTGCTGGTGAAGTCGGCGCAACAGATGGTGGTGACGGGCGAAGACCTGCGCGAAGCGGGCGTCCGCGTGCCGCTGCTGGTGGGAGGGGCGGCGCTGAGCGAGAAGTTCACGGTCTCGAAGATCGCGCCCGCTTATCAGGCGCCGACGTTCTATGCCAAGGACGCGATGTCGGGGCTGCAGATCATGAACGCGCTGATGGATCCGGCTTCGCGGGAGACGCTCACATCCCGCGCCGTAGCGGCCACCGCGGCTGAAGCGCAGCCGGTGCCGGTCCAGCAAACAGTGGCTGTGGATGCGGGCTCGGAGCGCTCTCCGAAAGTGCGCACGGATCTGCCAATCCCGCCCGCTCCTTACCTCGACCGCCGCGTGCGCACGCTGGCCAATCTGGCCGAGATCTGGAGCTACATCAATCCGCACATGCTCTACGGGCGCCATCTGGGCTTCAAGGGCAATTTCGAGCAGGCGCTGAAGGAGCGCGATGAAAAGGCGCTGGCGCTGCATCATGACGTGGAGGAAGTGAAGCGGAAGGCGGCGCGGTTCATGCGGGCAAGGGGCGTGTGGCGGTTTTTCGAAGCAGAGCGGCATGGCAATTCCATTGCGCTGTTCGAGACCGGCGCCACCTCGCCGCTGCACATCTTCTCGTTTGAGCGGCAACGCAAGAAGGACGGGTTGTGTCTGAGCGACTATGTGCTCGACCCCGACCCGGCGGGGCGGCGCGATCACATCGCCCTGTTCGTGGTTACCGCGGGCGAGGGCGTGCGGGAGGCTGCGGAAGAGGCCAAGCAGGCGGGACGGTTTTTCGAGGCGCACTGCCTTCAGGCGCTGGCCATCGAGACCGCCGAGGCGGCCGCCGAATGGCTCCACCGCCGCTTGCGCGAAGAGTGGGGCTTCCCCGACCCGCCTGGCATGACCATGCAGCAGCGCTTCACGTCGCGCTACCGGGGCAAACGCTACAGCTTCGGCTATCCGGCGTGTCCGAACCTCGACGACCAGCAGGGCGTCTGGAAGCTGCTGCGTCCCGAAGATATCGGCGTGCGCCTGACGGAGGGGATGATGATGGAGCCGGAAGCCAGCGTCAGCGCCCTCGTCTTCCACCACCCCGATTGCGCGTACTTTTCCGTGGAAGCGACAGACTGAGGCTGCGCCAGGATGACGGCCGGATGGCAGGGGTATGGACAGCCGGCAGTTTCCATGAGACCGCAATGGCAGCTTCCCTGATCGGCTTGCGGTGCCGCGTGCCGGAAAATTCGGGGAACGAAGCTCTCCTGAAGACCGCGGCTTCCCTGGAATCGCGCCCCTGTGGCCGCAGCCATGTTCGGTGCCGCGAGCGATGCGGCCGCAGGCCACGGGAGCGAGCGGTCCCGACGGGACCAGACAGCCGTGCGGGGACCGCTTATGCCGGCCGCTTCGCGGCCTGCGTGCGCAGCACAGCAGCGCGCTTGCGCGGGCTTCGTGCGCGGTGCCGCAACATGCATTGTGCACGGCGCGGGAACGCTCCCGGCGCCCGCGCCGGTGGCGGCGGAAAAAAGGGGAATTGTGTTCCTGTCCCCTTTTTTACCAGTCGGCGCGCTTGCCGATCTCCAGCTCCCACACGCGAATGTCAGAGCCTTGCAGCAGCGCGGCCAGGTCTGCGGGGCGTCCGGCCAGCACCGGGAACGTGCCGTAGTGCATGGGGATCACCGTGCGCACCTTGAGCAGCCGGCTGGCCAGCGCCGCCTGCTGCGGGCCCATGGTGAAGTGGTCGCCGATGGGCAGGAAGGCGAGCTCCGGCTGGTAGAGTTCGGCGATCAGGGCCATGTCGCCGAACACCGCCGTGTCTCCCGCAAAATACGCGCGGCGGCCATCGGGAAGATGCAGCACGTAGCCCGCGGGTTCTCCGCCGTACACAAACTTGCCGTCATCCAGGATGCCCGAGGAGTGTTTCGCGTCGGTCATGGTCACTCGCAGCGCGCCCGCCTGCTGGGTGCCGCCCTTGTTCATGGCGGAGGTGTTTTCCACGCCCTTGGATTCGAGCCAGGAGCAGATCTCGAAGTTGGAGATCACCTGCGGTTTGAACCGCTGCGCCAGCGCAACGGCGTCGTTGATGTGGTCGAAGTGGCCGTGCGTGATCAGCAGCGTGTCGATGCGCGAGAAGTCCCGCCCGGCGGGGAAGGAAGGGTTGCCGTTGACCCAGGGGTCGATGACGGCCGTCTGGCCGTTGTCGAGAACGAGTTCGAAGGTGCCGTGTCCAAGCCAGGTGATGCCGGTCATGCCACCATTGTATGCAGGCCGGCAGCGGGCTTCTATTTGCGCTCGTAGCGGCCCATGGTGACGGTTTCGTCGATGATGTGGCCGCGCAGGGCCTTATCGAATTCGTGCCGCTTCACGCCGCTCGACACCATCAGGTGCCGGGTGTCGAGCGCGTAGAGCCGGAAGAAATAGCGGTGCGGGCCGTGGCCTCGCGGCGGCATGGGGCCGTTGTAGCCTTCTTTGCCGAAATCGTTGACTCCGCTCAGTCCGAGACGTCCAGGTTGGAACCCCTCCGCCAGTCCGGTGTCGGTCACCGGGATGTCCCACAGGATCCAGTGGGTCCAGACGCCGCCGGGCGCGTCGGGGTCATCCATGACGATCGCCAGGCTGCGCGTGCCCGGCGGAATATCCTGCCACTCCAGCGCAGGGCTGAGATCTTCTCCTTCTCCTGTGTGGCGGGCGGGAATCCAGCCGCCTTCGTCGAAGGCGAGTGAGCGAATCCGGAAAGCCATAAGAACCTCCTTCGGCGAATTACTCCGGCTTCTCTATCATGATCCCGAAACCCGCCGTTGCCAAGCCGGGGATGGTGACCGGCAGGCGCCCGGTGATCGGCGCCTCTCCGAGCACGGCCCGCACGGCGGCTTCTTCACTCACCCGCGCGGTGCTGAACGTTGCCAGATACGCAGCCACGTCAGGGTACGTCCGCAACAGGTAGGGATTGCCCAGCGCCACGAAAACCACCGGGCGGCCGCCCGCCAGCAGCTTTTTCACGAATCCCGGATAATTGCCGGCCAGATCCACGTTGCCGCGATAGGCCGAGGCGGTCACATAGGCGCCCAGGACGGCCGTTTCACAGGCGGCGGCCTTTTCCGCCAGAGCGGCGAACTCCGCTTCGGGCAACTGCGGGTCCAGCAGCGTCACGTTCCGGACGCGCCGGGAGCGCAATTCTTCCAGCAATCCCTGGCCCTGCGTCGAAAAGCGGCTGCCGGACAGAATAAACCAGCAGGCATTTTCCCGGTTTTTCAGAGGAATGAGGCCATGATTATTTTTGACAAGAGTGATGGCGCGTTGCGCCGCCGTCCTCGCGGCCGCCAGATCGTCCGGGTCCAGCAGGGCGTCAGGAATGCGCTCGATCCGGACCTGCCGGCTGAGATGCAATCCCACGCGGACCTTGGCCTCGAGCATTCTCATGACAGAGCGGTTGACCTGTTGCCAGTTCAGACGCCCGCCGCGGAGCGCCTCGAGGACCGCACGCACGGCAGCGCGCGGATCCTGCGGGATCAGCAGCAGGTCGTTGCCGGCTTCCAGGGCGCGCACGGCGGCTTCGCCCGGCGGGAACATCTGGGCGAGCCCCTGCATGTCCATCGCATCCGTGGTGAGGATGCCCTGGAACCCGAGCTGTTCGCGCAGCAACCCGGTCATGATGCGGCGGGAAACGGTGGCGGGAATGCGCTCTTCTTCGAGGGCGGGCACGGCGAGATGCGCCGTCATAATGGCATCCACGCCGGCCTCGATGGCGGCGCGGAACGGAATGAGCTCGACCTCCTCGATCCGCTCGCGCGGAGCTTCTATGACGCCAAGACCGATGTGGCTATCCACGGCGGTGTCGCCGTGGCCGGGGAAATGCTTGACGGTCACCAGGACGCGGTTCGCCGGGTCGGAGCGCGCCCCCTCTATGAAGGCGCGCACGAACGCCGCCACCTGCTGCGGATCCTCGCCAAAGGAGCGGATGTTGATGATCGGGTTGTCGGGATTGTTGTTGACGTCGGCGTCGGGCGCGAAGATCCAGTGCACGCCCATGGCGCGGGCTTCGCGCGCGGTGGCAAGGCCGAGGCGGCGGACGCCTTCCAGACTGCCGGCGGCGGCGAAAGCCATGGCGTGCGGGAAAGGCACGGTGGAGGTCATGCGCATGCTGGCGCCGCGCTCGAAATCGCCGGCGACGATCAGGGGCACGCCCGCCAGGTCCTGCATGCGGTTCAGGAACGCCGCCATCTGGTACGGGTCGGCGCGCTCGACGACGCCATCGCGGACGCGGTTCAGGACAATGAGCCCTCCCACGCCGAGCTCGCGCACCAGGGACTCATACTCGCGCCAGGCGCGGCTGCGCGGGTTGGGCGCGTCACCGTAGAACGGAACCATGACGAGCTGCGCCACGCGTTGGGCGGGTGAAAGGGAATTGAACCATGCCATCGCGGAGCGGTGGACCGCCCGGGGGGCGGCGGGCTGTGCGGCATGGGCTGCCGCGAGAAGGAGCATCAGCAGAATCGGCGAACGCAGCACAACCTCAGGCTAGCGCAGGGCCGGGGGGCGCCGCGGCGCGGCGGATCAGGCCTTGCGGGCCTTTTTCGATTTCCGGGAAGGCGCCGGTTCGCTGGCCGGGGGTTTGCGCGCGTTCCGGAGCAGGCGGTTGACGGCGTTGGTGAGGTGCTGCACCTCGCGGGAGTTTTTCATGATCACGAAATCGGCGCCGGTGTTGTGCTCGTTGAGTCCAAGCGGTTCGACGAAGCCGGACAGCAGGACGATCAGCGCGTCCGGCCTTCGCTTGCGCAACTCCGTGATGAAGCGCTCGCCGTCCATGTCCGGCATGCGGAAGTCGGTGACGACGAGATCATGGCTGTGCTTGTCAAACAGCTTCAGCCCGCTCGAGCCGTCTTCGGCGCAATCGACGGTGTAGCCCAGCTCGGCGAGGATCGCCTTGCGCGCGGCCAGGCCCGAGCGGTTGTCATCCACCAGAAGAATGCGCGCGGGAATGGGAGGAGGAGTGCTTTTCCGCAAGGTCATGCGCGAAAACCATGCTGAAAGTAACAGACTGGTGAAGTGGGTGTCAACGCTTCGCTAACACATTGTGGCAGCGCCGGATTTCGTGCTTGACTTCGCTGTGCGGCTGTGGCAGCGCTATTCGACTTCGCGCGGCGCCGTGTACCCGGTCTTGTGGATGATCTGGTACTTGATCGGTTTGTTGCGTTCGTCGACCACGCGCAACGGCTGCCCGCCTTCGCCGACCAGCTCGACCTTGATCTTGCGCTGCTTGCCGTCGCGCGCCACGTTGGTGGGCTGGTAGGCGAGCGAATACGTGTTGCGCAGCGCCTCATTGATCTGGCGGAAGATGCCGCCGTATTCGCCGAAAAAGCGCGGGAACCATGCATAGCCGCCGGTCTCGCGGGCGAAGGTGCGGAGCTGGTTGTCGGCCTGGAGGAAGTCCAGGCGCGCGATCGGGCCCAGGTAGCCGCGGGAATCGTACCACTCGCGCAGCGCCTGGAGCGTGCCCAGGGCGTAGATGGGCACGCCCGCCGTCTGGAGCTTGCGGCGGCATTGATCGAAAGTGATTTTCGAGAAGGTGTCCATGCCGCTGCCGATGTAGAGGATCGCCTTGCGGCCTTCGATGTCGCTCATGCGGTCGGCCACCTCCGTGAGCGCATCGTAGAGGTTGGACTCGGAGAAGCCAGGCACGCGGAGACGGGCAAGCGCTTCATAGGTCTCCTGGCGGTTGTTGCTGAAGTCGCTGAGGATCTCCGGGCGCAGGTCGAAGGCGACGACGGCGATCATGTCCTCCGGCTTCAGTGTCTGCACGAAGCCGTAGGTGGCGGTGAGCGTCTCCTGCCATCCATAGGACCAATACTGCTGGAACAGCCCGCTGAACTCGATCACCATGGCCAGCGTGATGGGCTGCTCGCCAGTGCCGAAGCTGATGACACGCTGCGGAACGCCGTCCTCGAGCACGCGGAAGGCCTGCTGCGGGATGTTCGGAATGAACCGGCCGCGGTTGTCGAGCACCGCCACGTCGACGTTCACCGTCCACACATCGCTGCGGAAGGTGGGCCCTTCCACCGGCCCCTCTTCGGCTTTTTTGCGGAGCTTGGAGGGAATCTTCCCGGCTTCCTGTTCGGGCTCGGCTTCGGCGGGCGCCTTCTTCTTGGGGCGGGCCACGGTGTCGCCCGTTTCCTTCTTGGGGCCAGCCTGCGGCAGCAGCACGGTCGGCGCTGCGATCATCAGAATCACAGCCAGTGGCAGAAGCAGCCGGAGAAGCCTCATTGCTTCCATCCCTCCCTCTCTCAAAAAATAAGACGCCGCGCGGCGCGCGCCGGTTTGCCTGACTCAGTGGGTGCGCTCGTCCCAGTCGTCGCCGCGGGCAGCGCCGTGCTTTTTCAGATACACCTGAAATCTCTTTTTGGCGCGCCGGATTTTCCAGTCGCGGTAGCGGGCTTCCAGCGAGCCGATGAGCCCTGGGCCGCCTGCCGCCCGGGCCGGGCGCGCCTTGCCGTAGAACCGCAGCCACAGGTAGCCGAACAGCAGTCCGCCCAGGTGCGCGAAGTGGCTGACGCCGCCGCCCGTGTCGCCGACGGCGCTGAGGAAAACGATCGCCCCGAGGATCAGCACAAACCAGCGCGCTTCGATGGGGAACATCAGAAACAGGTAGATGATGGCCCGCGGGAACAGGATTCCGAATGCGATCAGCACGCCGTAAACGGCGCCTGAAGCGCCGATGGTGCGCGAGTCCATGCTGCCCGCCAGCGTGTTCATCACCACCACGCAGACACCGGCGCCGATGCCGCAGAAGAAGTAAAAATGCAGGAAACGCCTTGTGCCCCAGGTGTCTTCCAGCGGTCCGCCAAACATCCACAGCGCCAGCATGTTCATCAGGATGTGGCCGAAGCCGAGCGGGCTGTGGAGGAACATGTACGTCGCCAGTTGCCACAGCTCAAACTGCGTGAGCACCGCGCGCGGCGACAACGCCAGGTGCGCGAACAGCGGGCCGAACTGCGTCCGTGCCGCCAGGAAGTACAGCACGAAACAGACCGCGTTGGCGATGAGGAGCCAGCGCACGCCGGGCGTCACGCGGAACATCGAGGGCGGCCCAGGCATCCGGTTCGGGTAAGAGTAGCCCATCGGCGCAGTACGATCTCTGCTTCAACCATACCATCCCCGGCCGCGGTACTCCGCGCTTCTGTGCCGCGCGCGAAGGCCGCGTGAGCGGCCGGGGCAAGCGGTCAGCCGCGCTGCCATGCAGCATCCGCGGGCCGTGCAGGGACCGCTCCTTTCGGGCGCTCAAGCGCCCTCCAGTCGCGGCACTGAATGCGCTTCGCGCCCTTGAGCCTCGGCACTGAACGCCGCTTGCGGCGCGCTTCAGGCGTGGTTCATGGCGCGGCAGCAACGCCGGGCCCAGCGGCGGCATGGCTCCACCCGGTGCCCGCCGGTTCAGTTTGTTCCAAGAAGCTCAGCGCCGCTTGTCCTGGCACGCACAAGGGCCAGCGCCTGCTGGTAGAAGCCCGCCCAGCGCGGCGGAGCGCTGCGTACTTCGCTCAGGCGTTGCCGCGCATCCAGCCATCGTCCTCGCCGGATGTATTGCGACGCCAGTGCTAGCCGCGCCTCCTCCTGCGTGGGGTCCATGGCGAGGATTTTCTCGAGCACGGGCGTCATTTCGCCGCCGGGCAAGTCCTGTTCGAGCACGGCCAGCCTGAGCAGCGTGCGTACATCGGCAGCGTCCCGCGCCATTGCCAGGCGCCAGGCCTGCCGCGCTTCTTCGAGCCTGCCGCGGCGGTATTCCAGGTCTCCCAGCCAGGACAGCGATTCGGGCGTCAGCAGCGCGGCCCTGCGCAGATGCCCCTCGGCGACGTCCAGCCGCCCGATCTGCATCGACAGCCGGCCCAGCACGGTCCACACGAGTCCCGCCGGCGCGGGCGCGATCTCCGGGGTGGAACTCCTCGATGCCAGCTTCCAATTGCGGCCCACGGGACGCGGGCGTTTGAGGAATCTCCTGGCCAGCTCCTGCGCCACATGCTCCTGACCGCCGCCCATCGCGGCCCACTCGTCCAGCCTCTCCGGATCCACCCGGCCTTCTGCGCTGTGGATGAGGGCTTCGGCCAGAAGCCAGCTCTGCGCGTAAAACAGGCGCGCCTGTTCCCAGTCCTGATACAGAGCCGCTGCGGGCTTCGCTGCCAACAGCTCCCGCCAGTGCATCAGCTCGCCGGCGCGGAGCAGCCGCACGCGCCGGTCGGCTTCGCCTTTCGGCAGAGCAGAGAGGGCGTCGGCAAGTCCTTCCTCCAGCCAGAGCGGCAGCTTGCGGCCGCTTGACCGCAGCAGGTAATGGATGTACTCGTGGCGCAACGAAGGCGCCGAGTCCTGGCCCAGCCGCGCCAGCACGATCACCGACCATTCAGGGCCGCCGGCGAAGTAGGCCGGCGAATGCGGGTTGATGCGGTAGCGGTCGAACTCCTCCTCGCTCGAAAACGCCACGATCCGAAGCGGCGCACTGGCGGCGGCCAGCCAGGGCGCTGTCTGCGCTACGGCCTCGCGCAACGCCTCCAGCTCCGCCAGCGCCCACTGCGCCGTCCGGGCATCGGCCGTGGTCAGAAGCTCGACCTGCCCCTGCGTGGCGCGCAGCCACACCTGCTCCCGCGCCACCGTAGCGTCCCAGGACGACAGCGTCCCGCATGCCAGCCAGAACAGAGCGGTGTTCCACATGGCCTTCTGGTGTCTCCATCGGCAGAAGGCGCGGAAAAGTTGAGAGAATCCGGCCCGCCGCAGCCCCCGCGCCGAGTCCGGTGCGCGAAGCTGGAGGAGATGCCACACTTCTGGCCGCTCCGGAGGCAGCCGCCCGGCGGAGCCGTGTTGCTGTTTCCCGCCCCGCCGCCGCAGTGGCGCGCGCCGGAATCAGTGCTCGGCATATTGACCGACGAGCAGCCTGCGCCCGGCGGGCTTCACCCCCGATTTGCGGATTCCCGCGCCTTCAACGGCGCGATCTACGCCATGCGCCGCCTGCGCACCGGGCCCTGGCTCCGCCTGGACTGCCGCACGGGCTGGTATTTCGACTCATTGAACACCTGCGAACGGCTGGAGCTCGAAGGGCGCTTCCGGCGATGCCCGCCACCGGCGAGGCGAAGCCTGGATGGATCCGTCAGAACCGCGGCCATCGGGATCTCGACTGTGGTGGCCTGGCGCGAGGGCGGCTCCTGGAGGGCGCTGGCCGCGCCCATGCAGGCGCGGGCCATGCGGGAGCGCGCGGGATTGCTGCACGTGGTTCCTTCCGGCATGTTCTCGCCGCCCTATTCCGTGATTCAGAACGTGCGCCGTGAACTGAGGGAGGAACTGGGCGTGGATCTCGAGCCGCGCCGGCTGCTGCTGGCGGGCGTGGCTTTGAACGCCCTGAATCAACGGCCTGAAATCTGCACTCTGCTTCTGCTGCGCCACCGGCCCGCGGGGCGTCTGAACCGCGATGAATTTGCTCCGCGCCTCATTGAAGTGGAACTCCGCTCCGGCCTGGCGCCGGAGGCGCTGCCCGGGTTTTTCGCGCCCGGCGCCGGGGCGCTTGCGCTCGCCGCGCGGCTGCTTGGTGTGGCTGGATTCGCCGCAGACTGACGGGCGAATCCGGCAGGAAGAACAGCGGACCGCCGGCGCGCGTTTCGGGGTGAAAAAGCGCTACGCAGAGGGTGGATTCTGGGGCAGAATAACAATATGCGCCTTTTCACAATGCTGTTGCTGGGTGTTTCGTTAGCGATGGGCGGCCCGCTGGGCAAGCCGCTGGAGCTGAAGCAGCAGACTCCGATTGCCGACCTCGAGAAGAAGCCGGCCGATTTCGTCGGCAAGACCGTGCAGGTGCGCGGCAAAGTCACCGAAGTCTGCGAAAAGATGGGTTGCTGGATGAATCTGGCAGACCCTGCCACCAACGCGCGCGTGCGGATCAAGGTAAAAGACGGCGAGATCGTCTTCCCGAAAGAGGCGGTCGGCAAGATGGCCGTGGCGGAAGGCAAGTTCGTCAAGATCGAGCTGACGCGCGAGCAGGCCATCGAGCGGGCCAAACACGAGGCGGAAGAAAACAACAAGCCGTTTGATCCGTCGTCGATCACCGGGCCGGTGACGATCTATCAGATCCAGGGCACGGGCGCCGTCATCGAATAGCAGCACCGGCCTCCGCCGCGGCGGGCGATCTGATAGCATGACTCCGCTATGCTTCTGATCGCGGACATCCTCGGGATCTTCACCTACGGCATGATCGCCGCCATGCTGGGCACGATTCTGCCTGAGCTTTCGCGGCGCTTCCAGTTGACGCCGAACCAGAACGGCAAGATCGGCATGATGCAAGCCATCGGGCTGATGTTCGGCGGCTTTTTCGCCGGTCCGCTGCTGGACCTGCAAGGCAAGAAGGTCGGCATGCTGCTGTCGCTGGCCCTGATCGGGCTGGCGCTGATCGGGCTGCGCTCGGCGAAAGGGTTCGTGCCGATCGCCACCGCGATGTTCGTGCTGGGCACGGGCGGCGGCGCGCTGGTGACGTCGGCATTCGCGGTGGCCAACGACATTCAGGTGTCGTGGCTGCAAGGCGCGGCGGTGTTCAACGCCGTCAACCTGTTCTTCGGCCTGGGCGGCCTGGTGACGCCGCTGATTGCGGCGCGGCTGTTCCGCAATGACGTGCCGAAGCTGCTCCTGTTCGCGATGACGGTGGCGTTTGTGGCGCTGGTATTCAATGCGCTGACGGAGATGGCGCCGCCGAGCGGCAAGGTCTCCTTCCAGGCGGAGCAGGTCTCTTCGCTGATCACCAGCCCGGTGCTGCAGCTGCTGTCGCTGGCGCTGTTCCTCTATGTGGCCTGCGAAGTGGGCGTCTGGAACTGGCTGGCGCGGCACCTGATCGCGCAGGGCGTGCCGGACGCGAAGGCGCTGACGATTCTCTCGCTGGGCTTCGCGCTCGGGCTGCTGCTGGGGCGCGTCGCCGTGGTGCCGGTGCTCGGCAGCGTGACTCCGAAGATGGTGTTGCTGGGCGCGGCGGTGCTGATGGCAGTCACCACGTACATCATGTTGCAGACATCCAGCGCGTCCATGGCGTGGGTGCTGGTGTTTCTGGCCGGCATCGCCATGGCGCCGGTGTTTCCCACGGCGCTCGGGCTGGTGGGCACGGCGTTCAAGCCGCAGGGCCTCGACGCGACGGCAACGGGCATCGCCTCCACCTGCGGGTGGCTTGGCCTGGTGGTCAGCTCGCCGATCATCGGCGGCATCGCGGGCGACGACCCGAAGCGTTTGAAGAAAGCGCTGCTGCTGCTGCCTGTCGCCTCGCTGATTCTGGCGGGCGTGATTCTGGCCCTGCCGCAGGTGTGACGGGAGGCGGCGAATCCCTCGCGATATGCGGCGGCGTGTCGTTCAACTGGCCGGTTCCAGCGCCTTTCAGATCGCCGCCGCGTATTTTGTTCTGGCTGGGTTGTGGATCATCCTGTCCGACACGGCGGTTGCGCGGCTGTTCCCCGACGCGGCCTCGCTGGCGCGCGTGAGCCAATACAAAGGACTCGGCTTCGTCCTGGTGACGACGCTGCTGCTGTACGCCGTGTTGCGCCGCCGGCTGGAGGCGATGGAGGCTTCGCGGCGGGAGGTGGAGGCGAGCGAGCGCCGGTTCGCCGCCTTCATGGACAACCTGCCGGTGGCGGCGTTTCTGCGCGACCGCCAGGGGCGCTATGTCTACGTCAACCGGTACTGGATGGACAACCTGGGCCGGGGCGAAGAGTGGGCGGGCCGCACGCCCCAAACAATTTTCGAGCCGAATGTGGTGAAGCTGGCCGACGAGGATCACGCCCGGATTCTGGCGGGAGAGCCGATGGCCGAGCGCGTGATGACGATCCGCATCCGGTCCAGGGAGCGCGCGTTCCTGGTGCGCCGCTTCCCCGTGCCTGCCGGCGAGGAGCTTCTGGTGGGCGCTTTCGCAGTGGATATCACCGAGCAGCGGCGGCTGGAGGAGCACCTGCGGCAGGCGGCGCGGATGGAAGCCATCGGGCTGCTGGCATCCGGCGTGGCCCACGACTTCAACAATCTTCTGACCGTGATCACCGGCTATTCGGCAATCCTTTCCCGGCCGGATGTCGATCCGGGTGAACTGGCGCGCGCCGCGGAAGAGATCGGGCGGGCATCGGAGCGGGCTTCGCAACTGGTGTCCCAGCTCCTGGTGTTCAGCCGCCGCCAGAGCGCGCGGCCGTTCGCCTTCGATCTGAATGCGGTGATCGAAACACTGGTTTCGCTGGTGGAGAAACTGCTGGGCGCCCGGATCACGATCCTGCGGAACCTCGATCCGGCGCTGCCGCTGGTGCTGGCCGACCGCTCCCAGGCCGAACAGATCCTGTTGAACCTGATCGTCAACGCCAGGGACGCCATGCCGGAAGGAGGGCGGATCGAGATCTCCACGTGCGCGGTGACATTGGCCGATCCAGCGGAGGCGGACCGTCTGGGCCTGAAGCCGGGCCGTTATGTCCGGCTCGCCGTGAGCGACGAGGGCCACGGCATGGACGAAGAGACGCGGGACCGGGTCTTCGAGCCCTTCTTCACCACGAAAGAGCCAGGGCGGGGCACCGGACTGGGGCTGACATCGGTGTACGGCATCGTCAAGTCTTGCGGAGGCGCGATCCGCGTGGAGTCCGCGCCGGGCGCCGGGGCGAAATTCGAGATCGACCTGCCCGCGGCGGAAGGCGCCGTTGCCATCGGCGGGCGGACCGCAGACTCGGGACCGGCGCGCATTCTTCTGGTGGAAGACGACGACGCCGTGCGCCTGCTGACGCGGCAGTTGCTGGAGCATTTTGGATACGTGGTCGCTGACGCGCCTTCGGCGGCGCGGGCTCTGGAGATGTATGCCACCGCGAACCCGCCCTTCCGTCTTGTGGTCACCGACGTCTCCATGCCGGAGATGGACGGCATCGAGCTGGTGCGCCAGTTGCGCCGCGTGGACCCTTCGCTGCGCGCGCTGTTGTTCACGGGCTACTCGGAGGAGCTGAGCCGCCACCCGGCGGATCTGCAAGGCGTGCCGGTGCTGGCCAAGCCGTTTTCCGCCGAAGCGCTGGCGGCGGCGGTGCGCCAGGCGCTGGGCGTTTCAACGGACCCGTAGGCCGCGCTCCCACTCGAGCATGATTCCGGCCGCGGGCACGATCGGGAACAGCTTGAGAAAACCGATGCGCGCCTCCCCGGTCCGGGCGTTGAAGCCGTTGAAGGCGTCGAAGGTGGTGTTGTGGCGGTTGGTGGCGTTCATGACCTCCGCATACAGCGTGCCCCGCCAGGTCCAGCCCCGGCCCGTCTCCACGTGGAAGGATTTATTGATGCGGAAATCCAGCCGGTGATAATCGGGAAGACGCAAAGAATTCCTTTGATTACTGAGAAAATACTGGCCGTTTTCCCAGCGGAAAAACCCGGGAATAGGGAAATTGCTTCCATACCCGTAGCGCGCGCTGGCGTGGACCGACGGCGTGAGCCGGAAGCTGCCGAACAGCGTCAATGTATGGCGCTGCTCGCTGTCGGCGGGGTATTGGGCGCCGGTGGCCGAGTCCCGCATCCGCGTCTTCACCCAGCCGTAAGAGACCCAGCCGGAAAGGCGGTTCGCCGACCTGCGCTGGAGAAAAATCTCCGCGCCGCGCGCCGTGCCGCGGACGGAATTCTGATACTGCGGCGCTTCCGGGGGGATGAAAATCGCGCCGGAAGCGAGCCGGCGGGGTTCGAGCAGCGGCTGCGTGATCAGATCGCGCTCGGCGCGGTAGAACGTCTCCACACGGAGGCGGGTGCGGCCGTCGATTCTGTATTCGACTCCCGCCACGGCGTGGTTGGCGCGCTCCGGTGCCAGATGGCGGTTGCCCATGTTGGCGACGTACCGCGCCATCAGGGACGGATATTGCACGGCCTGGCTCCAGGCGGCCTGCACGCGCAGGCGCTGTCCCAGCCGCGCTGCTGCGGAGGCATGCGGTGAAACGGCCGCCGGGCCGGCCTCGCTGTCGGCATCCAGGCGCGCGCCGGCGCCCAGCGTGACGGGGCCCGCAGTCCATCCCTGGTGCAGGAATCCGCCGCCGCGCGAGGCCGTGCCGCGCCAGTCGTCCTTGCGGCGCAGGGCCAGCGGATTGAACTGGTAGCGGGCCGTGTAGCCATCATCGTGCAGACGGCGCAGCACGCCGCCGGCCTGAAAAGGCGCGCGCGGGCTCCAGTTCCACAAGAAACTGCCGTTCCACGCCCACTCCGCGTAGCCCAAGCGGCTGAGCTCGAGATCGCGGTTGTTGACGTTCCAGGCGCGCTCGCGCATCCACGCCAGCCGCTGCGTCATCAAGGCCCGCGAGGAGGGCGCCCAGCGCCAGGACGCACCGGCCAGACTGACGTGGTATTCGCCATTCATGATGGCGTTCAGGCCGAGCCGGCTGCGCACATGCGAACGGTCCAGATCCGAACGGCCGTCGAGCACGAACAGCGTCACCTGATGTGAGTCGCCAAGATCATAGGCGAGGCGGCCTTCGGCATCCACGAATCCGAACGCCAGCCAGTCGTCGGCCGTGCTGCGCCGCAGCAGGTATTGCAGGTAGCTCTTGCGGGCCGCGGCCAGCCACGAGCCCCGCCGCTGCCTGCCGGCCGGGCCTTCCGCGATCACGCCGGTGCTTGCCACGCCCGAGTTGATCCGGATCGCCGGGCCCGCGCGGCTGCCATCCCGCAGCCGCATGTCGACGGCGCCTGCCGTGCGGTCGTAATAGTTCACAGGCGGCGCGCCGGCGTGCAAGGCGACTTCTTCGACGAGGTCGGCGTTGATCACCGACATCGATCCCGTCTTCTCCTGGCTCTGCACCGTGTGGAACGGGCTGCGCAGCAGAATTCCGTCGAGCCAGATTCCGGTCCGCTCGAACGCCGCGCCCCGCAGGCTGAACTGCGCGACGTAGTCCTTGGAAGACGCCACCCCGGGCAGCGCCTGCACGGCGCGCAACGGATCGTCCACCAGGACTCCGGCCAGCGTCTTCATCTCCAGGCCGCTGAGCACGCGCTCGCTCGGGCTGGACTCGGACTGCACGGCGTAGGCGTCCTCGCGCACCTCCACGCTTTCGCGGCGGCGCAGCGTGTCCGGCGTCATCGCGATTTCAATCTCGCTGTCGCCGCTCAGTTCCACGCGCACCGGGCGGTAACCGACCATTTGCGCGAGCACGGCGCAGCCGGCACGCGCTGTTTCGCGGAATTCGAACCTGCCCTCCATCCCGGTCACTGCCGTTTCGGTGCTGCCGCCGCAGTCGAGCGTCACTTTGACCCGCTCCAGCCGCTCGCCTCCCATGGCGTCGCGCACCGTGCCGCGCGTGCCCCCCCATGCCGCCGCCGACAGCACCGCCAACATTCCCGTTACGAGCCGCATGCTGTCATGATAGTGCGCGTGGAGAGGCATGACGGGGAGGGCTCCCGGCGGGACCTGCCGCCGGCGCCGGGGTCGTATCTTTTGATGCTGCGGCTGCAACAGGGCGCGCGGCTGCGCATCGGCGCTCTCGGAACCTTCGACTTCCCGGCGGGCCTCTACCTGTACTGCGGCAGCGCACTGGGGGCGGGCGGCGTCCTCGCCCGCGTGCGCCGTCACGTGGAAGGCGCGCGCACGCTGCACTGGCACGTCGACTATCTGTTGCGCCATGCGCGCGTTCATGAGGTCTGGGCGCGTTTCGATCTCCGCCGGCTGGAATGCGAGTGGGCGCAGGCGTTGAGCGTCCATTGCGGTTTTGCCTGTCCCGCGGCGCGGTTCGGCGCCTCGGACTGCCGCTGCCGGGCGCACCTGTGGCATGCGGAGATTTCTCATTCAAGGCTGAAATCCGCGCTGCCGCGCCTTCCAGCGCCGCCGGAGCCGGTGTGGCTTTCCGAGGCCGCGCCGGATATGCTGTAGAGCAAATGCAGACGCTCCGTTACGCTCTGATTGCGCTTGGCGCAGCCTCTCTGCTGGCGGCGCAGCCCCGGCCCTTGCCGCGTTTGAAGGTGAGTGACAACAGCCGGTTTCTCGTCACCGCCGACGGGAAGCCGTTCTTCTGGCTTGCCGATACCGCCTGGGAACTGTTCCACCGGCTGAACCGAGAAGAGGCCCTCCATTACCTCGACACCCGGGCGCGGCAGGGATTCAACGTGGTGCAGGCGGTGGCGCTGGCGGAGCTGGACGGGATCACCGATCCGAACCCCTACGGGCAACTCCCCCTGATCGACCGCGACCCCGCGCGTCCGGCGGTCACGCCCGGCGCCGATCCTCGCCGGAAAGGCGCGTACGACTACTGGGATCACGTGGATTTCATCGTCAATGCCGCCAACGCGCGCGGCATCTATGTGGCGATGCTGCCCACCTGGGGCCGCTGGGTGAAAGATGCGCCCATATTCACGCCGGAGAATGCGGAAATCTATGGAAAATGGCTCGGCGAACGTTACAAATCGAAAGGAATTATTTGGGTTCTGGGCGGAGATAGGCAGGGAGACGGCTTCGAATCGATCTGGCGGGCGATGGCGCGCGGCATCGCTCTGGGCGTGGCCGGGGGGGAGGATTACTCTTCAGTCCTGATCACTTACCACCCGCAGGGAGGGGCGAAATCCTCCACATGGTTCCATAATGAACCGTGGCTTTCCTTCAATATGCAGCAGAATGGGCATGGAATTCCAGGAACCCGGCAGCCGTACTTGCACATCGCCCAGGATTACGCCCGCACGCCTGTGAAACCCGTGCTTGACGGCGAGCCGCTCTACGAAGACCACCCGCTGGCTTTCCGCGCGAAGGATCTGGGATACTCCTTCGACGCGCACGTGCGGCAGTACGCCTGGTGGGACGTCTTTTCTGGCGCCTTTGGCCACACTTATGGCAACCACGCCGTGTGGCAGATGTATGCCGCCGGGCGCAAGCCCATCAATGGACCGTTGATGGAGTGGCGGCAGGCGATCGAGCGCCCTGGCGCGGGGCAGATGCGGCACCTGCGCGCGCTGGTGGAATCGCGCCCGTTTCTCTCGCGCGTGCCCGATCAGACGTTGCTGCGGGAGCCTCTGAGCGGCGCCGATTTCATCGCCGCCACGCGGGGCGACGGGTACGTCTTCGTCTACAGCGCACAGGGGCGCGCGATCCGCCTGCAACCGCTGCCGTTCGCGCGCGCCCGCGCCTGGTGGTTCAATCCGCGTTCCGGGTCTGTCTATGAAGCCGGCGAGCAGGATGCGTCGCAGCCGCTCGAATTCCGCTGCCCGTCGGAAGGCTTCGGCAGCGACTGGGTGCTGGTGCTGGACGATGCCTCGCGCCGCTTCCCGCCGCCGGGGACGCCGCTGCGATAGGCCGGCCCGTTACCATACGGGAGGGCCATGCCGGAGCCGCTCGTCTCGGTGATCATCGTCAACCACAACCGCGCCGCGCTGCTGGAGGCGTGCCTGCGGTCGCTGCTGAAGCCGCAGGGCGTGCCGTTCGAGGTGGTGGTGGTGGACAACGGCTCGCAGGACGATTCGGCGGCGGTGGTGGAGAGGTTCGCCAGCGGCGCGCCGTTCCCCGTCCGCCTGTTGCGCAATGCGGAGAACCTCGGATTCTGCGCCGCCAACAACCAGGGCATCCGCGCCTCCGCCGCGCCGTTTGTGGCCCTGTTGAACAACGACGCGGAGGCGGAGCCTTACTGGCTGGCTCACCTGCACGCGGCGTTTGAAGATCCCCGCGTGGGGATGGCGGCGTCGAAGATCCTTGTCTACGATGACCCGCGCGTCATCGACAAGGCGGGGCACCTGATCTGGCTGGACGGGCAGAACCGCGGGCGCGGCACGGGCGAAGTGGACCACGGCCAGTACGACCGCATCGAGGAGGTGCTGTGGCCGGACGGCTGCGCGTGCATGTACCGGCGGGCGATGCTCGACGAGATCGGACTGTTCGACGAAGACCTGTTCGCGTATGGAGACGACGCCGAGCTGGGGCTGCGCGCGCGGATCGCCGGCTGGCGGTGCCTGTACGTGCCGCAGGCGGTGGCGCGGCATCACCGGGGCGCAACGCTGGGCGTGGCCAGCCCGCGGCGGCTGGCTCTGATCGAACGGAACCGGGTGCTGCTGGCCGTAAAACATTTTCCACTGGATCTGTTGTTGCTGAATCCGCTGTTCTTCGCGCTGCGGGCGGTGGCGGGCGCCTGGGCCGCGCTGCGCGGCCGGGGCGAGGCTGGGCGCATCGAAGGAGCGGGCGGCAAGCTCATGGCCTTCCTGGCGGTGTTGCGCGGAGACTGGGAGGCGCTGGCGCTGCTGCCGCGCACATGGCGGAAGCGGCGCGCGCTGCGGCCGCTGCAGCGGCTGTCGAATACGGAGGTGCGCCGCCTCCTGCTCCGGCACCGCATCCGCCTGCGTGAGCTGAGCGAACAGGCGGCGTTTCCGCGCGGCGCGGATCAGCGCGCGTAACGAAGCAGCGCGAACCCGCCCGCCAACAGCACGACAAACGCCAGCGCCAGCCAGTCGAAGTACTTGTCGATGAAGCGGCGGACCGGTTCGCCAAAGAGACGCAACAGCCCGGCGACCAGGAAAAACCGCGCGCCGCGCCCCACCAGCGAGATGGCGGCGAAGGCCCAGATGTTCATGTGGAACGCGCCGGAGGCGATGGTGAACACCTTGTAGGGAATGGGCGTGAAGGCGGCGGTGAAGACGATCCAGAAATCGTATTGCCGGTACCAGAGCATCACCTGCTCGTAATAGCGCTGCGCGTGATAGAACTCGATGACGCGCAGCCCGACGGTGTCCATCAGGAAGCGGCCGATGCCGTAGCCGGCCACGCCGCCGAGCGCGCTGCCCATGGTGCAGACGCCCGCCAGCGCCAGCCATCGGCGGGGCGCGCCGAGCACCAGCGCGATGAGCAGCGCGTCGGGAGGGATCGGGAAGACGCTCGATTCAGCGAAAGCGAGCAGGAACAGCGCCGCCTGGCTGTGCGGGCTGTGCGCCCAGCGCAGCATCCAGTCGTAGAGGCGGCGGTGGACGCGCCAGCGCGCGACGGGCACGGCTTCTGTCTGCATGAGGGGAACTTTCAGTGTAGCCTGAGCGATTCCCGCCGCAGGCGGCGCGCGGCGGCAGGTACACTGGATGTCTGAGACTTGCGATTGGAAACGCCCCCCGAAAAGACCGTGTCTTCCGCCCCAGGCGCCGGCAGCCCCGCCCCGCAGCCGCGTGCCGCCAATGGCGCGGTGCGTGACGCTTGCCCGGCGTGCGGCGAGACGAATTTCCGGACGCTGTTCAGCGCCCATGACCGGCTCTTTGCGACGACGGACGAAGAATTTCTCATCGTCGAGTGCCGCCAGTGCCGCCTGATCCGCCTGCTGCCCTGGCCTGAGCCGCAGAAGCTGCATCAGTACTACCCGCCCGACTACTGGTTCGATCCCGCCGCGTCGGCCGCCGATTCGCTGGCAGAGGCGTGGCGGAGGCTGGCGATTCAGGATCACGTGCGGTTCGTGCGTGGCGCGCTGCGCGATCTGCCGCCCGACTCGCTGGTGCTGGATGTGGGCTGCGGCGGCGGGCTGTTCCTGCGCGAACTGCACCTGCCCGAGCACCGGGCGTTCGGGCTGGACTTCTCGCTGGATGCGGCATCGGTGGCATGGTCTGCCAACGGCGTGCCGGCGGCGTGCGGCGCGCTGACGCGGGCGCCGTTCCGTCCGGCGTCATTCGGGCTGATCACGATGTTCCATGTGCTGGAGCATCTTTACGACCCCACGGCGTACCTGGATGCGGCGCGGGAACTGCTGATTCCTGAAGGGCGGCTGGTGATCCAGGTGCCCAACGCGGGCTGCTGGCAGTTCCTGCTGTTCGGGGCGGCGTGGAACGGATTGGACGTGCCGCGGCACCTGATCGACTTCCGCGAATCGGATCTCGAAGCGCTGCTGGAGGCGGCGGGCTTCGAGATCGTGCGGCGCAAGCATTTCTCGCTGCGGGACAACCCGGCGGGGCTGGCTTCGACGGTGGCGCCGGCGCTGGATCCGATGGGCCGGCGGGTGCGGCGGGCGGACGCGTCGCCGCGGGCGCGCCTGCTCAAGGACGCCGCCTACTTCCTGCTGGTGCTGGCCGCCATTCCGTTCACCGCGCTCGAGGCCGCCTGCCGCGCGGGCTCCACCGTCATGATCGAGGCGCGGCGGAAGCCATGACCTACGCCGAGGCCCGGCGCCGCCTGCCCGGATGGCTACGGAAGCGCGTCTTTACGTTTGAAACGTTTATTGAAGAATCCGTTTCGGCGTTCGCGCAGAGCCTGCCCGCCGGCGCGCGGCTGCTGGATGCGGGCGCGGGCGAGGCGCAGTATGCGCGCTTCTTTCCCCATGTCCGCTATGTGGGGGTGGATCTCGCCGTCGGCGATCCGGCGTGGGACTACCGCCGGCTGCACGCCATCGCGGATCTGGAGCATCTCCCGTTCCCTGGCGCCGTTTTCGACGCCGCGCTGCACATCGTCACGCTGGAGCACCTGGCGCGCCCGGCGGAGGCGTTGAAGGAGCTGGCGCGGGTGATGCGCTCCGGCGCCGCGCTGCTGCTGGTGGCGCCGCAGGAGTGGGAGGTGCATCAGGCGCCGCACGACTACTACCGTTACACGCGCTACGGGCTGGAACACCTGCTGGCGCAGGCGGGGTTCCGGATCGAGGAGATCCGCCCGGCGGGCGGGCTGTTTCTGGTGATTTCGCGGCGGCTGCTGAACGCCTGTCAGCTTGTGCCGTGGCTGCTGCCGCTGTTCGCGCCGCTGGCGCTCGTGGCGGCGGCGCTCGATCCGCTCGATCATCGGAAGAACTTTACACTGGGCTATAGATGCCTTGCCCGCCGCACCTGACCGCCGTTCTGGCTTTCGCCGCCCTGATGCCTGCCCAGGCGCAGTTCAGCGGCCGTAACGCGCTCGAGCACACGCGCGAGCTTGTCTCGTACGGTCCGCGCCCGCCCGGCTCGCCGGGCATGAAGAAGGCGCAGGCCTATATTGTGCGGCACCTGAAGACGCACGGCTGGCAGGTGCGCGAGGACGATTTCACCGCGCGCACGCCCGCCGGACCGATGGCGATGAAGAACATCATCGCCCACCGCGCGGGGACCTCCGGCAAAGCCGTGGCCCTCACCGGCCATTACGACACCAAGATCTTTCCGTTCCGCTTCGTGGGCGCCAACGACGGCGGCGCCTCGGCCGGTTTCCTGCTGGAGATGGCGCGCGCGCTGAAAGATGTGCCGCTGAAGAACGCCGTGTACCTGGTCTTTTTCGACGGCGAGGAGGCGGTGCGCGAGTGGACGGCCGAGGACAGCCTGTACGGCTCGCGGCGGCTGGCGGCGCAGTGGCAGCGGGACAGGACGCTGTCCACGCTGACGGCGCTGATCAACGTGGACATGATCGGCGACCGCGATTTGCGCATCGTGCGCGAACAGTACTCATCGGACACGCTGATGCGCCTGATCTGGAGCGTGGCGCGGCAGCTCGGGCTGTCCCGGCATTTCAGCGGACCGGCGATGGCCATCGAGGACGATCATGTGCCGTTCCTGCGCCTCGGCGTGCGGGCGGCGAACCTGATCGATTTCGAGTACGGGCCGGATCACTCGTGGTGGCACACGCCGGAAGACACGCTCGACAAGCTTAGCCCGGACTCGTTTGAGGCCGTGGGGCGTGTGCTCATCGAGGTGCTGCGGCGCCTGGACGGATAAGGCAGTGCGTCACGGCTTGCTGGTCCACTGGGTGACCCAGTCGAGGAAGGTGCGGTACCAGAACAGCGAGTTCTGCGGCTTGAGAACCCAGTGCCCTTCATCGGGGAACAGAACGAGCTTTGACGGCACCTTCTTCACCTGAAGCGCGGTGAAGAGTTGCAAGCCCTGGCCGTAAGGGACGCGGTAGTCGAGCTCGCCGTGGATGACGAGCGTTGGCGTCTTGAAGTTCTCCGCATAGCGCGAGGGCGACCAGCGGTCGTACATTTCCGGGTTTTCCCACGGGTGGCCCTTGAATTCCCAGGTGGTGAACCACAGCTCCTCGGTTTCGCCGCCCATGCTGTAGAGGTCGTAAACGCCCGCGTGGGAGACGAGGGCGCGGAACTTGTCCGTATGGCCGAGGATCCAGTTCACCATGTAGCCGCCGTAGCTGCCGCCGGCGGCAGCCATGCGCTTCGGATCCACGTAAGGCAGCTTTTCGACATGCTGCACGACGGCAAGGATGTCCTCGTAGACCCTGCCGCCCCAGTCGCCGTTGATCTCGTCGGTGAACTTCGTGCCGTAGCCGGTGGAGCCGCGGGGATTGGGCATGACGACGAGGAAGCCCGCCGAGGCGAAGACCTGCGGATTCCAGCGGAAGCTGAACGATTCGCCCCACGCGCCCTGCGGCCCGCCATGAATCAGAAACAGAACCGGGTACTTCCTGTTTGAATCAAAATTGGGCGGTTTTAGCAGGAAGCTGTGCACGGGAGCGCCCTCGGCGCCGGTGACGGTGAAGTCCTCCAGGGGCCGGAGATCGTGCTCCGCCAGCAACGCTTCGTTCAGGCGGGTGATGGGCGCGGGCGCTCCGCCTCCGCTGGCGGCGCGGTACAGCTCGGGCGGGCGCGAGCCGCTCATTTCGCTGTAGACGAGCGTGCGGCCGTCGGCGGTGAACTGAAGATCGCCGACGTGCGCCGAGCCCTGCGTGATGACGCGCGAGCCGCCGCCGGTGACGGGAATCAGGTGCGCCTGCTGGCGCCCGCGGTCCTCCACGGTGAAGGCGATCCGCTTCGAGTCCGGGTGCCAGGTGAAGCCGGTGACGTGGCGGTCGAGGTTCTCGGTAAGCACGGTAAGCTGCCCGGTTTCGCGCTCGAGCACGGCGAGGCGCCAGCGGTCGCTTTCGTAGCCCGGGCGGACCTGCATGCGCCACGCGAGCCACTTGCCGTCGGGCGAGTATTGCGGACTCGCGTCGGCGCCGGGGCTCGAGGAGATCTTCACCGGCTCGCGGCCTTCGCCGGGGCCTTCGATGGGAATCACGTAGAGTTCCCAGTTGGTGCTCAGAGCCTGATGTTCGTCGAAGTTGGCGGCGTAACAGACCTCCTTGCCATCGGGCGAGACGGCGTAATCACCACCGCCGCTGAGCGAGAACGGCGGCACGTCGTGGCGCGCGCCTGGCGTGAGATCGCGGACCGTGCCGCCGGCGGCAGGCACGGCCATCAGATGGCGCACGCGCCTGCCCTTCCACTGGTTCCAGTGGCGGTACAGGAGGCGGTCGTAGACGCGCGCCTTCACCGGGTTTTTCGCCTCCTCATCCATGCGCTTCTGGTTGCAGGCGGCGTCGGCATTGCACTCCGGATAGACCTCGCTAGTAAAGACCAGGTGCTTGCCGTCGCCGCTCCAGATGACGCCGTCGGCTTCGGTGGGGAGGCTGGTGACCTGGCGGGGCTTCTCGCCGAGCGCGTCCATCACCCACACCTGCGCCGAGCCGCCGCGGGTGGAGATGAAGGCGATGTGTTTCGAATCCGGGCTGAAGCGCGCGCCCCAGTTGCGGCCCTCCGTGGTGGCCTTGCGCGCCGGACCGCCCGCCAGAGGGCTGATCCAGACCTGGCGGTCCACGGCGTTCTTTGCCAGATCCGGCTCGCCAACGGTGTAGGCGACCGCGGAGCCGTCCGGCGCCACAGACGGATCGCCGATCCGTTTCAGCTTCATCATGGCTTCGGCGGTGAAGGGCGCTTTCTGCGCCGCCGCAGTGAAAGCCGCCAGCGACAGGGCAAGGACGGTCCGGGTCAACATACCTCAATGATACGATGGTAGTTTCGCGCTCACTTATGATTCGTCCCTACCGCGGAATCTACCCGAAAATCGCTTCATCGGCCTATGTGGATCAGGCGGCAACGGTGATCGGCGACGTCACGCTTGGCGAGCGTTCGAGCGTATGGCCGGGCGCCGTGCTGCGCGGCGACGTCAACCGCATCGAGATCGGCGAGGAGACCAACATCCAGGACGGCAGCGTGCTGCACGGCGAGTTGGACCGCTATCCGGTGATCCTCGGCGCGCGCGTGACCGTCGGGCACATGGCGTGCCTGCACGGCTGCGTGATCGAGGACGACGTGCTCGTCGGCATCGGAGCGATCGTGCTGAACGGGGCGCGGGTCGGGCGCGGATCGGTGATCGCCGCCGGATCGCTGGTGCCCGAGGGCATGGAGATTCCGCCGGAATCGCTGGTGATGGGCGTGCCGGCGAAGGTGCGGCGCCAGGTGACCGAAGAGGAGAAGCTGCGCTTCCGCGAGAACGCGCAGCGTTACATCCGTTACCGCCAGGATTACCGCGACGAGGCGGCGCACTGAAATGATCCGGGCCATCCGCGGCACGCGCGACATCCTGCCGCCTCAATCTGCGCTGTGGAACTATGTCGAATCGCGGGCGCGCGAGGTGTTCCGCACCTACCACTACCAGGAGATCCGCACGCCGATTTTCGAGGAGACGGCGCTGTTTGCGCGCGGCGTGGGCGAGGACACCGACATCGTCTCCAAGGAAATGTACACGTGGGCGGACCGCGACGGCACGTCGCTGACGCTGCGTCCGGAGAACACGGCGAGCGTGATCCGCGCCTGGATCGAACACCGGCTGGACCAGATCCCGGGGTTGAAAAAGCTCTATTACATCGGGCCGATGTTCCGCCGCGAACGCCCGCAAAAAGGCCGCTACCGGCAGTTTTCGCAGATCGGCGCCGAGTGCATCGGCTCGGAGTCGCCCGTGGTGGATGCCGAGATCATCGAGCTTGCGCTGGACGTGTTGGACCGTTGCGGCGTGCGCCATCCGCACCTGCTGTTGAACAGCGTCGGGTGCCCGGCGTGCCGTCCGGCATTTGTCGAGAAGCTCCGCGAGCGGCTCGCCACGGTGAGCGGACAGCTCTGCCAGGACTGCCAGCGGCGGTCGGTGACCAATCCGCTGCGCGTGCTCGACTGCAAGGTGCCCGAAGACCAGAACGTGATCGACTCTCTGCCGTCGATTCTCGAGCACCTGTGCGAAGCCTGCCGGAAGCACTTCGATTCCGTGCAGGAGCTGCTGGCGGCGCGGGGCATCGAATATGAGATCCGGTCCCGGCTGGTGCGCGGGCTGGACTATTACACGCGGACGACCTTTGAGGTGACACACGGCGCGCTGGGGGCGCAAAACTCGATTCTCGGCGGCGGGCGTTATGACGGTCTGGCGGAGGCGCTCGGCTCGCGCGTGCCTGCGCCGGGGATCGGGTTTTCCATTGGCGAGGACCGCTTGGTACTGGCGATCGAGGATCAGGTATCGGCCGAGGAGTTGGCGCGGCTGGACGTGTTTCTGATTCCCATCGGACAGGCGGCGTTGAAGGAGTGCGCAGGGCTGGCGCGGGAGTTGCGCGGGGCGGGTTTCTCGGTGGAGCTGTCGGCGGATCCGAAGGTGAAGCGCGCGATGGAGCTGGCCAACAAGGCGGGGGCGCGGTTCGCGGTGATCGTGGGCGACGATGAGATGGCCCGCGGCGAGGTTGCGCTGAAAGACATGGCGAGGGCGGAGCAGACGACCGTGGCGCGGAGCGCGCTGGTGGAAGCGCTGCGCGGGCGCCTTGGCTCAGCGCCGGCGTAGGTAGGCGTCGTCGCCGCGGATCCAGTCTTCGCGCGGAGGGCTGAACAGATCCAGCACAATGCTGTCTTCGAGGACTTCGACGCCATGAGGCTCGTTCGGGGCAAGGCGCATCACCTGCCCGGGGCCCACATCCTCCGTGGCGCCGCCGAGCAGGAACCGCAGGCGCCCGCTCAGCACCATCGAAACCTGTTCGTTTTCGTGCGAGTGGACGGGAACCGTGCAGCCGGCCTTCATCTCCAGCCGCGCCAGCGTCAGCCGCTGTGTGTGCACCATCTGGCGGCGCATCCTGTCGTTGAGCGTCTCGGAGGGGATCTCGCTCCAGTCGAAAGGCTTCACAGCCGGGCAGTGTATCATATGGGATGTTGCGCCCACGCGCGGCGCCGCCCGGGGAGGCATGCATGAAAGGCGTCATTCTCGCCGGAGGCAAGGGCACCCGCCTGTATCCTCTGACGAAAATCACCAATAAACATCTTTTGCCTGTGTACGACCAGCCGATGATTTATTACCCGATTCAGACGCTGGTGGACGCCGGCATCCGGGACATTCTCATCGTGACTGGCGGCAATTATGCGGGCGATTTCCTCCAGCTTCTCGGCAACGGGCGGCAGTTCGGACTGACGAGCCTGAACTACACCTATCAGGAGGGCGAAGGCGGCATCGCCGATGCGCTCTCGCTGGCCGAGCACTTCGCTGACAATGAAAAGCTCTGCGTGATTCTCGGGGACAACATCATCGAAAAAGGCATCCGGGAGGCCGTGGAGGAGTTCCGGCGCCAGAAAAAGGGCGCGAAAATTCTTTTGAAGGAAGTGCCGGATCCGGAGCGGTTCGGCGTGGCGGAGGTTCATAAGGGGCACGTCGTCAACATCGAGGAGAAGCCTAAATCCCCGAAGACGAACTTCGCCGTCACCGGCATTTATATGTATGATGCGACAGTGTTCGACAAGATCCGCACGCTCGAGCCGAGCGCCCGCGGCGAGCTGGAAATCACCGACGTCAACAACGCCTACATCCGGGAAGCCTCGCTCTCGTTCTCGTTTCTCGACGGATGGTGGACCGACGCCGGCACGTTCGATTCGCTGCTGCGCGCCGCCACTCTAGTGGCGCAGACGCGGCGCCGCGAAGGGGCGAAACCATGAGCGCTGAAGGGGTGGAGATCCGCGTGCCTCAGTGCGAGGCGGGCATCGGACGGGTGATTGCCAAAGCCGATTCCGCCGACCTGATCGAAGGCGTGCGCGTTTCGGCAGTCCCGTTGTGGTCGGACGACCGGGGCTATTTCCTCGAGGTGGCGCGGATGAAATGCGGCTTGGCAGCCGGATTTCCGCCGGAATCGACGCAGGTGAGCGCGGCTCTGTCGTATCCCGGCGCGATCAAGGCGTTCCATTTCCACCGGCGCCAGACGGACTTCTGGACGGTGGTGGAAGGGATGTTTCAGGTAGCGCTGGTCGATCTGCGCCCGGACTCGCCCACGTTCGGGCGCAAGAACACGCTGTATGTGGGCGTGCTGCGCCCGTGGCAGATCCTGATTCCGCCGGGCGTGGGGCACGGCTACAAAGTGATTGGCGCGTCGCCCGCCTTGCTCGTGTACCTGACGGACCGCTTCTATGATCCCTCAGATGAGGGGCGCATCGCGTACAACAATACGGGCATCGCCTACGACTGGGAGTTGCAGCACAAATGAAGTGGCTGGTCACCGGAGGCGCCGGATTTATCGGCTCAGCCTTTGTCCGCCTTGCGCTCCGCGAGGGCTGGGCGGACCGCATCGTGAACCTGGACAAGCTCACCTATGCGGGCAATCTGGAGAATCTGGCGGAGGTGGAAGGCGACGCGCGCTACCGCTTCGTGCACGGCGACATCGGAGACACCCCGCTGGTGGTTGCCCTGATGAAGGAAGAGCGCCCGCAGGCGATCGTCCACTTCGCGGCGGAGTCGCATGTGGACCGTTCGATTCTCGGACCCCAGGCGTTCATCGAGACCAATGTGCGCGGCACGTTCTCGCTGCTCGAGGCGGCGCGCGCTGCGGGCGTCGAGCGGTTCCTGCACGTTTCCACCGACGAGGTCTACGGCTCCATCCCCGAACCGGACGAGGCGGATGAAACCTGGCCGCTGCGCCCCTCCAGCCCGTACTCGGCGTCGAAGGCGGGTTCGGACCTGCTCGCGCTGTCCTACTGGACGACGTTCCGGCTGCCGGTGATCATCACCCGCGCCTCGAATAATTACGGGCCTTATCAGTTTCCGGAGAAGCTGATTCCCCTGATGATTTCCAACGCGATCGAGAACAAGCCATTGCCGATTTACGGCGACGGCATGCAGGTGCGGGACTGGCTTTTCGTCGACGATCACTGCCGCGCAGTGCGGGCGGCGCTGGAGAAGGGAACGCCCGGCGAGATCTACAACATCGGCGGCTCACGCGCCCTGCCCAACCGGCGCGTGGTGGAGATGATCCTGGATGCGCTGGGGAAGCCCCACAACCTGATGAGGGAGGTGGCCGACCGCCCGGGGCACGACCGCCGTTACGCCATCACCACGGCCAAGCTCGAACGTGCCTCCGGCTGGCGCGCCCTCGTGCCCTTTGAAGAGGGGCTGGAGCGGACGATCCGCTGGTACCGCGAAAATCCGGGCTGGGTGGAGCGGGTCAAGAGCGGAGAATACCAGCAGTATTACGAGCGGAATTACGCGAACCGCTAAGGCTTGTTCCTGCTCTATTCGTTCAGGAACGGGTTGAGTTCTTTTTCGCGGCCGATGGTGGTCTCGGCGCCGTGGCCGCAGATAACGCGCGTCTCCTCCGGCAGCACGAGCAGCTTGGCGTGGATGGATTTCAGGATCTGTTTGGCGTCGCCGCCGGGCAGGTCGGTGCGGCCGATGGAATCGCGGAACAGGGTGTCGCCGCCCACCAGCATCCTTTCCGCGGGGATGTAAAGCGCGACGCTGCCCTGCGTATGGCCGGGCGTGTGGAGCACATGCATGACCGTTCCGCCAAGGGTGAGCGTGTCACCTTCCTTCGGATTGACATCCACATCGGTGCGCGGAGGCGCGGGCATCCCCAGCCACTGCGCCTGAAGACCAATGTGGTCGTACTGATCCTGATCGTCGGCGTGCATGAAGATGGGCGCCCCGGTGAGGTGCTTCAGCCTGGCGGCGCCTCCGATATGGTCGATGTGGGCGTGCGTGATGAAGATCGCTTTGACCTTGTAGTTTTTCTCCCTGAGCAGGTCCAGCAGCCGGTCGAGGTCTGTGCCGTCGCCCGGGTCCACCACGATGGCGTCGCCGCTCGCCTCGTCGCCGAAGACCGAGCAGTTGCACTGAAGCATCCCCGTGGGAAGAATCTCGTGGGTCATTTCCACATCAGTATAAACTTGGAAGGCTGATTCTGAACCCATGAATGACACGCTGCTGTATCTTCATCTCGCCCTGTCGGTTCTGCTCTTCGCGCTTCTCGTGGCATCCCGCGTGCGGCAGTGGCGGGGACTGGCGGTGACAGCCGCGCTGCTGCTGGCGGTGACCGGCGCGCACAATTTCATGACGCGCATGAAGTCTCCGCCGCCTGGCTGGCACGCGCTGGTGGGCATCAAGATCCTGCTTGCCCTGCACGTTATCGCCGTGGTGTTCCTGCTGGCGCGTGGCGGAACACCGGAGCGGGAGCGGCGCTGGCGGCTGGGCGCGCTCGTCAGCGCGGCAGTTACGATGGGAATCGGGCTTTACTACAGCAATTTCGCCCGCTGAGCGCCATGACTGGTTACCAAGCCCTGCGGCAGGACGCCGCCTGGATCGATCTCTCCGCCCGCGGGCGGATCCGCGTCACCGGAGAGGACCGCAAACGGCTGCTGCATGCCATGACGACGAATCATGTGGAGCAGATGCAGCCCGGCGACTCGCTGTATGCGTTCTTTCTCAACGCACAGGGGCGGATTCTCGCGGACGCGTGGATTCACTGCGCCGCGGATCATCTGCTGCTGGACACCGAGCCCGAGACGCGCCGCAAGGTCTTCGAGCACCTGGACCGCTACATCATCGCTGACGACGCCGTGCTGCAAGACGTGACGGAAGCGACGGCGGAGATCGGCGTGGAAGGTCCCCAGGCGGATCAGGCGCCGCGGCGGGGCGCGGTGGTCCATGCCTCTTCGACCGGGCAGCCCGGCTTCCGCATGATCGTCGCGGCGGAAGAAAAGGATGCAATTGTCGAAGAGCTGCGCGCGGCGGGCATCGTAGAAGCCACGGCGGAAGAAGCGCGCATCGTGCGCATCGAGAACGGCGTGCCCCGCTATGGCGACGACATCACCGAAGCGCAGATCGTGCACGAGACGCGGCAACTGCATGCCGTGCACTTCAACAAGGGCTGTTATCTGGGGCAGGAGATCGTCGAGCGCGTGCGCGCGCGGGGGCAGGTGCACCGCATGCTGTATCCGATCCGGATCGATGCCGAAGCGCCGCCGGCAGCGGGCGAGAAGGTCCTGTCCGCGGGCGAGGAGTGCGGCTTTGTCACTTCAGCCGTGTGGTCGCCGGCACAAGGCTGCGTGCGGGCTCTCGCGTACCTGAGGAAGCTCGACAACCTGTCAGTGGCCGGCGCGCCGGCGCAGCTCGTCCAGCACTGATTTCCTGACACGAACGCCGCCCGCGTCGCCCAGGCGCAGATCCGGCGTGCGCGCCCCGTGGTAGTCCGAGCCGCCGGTGACGGCCAGCCCGTACTTTCGCGCCAATTGCCCATAGCGCGATACCGCGCGCCCGTCGTGATCCGGGTGCCAGACTTCGACCGCCTGGAGGCCGGCATCGGTCAGCGCGCGGAGGATCGCTTCCTCCTGCGCGGGGTCGCCGTTGCCGAGGCGGCGGGGATGAGCCAGAGAGGTGACGCCGCCGGCCGAGCGGATGCGCTCGATGCATTCCGCCGGGGAAGGATCCTCCTTTTCGACGTATGCCGGACAGCCCTCGGCGAGCAGGGCGTCGATGGCGGCGCGCACGGTGGGGAAGTAGCCCTTGCGCACCAGGACCTCGGCGAAATGCGGGCGCGCGGTGATGCGGCGGGCGAGCGCTTCGGCTTCCTCCAGGCGGACGTCGAAGCCGAGAGACTGAAGCCGTTCCGCCATGGCGCGGTTGCGGGCGCGGCGCTTTTCCGCGATGGTCTCGAGCCACTCGGCGAAGGCGCCGTCCGGAGGCTCGAAGAAATAGCCCAGCACGTGCACGGCGCGGCGCAGTTCGTCGGGTTCGTCCTGGCGGCGCGCGCTCAGCTCGATGCCGCGGAGGAAGAGCAGGCCGCGGCGCGCGCTCTCCGCGGCCGCCTCTTCCAGCCCCTCCAGAGTGTCGTGATCGGTGAGAGCGAGCGCTTCCAGTTCGAGTTCCGCCGCCCGCCTGATCAATTCCGCCGGAGAGTCGGTGCCGTCGCTACAGGAAGAATGCGTGTGCAGGTCGACCAATGGAACATGATAGCGAGCCGCGCCCGTGCAAGGCCAACGCGCCTCAGGGCCTGCGGATCAAGGCTCCGGGGTGATCGAAAGCGCCGATGCGGAACTCGAACACCTGTTCGCCGATGGTGGCGATCAGGCGCCCGTCTCCGAGCTTCTTTTCGGGGACTTCAAAGAACACGGCGCCGTCGGTGGATTCGCCGGGCTGGAGCTTCACCGGAACGAGCACGAGGGCGGAGGCGGACGCGGCAGCCTTCAGCCGCGGGTTGGAGACCTCGGCCAAAGCCTGCTGGCGGCGCTGCTCGTAGCCGCTGGTGGAGCGGAAGCGCGACATGCCGTAGAGGCCCATCTCGTACAGGGTGACCATGCGGATGACGTCGTTGCGGCCGGCCTTGTCCAGAAAGCCCTGCACCACCTGGCGCGGAGGCGCCGGGCGCAGCACGCGCCCGTCCTCGCGCACGAAGCGGAAATCCTCCGGCCGGACCATGTGCGCGAACTGCGAACCATTGGAGACCGCCACCTGGAGGATGACGTAATTGCGGATCTGTTGCGGCAACGGGGCGAACATCACTGTCAGACCCTCGTGCGAGAGCGTCTGATAGCGCAATCCACCGGACTCGAATTCGATGACTTGGCCGTGCAGCAGCGGCGCTGCCAGGAGCGCGGCGAGGGCAAGCGCGCGGCGGAGCAAAGTCATCCCACTTTCATGATAAACGGGCGCCTGCCGCCGGCTGCGGGCGGGCCTCAATAGAAGAGATATTTCTTCCAGCGCTCGTCGCTCTTGCCGAGCAGGCGCATGAGATGGCGGCCCGTGTGAAGCGTGTATGGCCGGGGCGGATGCAGCAGCCGCATGCCCGCCTCTTCCGGCGTGCGGTTGCCCTTGCGGTTGTTGCAGGCATGGCAGCAGGCGACGAGGTTTTCCCAACTGGTTTCGCCGTTGCGGGAGCGGGGGATGACGTGGTCGAGGGTCAGTTCGGCGGCGGGGAGCGTCCTGCCGCAATACTGGCAGGTGTAGCGGTCCCGCATCAGGATGTTCTTGCGGCTCAGCGCGCGGCTCTGGCGCGGGATGCGGCGGTACTCGAGCAGGCGGATGACACTGGGCAGCGGGAATGAGGCGCGGGGCGCATGGAACATCGCCTGGCTGTGCTCTTCCGCGCGGGCGACGCCTTTGAGGATGAGGATGAGGGCGCGCCGCGCGGCACAGATGTTGATGGGCTCATAGCTGGCATTCAGCACGAGCACCGGGCTGTGAAGTCGGTCAATATTCGTGTTCATGCGCGGGAACCTCGGCGTGGAAATTGCGAACCAGCGCGGCGGCGCGATCCGCGCGGGCGAGAGTGAAGACGCCCACGTGCGCCGCACCGGCTGCCTTCAGCGCTTCCGCCGCGGCATTGGCCGTGGCGCCGGTGGTGAGCACATCGTCGATGAGCAGCACGCGGCGGCCCTGAATCTTATCCGGCGCGATGGTCTGAAAACAGCCGCGGATGTTCAGGCGGCGCTGGCGGCGCGTCAGCCCTGCCTGCGGATCCGTGTGCCGCGTGCGGCGCAGCGCCTGCGCCGTGGGGATTCCCGTGTGGCGCGCGAGTTCGCGGGCGAGCACCGCAGCCTGGTCGAAGCCGCGCCACAGCCGGCGGCGCCAGTGGGAAGGCACAGGCACGATTACTTCAAAGAGCTGATTCCGGGGATAGGCGCGCGCCATCCAGCGTCCGAACAGCCGCCCCAAAGGAAGCATGCGGCCGTATTTGAACAGATGGATCAGGTCGCGCAGCCTGTCCTCATACGAACCGCAGGACCATGCGCCTTCGAACGCCGTGACGCCGGCGGCGCACAGCCGGCACAGACCTTCTTCATTGAGCGGGCGCGGATTGAGGAAAGGCGTGCGGCAGCGGACGCAGGCGTATTCGGTGACGAGCGGTTGGGGCGGTTCGAGGCAAGACTCGCAAACGGGAACGGAGCAAAAACCTTCAAGGGGGTTGCCGCACAGGCGGCAATCAGCGGGGAACAGGACCGCAAAAAGGCGGGCGCCGGCTCGCGCCAGCAGGCGGGCCGGAGGAGGGAATTCTGCTTTGGCAGTGGGACTACTAGGGAAGACCCACCTCCTTGATTTGTTTATACCACGCCCGCCGCGGGCGCGGCATGGCGTGGTTCACTGGAGATGACATGGGGGTGTTGCTGACCTGTGAAGCCGTCTCGCGCCAGTTCGGCGCGGCGGCGCTGTTCGACAATCTCACGCTGGCCATCCACGAAGGCGAACGGCACGGACTGGTGGGGCCAAACGGCGCGGGGAAATCCACGCTGCTGCGGATTCTGGCGGGGCTCGACGCGCCGGACGCGGGCGCGGTGTCGCTGCGGCGCGGGGCGCGCCTTGCGATGGTGGCGCAGGAGCCGGAATTCCCCGCGGGCAGCAGCGTGCGCGAGGTGATGGAAGCAGCGGCGGCGGACGCGGTGGCGGCCAAAACATTTCTGGGGCAGGCTGGTTTTCGCGATCCGGAAGCTCCTGTGGACTCGCTGTCCGGGGGCTGGAAAAAACGGCTGGCCATCGCCGCCGCGCTGGCGGCGCGGCCCGATCTGCTGCTGCTCGACGAGCCGACCAATCATCTCGACATCGCCGGCATCGAGTGGCTGGAAGAGACGCTGATACAGGCGCCTTTCGCTGCCGTTGCGGTCAGCCACGACCGCTACTTTCTCGAGAACATCGCCACGCACATGATGGAGCTGAACCGCGCTTTCCCCGGCGGGCTTTTCCGCGCCGAGGGCAACTACAGCGCGTATCTCGAGAAGCGCGAGCAGTTCCTTGCAGCGCAGGCGCGGGCGCGCGAATCGCTCCAGGCGAGGGTGCGCCGCGAGATCGAATGGCTGCGGCGCGGGGCCAAGGCGCGCACGCGCAAGGCGAAGGCGCGCGTGGAAGCGGCGCAGGCGATGATCGAGGATCTCGAACAGGCCAGGGCGCGGGCGCTCACGGAGACGGCGCGCATCGATTTCAGCGCCACCGACCGCAAGACGAAAAAGCTCGTCGAACTCGACGGCGCCGCGCTGCGGATGGGCGGGCGCGAGCTGTTCAGCGCCTTGACGCTGGTGCTCTCGCCCGGGCGCAGGCTGGGCGTGGCGGGGCCGAACGGCAGCGGCAAGACCAGTTTCCTGCGTCTGCTGTTGGGGGAACTGGAGCCATTGCAGGGCGAGGTGCGGCGCGCACCGGGCTTGCGCGTGGTGTACTTCGAGCAGCACCGCCGCCAGGTGGATCCCGCGCTGCCGCTGCGGCGCGCGCTGGCGCCCGAGGGCGACACCGTGCTGTATCTGGGCCGCCCCGTGCACGTCAACGGCTGGGCCAGGCGGTTCCTGTTTCGCGAGGAGCAACTCGTACAGCCGGTGGCGAGCCTCTCCGGCGGCGAGCGCGCGCGGCTGCATCTGGCGCGGCTGATGCTCGAGCCCGCCGATGTGCTGCTGCTCGACGAGCCGACCAACGATCTCGACATCCCGACGCTCGATGTGCTCGAAGAGAGCCTGCTTGAGTTTCCCGGCGCCATCGTGCTGGTCACGCACGACCGCTATCTGATGGACCGCGTGGCCAACGGCGTGCTCGGTCTGGACGGAGAAGGCGGCAGCGGGCTGTTCGCCGATCTGAACCAGTGGGAAGAGTGGATGGACGAGCGGCAGCAGGCGCGCAAGCCGAAGCCCGCCGCCGCTGCGGCGCGCAGCGCGCAGCCATCTTCGCAACAAAAGCGCCTGTCCTACATCGAACAGCGCGAGTACGAACAGATGGAGCAGCGCATCGCCTCCGCCGAAGCGCGGCTCGCCGAAGCGCAGCGCTTGTTGCAGGCCCCCGAGACGGTGAGCGACGCACGCCGGATGGAGGCGGCATGGGCCGAGGTGCAGCAGGCGCAAGAGGAAGTGGACCGGCTGTACGCGCGGTGGGCGGAGCTCGAAGACAAGATCGGGCAGTTGAGAGACGCCCAGGGCTGAGGCGTGCCGCGGCGCGCCGGGAGGGGCTATTGCAGCTTGCCGCGCGCTTCCACGCGCCATTCGGCGGCCACTTCGTCTCCCTGAATGCCGTAAACGCGCTCGTGCAGGTTCATGGCCACGCAGATGTGATTGGGCACGATGCGCAGGCGGTCGCCGGGGCGGAAAGATTGCGGCGCGCCGTTCAGGTCGATGAAGCCGTGCTCCTCGTTCATCTTGTGGAAGCGGAGCTGCGGGTGGCCGAGCACTTCGCCGAACGTCACCTCGGCGGAAGACGCCAGGCGGTCGGAGGAGAAGGTCTTGGAGCCGCCGTCGATGATGATGCGGTCCGGGGCGGTGCTGACGACGGTGACGAGAATCGTGGCGGCGCAATCGGCGGCGGTACAGGCGCCGGAGAGCACCGTGTTGCGGTCGTTGAAGATGTAGGTGCCGGGGCGGATTTCGTTCAGCTCGGGCATCGTGTGCGACTCCCATAGCAGCGGCGTGGAGCCGCCGCTGATGATTTCGGGAGCGAGGCCGCGCGCCTTCAACAGGCTGACGGTGGACCAGAGGGCTTCGCGCAGCGAGCCCAACTGCGCGCGCCCGCTTTCATCGAGAGTCTTGATGTGGCCGGGATAGAATGCGAGGCCGCGCCAGCGGATGCCTTCCAGCGACAGCAGGCCGAGCACGAGATCGAGCACGGCTTCACCCGGCGGCACGCCGACGCGGCGCAGGCCCACGTCCATTTCGGCGAGCACGCCGATTTCGACCTGCGCGGCGCGCGCGGCTTCCGAGATGGGGCGCGCCGCATCCAGGCTGTCGAGTGAAACCGTGACGGGCAGGCGGCGGGCCAGTTCGATGAGCCGCGCGATTTTCTGCGCGCCGATCACCGGGTAGGCGATCATCAGATCCGGCGGCTCGCAGGCGAGCATGGCCAGCGCCTCGGTGGTCTTGGCGCAGGTGATGCCGCAGGCGCCCAGTTCGATCTGGCGGCGCGCGAGAGCGGGGATCTTGTGGGTCTTGATGTGCGGGCGCAGGCGCAGGCCGTGCGTGCGCGCGTAATCGGCGGCGCGCGCGAGGTTGCGCTCCATGATCTGGAGATCGATGAGGACAGCGGGGGTGTCGATGTCAGACAGGCGCATACAGGGTGCTTACTTTTTCGTTGGATCCTTGAAGCGGACGCTGAGGCGCGGCGGCGCCTTGCGGTAGACGAGTTCGAGGTCCTTCGCGCGGAGCTTGCCTTCGATGAAGAAATACAGCAATCCGCTGACAGGCTTGTCGAGCTCGCCATCCGGCAGCAGCTTTTCTTTCAGAGCATCGAGCAGCGGATTGGACTTCTTCGCGGTCTCCTCGACGCTGGCCACGGCCTCGCTGGTGTCGGCTGTAGCAGTGCCGACGTTGGGCGACTGGCCGGGCATGGGCAGTCCGCGGGGCGGACCGCCCGTGGGGGAGCCGCCCGGGATGCCGGGCACGCCCCACGGCACGCGCCGCTCTTCCGCCATGCCGGTGCCTTGCGTGCCGCCGCGCGAGCTGATGACAAGGACGGCGGAGCCGGCGATCTGCGCCGGATCGAGCGGACGCGAGCGCTGGCCGTCGCGGTCCGAGCGGAGGAGGAAATCGTCGCGGTCGAGCTTGAGAGCCGTGCCGGGCGCGGGCGTGACGGTGATCTCCACGATGACGATGCTCGGGCCCGGATCATGGCCGAGCAGGTTCTTCATTTCGTCTTTGTCGATGAAGAGACGGGCATCGAGCGAGAGCTTCGCATCGGAGGCGCGCCCGCGCCATTCCGTTTTATCGGCGCCGGAAGCGAGCAGGCCCAGCAGGGCCGCCACTGCAAGGATTCTCATGATTCGCCCCTGACTTCACCATACACCCACAACCGGGCCACGGCCAGGGAAATCTGAGTTTCCCGCCGCCACGCCGCAAGCGGCGTGCGATATGATCTCTGCGATTCCCGGCGACAGATCAGGAGGTGCAGCAATGGCACGAGTGGAACGGCGAGGCTTTTTCCGGGGCGCGCTGGCGGCGCTCGGGTTGGGCACTGTTGGGAAAGCCGCAGAGGCGGCGCAGGCCCAGCCGCAAGCGCAAGGGCTGGTGGCCTCCGGCATCCTGCCGGCGTATTGCCGCGCGCAGAACTACCGGTCGCTCAAGCAGAGCAGTTACGATCCCTCCGGAGGCAACTCCGACCGCTGGCCGATTCCGCCCGGCAAAGAGATCGAGATCTTCAACCAGAAGGGGCCAGGCGCGATTACGCACATCTGGTTCACCATCGCGGCGCAGAGCGTGCATCACCTGAAAGAGCTGGTGCTGCGCGCATGGTGGGACGGGGCGGCGAAGCCAAGCATTGAAGCGCCGGTCGGCGACTTCTTCGGGCTGAACCTCGGCGACTACGTGCTCTATGAGAGCGCGTACCTGTCGTGCTCGCCAGGACGGTCGCTGAACTGCTACTTCGTCATGCCGTATTTCCGCAGCGCGCGGATGACGGTGACCAATGACGGCTCGCGCGACGTCAACAGCTTTTACTCGAACATCGATTTCATGAGCGTGCCGGCGCTGGGCCCGGACACGCTGTATTTTCACGCCCAATACCGCCAGGTGACGCCCCACAAAGCCGTGAAAGGGGCGGACGGAAAGACGCCGCCGAACCCGGACGGGCGCTTCAATCATGTCTACGTCGAGACGCGCGGGCGCGGGCACCTGATGGGCGTGACGCTGGGCGTGATCCAGAACAGCGAGTACTGGATGGGCGAGGGCGACGACATGATCTTCGTCGATGATGAAACGAAGCCGTTGATCATCGGCACCGGCAGCGAAGATTATTTTCTGGGAAGCTGGAACTTCGGCGGACGGGACAACGCGCGGGCGTTCGCCTACCAGCAGTGCGGCGCGCCGCTGATCCAGAGCCCGGAGCGCACCGGCGGGCGCTACTGCTGCTACCGCTTCCACGGCGACAATCCGGTGACGTTCACGCGGTATCTCAAACACACCATGGAGCACGGGCACGGCAACGACCGCGCGGACAACTATTACAGTTGCGCCTACTGGTACCAGGACAAGCCCGCGGAGGACTTTCCGCCGTTGCCGCCGGTGGCGGAGCGGATGCCGCGCGTGATTCCGGCATGAGGGGGCGGTGCTTCAGCGGGGGAGGATCCCGGCGTCTGCGCGGATGATGCCTCGCAGTTCATTCCACGGAGCGAGCAGGGAGGTGGAGCCGGAAGAGGCTGGCGCCACCTCGCCGGCGTTGTAGTGCAGCAGCAGCCCGCGGCTCGAAAAGCCCCACTGGCGAGGCAGCGAGAAGACGTCCTGCTCGAAGGTGAAGCCTGCCTGCGAGAGGGGGCTGTCCTGGGGGATGTGGCGCTCCTGGCGGAACCGCCACTCGGCGAGGCGGGTGAGATCCTTCGCCCCCTGCCGCTCGAGCAATGAATCGAGCTCGACCGCCAGTCCGGTGGAGGGTGCGAGATTCAGGAAGGCGCGCGCGGACTCCGGCTCAGGACCGCCATGAAACTCATCCGTGCGGATTTCGATTGTGATGAGAGCCGGAGAGGAAAAGATGACCTCCGCCGTGCGGCGCGCGAAGTACGTGATGCCGGAATCGGCGAACTCGGCGTGGAAGCGCTGGTAGTCGCGGATCCACTGGTCAGCCTCGGCTTCGAAGCCGCGAGGCGCTTCCAGTGGTTGCAGCGCGGCGAGCACGGCGGCGTTGATGCGGGCTCGCGCTTCCCCGGAGGCGCCGGAGACGGCTTCAGGCCAGACAACCTGGAAGGAGACACACGGCTCAGGCCGTTTCGACGCATCGCCGCAGCCCGGTAGCGCTTTCTCAAAACGACGTGTCTCGAACCGGACAGGCGCAGGCTGCGGCGCGGACTCGCGGCGGCAGGCCGAAAGCCAGGACAGGCACAGGACTGCCGTAACGCAGATGAGCGAAAACCGCATCGGAGACAGGGTGGAGCCACAGGCTCACACCCGTCTGATTCTACCGTTGCCGCAGCCTGAGCGTGGAGCGGCCGGATTTGGAGACTCCGCGATGCACTGGGCTATTTCCCCGCTGCCGGCCGCACCGCATTCACGTCGATGGTGATGGCCACTTGTTGGCCCACAACCACTCCGCCCGTTTCCAGCGCGGCGTTCCAGGTCAGGCCGAAGTCCTTGCGGTTGATCTTCGCCGCCGTGGCGCCGCGGCGCAGGTTGCCCCATGGGCCGCGCATCAGACGGAGGCGCTGGGCAGTTTGTGCACCGGGCCGCGCTTGCGCCAGAATTCGAGGATCCGGTCGCGGGCTTCGGCGAAATCATCGCGGAGCTCGCGCGGGCAGATGTAGACGATCACCTGCGCCGCGTCCAGCAGGTACGGGGCCGCGCGGGAGCCCTGGATGGCTGATTCGAGGGGCTTCAGATGGAAGGAAGAGAAGATCAGCACCAGCACGACCGCAGACAGGGCGGCATTGGCGGCGCCGCCGGCGGCGCCCAGCAGGCGGTCGAGCCAGCCGAGCCCCGTCCATTTGAAAATCCGGGAGCAGATCCATGCCAGCAGCGCGCCGGCGACCTGCACACCGATGAAGATCAGCAGGAACGCGGCGATGTGGGCGACGGACTCCGATTCGACAAATGGCTTGAAGAACGCTGAAACGGCGCCATAGAACCACGCCGCCAGGATCAGGCCCGCGACCGCCGCCAGAATCCCGATGACCACGCGGGAGAAGCCGACGCGAATCCCGTTGATCACCGCCCCGATCAGCATGGCCAAGAACAGGAAGTCGAGCCAGTTCATAATGGCTTGCCCGTGAGCAGGCGGTAGGCCTCGTGATACTTTTCCGAGGTCTTCGCGATGACGTCAGGCGGCAGTTCGGGCGCGGGCGGCTGCTTGTCCCAGGCGAGGGATTCCAGGTAATCGCGCACGTACTGCTTGTCGAAAGAGGGCTGCGGCTTGCCGGGCTCGTAGGCATCGGCAGGCCAGAAGCGCGAGGAATCGGGCGTGAGCACTTCGTCAGCCAGCACGAGCCTGTCATCCACCCAGCCGAATTCGAACTTGGTGTCGGCCAGGATGATGCCGCGGCTCTCGGCGTAAGAAGCGGCGCGCGAGTAGATGGTCAAAGTCAGATCGCGGAGCCGGGCGGCGGTTTCCTTTCCGGCAAGCGATTCCACTCTGGAAAACGGGATGTTCTCGTCGTGGCCCGACTGGGCCTTGTAGGCGGGTGTGAAGATCGGCTCGGGCAGGCGGCTGCATTCGCGCAGTCCGGGAGGCAGCGGGATGCCGCAGACGGTCTGGCTGGCGCGGTATTCCTTCCAGCCGGAGCCGGCAAGGTAGCCGCGCGCGACGCACTCCACCTCCACCATGCGGGCGCGGCGCACGAGCATGGAGCGACCTTCGAGCTGGTCCCTGTAGGCGCGCAGCGGTTCCGGGTACTCGTTGACGTCGGCCGTGATCAGGTGATTGGGCGTGAGGCCGCTGAGGAAATCGAACCAGAACAGCGAGAGCTGCGTAAGGATTCGCCCTTTGTCGGGGATCGGGTTGGGCAGGACGCAGTCGAAGGCGGAGATGCGGTCTGTGGCCACCAGCAGCAGGCGGTCGTCGCCGGCCGCGTAAATGTCGCGCACTTTGCCCCGCGCCAGCAGGGGCAGTTCGGGAATGGAGGTTTGCATCAAAGCGGGCATCAAGGGTTTCCTGTCAAACCACAGGCTGGCGCGGAGCCGCCGCCGAGTTCGTCACCGAGCCGGGCGAGCGTGTCCGGGCGCAGCCTGTCCTGGATCTGTTCGAACAATTCATTTTCCTCTACGCGGACGTGGGCGCGCAGCAGTTGGGCGAATGCGGCGAGCGAATCCGCGCTCCGGGACGCGGCGATTTCCGAGGCGAGCTGCTCGAGGCGGCGGTGCTCGCCGAGAAGGCGGCCGATGAGGGGCATGGGGCCGAGTTCGGCGGTGATGGCGGGGAACAGGATGTTTTCTTCCAGAGCGAAGTGAGAGCGGATGTCGCCTTCAAATTCCTGGACAGCGCGGCGGCTCAGCATCTCCAGGTCCGGCGTGGCGCGGGCGAGTTCGCGGCTGATGAGAACGCACAGGGCCAGCGCGTGATGGTGCTGGCGGGACAGCGGGCGGAGGCTCGGGTGGCGCAGCATGGTGCGGGGATGGTGTTCAGGATTCTATCGTTGCATCGCGGAGGCGGCGGAGGCTAGCCTTTCGCTTTTTCCTGCTCGCGCCGGGCGCTGGCCCAGCCTTCGCGGTTCACCTGATGGGCGCGCCCGATGGCGAGGGCGTCCGGCGGGACGTCTTTGGTGACGATGCTGGCGGCGGCGACGAAGCTGCCGTCGCCGATGACGACGGGAGCGACGAGCGTCGAGTTGCTGCCGATGAAGGCGCCGGCGCCGATCGTGGTTGGATGCTTGCGGAAGCCGTCGTAGTTGCAGGTGATGGTCCCGGCGCCGATATTGGCGCGGGGACCGATGGTGGAATCGCCGAGATAGGCGAGGTGCATGGCCTTGGCGCCTTCGCCGAGCGTGGAGTTTTTCATCTCGACGAAGTTGCCCACATGGGCGCCGGCGGCGACGGTGGAGCGCATGCGGAGACGGGCATAGGGGCCGACGCGCGCGCCCGGGGCGAGCCGCGAGTCCTCGATGTGACAGAAGGGCAGCACTTCGGCGCCTTCTTCGAGAACGGCGTTGACCAGAATGGAGCAGGCGCCGATGCGCGCGCCCGGGGCGATGCGGGTGGCGCCGAGCAGTTGCGCGAAGGGGCCGATGACGGCGTCGCGGCCGATTTCGACGTCGAGGTCGATGGAGACGGTTTCGGGCTTCTCGATGGTGACGCCATCGAGCATGAGGGCGCGCGCCTTGCGGGCGCGGAGAATGCGGTCGGCCTCGGCCAGTTCGGCGCGGGTGTTGATGCCGAGCACTTCAACGGGGTCGCCGATGAGGGAGGGGGCGGTGAACAGGCCGTCCTGGCGCAGCAGGGCGATGACATCGGTGAGGTAAAGCTCTCCGGTGACGGGGCTTGGGCGGAGGCGGTCCAGGCGGGGCCAGAGGGCGGCTGCATCAAAACAATAGATGCCGGAATTGATTTCATCCACGGCGCGCTGCTCCGGCGTGGCGTCCTTCTGCTCGACGATGGAGGCGACGCGGCCTTCCGCATCGCGCAGGATGCGGCCGTATCCGGCGGGGTCGGGCAGCCGTGCGGTGAGCACGGTGGCGGCGGCGCCGGAGGCGCGGTGGGTTTCGATGAGGCGATCCAGAGTGGAGGGCTGGAGCAGCGGGCAATCGCCATAGAGCACGAGCAGGAGGCCCGAACCGAGGCCCGGCTGGGCGCGGCAGACGGCGAGTGCGTGGCCTGTGCCCTTCTGTTCCTCCTGGAGCTGGAAGCGCACGCCGTGGTGGCGGACGGCGGCCTCGACCTGGTCCGCCTGATGGCCGGTGACGACGACGATGCGCTCCGGCGGCGCGACGGCGCGGGCGGCGCGGACGACATGCTCGATGAGCGGGGCGCCTCCGGCGCGGTGGAGCACCTTGGCCAGGGACGACTTCATGCGCGTGCCGAGGCCGGCGGCGAGGATGACGACAGAGACGTCAGCATGCATGGGGATGGCGGACACTCCTCTCCGGCAGTTTAGCGGGATGCGGAACGGCGGCGGGGGGCGGCTTTGAGAAACTGTCCGCGGCGGCTGTGGAGGGCGAGGTCAATGACGGCGGCGGCGAGGAGGGCGGGGTCGTGGCGGATCTTCTCGCCGCGGGCCAGCAGCGGGAGTTCGATCACATTGAGTCCCAGGGCCTCCAGGCGGCTGTAGTCGAGCGTCACCTGTTCGGCGCGGGCGCGGACGTAGCGGGCCAATGCGGGGCGCGCGATGGGGGAGCTGTTGGCAATGGCGAACTGCACCAGAGGGGTGCGGGCATGGCGATGGATGGCTTCGATGTGATCGGCGGCGGTCAGGCCCGTGGTTTCGCCGGGCTGCGACATCAGGTTCAGAATGCAAACTTTCCACGCAGGGGCTTGCTGGATGGCGCGGGCGACGCCACGCACCAGCAGGTTGGGAATGATGCTGGTGAAGAGGCTGCCCGGGCCGAGAGTGATGATGTCGGCGCGGGCGATGGCTTCCAGAATGCCGGGCGAGGGCCGGACGCCGGCGGGGATCAGCTCGATGCGCGAGATGGGGGCGTCGCTGCGGCTGATGCGGGTTTCGCCGTCGACGATGCGGCCGCTGGCGAGGTGAGCGCGCAGGGAGACGTTCTGCCGCGTTGAGGGGAAGATGCGGCCGGCGATGGCGAGCACGGCGGAGCTGAGCTCGACGGCGCGGGCGAAGTCGCCGGTGATCTGGGTCAGGGCGGTGAGGAAGAGATTGCCGAAGCTGTGGCCTTTGAGTCCGCGGCCGCTCGAGAAGCGGTACTGAAAGAGGCGCGCCAGCAGGGCTTCGTCTTCGCTGAGGGCGACGATGCAATTGCGGATGTCGCCGGGCGGGAGCATGTCGAACTCGCGCCGCAGCCGCCCGCTGCTGCCGCCGTCGTCGGTGACGGTGACCATGGCGGTGATGTCGACGTAAGGCTCGCGGGCGGTGGCGCCGATCTGGTGCGCGTACTGCTTGAGGCCTTTGAGCAGTGTGGACAGGCCCGTGCCCCCGCCGATGGCGAAGATGCGGAGCGGATCGTGGACCCAGTCCACCGGAGACCCTGCCGGCAGGGAAGGGTTGCTCCTGGATGGCATGAAATTCTCCCTAGGAAGCGGGCTGGGCAGGTTCGAGAATTTCGCGGATGGCCGGTTCTCCCAGCAGCGGCGCGAAATCCGGATCGTTCTTCGCGATATTGCGCAGGTTGCCGTCGGCTGCGAGAGCGCGCCGGAGAGCGTCGGCGGCGTCCGCGGTGTGGCCCAGGCGTCCGAGCGCCAGGGCGAGCGCATACTGGTAGTCGCCGCGGGGGTCGGCGGCAACCGCCTTCTTCAGCCAGGGAAGAGCGTCCTCGAAGCGGTTCTCGTTGATCAGGCTGAGGGCGTACAAATGCTGCTGCTCGGGCGTCTTCAGGTCCGGCTGGGCGCCCTCCATGCGGCGGCGGCACATGCGGATGTGCATCTGCGCCGATTCGGCGACGGAGAGGTCGCGGCCCTGGGCGGCCTGTTCGAACAGGGGAATGGCGCGGTCGTATTGCGATGCCCAGAACAGGCGCATGGCTTCGGCGAAGGTCTCCGCCTGCGTGCGCGCAGGGGCGGAGGCGGCCTTCTGGGGAGGCGCGGGATCGGAAGGTTTGCTGGTCTTGCCTGGCTTTTTCATGTTCATACGGCGAGGCCGTCGAAGATCGGCGGCCCGTGCGGGCAGGCCGGCTTCTTATCTTAGGTAGCAGAAGGGAGCGCCTGCTTGCAAGGAGGGCCGGAACGGGGCAACACGGCAGGCGGGCGTCTGCTATACTCAAAGGGTATTTGATCGCTTCGCTGGACCGGACCGAGAACCTACCCGCCGAGTTGAGCCTGCCGTCAAATTCAGAAAGAGAACAACCACTTTGAAGAATATTTTTGTTGGCAACCTGGATTTCGGGGCCACGGAGGCGTCCGTGCGTTCCTGGTTTGAAGAGTACGGCACGGTCGACCGCGTGCAGATCATTACGGACAGGGATACCGGACGCAGCCGCGGCTTCGCATTCGTCGAGATGGCGGATGCGGCTGAGGCGGACCGGGCGATCGAAGGCTTGAACGGCGCATCGGTGAACGGCCGTTCGTTGAACGTCAACGAAGCCCGCCCGCGGGAGACCGCCGGCCGGGGCCAGGGTCAGGGCCGGTCCAACTCATACGGGCAGCGGCGCCAGAGCCGCTGGTAGCTATCCTCGGGCAGGGGCGGGCGGCGCCGCCCGCCCCTGGCCGGAAAGGAGTCCGAGTGGCGCACCGATCCAAGTCGACTTTTAACAAGAGACAGCGGGAGGCGCAGCGGATAGAGCGCCGGCAGGAAAAGGCGGTTCGGAAACAGCAACGCAAGGAGCACAAGGTCAGCCCGGATTCACCCGAAGCGATCGGATCCGTGGAAGATCTCGTCCCAGAGTTGCCGGCCGCACCCGCATCCCTCCAAACCGAATTCCCGCCCGTCCGGTATTAGCCGGCCTCCGGCGCCATTCCCCGGCGCCGGAAGCGCGCGGAGCGGCGCGAATGAGGCATTCGCGCCGGGCCGCGTAAAATAGGGAATGATGAGCGAACGTGAAGTTCCTTTGCCTCCTCCATCCTTTGAGTTCCTGGTGCTCAGCCTGCGCTTGCAGGCGGAAGCTCAGTTGATCGAGCCCAAAGAAGGCGCCTCCGAGGGCGCTGAAAGCGGGCCGGATCTGCGCCTGGCAAGGCACTTCATCGACCTGCTGGCGATGCTTCAGGACAAGACGAAGGGCAATCTGAGCCTGGAGGAGCAACGGCTCCTGGACAATACCGTCACCGAACTGCGCTTCCGGTATCTGCACGCCTTTGAGGCCGCGCAGAAGAAGGCCGCTCAGGCTAGCGCCCCCAATGAGTGACCGGCGCCGGATCCGGTTGACCGTGCTCGGCTCGGGCACGAGCGTGGGCGTGCCCACCATCGGCTGCTCCTGCCGCGTGTGCCGCAGCGGCGATCCGCGCGACCGGAGATTGCGGCCGTCGGTCTGCCTCCGTTGGGACGAGCACACGGTGGTGATCGACACCGGGCCCGATTTCCGGCAGCAGGCGCTGACCCACGGCATCCGGACGGTGGACGCGGTGCTGTTTACGCACGCTCACGCCGACCACGTGCTGGGCCTGGACGACCTCCGCCCGTTCAATTATCATCAGCCCGGCCCCATCCCGGTGTACGGCTCCGCGCACACGCTGGAGGTGATCCGGCGCATTTTCAGCTATATCTTTCACGACGGCCCCACAGAATCTTCGCGGCCAAAGATTGAAACCCGCGTTTTTTCCGGCGAGCCCATCGCCGTGCATGGCCTGGGATTTCTGCCCATTCCCGTCAAACACGGCAGCGGCGAATGCCACGGATTCCGGTTTGGCAACCACGCCTATCTGACCGACCATAGCGAAATTCCCGAAGAATCGATGGCGCTGCTGGAAGGCGTGGAAGTGCTGTTTCTGGACGCGCTGCGCTATAAGCCTCATCCGACTCACTCGACCGTGGAGCGGAGCCTGCGGACGGTGGAACGCCTGAAGCCACGGGCGGCGTATTTCACCCACATTTCCCACGACCTGGAGCACGCCCGCGCGGAGAGCCTGCTGCCGGAGGGCGTGCACCTGGCCTATGACGGGCTGGAGCTGGATCTGGAGGTCTGACGCGTGCTGTCGCGCCTGCGCATTTTCCGTTCGTTGGAAGAGGCGCAGCACGGGTTTGCCCCGTCGGCGGTCACGATCGGCAACTTCGACGGCGTGCACGCCGGGCACCGCGAACTCATGCGGAGGACGGTGGCGCTGGCGCGGAAACTCGGCGTCAAGCCGTCGGCGCTGACCTTCCATCCGCACCCGTCCACCGTGGTGGCGCCGGAGCGCGTGCCCCGCCTGCTTTCGACCCCCGACGAGCGCTGCGCGCTGATGGCGGCGGAAGGCATCGAACAAGTGCTGATCATGCCGTTCGATGAAACGATCTCGCACCTGTCTCCGGAGGCGTTTTTCCAGGAGGTGCTGACGGGAGCGCTGGGCGCGAAGGCGGTCGTCGTCGGGGAGAATTTCCGCTTCGGCCATCAGCATTCCGGAACGGTGGAGGACCTGAGGCGGCTGGCGGAGCAGGCTGGCATCGAGGCGGAGATCGTGCCGCTGCTGAAGAGCCGCGGCGTGAAGGTGTCGTCGTCCGAGATCCGCCGCCTGCTGGCGGAAGGCAACGTGTCACGGTCCAGCCGGCTGCTGGAGCGCCCGTATTCGATCTCGGGCAACGTGGTGGCGGGAGCCGGGCGCGGCGCGCGCGAGGTGGTTCCGACGCTGAATCTGGAGACCTCGTCGCTGGAGGACTCGACCTCGGCGTTGCCGCAAAGCGGCGTGTACGTGACGAGGACCGAGGACCTGGACGCAGACCGCAGATGGAATTCGATCACGAATATCGGTTACCGGCCGACATTCGACGGCAGGCATTTGACGATCGAGACATATCTGCTGGAGCCTCTGGAGCCGCCCTCGCCGAAGCGGATTCGCGTGGAATTTCTGCGGCGGCTGCGGCCGGAGATGCGGTTCCGCACCGCGGCGGAGCTGCGGGCGCAGATCGCGGAAGACGTGGCGAAAGCGAAGGTGTTTTTCGCGCGGCTGGAGCGGTTCAGGCCCGCGCTATTGTCCAGGCCAGCGCCGCGGCGAACATCGCCAGAAACGCCCCGATAAGCGGCCGGGCGAATCGCGCGCCGGCCACCGACCAGGCCAGCACGGATTTCAGCACGGCGTTGGCGGCCAGGGCCAGGATCAGGCCCCACAGCGCAAGCGCCGGGTCGATGCGCGACTCCCGGAGCAGGCCGGCCAGGGAGAAGACGATGGCATCCACATCCACCGAGCCGCCCACGGCGCTGCTGGCCAGCGTGCCCGCATTGCCGTAAAGGGCCACGGCGGCGCGCGCCAGCAGGCGCACGGCGGCGAACAGCAATCCGAACTGGATGGCGGCAGCGAGGCGGAGCGGGTTGCCCACCCTGGGCACGGGCAGGGGCGATTCCGGCGCCTGCGGCGGCCGCACGCGCCACGCGAAGAGCCCTCCGGCCAGAGTCATGAGCCCCAGCACGGGAATCGACACGGCAAACAGCGCGCCCCCGGCCAGCCACAGGATGGCGGCCACGCGGGCATTGAGAATTACGTTGGCCACGATGGTGGCGTAGCTCCATTCGCGCTCCCGCGAAGGCTCCGCCACGCATTGGCGCGAGAAGGCGAGGGTGGAAGCAGTGGAGGAGCCGATTCCGCCGACCAAGGCGGTCAGGGCCAGGCTGCGGCGCGCGCTGAGGAACTTCTGGAAGAAGTAGCCGAGGAAGTTGATGCCGCAGACGAGAATGACGAAGATCCAGGTGCGGTAAGGATTGAAGCCGCCGAAGGGGCCGAGATCGCGGTCGGGAAGGATCGGGAGGATGACGAAGATGACGGCGAGAAAGCGCAGCGTGTCCCAGTATTCCTGATCCGTGAGCGTCTCTCGCGCCAGCTTCCGCAAGGGTTCGCGGGCATCGAGAAACAGAGCCAGCACCACGGTGAGCGCAATGGCGAGCGGCGCCCCGAACTCCAGGCCGGGCGTGGCGGCCAGCACGCAGAGCAGGAACGTCACCACGGCGGCGAGTTCCGTGGTGATGCCGGTGCGTTGCGGCGTCTGGAACCGGAAGATGACGAGCATGGCGGTGAGCGCCGCCAGAGCGCCCACGGTCAGCCAGGGTTGCCCGAGCAGGCCGCACAGGCCGCCGGCCAGGCCGATGCTGACGAAATCGCGCAGTCCGGCGTGGCGCTCCTCCTTGTCTGACTCCCGCTCGATGCCGACGATGAGACCGATCAGCAGCGCCTCGCCCATGGCCACCCAGGCATGGTTGAAAGGTTCCATGGGAAGCTCTGGCCGTATTGTGTAACAAAATGGAGCGGTTTTGTAGTGCGACCCAAGGGCGGGGCTGAAGAGGCTTCAGAGTGGAGGCCCGGCAGGGCGTATGACGGCGTCTGGCGCGGGCTGACGGCGGGCCGCTAGTTCAGGGCGAAGAGGGGATCGTCCCAGCGGAAGTCGCTGAATTGGATGTCGAGCTGGGCGAGACCCCAGAAGCGGGTCTCGATGGAGGTCTGGAGGGTCTTGGGCACCGCGACGCCGTCGAGGATCGCATACTCGCGGTTGAATTGCACTTTCTTGAGGAACACCGACGGGCTCTTGACGAAGCGGCCGGTTTCGTAAACAGTGAGGGCCGTTTCCGCGTCGATCCAGATTTCGCCCTTGAACAGGCCCTGGCGCTTCTTGCGGGGGTTGACCTCGAAGACATGGGCGGTGCGCCCGTCGCGCTCGCGCTCGCCCGTGTACTTGAACTTGTAGTTCTCCGGCGTGACGGCGACTTTCGAGTTGTCCTTGCCCATGTTCTCCATCTCGCCGTTGATGTAGCGGAGAATGATCTCTTTCCAGACGGTGGAGTCGCCGCGGCGGTCGGTGATCTCGTAGTTGACGCTGCCCTCGCGGGTGATCAGGCGGCGGGCGTTGACCGTGGCGGACTTGCCCATCTTGGGCAGGCTGCCGGCGAACATGGCCGCCATGGTGAGGCCGCGCACGACTTTCGATCCGCTGGCCTGCACGTAACGGCCGAGGATGTTCTCGCTTTCGCGTGCCTTGTCGGGATCGGCGGGTCCCATCTCGGCGGTGTCCGCGGTTACGGCTGCCGGGGCGGGTGCGGCCGCCAGCAGGCCGGCCATCAACAGGGCTGGGAAGATGCTCATCAGTACCTTTACCCGCTTAGATGCAGATGCAACCAAACAGTTACACAACAAGACCGGATCCCGGCCCTGCCACACGTTACCATATTGACATGAAAGAGATCCCGGTGGGAACCACCGGCCGCCACCACCTGCTGGTGACGCCGGAGACGGCGATCGACTTCATTGGCGACGAGCGGGCGCGCGTGCTCTCCACCCCGCACATGATCGCTTATATGGAGTGGGCCGCGCGGGAGGCGATCCGGCCTTTTCTCGATGAAAACGAGGACAGTCTGGGCACCCTGGTCGACATCCGGCACCTGGCCGCCACGCCCGTTGGCATGAGCGTAGAGTTTACCGCCACGGTGACCGCCGTCAACGGGCGCCGGGTGATGTTCCGCGTGGAAGCCCGGGACGAGAAGGAATTGATTGGAGAAGGGCGGCACGAGCGGTTTGTGGCCGATATTGGCCGCCTGGTGGCCGGACTGGCCGCCAAGAAGACTACCTGAGTGAGGAAGACAGTGCGATCCATGATTCCGACGGCCATCTTGGCCGGACTGCTGGCGGCAGTGGCGCCGGCGCAGATGCACCTGATCGAGGGCGAAAAGATCCGCCCTCACGTGCGGTTCCTCGCGCATGACCTGCTGGAGGGCCGCGGGGTGGGCCAGAGAGGCGGACAACTGGCGGCGCAGTATATCGCCGCGCAGTTCGCGGCCGCTGGACTGAAGCCGGGGGCGCCGGGCGGCACGTGGTTCCAGCCCGTGCCGCTGCGGGTGGTCGAGGTGGCGCCGGGGCCCAGTCTGAGCGCGCAGGCGGGGGGCAAACGGCTCGAGTGGCGCTGGCTGGACGACTTCGTCGGCACGTCGCACCGGCAGCAGCCAAGCGAGGAGTTCGACGCCGAGGCGGTGTTCGTGGGCCACGGCATCACGGCGCCGGAGTACGGATGGGACGATTACGCGGGCGCGGATGTGCGCGGGAAGGTCGTGGTCCTGTTCACCAACGAGCCGCCGTCGCAGGACGAGAAGTTTTTCAAAGGCCGGGCTCTCACCTATTACGGCCGCTGGACCTACAAGTACGAAGAGGCCGCGCGGCGCGGCGCAGCGGCGGCTTTGATCATTCACACCACGCCGACGGCAAGCTATGGCTGGCAGGTGGTGCGGGCCAACGGGCGGCCGCAGCCGCAGGTGCGGCGCAAGGAGGGCGAACCGGCGCTGGCCTTCGCGGGCTGGATTACCGAGCAGGCAGGCGCGCAACTGGCCGCGCTGGCGGGCGAGAAACTCGAAGATCTGCTGAAGGCCGCCGATACGCGCGGCTTCCGGGCGCGTCCGCTGGGGCGCGTGAAGATCCGCGGGCGCATGCAGTTCCGCGTCGAGGAGATCGAGACCGAAAACGTGGTGGGGCTGGCGCCGGGGAGCGATCCGAAGCTGGCTGAGGAGGCGGTGGTGTTCTCCGCGCACTGGGACCATCTCGGCGTGGGCGAGCCCGTCAACGGCGACAACATCTACAACGGCGCCCTGGACAACGCCACCGGCTGCGCGATGCTGATCGAGATGGCGCGGGCCTGGGCGTCGATGGAGCCCAGGCCCTTGCGCTCGGCCTATTTTGTGGCCGTCACGGCGGAAGAAAGCGGACTGCTGGGTTCGCGGTATTTCGCTGAAAATCCCCCGCTGCCGGCGGCGCGGATCGCGGCGGCGCTGAACTTCGACTCCTACTCGCCCCACGGGCGGGTGCGCGACGCCGTGCTGACCGGGGCGGAACGGACGTCCTTTTTCGGGCTGGTGCAGAGCGTGGCGCAGCGGCATCAGCTCACGCTCAAGCCGGATCCGCGGCCCGAAGCCGGGGGCTTTTACCGCAGCGACCACTTCTCGTTCGCGCGGGCGGGCATTCCCGCTTTTTCGGTGAACATGGGCAGCGATTACGAGGGCAAGCCCCAGGGCTTTGCGGCGGAGATCGGGAAGAAGACGGCGGCGCGATACCATCAGCCGACGGATGAATACAGCGAAGACTGGGACTTCAGCGGGATGGAGCAGTTTGCGCGCTTCGGGTTCGCGCTGGGGGTGGAGATCGCCAACCTGGAAAAGATCCCGGCCCGCGTGGACGCGCGCTAGGGCGGCGTGCCGGTCCGGCGTGGCGGCCGGTTTGAGCAAGGGCGGCGTTGCAGGTCGCGGCGCGGGCACGGCTGCTCTCAGGCGGCGGTTCCGCTCAACAGGGAGAAAAGAGGGCCGCGCGGCTTGACGGAACCGAGTTCCGCCACCGGGCGGCCCTGAATCCGGACCTCCAGATGGAGTCCGACGGAAGACAAGGCATGGTGGATTTGCTGAGCGGCCTGAGCGCGCGGCGCAGCGCCGCGCCAGGGCGAGAACAGCCGGAGAGCGTCCTCAAGGGTGTCGAAGTGAAGGATAATCCGGTTGGTCTCGGCCTCGGCTCTGGCGAGCGTCATGCGGTCAGCCTCGCAACACATATCGGCCGGGCGCGGGCAATCGATTAGGGCCGGATGGGCTCCGGGGCAAGAATCTCCGCGATGGCGGTGTGGCCGGCGTCGAGGGCCATCTGGCGGGCGTCCTTGCCGTTTCGGTTCTTCAGGCTGCGGCTGGCGCCGCGCTCCAGCAGCAGCCGGACCACGGCCTCGCGCCCCCATCCGGCAGCAACCATCAACGGCGTCGCATCCGATTCGCGGTCGCGCGCGTCCACCGGCGCCCCGCGGTCGAGCAGCAGGGCGGCGACGGCGGCATGGCCGGCGAGCGCCGCCTCGTGCAGCGCCGTCGTGCCGGCGGGGCTGTAGGCGTCGACGCGGGCGCCGTGGGCCAGCAGGAGTTCGACGATGGCGCGGTGGCCTTTGAGGCAGGCGTCGAACAGATGCGGCTGGGGATCGGCGCCCAGGCCCAGCAGCAGCGCGGCGATGTCGGTCTGTCCGCGCAGCACGGCCTCCCGCAGGCGCAAGTCGAGATCGGCCTTCGCGCCGCGGAGCACGAGCACGCGGGCGGCTTCCGAGTGGCGGAAGCGCAGGGCTTCGTCGAGCGGCGTGGCGCCGGAGCGGTCGCGCGCCGAGGGGTCGGCGCCGGCCTCCAGCAGCATCTTCAGAATGCCCGCATGGCCCTTGATGGCGGCCTCATGCAGGGGCGTCTGGCCGGTGGAAGGGTTGGCCGCGTTGACGGGCGCGCCGCGGGCGATCAGGAGGCGCGCGGCGTCCTCCTGGCCCTTCCAGGCGGCCTCGTCCAGAGGGGTGAGCCCGGCGCCGTCGCGGGCGGCGGGCGAGATCCCCTTTTCCAGAAAGAGCTCGATCAGGGTCAGGTGCCCGCGGTTGGCGGCCAGGTGGAGGGGCGTGGCGCCGCCGCGGAAAGGCGCGCGCGCGTCGGCGCCGGCTTCGAGCAGCGCCTGGACGGCCTCAACGCGGTTCATCAGCACGGCGTAGTGCAGCGGGGTGGAGCCGGCTTCCTTGTGGCGCGCGTTCACATCGGCGCCGCGGCGCACCAGCAGGCGCACGATGGCGGCATGGCCGCTCCAGGCGGCGTCGTGCAGCGCGGTGCCGCCGAGTTCGTCGTACTCGTTGGGATCGGCGCCGGCGTCGAGCAGTTCCAGGACGCGCTCCAGCTCGCCGCGGCGCGCGGCCTGGTGGAGATCGGAAAACAGCAGGCAGGCGGCGAGCAGGGCAAGCATGTCCTGCTCTGATGATGCCACTTCGCGCGCGGCGGGTATAATTCAGCCATGCGCGCACAAGCCCGCCTTCAATTCACGACGATTCTGCTGTTGGCAGCCGCGGTGGCGGCGCAGGCGCCCCCGAAGCGCCCCATCAGCCACAAGGATTTCGACGCCTGGCGCACGATTTCCGCCGTGACCCTGTCGCCGGACGGCAAGTATCTGGCCTACGCGTTCATGCCCCAGGCGGGCGACGGCGACCTGGTGGTGCGCGAGGTGGCCACGGGCCGCGAATGGCGCGAAAACGTGGGCCAACTGCCTCCGCCGCCCATCACGCCGGTGGATACGGAAGGGCCTCCGCCGGAGCCGCCGTCGATCCGCATCGCGTTCACCAGCGACAGCCGCTGGCTGGTCGCAAGCACGTATCCTCGCAAGGAAGAAATGGACAAGGCGCGCCAGGAGCGCCGCCGCGCCGACGAGATGCCGAAGCAGGGGCTGCTGCTGATGAAGCTCGGGCAGGGCGCGGCGGCGAGAGTGGAGCGTGTCAGGAATTTCCAGGTCCCCTCGCGGGGAGGCGCATGGGTGGCGTATCTGAAAGAAGCGCCGCCCGCTCCGGCGGCCAACCAGGCCAAGCCCGCCGCCGAAGCCAAGCCCGCGGAGCCGGACGAAGAGGCGGAGGATCAGCAGCGCGGCGCGGCGTCCGGCGCGGCCGCCGCGCGTCAAACATTTGGGACTGATCTTGTTCTGCGCGAACTGGACAAGCCGGACAACAACGAGCGGGTGTTCCCGTTCGTCAGCGAGTACTCGTTCGCGCGCGACGGCAGGACGCTGGTCTATGCGGTGAATTCGCGCAAGGAAGAGGACAACGGCGTGTTCGCGTTCACGCCGGGAGCGGCGGGCGAGGCGGCGCCGCTGAAGGCGGGCAAGGGGAAGTATTCGAAACTCGCCTGGGACCGCGGGCAGAAGCGGCTGGCGTTTTTCGAAGAGAAGAAGGCCGTGTGGGTTTGGGACCGCGGAAGCGCGGCCGCGGCGGAGACGGTGACGAACCAGACGCCGGGCATTCCGGCGGGCATGGCGGTGAGCGAAAAAGGGACGCTGCAATTCTCGGCCGACGGGCAGCGGTTGTTCGTGCCGGTGGCGCCGCCGGCGGAAGAGCGCCCCGAGGGGCAGACGCAGGCGCAGCCGCAGGAAGCGGACGGCCGCGTGTTGATGGATCTGTGGCACTGGCGCGACGACGTGGTGCAGCCGATGCAGCGCGTGCGCGCCAACCGCGAGCGGAACCGCACCTGGCGCGGCGTCTGGCACTTCGATGAGAAGCGCTACGTGCAGCTCGCCACGCTCGAGATGGCGGAGGTGATGCCCGCGCGCACCGGGCTGGCGGCGCTCGGCATGGACGACCGCGCCTACCGCCGCATGGTGGACTACGACGGCAATTACCAGGACGTTTACGCGGTGGACACGCGCACGGGCGCGCGGCGGAGGCTGGCGCGGATGGTGCGCGGCGGCGGGTTCGGCGGCGGGGGCTGGCAGATGTCGCCGGACGGCGAATTTGCGGCCTACTTCAACAGCCGGTCGTGGTTCCTGGTGCGGCTGGCCGATGGAGCGGCGCGCAATGCGACCGGCGCATTAGCGGTGGCATTCCACCGCGAGGACCACGACTCGCCGTCGGAGCCGCCTTCCTACGGGGCTGCCGGCTGGTCGAAGGACTCGAAGAGTTTCTATGTCTACGACCGCTACGACGTGTGGCAGTTGTTCGCCGACGGCTCCGCGCCGAAGAACGTGACGGCGGGGGCGGGCAGGAGAGGGAAGATCCAGTTCCGCGTGCAGAGGATCGACCCGCCGGACGAGGACGAAGAGCCGGGGATCGATCCATCGAAGCCGCTGACGCTCAATGCCGAGAGCGAGGAGACGCGCGAGTCGGGCTTTTACCGTGCGCCCGCCGGAGGCGGCGAGCCGCAGCGGCTGTTGTGGGCGGCCAGGGCGTTCCGGTATGTGACGCGCGCCCGGGAAGCGGACGTGCTGGCCATCACGGCGCAGCGGTTTGACGAGTATCCCGACGTGCATCTCACCAACAGCGATTTCCGAAGTCCGCAGCGGGCGACGCGGGGCGGGGATCAGATGCAGCCCTTCCTGTGGGGCTCGGGAGAATTGATCCGGTACAAGAACGCCGACGGCGTGCCGCTGGCGGCCGCGCTGTACAAGCCGGCGAACTTCGATCCGAAAAAGAAATACCCGCTGATGGTGTACATCTACGAGAAGCTCTCGCAGAACGTGCATTCTTTCGTGCACCCGCGCCCCAGCCACAACTTCAACTTCAGCCAGTACGTGAGCGACGGCTACGTGGTGCTGACGCCGGACATCGTGTACACCGAGGGCCAGCCGGGCCAGAGCGCGCTGAAGTGCGTGCTGGCGGCGGTGCAGGCGGCGGAGGCCATGGGTTTTGTGGATCCGGCGCGGATCGGCATCGCCGGCCATAGCTGGGGCGGCTACCAGATCGCCTACATGGTGACGCAGACGACGCGGTTCCGCGCCGCCGAGGCGGGCGCGCCGGTGGGCAACATGACCAGCGCGTACTCGGGCATCCGCTGGGGCAGCGGCATGCCGCGGCAGTTTCAGTACGAAAAAACGCAGAGCCGGATCGGCAGGCCGCTGTATGAAGATCCGCTGAAATATATCGAGAATTCGCCAGTATTTCATGTGAAACGGGTGCAGACGCCGCTGCTGATCCTGCATGATGACAACGACGATGCCGTGCCGTGGTATCAGGGTATCGAGCTGTTTCTTGCGCTTCGCCGCAATGGAAAAGAAGCGTATCTCTTGAACTATAACGGCGAATATCACGGGTTGCGTCGAAGGCATAATCAGATGGATTATGCGATCCGCATGAAGCAGTTCTTCGATCATTTTCTGAAAGACGCTCCCCGGCCGGAATGGATGGAAAAGGGCGTTCCGTTTCTGGACCGCGAAAAGGAAAAGGAGCGCTTTCGGAAGGCCGCGGGGCTGGAATGAGGCGCCGGCGCGCGGGGCGCGAAAGGCGTTCTGCTAGCCTGAGAAAGAACGTTCTCTCATGCGATTCGCCAGCGTGCCCTACGGCGAGCTGCCGGGCGTAAGCGCCCTGTTCGCCGCGTACACATCATCCTCCGAGCGCGCGGCGCGCTTCTACCGGCACGATCCCTTCTCGCTCGCCGGGTGGCTCGAGGCGGCGCGGGAGGCGCTGTCGATGGCCGGCGCGCCGCGGCTCGAAGTGGCGGAGGCGCTGCGGGAAGCCAATCCGGATGGCGCGGCGCTGGAACGCCTGGCCGAACCGGGAACCGTGGCGGTGGTGACGGGGCAGCAGGCGGGACTGTTCGGCGGACCTGCCTATACCCTTTACAAGGCGCTGACGGCGGTGCATGTGGCGCGGCGTCTGGAAGAGGCTGGCCAGCCGGCCGTGCCCGTGTTCTGGGTGGCCAGCGAGGATCACGACCTCGAGGAGGTGAGTCACGCTCATGTCTTTGACACGCGGCTGCGGCCGGTGCGGCTGGACGCGGGCGCCGGCGAGGGGCGGGGCCGTCCGGTGGGGACGGTGGCGATGGAGCGGCCGCCGGTCCGGGAGCTAGCCGCGGCGTTGCAGGGATTCCTGCATGCCGACGCGGTGATGGCGCTCGTGGAAGAGGCCTACCGCCCGGGGCGCACGTTTTCCGAATCGTTCCGGGCGCTGCTGGGCGCGCTGTTGCACCCGTACGGCATGGTGTTTGTGGATCCGCTGGAGCCGCGCCTGCGGCGGCTGGCGGCGCCGTTGCTCGAGAAGGCATGGCGGCAAAGAGCGGCGCTCGGCGAGGCTATGGCGGCCAGACGGAGCGAGCTCGAACAGGCGGGCTTCCATGCGCAGGTGGAAGTGATGGATGGCGCGGGGTTGTTTTTCGTGCTCGAGGGAGGCTTGCGGCGGCGGGCGGGGGCTTCCGCCGTGGTGGAGGATCCGGCGCAGTGGTCGCCAAACGCGCTGTTGCGCCCGGTGATGCAGGACTGGCTGCTGCCCACGGCGGTGTACGTGGGCGGCGCGGCGGAGGTGGCTTACTTCGCGCAGTCCGAGGCGCTGTATGCGCGGCTCCTGGGCAGGATGCCGGCGGTGCTGCCGAGGGCGGCTTTCACCCTGATCGATGGCAGGACGCGGCGGCTGATGGAGCGCTTCGAGATCACGCTCGCCGATTGTCTGCGGGGCGAAGAGGCGCTGCTTGAGCGCGTGGCGCAACGGCTGATTCCGGGGCTGCTTCAGGAGAGGATGGACGAAACGGCGGCCGGGATTGCGTCGCGGCTGGAAGGGCTGCGCGCGGAGCTGGCGGATTTCGACTCCACGCTCGGCGACGCGATGAAGCGGAGCGCGGCGAAGATCGCGTACCAGATGGAAAAGATGCGGCGCAAGACGGCGCGGGCGGCGCTGAAGAAGAGCGCCGAGGCGGAAGAGCAGGCGCGGCACGCGTTCCGGCTGGCGAGTCCGGCGCGGAAATTGCAGGAGCGGCATTATTCATTTCTCCCGTTTCTGGCCAGATACGGGGTGGGGATGATGGACAAGATATTGAGAGAAATTGACGCGCGCCAACCGGCGCATACGGTGCTGGCATTATGAAGAAAAACACGGTAAAACAGGCCCTGCAAGAAGGACGGCTGCAACTGGGCACCGCCTTCCAGCAGTTGCGTTCTCAGGACGCGATCCGCGTGCTGGCGGCGGCGGGTTTCGACTGGGCGTACCTGGACTCCGAGCATGGCGGCTTCGATCTGGAGACGCTTCAGGACCTGTGCCGGATCGCGGTGAAGGTGGGACTGGCGCCGATCGTGCGCGTGGCGGACCTGCAATACGCGCTGATCGCGCGGGCGCTCGACTGCGGCGCCGAGGGCGTGATTTTCCCCCGCGTGGAGGACCCTGCGCTGCTCGAGCGCGCCGTGAGTTGGGCGAAGTTCCCGCCCCTTGGCGTGCGCGGCATGGGGCTGACGCCGCTGCACATCGACTTCGAGCCCGCCGGGATCGCCGCCATGATGGAACACATGAACCGCGAGCAGATGGTGGTTTTGCAGATTGAGACGGTGCGGGCGCTGGAGGCGCGCGACGAGCTGCTGAGCGTGCCGCACATCGACGCGGTGATGGTGGGTCCGGTGGATCTCTCCATCAGCCTGGGCGTGCCGGGAGAGTTCGAGCATCCCAGGATGCTCGATGCGGTGGAGAAGATTGTCGAAAGTTGCCGGGCGCACGGCGTGGCGCCGGGCGCGCAGGCGCGCAGCATTTCGCTGGCCCAGCGGTGGAAGAGCATGGGGATGCTCTTCGTGGGCTGCTCGAGCGAGATCGGAATGTTATACGAGGCGGCGAAAGGAATCGCGTCGAAGCTGAAGGGATAGATGCGGCTCAGGCGATGCCAAGCCGCTTCATTTCCTGCTCGAGTTCTTCAACTTCCTCCGCGGAAAGGCGGAATTCGGCGGCGCCCTTCACGCCTTCCAGTTGAGCGGGCGACCGCAGGCCGACGATGGCGCCGGTGACTTCCGGCCGCCGCAGCACCCAGGCGATGGCGGTCTCTCCCGGCGTGCGGCCGTGGCGGGCGCCGATTTCGCGCAGCTTTTCCACCAGTTGCAGGTTGCGGCTGAGGAGCGGCTCCTGGAAATGCGGCCGCCGCGCGCGGTGGTCATCCGGCGGCATCTGGGCGATCCGTTCCCTCGTCATCCGGCCTGTCAGCAGGCCGGAATGCATGGGAGAATAGGCCAGAATTCCGATATTGTTTTCCGCACAATAAGGAAGAATATCTGCCTCGATGTTACGGGCCAGCAGATTATAAGGCGGCTGGAGCGAAGTCACCTCGCCGTATTGTTCCAGCCGCCTGAGTTGGGCGAGCGAGAAATTGGATACGCCGATCCAGCGCACCTTGCCCTGGCGTTTCAGGTCGAGCATGGCCTCCCAGGCTTCCTCGATGTCCTCGTCGGGCTCCGGCCAGTGGATCTGGTAGAGGTCGATGGCGTCGACTCTGAGCCGCCGCAGGGAGTCTTCGCACTCGCGGAGCACCGACTCGCGCTTCAGGCAGCCGTAAATCTCGCCGTTTTCCTTCCAGCAGCGCTCGCATTTGGTGAAGATGTAAGGCTTCGGAGAGATCCCATCGAGCGCCTGTGCGAGCACTTCCTCGGCGTGGCCGAGGCCGTATACGGCAGCGGTGTCGACCCAGTTCCAGCCGGCTTCGAGGGCGGCGCGGATGGCGGCGATCGATTCGCGGTCGTCCTGCGGCCCCCAGGAGAACTTCCAGCCTCCGCCGCCCATGGCCCATTGGCCGATGCCGAGGGGCGTGATCCACAAGTCGCTGTTGCCAAGCCTGCGCGTCTGCATACGCTTTCTGTTATACCGGATAGGCGTGGCGGCGCGGGGATAAGAAGAGGCGCGCGGCGAGAGCAATTTGCGCTGCGTCTGGATGATGGGACGCGCATCTCATGGATCTGCACAAATCCCCGCGGGCGTAAGATGGGGATGGAATGATCGGGCGGCCGTCGCGGCGCAGCATCTTTCCGGCGTGGATTGTGTCCGCATTTTCCTTTTCGATGAACGGGCAGGACTGGACCTCGCTGCGGGAGAGGATGGTACGGGACCAGATCGAGCGGCGCGGGGTGCGGCATGCCGGCGTCCTGAAGGCGATGCGGGAGGTGGAGCGCCATCTGTTCGTGCCGGAGTCGCTCCGGCGCTCGGCCTACGAGGATCACCCTTTGCCGATCGGGCACGGGCAGACGATCTCGCAGCCCTACATTGTGGCGGCGATGACCGAAATGCTGGATCCCAAACCGGCGGACCGGGTGCTGGAGATCGGCACGGGGTCCGGCTACCAGGCGGCGGTGCTGGCGCGGCTGGTCAGGCACGTCTACACGATCGAACTGGTGGAGCCGCTGGGGCGGCAGGCGCAGGCGCTGCTCGAGAGGCTCGGATATAAGAACGTAACGGTGCGCATCGGGGACGGTTATGAAGGATGGCCCGGGGAAGCGCCGTTCGACAAGATCCTGCTGACGGCGGCGCCGCCGGATGTGCCGCCGAAACTGATCGAACAGCTCAGGCCCGGCGGGCGGCTGGTGGCGCCGGTGGGCACGGGCTGGCAGGAACTGGTGGTGATCGATAAAGACGCCAAAGGGGGCGTGCGGCGGCGGACGGAGTTCCCGGTGATGTTCGTGCCGATGGTGCCGGGGAAGCGCTGATCAGGCGGGCGGGATCTCTTCAAATTCGAGTTGATCGCCGGGCTGGGTGCCGGTGGCGCGGATGACCCCTTCGGGCAGCTCGAGCACGGAGTGGGCGCGCAGGCAGCCGGCGATGCGCCAGGGCTTGAGCGAGGGGCGGACCTTCACCACGCGCAGTTTTTTATCGAGGAAGAGAACGTCGATGGTGAATTTCATGAAGAAGCAGTGAACGGCCTCGCAGGGGACGATCCACAGGCCCTCGCCTTCAGGGAGCGACTCCCGGCCGAGCAGCCCGCGGCGGCGCGAGCCGGACTCGCCAGCGGTTTCGGCCCGGGTGGCGAGGATGACGGAGCGGGTCCGGTTGACGACGCGCATGGGCATGACGGCTTCATTCTGGCAGAAGCGGGCGGGGGAAGCGGCGAGGGTATGCCCCGGATCGAAAAGAGATATGGAGGGAAGCGCTGCGCCGGCCGTATTTTGGGGTGATGAACGTGCTGGCGCATCCGATCACGATTCTGACGGCTTGCGCGCTGTCGCTGGCCGGGGCGCTGCTGCTGTTTTTCAGTCTGAAGCGCGAGCTGGCGCGGCTGCGGGCGGAAGTGGCCGCGTTGGAGGAGAAGCGGGCGGCGGAAGCGGCCGAGCTGCGGCGCGCGCTGCGGGTGCTGGCGCAAGAGGTCGAAGAGGAGCGGAAGGCGGCGCTCGACCGCGCGGCAGGGCCGAGGCAGAGCATGAACCTGAGCAAACGGAGCCAGGCGCTGCGGATGCACCGGTTCGGGGCAAGTCCGGAGAAGATCGCGGCTGAGCTTGGGATTTCGCGCAGAGAGGTGGAGCTGCTACTGAAGGTGCACCGGACCGTGCTGGAGACGGTGACAGGCCGCGAAGCTGCCGCGGCCGGGGCATGAACGGGAGCAGGCCGCGCGGGCGAGGGGATAGAATGGCGGCCTTGGAGGTGTTCATGAGGCTGCCTGTCTTGTTTTGTCTGGCTGTTTCGCTGCTTTCGGCGCAGGGCTTGCGGGTGGAGCGCGGGGCGGCGGACTATCAGGTTTTTCAGCGCGGGCCGGCCAACACGGCCGACATCCGCGTGGAAGGCGCGGTGAGCGGCGCGGGAGGCGGCGCCGTGGAGGCCAGGGTGCTGAAGGCGGGCCTGGCAGTGGCGGGCTTCGAGTGGCAGGTGGCGGGCAAAGCTGCCGGAGGACGCTGGTCAGCGGAAGTCAAAAGCCTGCCCGCGGGCGGGCCGTACCGGCTGGAGTTCCGGGCGGCGGGCTCGCAGGACGTGGCCTCGATCGCCAACGTGCTGGTCGGAGACCTGTGGGTGCTGGCGGGCCAGTCCAACATGGAAGGGGTGGGGAATCTCGAGGACCTGCCGCTGCCAAGCGCGATGGTGAATTCCCTGGACATGACCGACACCTGGGTGGTGGCCGAAGATCCGTTGCACCGGCTGGTGGATGCGGTTGACAAGGTGCACTGGCGCAAGAACGCGAAGGGCGAGATCGCGAAGCTGGAGGGGGAAGAGCTGCGGAAATGGATGGCGGCGCGGCGCAAAGGGGCTGGCGTGGGGCTGCCGTTCGCGCTCGAGATGGTGCGGCGTACTGGCGTACCGGTGGGACTGGTTCCATGCGCGCATGGCGGCACGTCGATGGACCAGTGGAGCCCGGATCTCAAAGACCGGGGCGGGGAATCGCTCTACGGCGCGATGCTGCGGCGCATCCAACTGGCCGGAGGGCGTGTGCGCGGCGTGCTCTGGTATCAGGGTGAGAGCGACGCCAGCGAGAAGGCCGCGCCGCTGTTTGAGGAGAAATTCTTGCGCTTCATCCAGCAACTGCGCCAGGACACGGGACTGCGCGACCTGCCCTTCTATTACGTGCAGATCGGCCGCCATGTGAGCGCCGCGCCGGGCGCGCCGTGGGACATGGTGCAGGACGCGCAGGTGCGCGTGGAGCCGCAACTGCCGAACGTGTGGATGACCACCTGCGTGGACTGCGACCTGGACGACGGAATTCATGTGGGCACGGACGAGATGCGGTTGCTCGGGCGCCGGCTGGCTAATCTCGCCGAAGGACGGCTCAGGCGCGGCCCGCGGCCCGTGTCGGCGCGCGTCAAGGGGCAGGCCATCCTGGTCGAGTTCAGCGAAGTGAACGGACGGCTCAGGCACGCCGGGCGGCTGAACGGTTTTTCCATTCAGGACGCAAGCGGCAAAGAACTGCCCGTGATTTACAGGCAGCGGGTGTCGCGCGAAGCGCCCAATGTGGTGGAGCTGCTGTTTCAGGGCAAGCTGCCGGAGGACGCAGCACTCTACTACGGCGCCGGACGAAATCCGTATGTCAACTTGCGCGACGAAGCCGAGATGCCGGCCCCCGCGTTCGGCCCGATGAAGATCGAGCGGTAGGAGGGCGCACATCCACTGCGGATGCGCTGGTGGCGCGGCCCGCCACACCCGGCAGGCGCAGCCGTCGAGAGCCGGACGTTGCGGCTCCGGCCCGGCGCCGGGCCGGTGACTTCGAGGCGGGAGCGGCCTACAATCGGGGCATGAAGCGCACGATCAGGGCCTGGCGGGGCAACGAGCTCCATGCGAAGGGCTGGCCGCAGGAAGCGGCGCTGCGCATGCTGATGAACAACCTGGATCCGGCGGTGGCGGAGCGGCCCGACGACCTGGTGGTGTATGGCGGGGCGGGCAAGGCGGCGCGCAACTGGGCCTGTTTCGACGCCATTGTTCGCGAGCTGCTCGCTCTGGAAAAAGACGAGACGCTGCTGGTGCAGTCCGGCAAGCCGGTGGGCGTGTTCCGGACGCACGAGGACGCGCCGCGCGTGCTGATCGCCAACGCCAACCTGGTGGGACGCTGGTCGGACTGGGAACACTTCCGCGAGTATGAACGGCTCGGGCTGACGATGTACGGGCAGATGACAGCCGGAAGCTGGATCTACATCGGCACGCAAGGCATCCTGCAGGGAACCTACGAGACGTTCGCCGCGGCCGGGCGGAAACATTTCGGGGGCGATTTGTCGGGCCGCTTCGTGCTGACGGGCGGCATGGGCGGCATGGGCGGCGCGCAACCGCTGGCCGCCACGATGAACGGGGCGGCGATTCTCTGCGTGGAAGTGGATCCGTCGCGCATCGCCCGGCGGCTTCAGACCGGGTATTGCGACGTGAAAGCGGACACTCTGGACGAGGCGCTGAGGCTGGTCATGGATGCCCGCGATGAGCGGCGCCCGCTGTCCGTGGGCCTCTGCGCCAACTGCGCGGACGTGCTGCCCGAACTGGTGCAGCGGGGCGTGACCCCGGACCTGGTGACGGACCAGACATCGGCGCACGACCCGCTGAACGGCTACATCCCGTCGGGTTATGACGTGGAGCAGGCGGCCCGGCTGCGCGCTTCAGACCCCAAGGCGTATATGGAGCGGGCGCTCGATTCGATCGCGCGCCACGTCGAAGCGATGCTGGAGATGCAGCGGGCCGGCGCCCACGTGTTCGACTACGGCAACAACATCCGGAAGATGGCGTTCGACCGCGGCGTGAAGCGGGCGTTCGACATCCCGGGCTTCGTGCCGGCTTACATCCGGCCCCTGTTCTGCGAAGGCAAAGGGCCGTTCCGATGGGTGGCGCTGTCCGGCGAGGCTTCCGACATCCATGTCACGGACGATCTGGCCTGTGCGATCTTCGCCGACAATGAGCCGCTGGTCCGCTGGATCCGTCTTGCCCGGGAGAAGGTGCGCTTCCAGGGGCTGCCGGCGCGTATCTGCTGGCTCGGCTACGGCGAGCGGGACCGGTTTGCTCTGGCGATGAACCGCCTGGTGGCCGAGGGCAAAGTCAAAGCGCCCATCGTGATCGGCAGGGACCATCTCGACTGCGGGTCAGTGGCTTCACCCTTCCGGGAGACGGAGGGGATGAAGGATGGCAGCGACGCGATCGCCGACTGGCCGATCCTGAACGCGCTGCTGAACACCGCGGCGGGCGCCACATGGGTGAGCGTGCACAACGGCGGGGGCGTTGGAATCGGTTACTCCCTGCATGCGGGGCAGGTGACGGTCGTGGATGGAAGCGAGGGCGCCGCCCGGCGGGCGGAACGCGTGATGCGTTGTGATCCCGGGCTGGGCGTGCTCCGCCATGCTGACGCCGGTTACGAAGAGGCGATTGCCTGCGCCCGGCGGCACGGGCTCCGCATCCCTATGGCGCCGGAGGACGCGGCTGCCAAAGGCGCGCTTTGACGAGCTGGAAGCGGCCCTCGCTGCCCTCCAGGAAGAAGACCGCTGCGGCCAGCCCGCTCCGGCGCCACTCCGGCGGCAACGCCTGGAGAAAGCGCCCGAGAAGCCGAGAATTCGCAGCCAGGCGCACGGCCCCGGCGGTGGCGGCGGGAGACAGTCCGGCGAAGACGACGGAAAACGGGTGGCCCGGAGGGCCAGGAATCCGAAAAATAATCGATATATTCGGCAATTTTTCCTGAAATTCTGAAATCCATTCGTTCACCTCCTCACGGAGGCGCTGAACGCTCTGGCTGTCGCTGAGCGGTGCGTCAAACCATGCTTCATCCAGCCAGCTGGAAATACTGCCGCGCGCAGGCGAGCCGAGAATGATGTAGACTGTGGGCGGGTTCGCCTCTGAATTCATTCCCGCAGGACGGATATTTACATCGCAATTCCGGCTGCGGAAAAGATGAAAGAGTTCGGCGGCGGCCGCCGCCTGAAACACGGCCGCGTGCCCGGCGGACGCCTCGCCGGGAGCCGGCTGAGCGAGAAGGATCACGGCGCGGCGCGCCGTGAAGGCCGGGCCCCAAAACTCGTCGATGGCGCTGGGAGTCGATGGCAGGAAACGCCACAGCAGGAACAATCCAAGGGATGCCACCGCCAGCACAAAGGGCAGGATGCGCCAGCTCAGGCGCACCCTTGCGAAGGGCGCAGAGGGTTCTCCAGCGGACTTTTGAGCAACGGGTATGAATCTGGGTTCGTAACTGCCGGCGGGCAATTCGATGCGCCACCTGCCCGCGGCGCCGGCAGCGGACGCGTAGAATCTCTCCAGCCGGAGACGGACGTGTCTGGCGCACACGCGGACGGCGCTGTCATGTTCCATGTCGGCGCCCGGCAGGCGGCCGAACAATTCCACGGCGAGCGTGCGTTCTTTCAGCTCTCTTCCATGTCCCGCCAGAGTCTTATTCACGATATGGCGGAGGAATGTCTGGCACCTTTTACTGTTCCTGAATTCAGGACTGGCGATAATTGTTTCCAACTCCGCCCGTAACTCTCCAGCCATCTCCGGCGCCGGAGGCGTTTCCCGCCCGGCGTCATCTTTCTTTGCGAAACGGCGCGGCATTAGAAATCAGTGTAACGGAACGCCGGTCATCTGGGGCAGCGCTCCGGAGAATAGGCCGGAATCCAGCGGGCAATTCAGAATCGACAAGCGGCGCCAGGGTGGATACGATGAAAAGGTTGTCTGTCATGTCATCACGGCTGCTCATTCGCGGAGCCCGCCAGTTGCTCACTCTCCGCGGCGCCGCGCGGCCGCGGCGCGGAAGAGAATTGAGCGAGCTGGCGATCGTCGAGAACGGCGCCATGGTGGTGGAAAACGGCCGTATCGCCGCCGTTGGATCCTCGAGCCGGGTGGAGAACCTGTCGCTGGCGAAGGGCGCCCTCGAGCTGAACGCCCAGGGGCGGGTTGTGATGCCGGGCTTCATCGACTGCCACACGCACCTGATGTATGGGGCGCCGAGGCTCGAGGACTTTTCGATGCGCCTGGAGGGAAAGGACTACGAGCAGATCGCGCGCGCCGGCGGCGGCATTTTGTCGACCGTGAAGCTGGTGCGCGCCATGACGCCGCAGCGGCTGAAGGTGCAGGCGCAACGGGAACTTCAGCGCATGGCGCAGTGCGGGACGACCTCCGTGGAGGTGAAATCCGGGTATGCCCTGGAAGATCACACCGAGCTGCGCTGCCTGCGCATCCTTCAGTCGCTGGACGGCGATCCGCTGGACGTCTGCCCGACGTTTCTGGGTGCTCATGCGGTGCCGCCGGAGTACGAGGGGCGCCCCGATGCATGGATCGATCACCTGATCGAAGACGTCCTGCCGGTGGTGGCGGCGAAGAATTTGGCGCGGTTCGTGGATGTCTATTGCGACCGCAATGCATTCACTCTGGTCCAGGCAAGACGCTATCTGGAGGCGGCGCAAAAGCTCGGATTCGGATTGCGGGTCCATGCGGCCCAGTTTCAGGACCTGGGCGCCGCCACGCTGGCGGCGGAGATGGGAGCGCGGAGCGCGGACCATCTGGAACACCTGAACCGCGCGTCGATCCCCCTGCTGGCGCGTTCGCAGACCATCGCCGTGCTGCTGCCCGGCTCGGTGCTTTTTCTGGGCAGTTCGAAGTACGCTCCGGCGCGCGCACTCATTGACGCCGGGGCGGCGGTGGCGCTGGCCACCGACTATAATCCCGGAACCAGCCCCGTCTGGAACATGCAGATGATTTTGTCGTTGGCCTGCACGCAGATGCGCATGACGCCGGCGCAGGCGATCACGGCGGCCACGGTGAACGGGGCCCATGTGCTCGGAATCGCCGGCCGGACAGGGACGCTGGAAGCGGGAAAACAGGCGGATTTTCTGATTCTCGACGCTTCTGATTACCGGGAAATCGGTTACTATTTCGGCGCCAGCCTGGTGGCGCTGACCGTGAAAGCAGGAAGAATTCTGGGACGGCCGGCCGAAGGAGATTTTCATGGCAAGACGTCTGATTGAATGCGTGCCGAATTTCAGCGAGGGGCGCGATGAGGAGAAGGTGCGCGCCATCTCGCAGGCGATTGCGTCGGTTCCGGGCGCGGTGGTGCTGGACCTGGAGATGGACTCGGACCATCACCGCAGCGTTATCACCTTCGTGGCTCCGCCCGACGTTGCCGTCGAGGCGGCGCTGGCTGGAGCGGCGAAAGCCGTGGAGCTGATCGACCTGAGGCAGCACCGGGGAGCGCATCCGCGGATCGGCGCGCTCGACGTCCTGCCGTTCGTTCCGCTGTCTGGAGTCACGCTGGAGGAATGCGTGCGGCTGGCGGAGAGTGCCGCAGCCGAACTCTGGAGAAGGCTGCGGATTCCATGTTATCTCTACGAGGCCGCAGCCAGGCGCCCGGAACGGGTGCAACTGGAGAACATCCGGCGGGGGCAATTTGAGGCGTTGCGCGAGGAGATCGGAACCAATCCGGACCGGGCGCCCGACACGGGAGAGCCGGTGATCCATCCAACGGCGGGCGCGACGGTGGTGGGAGCGCGGAAGTTCCTCATCGCTTACAACATCAACCTGCGCACGCCAGATGTGGAAATCGCCAGACGGATCGCGAAGGCCATCCGGTTTTCCTCGGGTGGCTACCGGCATGTGAAGGCGATGGGCGTGGACCTGGCCTCGCGGGGGCTGGCCCAGGTCTCGATGAACCTGACCGACTTCGAATCCACGCCGGCGCACCGGGTTTTCGAAACAGTCAAGCGCGAAGCGGAGCGCCACGGGGTCCAGGTCGCAGGCAGCGAAATCGTTGGACTGATTCCCAGAAAAGCCTTGGAAATGACGGCGGAGTTCTATCTACAGATCGAAAATTTCAACTCGTCGCTCGTGTTGGAAAACCGGCTGGAACAGGCGATGGAGGAGCGCGGCGGACTGAAGGAGTTCCTCGACGCGCTGGCGGCGCCCGCGGGAGCGCCTGGAGGCGGAAGCGCGGCGGCAGCCTCCGCTGCGATGGCGGCGGCGCTGGGAGCGATGGTCGCGCGGCTCGCGAAGCTGGAAGCGGCGGAATTCGAACAGATGCGGGCTTTTTTCACAGAGGCGGTGGAGCGCGACGCGGCGGCCTTTCGCGAAGTCATGGCGGCATACCGGCGCCCGAAGGAAGAGCGGCAACCCTACGTTGAAAGCGCACTCCAGGGCGCCACAAGAGTGCCCCTCGAAGTCTTCGTCAAAGCCCGCGAACTCGAAGCGCGGCTGAATGAACTTCGCGCGGCCGCTCCTGCGAAATTCTCTTCCGACGTGGCCACGGCGCAGGCGCTGGCGAAGGCCGCGCGGGAGGGAGCGCGGGCGAACGTGGAGATCAATCTGGAATCCCTGCCTGAAGGGGAGTTCCGCGCGAAAGTCCAGGCGGCCCTGGCTGAGGCCGCGGACAGCGGGCCGCTATCATAAAGAGAGTGCTGATTTCCATCGACGCGAGACCCAGGCGTCCGGCGTGGCTGAAGGCGCCCGCGCCCGTGGGTGACCATTACATGGAGCTGAAGCGGCTGGTGCGCGGCCTGCGGCTGCACACGGTTTGCGAATCGGCGGCGTGCCCGAACATCGGCGAGTGCTGGAATCACCGCACGGCGACGTTCATGATCCTCGGCAACTTCTGCACGCGCCGCTGCGGCTTCTGCGCGGTGCAGAAGGGAGCGCCGCTGGCCGTGGATCCGGACGAGCCGCGCCGCGTGGCCGAGGCGTGCCAGCATCTGGGGTTGCGCCATGCAGTGATCACCAGCGTGAACCGCGACGACCTCAAGGACGGCGGCGCCGGCCACTTTGCGGCGGTGATCCGCGCCATCCGGGAGAAGATCCCGGGTTGCCGCGTGGAGGTGCTGGTGCCCGATTTTCAAGGCTCGCGCGAAGCGATGCGCACGGTGATGGACGCAGCGCCCGACGTGTTGAACCACAACATCGAGACCGTTCCCCGGCTGTACCGCGAAGTGCGCTTCGGGGCGCGCTACGAGCGCTCGCTGGAAATGCTGGCTTACGCGGCGGAATTGCGTCCCGATATTCCCACAAAATCCGGACTTATGGTGGGGCTGGGAGAGAGCGACGAGGAAGTCATCGAAGTGCTGCGGGACTTGCGGCGTCACGGGGTGCGGATCGTGACCATCGGACAATACCTGCGGCCGACTCTCCGGCACCTGCCAGTGCTTCGTTATGTGACTCCGGAGCAATTCGCCGAATATAAAAGCGCGGCGCTGGAAATGGGGTTCGATCACGCCGAATCCGGCCCGTTCGTGCGATCCTCTTACCACGCGGCGGAAGCCGTGGCCGATGCTTCAGAGACCGGCCCGGAGGCGGGCTGAGGCGGATCCGAGCCAGGTGTCAAAGCTGTTTTCCATCTGAGCCCGGAGACTGCTCGTATCAGTTTCCACCGCCTCCAGACGCAACCGGAGGAAAGACCGCGGCTGGAGCTCGATTCGCAGGGGAAGCGAGGGGCGGGCCTGCGGGTCGTGCCAGATGGCGAAGCGGGAGCGGCTGTTGGTGGACTCATCGACGGTTTCGGCGTCGAAACGCATCACAGTCCTGCCGGGCTCAATGAGGCTGCGCGAAGCAAACTCCCGGCTCGCTTTGGGGTCGGCGGAGCGGCGCCACACGAGGTGCCGCGGATTCCGTCCGTAGAGGAAGGCCGTCTCCCCTCTGGGCTCTGCGCTTTCCAGCAGCCGGCTCAGGGTGAGCAGGAAGGTCTCCGCGGTGGACTTGCGGGGAGGCGCGGCAGGGGCTGGGGCGAGCTCCTCAAAGGCCCGGGTCGAAGCGGCCAGACATTGCGGCCAGACGGACCAGCCGGCCCCGGCTTCCAGGTCAAGGTTGGCCAGACGCGAGAGGTGGCTGCCTCCGCGCAGCTCGCCGCTGATGGTGACAACCGGTACGCCGCCGCCGCCAGCATGCAAGGCGCGTTCCGCTTCCTTGAGATTCTTCTCGTCCGCCCGGGTCATGAAGCCAAAGTATTGCGCCTCCGGCTTGCCGCCGGCGGCGGCGCGGATCGATTCGCTGAAGTAGCCGAAGCGGTTCAGGCCGCGCGCCCGCTCAGGACGCGAGCCGGCGGCGAAGGCGAAGCGGAGGCGGCGCTCTTCGGTCGAGCCCTCTTCGTGACAGTACAACACGCCTTCCCCCACGTCGGCTCGCGTGAAAATCGGCCTGGAAAACAGCACGATGACCGCGTCGACGCGGTACGCCAGAACGCGGCCATGGGCGGCGGCAAAAGCACGTGTTCCCGCGAAAAGGGCGCTGAGGCAGGCAAGGAAGCCTCTTCGGGTTGTCATTGCACCTCCATTCCCAGCCAGTTGCCGGGGGTCGAGATGAAAGCGGGCGGCGCAGCCGGCGCCCAGTCGTCCCGGTGCACGGAGCCGGCCAGCTCCCGGTAGAGTTCAAAATACCTGGCCACGACCCGGGGCCAATTGTGCGCTTCGGCGGTTTTGCGCGCCTCGGCCAGTTTCGCTTCCCGCCCAGGCGCGCCCGGCGAGGCGTCACGCACCGCGGCGGCCAGGGAGCGGGCGTTGGGGCAGGCCAGCCAGGCGTTGCCGCGATGTGCGTAGGAGAGCAGTCCGCCGGAGTTTGGCGCAGCCAATGCGAGGCCGGATGCCATGGCCTCCAGCGGGGAGATGCCGTACGGCTCGGCCGGGTTCGGGTGGAGAAACACATCGCAGTTGGCATAAATGTCGGCGAGGCGCTCCCGGCTGGCGATATGGCCGAGGAATGTCACCAGTCCCGGCAGACGCCTGCGCGACTCTTCGCGCAGGGACGGTTCGAGAATTCCGCTGCCCGCGATGAGCAGCCGGTATTGCCGTTTCGAGTCCCGGGCGAGTTCTTCGAGGGTGTCCAGCAGCAGCGGCAGGTGCTTTTCAGGAACCAGTCGCCCGGAATAGAGAACCAGCACCGCGTCGTCCGGGGCGGCGGCAAGCCAGAGGAGTTGACGGCGGACAAGCGGCGACCGCCGGGAGGGCCGGAAAAAGGCGGCATCCACCCCCATGCCGCGGATCCAGACCGCACGGGAGCGCTTATGGCCGCGGGCAGCCTCGCGCAGTTCCTCGGCGGTGTAGTCCGAAACGGTGATGTGGTGATCGAACATGGGGAAATAGAGCCACTTCATGTAGCGGCGGGCGAACCAGCGGGCGGCCTTGTGGCGGCCGATGTAAGCGAGCATATTGGCGTCCATGCGTTCGCAACTGAGGCCGACGGTGGCGGGACGGAAGCCGATGCCGGGAAGACGGCGCGTTCGCAGCAGCCCAGCCAGATAATTCAAGGTGTATTTGTCACAAGCCTCGACCAGGTCCGGCCGCTCCGACTGGAGAATGCGGCGCACTTCGCCGTGTGGCAGCAGGTAGGAAGAGGGATGAATCATCCGGTAGGCGCCGTTGAAAGGCGCCCGTGGAGAGCGGACGTAATAGATGCGGGACCAAGAGTTTGGAGTTTCCGTGCGGCTGAAGGCGGCAGGAACAACGAGGCGGACCTGGCAGCCGGCGTCCGGTGCGGCGGAGAGCAGAGCACGGTAAAACGTGGCGACGCCGCCGGAGGACTCGTGAAAGGCGTTAGTAAGATGCAGCGTCTTCACCATAGCAGGATTCAGAAGACCCGTGCCGGCAGGCGCCTTCGGGAGCCTGCGGTCATTTCCATGCATAGTCCTTCCAGATTCCAGCCATATAACAAATCAACAAACTTTTGTTTTATTTCACAACGGGCCCGGGAGCGGACAGCACGCCATGACAGCGAACTTTTCAGGCCGCAGCAACGTATGGATCAGCGAGGAGGTGGCCCGATGGCCGGGTTCCTGCTGTTCTGCATCCTGGCGGTGCTGTGCTGGCCGCTGGCGCTGCTGGCGTTGATCCTGTATCCGATCGTGTGGCTGCTGCTGCTGCCCTTCAGTCTGGCCGGCATGGCCGTCAAAGGCGTGTTCGAGCTGATCGGCGCGCTCTTTCTGCTGCCGGCGAAGATCATCAAAGCCATTCTGTGAGCGGCCGGCGGCGGACCCCGTTTCTCCCGGCTTGCATGAAGCTGTCAACCAGGGGAGAATCGTGCATCCGTGGCCGGTAATGGCCGCGCAAAATTCAGCATGGTTTCGAATTCGGAGGTCAATCGCCGCGCCGGATGGCGGCAAGGCGTCACGCTGTGCCGCCAGCCCGGCCGACCCAGTTTTCCTGTTCGGACGTGCCGCCGGCGGCGGCGTGGGTCACAATTCACCCTTTTTCGCTTCCCACCCGGATCAGAATTGCAGTATCCTTGAGGCAAGTGCAGTGATCCATTACTGGGTTCGTTTCCTGGCAACGATCGGCTTGGCCGCCGCCATGCTCGGCGCCCCATGCCGCAACTGCGCGCCCAAGGAAGATCCCAAGCCGCACTGCGGCCATGACTGCTGCCCGAAGCCGAAGCCGGACCACGAATCAAAACCCTGCTCCTGGCAACCTGCTGGCTTCGACGCCATCGAGAAGTCGAAGGAATCCGTCTCACCGGACTGGCAGGCCTCCGCTTTCGTCCCGCTGCAACTGGAATCCGGCGCGCAGGCGCTGAAACGGCCGGCGGGCCTCTTTCTCGATGACCTGCCCCCTCCACAGCCTCCGCCCGCCACTCTCATCCCCCTGAGAATCTGATCCACCTCCGCGCCCCGGCGATGCGTGCGCCGGGAGACGCGCCTGCCGTGTCCGTTTGGCCGCTCAAACCGCCTGAATTGCGCCTGTGTGCAACACGGCCGGTCTTTCCGGATGCCGGCATGGCCGCCGGCTGAAGCTGCTATGGCTGGCGCGCTCCTCATGCGCGGGTCAGCCGCTGATTGTCCTGTCCAGGGAGCACAACAGGAGGTGGATGTTATGGTTCAAACATTTCTGCTTGCGTTTGTTATGGCCGGCGGCGGCCAGGGCCCTCTGGCCCGCCTCATCGAAGAGGCGCTGGAGCGCAACCCGGAAATCCTCGCCGCGCGGAAGAGGCTGGAAGCGGCCAGGCAGCGCCCCGCGCAGGCGGCCAGCCTTCCCGATCCGATGTTCTCGCTCGGCTACACGAGCATCGGCGGGCCGCTTCCGGGCCAGGGGCTGGGCCGCGAACCGATGGCGCGGGCTGGATTCATGGGCTCGCAAACGCTGCCCGCTCCCGGCAAACGCGGACTTCGCCGCCAGATCGCGCTCGAAGAGGCGGGCGTGGCGGGGCAGGAATACCAGGCCGTGCAGGCGTCCGTCGCCGCCCGCGTCAAGGCCGCCTGGTATGAACTCGACCACGCCTGGGCCATGCTCGACATCCTGGCGCGGAACCGGGCGCTGCTGGACCGCCTGTTCCAGTTGGCTTCGGCGCGCTACCAGGCAGGACAGGGTTCGCAGAAGGAATTGATCGAGGCGCAGGCGCGGCTGACGCTGCTCGAGGCCAAACAGGCTTCGCTCGAACAACAGCGGCGCCGCAGCGAGGCGGAAATCAACGCCCTGCTCGCCCGCCCGCTGGAGACGGACGTGCCCCGCCCGCCCGGCGGTGAGCCGCGTGAATCACTGATCCCGCTCGACGAACTGTACGAACGCGCGCGCCTGTGGTCGCCGATCGTCGCCGCGCAGCGCCACTCGGTCCGCCGCACGGAGCTGGCCATGCAGCTCGCCCGCAAGGAGGCTGTGCCGGACATCACCCTGGCGGCTGGCTACTCGAACATGGGCGGCATGCCGCCGATGTTTGAGGCGCGCATCGAACTGCCTCTGCCGTTCTTCACCCGCGCGCGCCAGCGCGCTGCGGTCGCCGAGCAGTTCCACTCCGCCGAAGCATCGCGGCGCGCCTACCAAGCTACCGGCAACGCGCTTCTGTTCCGCATCAGGGACGAGTGGCTGGCGAGTTCCGCCGCCTGGCGCCTGTTGCGGATCTACTCCACCACGCTGGTTCCTCAAACCGCGCTGGCGCTGGAGGCGGCGCTGGCCGGTTACGAGTCCGGCCGCGGCAGCTTTTCCGAGGTGCTCGATCAGGCGCGCGCCATGCTCGATGCCGAAGAAAGCTACCATACGGCGCTGCGCGACTACCACCTGGCGCTGGTCCGGCTGGAAGAGATGACCGGCGCAGAGCTGACCGGAGAGGAGTGACCCCATGCGGCGCACGATTTTCGTTCTGCTGTTGCTCGCGGCGGGATTCGCCGGCGGCTATCTCGCGCGCGAGGCTCGGCTGCCGGAGTGGCTTCACCGCCACGGCAAGGAAGAGCAAAAGAAGGGCTACCACTGCCCCATGCATCCTCAGGTCCGCTCGGACCGCCCGGGCGACTGCCCCATCTGCGGCATGAAGCTCGTCCCCGACGAGGAACCCAAACAGGCCGCGCCGGAACGCCCAAAACAAAACGGCCGGATTCTGTACTATCGCGATCCGGCGGCGCCCGACTACCGGAGCGACCGGCCCGGCTTCAATCCCGAAACAGGCAACGAGCTTCAACCCGTGTACGAAGAAGACGCTTCCGCCGCGGTGATGGCGCCGCCCGAAAAGCTCCGTCTGATGGGCGTGGGCACGGTGGAAGCCGCGCCCCGCACCCTGGGCGAACCGCTGCTGGTCACCGGCCGCGTCGCCGCCGATGAAAGGCGCATCTTCCGCGTGGAAACGCGCCTGGAGGGCTGGATCGAAGACGTGCGCGCCGATTTTGCGGGCCGCCTCGTGCGCAAAGGTGAAACGCTGCTGACGCTTTACAGCCCGGAACTCTACGCCACGCAGCGCGAGTATCTCCTCGCCCGCAAGGCGCGGCGGGATCTGGCGCGCGCGGCTGTCGCGGGCGCCCCCGAGGCCGCCGAGGCCATGCTCCGCGCGGCACGGCAGCGCCTGGAGCATCACTTCGCGCTGGAACCCGCGTTGATTGAGCAGATCGAGCGCACCGGCGAGCCGGTACGTGCCGTGCCGGTGCGCGCGCCCGCCGCCGGATTCGTCCTCGAGCGCAAAGCGTTCGCCGGCCAGATGGTGAAGCCCGGCATGGATCTGTACACGCTCGCCGACCTGAGCCGCGTCTGGGTGCTTGCCTCCGTGCCCGAGCCCGATCTGGCCCTGGTGCGCGAGGGCTCGCGCGCGGTGATCACGGCCAGCTTCGCGCCGCGGCTGCGCCGCGCGGCCGTGGTGACGCAGATCCAGCCGCGCGCCGACGCAGGCTCGCGCACGCTCGACGTGCGGCTCGAACTCGACAACGAGGATCTGGCGCTGCGCCCGGAACTCTTCGTGCAGGTCGCCTTGGGCCGCTCACGCGCGGCGCGCGTGGCCGTGCCGGAGGATGCCCTGATCGACCGCGGATTCGAACAGGTGGTCTACGTCGAGACAGAGCCGGGCGTCTACGTGCCGCGCCGCGTCGCCGCTGGCGAGCGCGGCGGCGGCTGGGCGGAGATTCTCGAAGGGCTCAAAGCCGGAGAGCGCGTCGCCGCCAGCGGCGCGTTTCTGATCGACAGCGAGAGCCGGATGAGGAGCGGCGCGCGATGATCGACAGAATCATCGAATTTTCGGCCGACAACCGCCTTCTGGTGGCCCTTTTGGCGGCCTTTCTGGCGCTGGCGGGATGGCACTCGATGCAGAACATGGCGCTGGATGCCATTCCCGATCTGAGCGACACGCAGGTGATCATTTACAGCCGCTGGGACCGCTCGCCGGACATTCTCGAGGACCAGGTCACTTACCCCATTGTCACGGCGATGCTCGGCGCGCCAAAGGTGCGCACCGTGCGCGGATTTTCCGACTTCGGCTACAGCTACGTGTACGTGATCTTCGAAGACGGCACGGACATCTACTGGGCGCGCTCGCGCGTGCTCGAATACCTGTCTTCGGTGTTGCCGAGACTGCCGCAGGGCGTGCAGACGGAGCTGGGACCGGACGCCACGGGACTGGGCTGGGTATTTCAGTACGCGCTTGTCGACCGTAGCGGCAAACATTCGCTGGCCGATCTGCGGAGCCTCCAGGACTGGACGATGCGCTACGGGCTCAAGAGCGTGCCGGGTGTGGCGGAGGTGGCGCCGCTCGGCGGGTTTGTGCGGCAGTACCAGGTGCAGGTGGATCCGCAGCGGCTGCGCGCCTACGGGCTGCCCATCGACCGCGTGGTGGAGGCGGTGCGCGCGTCGAACAACGACACGGGCGGGCGGCTGATCGAGATGGCGGGCGCAGAATACATGATCCGCGGACGCGGCTACGCGCGGTCGAAAGAGGATCTCGAAGAGGTTGTGCTGAAACTGAGCGACAACGGCGTGCCCGTGCGCGTGCGCGACGTGGGGCGCGTCACGCTGGGACCGGACCTGCGGCGCGGGGTGGCGGATCTCAACGGACAAGGCGAAGTGGCGGCAGGCATCGTGATCATGCGCGACGGCGAAAACGCGTTGCGCGTGATCGAGCGAGTGAAGAAGCGGCTTGAGGAGCTGAAGCCCGCGCTGCCGGAAGGGGTCGGGATCGTCACCACCTACGACCGCAGCGACCTGATCCTGCGCTCGATCGGCACGCTGAAGCGCGCTCTGACGGAGGAACTGCTGGTGGTCTCGCTGGTGATTTTGATTTTCCTGTGGCACCTGCCGAGCGCGATCATCCCGATCCTGACGATCCCGGTGGCGGTGCTCATCACGTTCGTGCCGATGCGCGCGATGGGCATTACCGCCAACATCATGTCGCTTGGAGGCATCGCCATCGCCATCGGCGCGATGGTGGACGCGGCCATTGTGGTCGTCGAGCAGACGCACAAGAAACTCGAGCAGTGGGAGCGCGAAGGGCGTCCGGGCGAGGCGCGCGACGTCGTGGTGGCGGCGGTGAAGGAAGTCGGCGGACCGAGCTTCTACGCGCTGCTGGTGATTGCGGTTTCGTTTGTGCCGGTGCTGGCGCTGGAGGCGCAGGAGGGGCGGCTGTTCAAACCGCTGGCCTGGACGAAAAACCTGTCGATGATCGCCGCCGCCGTGCTGGCCATCACGCTGGATCCGGCGATGCGCATCCTGTTCACGCAACTGCGCGAGTTCCGCTTCCGCCCGCGGTGGCTGGCGCGCGCGGCCACGGCTGTGCTGATCGGCAGGATCCACTCCGAAGAGAAGCACCCGGTGAGCCGCGTGCTGATCGCGGCGTACGAGCCCGCCTGCCGTTGGGCGCTGAGGCAACGTTATTGGGTCATCGGCGGCGCAGCGGCGCTGGTGCTGGTCACCGTGCCCGTGTTCCTGAACCTGGGCAGCGAGTTCATGCCGCCGCTGGATGAGGGATCGCTGTTCTACATGCCGGTGACGATGCCGGGGCTGAACATCACGGAGGCGGGCCGGTTGTTGCAGGTGCAGAACCGGCTGCTGAAAGAGTTTCCGGAAGTCGATCTCGTCTTTGGCAAGGCGGGGCGCGCGGAGACGCCGACAGATCCGGCGCCGCTGTCGATGTTTGAAACCGTGATCCTGCTGAAACCGCCGTCGCAGTGGCGTGCCGCCATGACGCAGGAGCGGCTGGTGGAGGAAATGCACGAGAAACTGTCGCTGCCGGGCGTCTCCAACGCGTGGACAATGCCCATTAAAGCGCGCATTGACATGCTGACAACTGGCATCCGCACGCCAGCGGGCATCAAGATCTACGGCCGCGATCTGGCGGAGATCGAACGGATCGGACTGAAGATCGAAGAACTGCTGAAGCCGCTCGAAGGGACCCGCAGCGTATACGCGGAGCGCGTCACCGGCGGCTACTATCTCGACTTTGTGTGGAAGCGCGAGGCGCTGGCGCGGTACGGGCTGACGGTCGATCAGGCGCAGATGCTGGTGATGAACGCGATCGGCGGCGACAACGTGACCGTGACGGTGGAAGGGCGCGAGCGCTATCCGGTGAACGTGCGCTACTTCCGCGGCTACCGCGAGGACCTGGCGGCGCTGCGCGAGGCGCTGATGCCGGTGTTCGAGGGCCGCGCGTTTGTCCCTGTGCGCGAGCTGGCCGAGGTGCGGGTGACGAGCGGCCCGGGCATGATCCGCAACGAGAATGGGATGCTTGCCGGGTATGTGTTCATCGACATTGCAGGCAGCGACATAGGCTCTTATGTGGAGCGCGCCAAGTCGCACCTGCATGGGAAACTGCGCACGCCGCCGGGCTATTGGCTGGAGTGGAGCGGCCAATATGAGGCGATGGAGCGGGTCAAAGAAAAGCTCAAGGTGGTGGTGCCGGCGACGCTGGCGGTGATTCTGCTGCTGCTGTATCTGAACACCCGGTCGGCGATGAAGACGGCGATCGTGCTGCTGGCGGTTCCATTTTCGGCGGTCGGTGCGGTGTGGCTGCTCTACTGGCTGGGCTACAACATGAGCATCGGCGTGTGGGTGGGGCTGATCGCGCTGCTCGGAGTGGATGCGGAGACGGGCGTGTTCATGCTGCTGTATCTGGACCTGGCGTACGAAGAGGCGAAGCGAGCCGGACGGCTGCGTTCAAAGGAGGAGCTGCGGGAGGCGGTGGTGCACGGGGCGGTGAAGCGCATCCGGCCGAAGTTCATGACCGTGGCGACGATGTTTGCGGGACTGATGCCGCTGATGTGGGCCACGGGAGCGGGGGCGGACGTGATGAAGCGGATTGCGGCGCCGATGGTGGGCGGAGTGGCGACGTCGTTCCTGCTGGAGTTGCTGGTGTATCCGGCGATCTACGAGGTGTGGAAATGGCATGCGGAAGTGAAAAAACAGGTCTCAGCGTAATTGTTCTTGCCGTGCTGGCCGCTCCGGCCGCGGCTCTCGACTTCCCCGCGCGCCATAATCACTGGCGCGGCGGCTGCGCCGGCATTCTGACGCTGGACGCTGGCGGCGCCGCGTTCCGCCAGATCGGCGCAAAGAAGCAGCCGCATCAAGGGCGGTGGAGCTGGGACGACATCCAGCGGCTGGAGATCGGCGACAACCGGCAGGTGCGCGTGCGGACATACCGGGACAGCCGGGTGTGGCTGGGCAGAGACATCGAGCACGAGTTTCTGCTGGACGGCTCGCCGGACCTTGCGCCGGCGTACGAACTGCTGCGGACCGTAGCCGGCGCGCGGGTTGTGGCGCGGCTTGCGGCACCGGGCGCGAAGCTCGAATGGGAGCTGCCGGCGAAGCGCATCCGGAAAACGGGCGGCGCCCTGGGAGTCCTGCGCGTTTTTGAAGACCGTGTCGTATTCGCGGCGGAGAAGCCGGGCGAATCGCGCACGTGGCTCGACCCCGACATTGCGGTTCTGTCCAGTTCAGGACCGCTGCATCTGTCCGTGACGGCGGCGGGAACGGGAGAGAGTTACGAGTTCCAGTTGCGGCGGAGCCTCGCCCCGGAGCGGTATGAACGGCTGTGGCTGCGCCTGGAAGCCCCGAGAGGGCTGAGACTGCTGCACGAAGGAAAGGAGACTGCCAAATGAGAAGACTGCTCTGGACGATCCTGCCCCTGCTTGCGCTGGCGCAGGGGGCGGTGAAGGAATACCGGGGCGTGATCACGGACACGATGTGCGGCGCCGATCACGCGCACATGGGCATCCAGCCGGATGAGAAGTGCGTGCGGGAGTGCGTCAAGAGCGGCAAGTGGAAGTACGCGCTGATCGACGCGCAGGGGAAGATGATGGTGCTGAGCGATCAGAAGACGCCGGAGAAATACGCGGCGAAGAAGGTGAAAATCCGCGGCTTTTACTACGACAAGACGGGAATACTCCGGGTGGATTCGATCGCGGCGGCGGAGTGAATAGCCTTGAAAAAACGCGGCCGCGTCATGGGCGAGACACGGCCGCGGGGGGATGCGTCTGTGTTCGCTCAGCTCCGTGTGGCGGTGTAGGCGCCCTTGCTGCCGTTCGGGGTGACGTATTCGCCGGCGACTTTGCCGTTCTCCAGCTTGCCTTTCACCTCTATGTTGCCGTCGCCCACGTAGATCTTGAAGCTGAAGGAGTCGCCCTGTACTTTGCCGTCGACCAGCGGGGCGGAGTCGCCGCTTTCCGTGATGAGGGCGCCGGTGAGGCGGTCGCCTTCGACTTTGAGGTCGAGGGTGGCGCGCATCTGGTTTCCTTCGGCGTCACGGGCGAGGACATTCCACTTGCCGGCGAGGGAGGCAGCCGCCGCGCGCCGGGCGGTGAATTTGCCTTTCTCGCCGGTGGGGATAATGTACTCGCCGGAGAGGGTATCGCCGGAGATTTTGCCGGTTACGGCCACGTCGCCTTCGCCGATGAAAATCTTGAAGCTGATGGTGTCTCCGCTCACTTTGCCCGCGGTGAGGGGCAGGGCATCGCCTGAGTCCATGACGATCTGCCCGGTGAGCGTCTCGCCGTTCTGCTTCAGATCCAGGGTGGCGCGGCGGGCGGTTCCGTCGGGGTCGGTGGCGGAGATCTCCCACTTGCCCGTTGCTTGAGCGGTCTGAGCGGACGCTTCGCGCTGTCCGGTGACGGAGCCGGTGCTTCCGTCAGGACCGGTGAGAGTGCCGGTCACCTTGTCACCGTCGATCTTGAGGCGGAAGGGGATGGCGCCCATGTCGAGCACCAGATCGAAGCGCAACTCACCGGCGGCATAGGCGACGTTGGCCAGCGGCATCTGCCCCCGTTCGCTGTCCAACACGCCCGTGAGCTTGCCGCCGTCCTCCTTCACGATGAGGGTGACGTTGTAGGTGTTTCCGTCAGGAGCGTTGGCGGCCAGCTTCCAGCGGCCGGCCACATCGGAGGCGAAGCAGGCTGCGGCGAAGAGAGAGAGAACAATGAGCGTTTGGAGCCATCGCATGGGATTGGAAACCTCGAAGTGGATTCGTCTTCCATGATACGATGCTTGCCGGCCGCATATTCCAACGTTCATGGAAAAAGGCCGCCGGCGAACCGGCGGCCTCGCGGACGTCACCGTGCAGACGGCGCGCCTTGGATCAATACTTCTTCGCCTTGGGCAGGATGACGGTGTCGATCACATGGATGACACCGTTGTCGCAGGCGATATCGGTCTTGACTACCGTGGCGTTGTCGATCATGACCGTGCTGCCCATCACCTTGATCTTGGCGGAGCTGCCCTGCACGGTCTTGGCTTCCTTCAGCTTCACGACATCCGCGGCCATGACCTTGCCGGCGACGACGTGGTAGGTGAGCACCTGCTTGAGCTGCTCGGGGTTGGCGAGGAGGGACTCGAGCGTGCCGGCTGGCAGCTTGGCGAAGGCCTCATCGGTGGGCGCGAACACGGTGAAGGGACCAGGCCCCTTCAGGGTTTCCACAAGGCCGGCGGCCTGAACGGCCTTGACCAGGGTCTTGAAGCTTCCGGCGCTGACGGCAGTGTCGACGATGTCGGCCGCGGGCGCCGCGGTGATGGTGAGGATCGCCAGAGCGATCACGGACAGAATCTTTTTCATATTTCCCCTCTGTTGGTTTCGAAGTTGTAAAGTCCGGACAGCCGCTGCCGTCCGATCCGTTGGAATGGATTGCCAGTCCAGCGCCGCTGGTGCACTATTTTTTCCACACGGCGGCTGCGGGTAAACACGGCGCTACCGGCCGTAGATCACCTTCTCGGCAACAGAGCGGCCGTCAGGCAGGCTCGCACGCAATTCCACCTCGAGGGCAGGGGCATCGGACTTGTGTACAAAACTGCCCTGCCTGACCATGGCTTCCGACAGCGGATGCTCGATGACGGAGGGGCCGTCGGTAATTCGCAGGACGACCTGTTGGGCGAGGGCAAGGGTGGGCTCCACCGGATTCCAGCGGATGAGGAGTGCACCCTGCTGGCGTTGCACCCGGAGGGAAAGCGTGGGGACAGGCTGCGGAGGAGGCGGGAGAACCATCGGCGGCGGTGTCCTGTCACGGTTCATCCAGAGAAAGGCAAACAGCACGAGGGCGAGCGCGGCGAGAAGGAGCAGCAAAGGCTTCTTTGGCGCTGGCTGGCGCCTTTCCGGCTCCGGATTCTCCCGCGGTTCCTCCGTGACGGTGAGACCGGAGGGCTCGGATTGGGGAACGATGACGCTTGGCGTTTCGGGAATGCGCCGGTGCTCGCGGGGCGCGTGGGAAGGCACAACGCGCCAGACGGGTTGCATGGCACGTGCGCCGCGATGCACCCCCACTTCGATGGCGCCGTCAGGGTGCACTTCGACGAGCAGGAACAGGTCGCTGGAGCGGAAGAAACGCTGGTGCAGGCTGATTTCGTCGTCACGAAGCTCTGCGCCGAGGAATGGGTGCGAGACGAACCAGCCGATGAGGACGTCTTCTCCCACACTTTTCAGGGAGGGCAGGTGTGCGAGAAAATCCTTCAGGCCACCCACTTCATCCTTGGTGAGGAGGAAGGAAGGGCCGCGCTGGTAACGGCAGGGGATGGAATGCCAGTGGCGGATGCGGTAGTCGCCGCCGGAAGCTGAACCCATCAGGGCACCGCCGATGCCCAGCGGCACCGGGCCGCGGGCGGCCCTGACGCACTCCCGGCGGATCGATTCCAGCACCGTCATGGAGCAGATCACGCGAATGGGCTCGCCATCTGCTTTCCAGATGACGAAGCGTTCTGCGTGATCCTGTCTTTGGCCGGGGTGGGAATCCATGTCTTCGCCCGCCGCCGGTAGGATTTTGTCATCGCAGGTCCCGGAGCGGATCCGTCATCGTGCGTCATTCAGTGTAGCGCCGGTCTGCGCATGCTTGCACCTTTGCGGCAGCCCAAGCAATCTAATAGTGGTGCCAGAATGAAGATCCTCTACACGGTTCAGACGGCGGCAGGACTGGCTTTCGCCAGCCTGAGGGCCCACAAGCTGCGCAGCTTTCTGACGCTGCTGGGCGTGATCATCGGCGTCGGCAGCGTGGTGCTGGTGGGAGCGGCCATCGACGGGCTGGGCAACTACGCCGAGCAGTCCACCTCGAAAGTGCTGGGCAGCGAGAGCTTCCAGGTGGGGCAACTTCTGCAAAGGGGGCGGCTGTCCAGGCGTGAGCGGATCGAGAAACTGCGCTACAACAAACCGCTTCGGGAAGAAGACTACCGCTATTTGCGGGCTGTGACGGGAGAGCAGATCCTGTACAGCCCCTACCGGTTCCGGGTGGAGGACCTGAAGCGTGAGAACCGGACGCTGGAGGCGACGACAATCATCGGCGTTTCCAGCGAGATGGCCGAGATCCGTGACTTCAGCCTGAGCGAGGGGCGGTTTTTCACCCCGCAGGAAGAGGCGGCGAAGTCTCCCGTGGTGATCATCGGAGAAGAGGTCCGGCAGTTCTTCTTCTCCGACGTGACGCCGCTGGGGCAGACGTTGCGGATTTCGGGCATGGACTTTCAGGTGATCGGGGTCCAGGAGAAGATCGGCGCAGTGGGAGGACAGTCTCAGGACAACGTGGCCTTCATGCCTGCCACGGTGTTCGGGCGGCTGTACGGGCCGGAGCGCAACATGGTGCTGTTCGCGCGGGCGCGGCCGGAATCGGGGCTGACGCTCGAGGAGGCGCTGGATCTGACCCGGGCGGCGTTGCGGACGCGCTACAAGGCGCAGCCGGGCAAGCCGGACAATTTCGATACTCTGACACCGGATGCGATCCGCGAATTCATCGAGCGCATTCTGGGCATCATTACTGCAGCAGTGGTGCCGGTGACGGCCATCTCGCTGGTGGTGGGCGGCGTGGTGATCATGAATATTATGCTGGTGTCGGTGACCGAGCGCACACGCGAGATCGGGATTCGCAAATCGATCGGAGCAAGGCAGAAAGATCTCTTGATGCAATTTCTGCTGGAGGCTGTGTTTCTGGCGGCGACGGGCGGCGTGATCGGACTGATCGGCGCGGCAGTGCTGGCCAAGATCGGGGGGCTCATCGCCGGGGTCGAGCTGCGCGTGACCCTGCCTTACATTCTGCTGGCGCTGGTGGTTTCCACTCTGACGGGCGTTCTTTCGGGGCTGTATCCGGCGAGGAAGGCGGCGCGGATGGACCCGGTGGAGGCGCTGCGCGCGGAGTAAAGCCATGCGGGTTCACGTCGAACTGAGAGAGAATGTGCAAATGGCCGTGGATGCGGTGTGGAGCCACCGTTTCCGCAGCGCGCTGACGATTCTGGGCATCGTCATCGGCATTTGCACGGTGGTCACGATCGGCAGCATCACCAGCGGATTGCGGCAAGGAATTGTGACGTTTTTCGCGGAATTCGGGCCGGACAATATTTTCCTCAACCGGTTTGACCGCGATCCGAACGCGCCCGGTTCGCCAAAAGAACTGAAGCGCAAGCCCATTCTGCCTGAATACGCCGCGCTCATCAAGGACAACATCCGCGCGGTGGAAGACGTGGCTCTGGAATTGTTCATCTCGTCCGAGACCAGCGGTCTGCTGACGGCCAAAGTGCCCGGATTTGAGACGGACAATCTGATGCTGGTGGGGTTCAGCGCCAATGCGTTCGAAATTCAGCCGCGAGAACTGACGGAAGGGCGTTTTTACACGCCGCAGGAAGAGGCGCGGGCGGCGCGCGTGTGCGTGATCGGGCCGCTGGTGAAGCAGGCGCTGTTTCCCGATGGCAATGCGCTGGGCCGTACGATCACGGTGGCCGGCGCGGAGTATACCGTGGTCGGCGCCTTCGCCGAGGCCAAGGGCGGATTCTTCGGCCAGAACGGCCAGGACATGCAGATCGTGATCCCATACGAGACGGCGCGGCTGCGGTTCCCGACCGAGGAGCGGCTGATTCTGGTGGCGAAAGCGCGCCCCGGAATGCGGGAAGAAGCCTATGAAGAAATCCGGCAACTGCTGCGGCGGGTGCGGAAGACGCCTCCGGGGCTGCCGGACGATTTTGGGCTGTCGACGACCGATCAGATCATCAAGAGGCTGGACAGCATCCTGAGCATGGTGGTGCTGGTCTCCATCGGGCTGGCAAGCCTGGGGTTGATGGTGGGCGGCATCGGAGTGATGAACATCATGCTGGTCTCGGTGACGGAGCGCACGAAGGAGATTGGCGTGCGCAAAGCGATCGGGGCGCGCAAGTTCGATATCGTGGTGCAGTTCCTGACGGAGGCGGTGACACTGGCAGGCATTGGCGGTGTGGCGGGCATCGTGTTCGCCTCGCTGGCGACGATGCTGGTGGGCAAGCTGGTGCCGGCGCTGGCGGCGCCCATGCCGGGCTGGGCGGTGGCCATGGGATTTCTGGTTTCCGTGGGCGTGGGGATTTTCTTCGGCACCTGGCCGGCGATGAAAGCGGCGAACCTGGATCCGGTGGAAGCGCTGCGGTATGAGTGAAAGGCGAGGATTGCCGCGAACGCTCGCGTTGTACCGCCGGCGCCCCGTTGAACTGCATTCCGTGCAGTCATGAGCTATCTGTAGCGGAAGGCAGCAAGAACCGCTTCAGCCGGCCAATCCAGCAGCCCATGGTGCGCCGCTACGTTCCACATGAAGTTGTGGAGCCCATAGCCGAGCGCGGACAGCAAAAGGGGTATTGTGTTCCTGTCCCCTTTTTATGGTTCGAGTTCGGCGGTGAGTTTGGCGCCGCCCATCTGGGGCATCACGGCTTCGATTTTGACGGGGCGGCGTTCCTTCCTGGCCACGAAGAGCGTTTGTTTCCCCGGCGAGCCGTCTGCGGGCTCGATCTCGACGCGCCAACAGTCGAATGTGCCGGCGGGAACCGTGACGGACTCCGAGCCGGTCACCTTCAGCCAAAAGAGCTTCGTCTGCTGCGTTTGCAGGTCCAGCGTGCGATAGGAAACCGAATAGCCTTCCGCCAGCGGCAACGCGGCCAGCACCAGGGCCGAGCCGGCGCCATCGGCGAACAGCGGCCCTTCCAGCGCGATGTCAATGGCGCGGCTCTGCGCTCCCATCTGCATCTTGCCGGTGGCCTTGCCGCCCTCGATGCCGACCTCGATTTGCATCGGGCCCTGCTTCAGGGTGCGCTTCCGGACGGCGAATGTTTCGCTGTCGAGCAGCGTCACGTCGGTAGCCTCTCCCATGGGTGTCTGCATGGTGTCGGTGGCTCGCCAGCCTTCCGGCGTCTGCTCGATCACGGATTTCATCTGAAGCGAGATGGTCTGCGGGCCGGCCTCGATCCGGGCCTTGAACGAGTGGGGCTGCGTGGAGGGCGGGGCTGCCAGCGAGGGCAGGGAAGCGGTGGGGGCGGGCATCGACGGGAGCTTGACCGTAGACGGGTCGACCGTGATCTCTTTCAACCGCTTATCGACGTCCGGCGTCATCGACTCCTGGAAGCGCCCGCCGACGTGTTTGGCCAGGAATTTCTCCACCGCGGCGATCATGGCGAGATTGTTGATGGGGCGCGCGAAACCGTGGCCTTCGTCGTCCGCCACGAGATACTCAACGGGGAACTTGCGGTCGCGCAGCGCAATGACGATCTGGTCAGACTCGCGCTTCTTCACGCGCGGATCGTTGGCGCCCTGCACGACCATCAGCGGCGTGCGGATCTTTTGGGCGGAGAACAGCGGCGATTGGCGTTCGAGCTGAGCTTTGCCTTCGGGTTTGGTCGGATCGCCCATGCGCTCGTAGAACATCTTGCGGACAGGCTCCCAGTAGGGCGGGATGGAATCGAGCAGCGTGATCAGGTTCGATGGCGCCACAATGGCCACGCCGGCTGCGTACAGATCCGGGGTGAAGGCGACGCCCGCCAGCGTGGCGTAGCCGCCGTAACTGCCGCCCATAATGGCGACGCGCTTCGGGTCGGCGATGCCCTGTTCAATGAGATGCTTGACGCCCCAGGTGATGTCATCCTGCATCTTTTCGCCCCACTGCCGGTTGCCCGCGTTGAGGAACTGTTTGCCGTATCCGGTGGAGCCGCGGAAGTTCATCGACAGCACGGCGTATCCGCGGTTGGCGAGAAACTGATGCAGCGTGTTGTAGCCCCAGCCGTCGCGGGCCCACGGGCCGCCATGCGGCACAACAAGCAGTGGCAGGTTCTTCGCCGGGACGCCCTTGGGCAGAGTGAGGTACGCAGGGATCTCCAGGCCGTCGGAAGACTTGTAGCGGATGGGCTTCATTTCCGCCAGCGCCTCGCGGGGCAGCTTCTCGCGGAACTTGAACTGGAGAGACAGGCGGCGCGTCCTGCGGTCGAAGACGAAGGTCTGGCCGGGGTCGGTGTCCCTGCTGGCGTTGATCACGAACCGGCTCTCGTCGGCCGTACGCGGGCCGAAGTTGATCCGGTAGCCGGGCAACTGTTTCTGAAGCCACCGGTAATCGGCTTCAAATGATTTGTCTTTCCAGTAAATCCTCTCGCGATCGTCCTCGTAAATGGTGGCGACCAGCCGGTTGCTCACGTCGGAGAAAATGGCGCCGGTGAAGTCGACCCGGTTGAGCGGATCCTTCTCGACGAGCGCCGCCTGTCCCGTGGCCGGGTCCATGAGCATGAGCTGGGAGAGGTTCAGATCGCCGGCGTCGGTGATGAAGTAGAACTTCGTGTTGGTCTCGTCGAAGCGCACGGGCTGGCAGGTTTCCAGCACCGAGCAGGAGTAGATTTTCGTGAAGCCCTTCTCGTCGGCGCGCAGAAATTCGGTGTCGCCGTTGTCGGCCGAGCGGGTGGCCAGGCGCGGCTGCGCCTTGTGATCGAAGACCCAGCCGGTGATGCGGTCCGTGTTCTGGCGAAGCAGGGTCTTCTCGCCGGTGGCGAGGTCCAGCTTGTAGAGGTCGTGCCAGGCTGCGTCGCGGTCGTTGAGGCCGATGTAGATGTGCGCGGGGTCGGACTTGGGTACTTCATAGATGATGGCGCGCGCGCCCCTGGCGTTGGTCAGGTTGCGCGAGAAGGGCGTCTGCGCTCCGGCAGGCGGGGCTTCGGCCGGATTGACGGCGTAGACATTGAAGTTCTCGTCTCCGTCCTGGTCCTTGACATAGAGGATGAACTTCGAGTCGCGGGACCAGAAATAGGCCGGGATGGGGCGCTTGGTTTCCGCAGTGACCGGACGCGCGGCGGAGAAGGGTTCTTCCGCCTTTTTCACCCAAATGTTGCGCGCGCCCTGGAAGGGCTTGAGAAACGAGATAAAGCGGCCGTCGGGCGAGATCTGCGCCCCGGCGATCTCCACTTCGCCGAAAAACAGATCGCGGTCGATCAGCGGTGGCAGTTGAGCCGGCAGCGGCGCGGCGAGCAGAGTGCACAGCAGCAGGCATGCGGACGAGTGTCTCATGGCGGACAGGATCTCCTTGCTCTGAACGGCGTCAGGCTATCATGCTCCCATACGCGAAGGACGGCCCGGTTGTTCCCGGTTTTCGGCGGGCCGGAAGGGCCGGAGGGGCGGGATTCCCGCCAGGATGCGGGCGATGACTGCCGCCGATTCTTTTCACAGGTGCGCCGGACGCCCCCTGTCAGATTCCCAGGCGGGCGAGGAGATCTTCGGCGTGACCGGCTGCCACGCGGATGGGCGCCTGCATGGCGGCCGGGTCCGGGCGTTCGTCGAACGCCTCGAACAGCGCCATCTTGGCGATGGCGTAACGCTCGTTTTCGGCCAGCGGACGGCCGTGCTTCGCCGTCCAGGCGTCAACCGCGCGGTCTTCCACGAAAACCTCGAGCTGGAACCACGCCTTGCGGTCCGCGCTCACGGTGAACACATGGCAACGGCAGCCGCCCTCATCGCGGAAACCTTCGTAGAAGTACTCGTAGGAGTAGCCGCTGGCGGCCGAGTAATTCTTCTGTCGGCGCACGCCAGGCGTGCCGCGCAGCGGTTCGTGCGCCCGGCGCGAGAACAGGCTGCGCCACCAGTTCATTTCCTCTGGCTCCGCGGCAGCGGGTGCAGTTCGACCTTGCGCACGAAGATCTCGGCGCCCTCGCTCTGGATCTGGATCTTGCCCTGGCGGTGGCTGGAGTCAAACGCCTGATTCACGATCCGGCCATTCAGGTAGAACGTCAGGCTGCCGCCGCGGGCGAGGATCTCGCTGCGGTTCCACTGGCCCACGGGCTTTTCGACGTCGCCTGCGCCGCGGAAGCCGAGCCTGTCCTGCCACTGCATGTCGCGCCCGTACCAGTTGATGCGCCCCTGATCGCGGGTGACCCGTTCCGCGCCGGGCTTCCAGTAAAGCTGCCCGTCGGAGCGTTTCTCGGCCTCGACCGTCACGCGCGGTCGAGCGGCGCCGCGCACGAGGATCAGGTCGCCGGTGCCGCCCTCGATGATCTGGTATTCGATCGACTCCAGCCACCCGTTGCCCGCCGCGCCGTCTTCGCCGGTTCCGTGGAGAAGGATACCGCTGTCGCGGGCGTTCTGTTCACGTGGCGGCCATGTTTTCGAGCCCCACTTCCACTCCACCACCAGGCGGTAGTCGGCGTACTCCTGCTCCGTAGTCAGCCCGCCCCAGGCTTCGCCGGAGATGCGGATCATCCCGTTCCGGACCGTGAAGACGCCCTTCGGGTCCTCGCGCCCGGTGTCCTTGAGGGACACGTAGAAGTTGGCCAGATCCCGCCCGTTGTAGAGCACGATCTTTTTCGCCGGGCGCACCGGTTCGCCAGCGAAAACCAGGCCGGGAACCAACAACCAGAGCAGGGCGGAACGCATCAGTCCTATCATGGCGGAACCCGGCCGGCTGCTGCAGCGGGGCATCGATCTGTTCAACGAAGGGCGCTATTACGAGGCGCACGAAGAATTGGAATCGGAGTGGAACCGGGCCGCGCGGGCGGAGCGCTTCTTCGTGCAGGCGCTCGTCCACTGCGCCGTAGCGTGGCACCATGCCACGCATGGAAATCTCAAGGGAGCCGTTCTCCAGGCGCGGCGCGCGATGCGGAAGCTGGCGGGCTACCTGCCCGAGCACGAGGGGCTCGATACGCTCGCGTTGCTCGGGCAACTGCACGCATGGCTGGAAGCCTGGCAAAGCGGGGCCGGCGCGGCTCCGGGTACAATCGGCGTGAAGCGATGAAGCTCTGGGCCGCTCTCCTGCTGCTTCAGGCCGCGCCGCCGCCCGCGGCGGCGCAGATCCAGCCGCCGGTGTGCGGCGACTCGGAGATCGCTGAATTCGGCCTGGAGTGCTCCGTCCGCGATGCCTGCACCCTGTTCCTGGAACTGGCAGCGGTGGAGCCGGCAGGCGGGCGCCTGTTTGTGACGGGCAATTTCCATACAGGCGCTGCGACGCTGTGGTCTCTTCTGCTGATGAGCGAAGACGAGGGACGCACGTGGTCGGAGCCGCACGCGCGGCTGCGCGGCATCGCGCTTGATGACATCCAGTTTGTGGACGCCGAGACCGGCTGGGTTTCGGGGCATATTGTCGGCGCATTGCCGCGCGATCCGTTCCTGCTGAAAACGACAGACGGCGGCAAAACATGGCGGCGCATTCCTGTTCTGGAAGAATCTTCTTACGGCGCCATCGACTCGTTCCGGTTCGAATCGCGCGCGCAGGGCGTGCTGTTCCTGCAACGCCGCGGCGAGCCGCGCCAGCGCTATCAGCGGTGGGAGACGATGACGGGGGGCGAATCGTGGATGCTGCGCGAAGCCGGTCCCAGGCCGTTCCCGCCCCTGAAGCCGCGCGCCACCGGATGGCGCATCCGCACCGACGTGCGCGCGCAGCAATATCTGGTGGAGCGCTCGACGGAGAAAGGCTACGCGGTGGCGGCGCGTTTTCCGGTGCGGTTTGGCGAGTGCAAACCCGCGCCCGAGCCGCAGGAACCTCCGCCCGCGCCCGAGAACCCACGGCCATGAAGGACGCCAGCAGGGACGCCGTCGAACTCGAATTCTTCCGCCAGCTTCTCGTTTCGATTCCGGAAGAGATGGGCGCGGTGCTGCGGCGCACGGCGTTTTCGGCCAACATCAAGGAACGCCGTGATTACTCCTGCGCGCTGTACGATGCGCGCGGCGAGACGGTGGCCATGGGCGATCACATGCCGGTGCATCTCGGGGCGATGCCGCTCAGCGTGCGCGCCGTGCTCGAGGCGATCGAGCTGCGCCCCGGTGATGTGGCCATCGTCAACGATCCCTTCCGCGGCGGGACGCACCTGCCCGACATCACCGCCGTGTCTGGCGTGTGGATCGGAGGCGGCGAGCCCGCCTTCTACGTCGCTTCGCGGGCGCACCATGCTGACGTCGGCGGCATGAGCCCGGGGTCGATGCCGCTGGCGCGCGAAATCTACCAGGAGGGGCTGCGCATTCCGCCCGTGCTCCTGGCGCGCGAGGGGCGGATCGATGCGGGAATCCTGAATACGATCCTGGCCAACGTGCGCACGCCGGAAGAGCGCGAGGGCGACCTGCTGGCGCAGTGGATGGCCATGCGGCGCGGCATTCAGCGCATCGAGGAGGCGGCTGCGGCGTTCGGGGTGGAGCGGCTGAACCGCAACATCGCGGCGCTGCGGCAATATGCGGCGGCGATGATGCGCGCCTGCCTGGCTGCGTTGCCTGAAGGGCGGTACGAGTTCGAAGATTTTCTCGACGAGGGCGAGCGGGTCCGCGCCGTCATTGCGTTGAACCGCCGCCGCGCGGTGATCGATTTCACCGGCACGTCGCCGCAGGCGGCGGCGCCGGTCAACGCCAATCATGCCATCACGCTGGCTGCGGTGTTCTACGTGTTCCGCTGCCTGCTGGGCGAAGACGTGCCGGCCAACGCGGGGCTGCTGGAGCCGATCGAGGTGATCGCGCCGCCGGGCACGCTGGTCAACGCGCTGCCGCCTGCCGCCATGGCGGCAGGCAACGTGGAGACGTCGCAGCGCATCACCGATGTGCTGCTGGGCGCGCTGGCGCAGGCCGTGCCGGATAGGATTCCGGCTGCGTCGCAGGGCACGATGAACAATCTCAGCTTTGGCGGAGCGGGTTTCGCCTGGTATGAGACGATCGCCGGCGGCATGGGCGCATCCGCCCGCGCGGACGGACAGAGCGGTGTGCACACGCATATGACGAATTCCTGGAACACGCCGGTGGAGGCGTTTGAGCAGGCGTTTCCCGTGCTGGTGCGGCAGTATCGGATCCGGCGCGGCTCGGGCGGGCGCGGGCGGCATCGGGGAGGCGACGGAATCGTGCGCGAGTTCGAGTTCCGCGCGCCGGCGGAGGTGACGATCCTTTCCGACCGGCGCGTGCGCCCGCCGTATGGGCTCGCCGGCGGCGAGCCGGGCAGGCTTGGGCGCAACGTCCTGATCCGCTACGGACGGGCGAAGAGACTGCCGGGCAAAGTGCGCTTCGATGCCGTGCCGGGCGATCGGCTGCGGATCGAGACGCCGGGCGGGGGCGGGTATGGAAAACGTGAAGGGATCGGCCTAAGAAACGAAAAGCCCCGCCGCTGAGGACGGGGCTTTTCGGATGACTGCGGCGCAGCGCCGCTGTGGGCTTCTATTGACGGGACGCCCGCATGCGGCGCAACAGGCCAAGGCCGATCAGGCCCGCGCCGAGAAGGACGTAGGTGCCGGGTTCGGGCACGACCTGGGCCTCCCCGCCATACAGCACACCGAAGGGACCGCCGGCGCGCTGGTAGGCCCGGATCTCGAGCCAGGCTGCCCCACTGAAGTCGACAGGTATCCAACCGGAAGTCCAGCTTTCATTGGGCTGGCAGCCGATGGGGCCTGCCGCGCAAGCGCTGTCCTGAATCGGATTGGCGGCCTTCAAAAGCAGCCCAGTGGGATTGGCGTTGTCATACAAGTACACGTCCGCCGTGTCGTCGGCGAAGACGGTTACGTTGACCGAACCCGTCCAAGCGGGCAGCCACTCGGTGAAGATGGCGGTCGGGGTGCCTGGGATTGTCGTATTTGCCGGGCTGATCGCTCCCCCGCCGACACCGGTGTTGGCGTATGAGATCCATGAGTAGGGCGACAGGCTGCCCCATGCCGGATGCGGAGTGATCACCACGTTGCTTGCGGTCTGATTGTTGCCCTCGTTCACCAGGTCAGACCCAAACGGAATCACCGTTCCCCACCCTGCCATCACGAACATGCTTGCCAGGACAAGCACTTTCAAAAGTCGGTTGTGCATTCGAACTCCATCCTCCTTCGCGGGTACAGGGCGGACTTCGCTCTGTCCACTCCAATTGTCCGGGCCGCGCCTGAATCGCCCAATAGAACTTTGGCCGGGCGGGGTTCCAGACATAGGCCGGCTTCGTACCAGTACGAAGAAAGGCAACTGGAGCCTATCGAGGAGGCCGGGGGCTATGGGCTCCGGCGCTGGACGCCGCACGCGCTTGAGAGCAGCCTTCGGCGTTCAGAGGGCGGGGGCGGTGGTGGTTGCCGGACGGCGGGCGGAGTGCGCCCCGTTTTCCCGCGCCCGCCGCTGCTTCCGCTCCCGCCACCACAGCCACGCCAGACCGGCAGCGAAGAGGAGAATTGTTGCTTCTTCCGGCGTGTGCGCCACCTCCACCTGGCCGCCATACAGAAGCCCGAACGGCCCGTTGCCGCGCTGGAACACGTCAAACCGCAAGAGCGCGGGGCCGAAGCGGTTCACGGCGAACTCGAGCAGCAGCCCCTCGCCCGGCTGGCATCCGATGGGGCCTGCCGCGCAGGCGCCGTCCTGACGCCAGTTCGGCGGCGCCAGCAGGAGTCCTGACGGATGATCCTGATCGATCAGATACACGGCCGCCGTGTCGTCGGCAAACACAGTCAGCCGGACAAAGTAAGCGGTCTCGGGCAGGAATTCAAAGAAACTGGCCGTCGGGCGCGCCGGGCTGGGCGAATTGCGCGGCGACACGGCGCCGGGCCCCGCGCCCGTGTTCGCATACGAGATCCATTGCCATGGAGCCATCGATGCCCAGGCGGAGTGCGGCTGGATGGCGGCGTTCGCGCCGGTGATGCTATTCGCTTCGTTCAGCAGATCCGATCCGAAATTGAGAGTCGCCGCTGGCAGGGCGACAGAAAGGCAAAGACAAGCCGCGGAGAGGAGGAGCCATCGCTTCATGGTCGCAGCAGTCCTTCGGAGAGACAGTGCTCTGCCGCGCCGGTTTTTCTCAGGGAAACCCCTGAGGCGCCGCCGCCGTGCCTACTCTCCGAAAGCCCGGCGCGGATTCTCCACCATCAACCGCTTCCGGACCTCCGGCGCGAGCTCAGGCAGGAAATCCGTGTAGATGAACGTGTAGCCCCGATACTCGCCGCCGCCCGGGATCTCGGCGTGATACCAGCCCGCGTCCTGCGAAACGAGCGTGCGTTCCAGCAGCCCCTGGCTTTCCATGAAGCGCACGCACTCCAGGTGCCAGTCCCGGCTTTTCGGTCCGATGCCGTCGAACTCGACCCAGGCGCCCGCGCGCGCCGCGCGCTCGTGATACGCATGGTCTTTCTCGCTCTGGGCGTGCACCCACACGAACTTCTTCAGCGGGCAGCGGAGCTTGTCCAGAATATCGAGCTGCGCCTCCGCCGCCTTGCCGCCTCCGTTGGTGTGGGAGGCGATGGTCATGCCCGTTTCCAGAGATGTGAGGGCGGCAGCTTCAATCAGGCGCCGGTCCAGCTCCTCCAGCGGATAGCCGTTGACGGCGGTCTTGATGAAGCGCGGGCGCACGCCGTCGATGCCCTTCTTCCACTCTGCGATCCACCGCTGGGCGAGCTGCTTCGCGTTCTCTTTCCACGCCCAATCGGGCACGCCGCTGCGGTTGGCTGCACCGTAGACGCCTGTGTTGGTCCAGATCTGAAGACCGGTGAGGTCCGCGGCCATCTTCATGAGCAGCGGATCGCGCCCCAGCCCTTGCGGCGTGCATTCCAGCAGCCGCACGCAGCCGTGCCGCTTCACTTCTTCGAGATGCGGGCGCGCCATGCGCAACACGGCGCCGCGGTCGTACTGCGACGGGTTCTTGACGCCGCCAAAATCCACGAGGATGTGCTCATGTACCAGCACCGAGCCGGGCAACACGTGGCCGGGACCGGGCGGCTGCGCCGCCATCATCGACAGAAGGAATTCGCGTCTCCGCATCACGGCTTCAACATATATCAGGCGCGGGCGCGGCGTTGGATATGATGGCAGGCATGGCGGAACAGCCCCTCCCGCTCGGATACAACACCTACTGCCTGCGCGCGCTGCGGTGGAACGATGCGCAGTTGCTCGAGTTCGCCGCCGCGCACAAGCTGGATGCGATTTTTCTTCAGGACTCGCTCGACCCCCGCGCCATGGAGCCGGCGCACTGGCAGGAGGTGCGCGAGATGGCGCGCCGTCTCGGGCTGCATCTCGAAACCGGCGGCGGCGGCATTCTCCCGAAGCGCGAGGAAGACTTCGAACAGAGCATCGCCACTCTGCGTCGGCACATCGAGCGCGCCGCCGCCATGGGGTCACCGTTCGTGCGTTGCGTGCTGGCTTCCGAGCGCGCGGCGTTTCCCGTGCGGGTGGAGCGGGCAATGGAATGGGCGGTGAAGATCCTTCGGGCGGTGCGGCCTGAACTGTCCGGGCGCGGCGTCAAGGCCATCATCGAAGTGCACAAGGACCTGCAAGCGTGGGAGCTGCGCGAAGTGGTGGAAGCTGCCGGCAAGGACCTGGTGGGCGTCTATCTCGACACGGGCAATCCGGTGTTCGTGCTCGAACATCCGATGACGACGCTCGAGACGCTGGCGCCCTATGTGGAATCCGCGCACCTGCGCGACTCGGTCATCTATGAGCACCCGCGGGGCGTGGCCGTGCAGTGGGTGCCATTGGGAGAGGGGGTCATCGACTTCCGGGCTTTTGTGAAGCGGCTGGGCGAGCTGTGCCCGCGCGTCCACGTCTACAACAAGCCGATCACGGGCAGGCCGCCGGCGGTGATTCCGTATCTGGAACAGGACTTCTGGAAAATGTTTCCAGCCGCCCGGGCCGCCGAACTGGCGAAGTTCCTCGACCTGGCGCGGAAGGGCCGTCCTTATGAGGGCCGGATGGTGATCGAGGACATCCCCGGCAGGCCGATTCCCGAGCCGTTCCGCGCCGCCATCCAGCACCAGCAGCGGGACCATGTGGAGCGCGGGCTCGAATACGCGAAGAAAGAGCTGAACCTCGGCCGGCGGTGGCGCGAGACCGCCTGAAAGGCGCGGTCAGAAGGGCCGCGGCGGATGACCCTTTTCGCGGATGCGCAACTTCAGGCCCTCGCGTTTCGCTTCCGGAACCAGCAGCGCCCACGTGCGCAGCGGCGCCGGCGCTTCCACGCGGCTGTCCAGCGCGAGGCGCAGCGTCACAATCTCCTGCGGCATCACGGCGAAGCGGTAGCGCGGACCGCCCGCGAGCGGTTGCGCTTCTTCTCCGAGCAGGTTCGTCCGCCGCGCCGATTTGTGCGGCGCCAGCATTTCGGCCCATGCCATGCCGGGTTCGCCCCGCCACTCCACCAGCCTGGCTTCGAGGTCGCCGCCCTCGCGCCGCAACGCTTCCAGAATCAGGTTGTCCGAAGTGCGGAGGAGCGGGGGCAGCGCTTCGCCGCGCTCAAACAGCAGCGGAGGCGAGCTGAATTCGCGGGCGCGCTTCGGCGCCTCGACGGCGCGCCAATCGCCCTCGTGCGGGATGAGGCCGAAGCGGAAGCGGTGCGTCCCCAACCCGCGCAATTCCTCGTTCGGAAGACCGCGGTAGGAGCTGACGGCATTCACAAGGCCCAGCTTCAGCCGGTCCGGCGCGAACTCGTGCATCGGCAGCCCATCCTCGACGACCGTGAGCCCGCCGCCGGAGGCGAGGCGGTAATCGGACCAGCCGAGCGCAGGCATCACCGCGGCGCTATAGCCGAACAGATGGTGCTCGGACGACCGGGCCAAGAAATACGGCTGCGGCTGAAGCCAGTCCTCCCCGGGCGGTCCTTCGCTGAAGCCGAAAGGAATGCCGCGGGTGCGGCGGTCCACCCGGCCGGCGAAAGGAAAATCCGCTGTGGCCAGCACATCGCTGCGGCGCAATTCCAGAGAAATGTCGAAATCGATTCTGGGATAATCGTGGTAAAACCAGATGTGCCGTGTCACTCTGGCGTCGCGGCAATCCTGAACGGATTCAATGACAGACGCGAGAGGGTTTTGCCATCCGCGCACTGCGGCGGCAGCCGCGCAGGCCGGCAGCAGCCTCCTCTGCTTCGCTGGAGCCATGAAATCAGCGGCCACCTTCGCAATCTTTTCCGGAGGCTCTTCCAATTGCACACGGCCGCCGCCCTGCGCCAGGAGCGCTTTGCCGGAACGGGAAAACAGAGCTGATAATTCTCCGGTATTCAGATCAATCCTCGCGGTGTAATATCTCGTCCGGATCTCGGCCGGCGGCTTCATGCTTTCCATGGCGGCGGGGCTGCCGGCGGCGAGCTTCACCGCCGCAGCCTGGGCCGCAGGCAGCTTCAGGCGGCACCGGGCTGTGGCGGGATCCGCCACGCCAGCCACGCACTGCGCGCCGGCGAGCGTCTTGCCCTCGGGCAGGCGGACATCGAAGGGATCATCCCGTTCCCAGTTCACTGACGACAGGAGCACGGGCCCCCCGCCGCGGCTGCCGAGCGCTTCCTTCAGCACTTGCGCGAGTCTCGTCTGCGCGCCCTCGAAGCGGTCCCAGGTGTCCCAGTGCTCGCGCGAACGGAACACCGAGCCCGCCGCGGCGCCCCAGATGGTGTTGCGGTCCGTGTTCATCAACAGCAGCAGCCGCGCCTCATGGAGCGCGCGGGAAGGGTAGGAAAGAGCGCGCCGGAGGCTGGCCGAGGCGGCGCTCATCTCCGCCGCCTGCATCAGAGTCTCCGTGCGGCGGAAGGCGCGCTTCACCCCAGGCATGTCACTCCAGAATCCGTTGAAACAGAAGGCCGTGTCTCCCGAGTATTCGGACAACTGCGCGCCTCGGCGGATCTCTTCGCGGAGTCCTTCCAGGTATTGCGCCATCGTGCTGAAGCGGATTTCGATGTCCGGGTGCTTTTCGCCCCATGCGTGCTGGAATTCCTCGATCCGTGCGCCCATGGCGGGCGGCAGGCTGTAATCGCTCGCGCCGGCGATGAACAGGGCCAGACGCGGCGACGGGCTGTACAGGAGCCGTTCTTCGATGGCACGGCGGGTGGCTTCCATCGCTTTCGGGTCGCGCGGATCCAGCGCCAGAAAGAGTTCGCGCATCTCCATGTAGTGCGGAGCCGTGACAGCCAGCGCGCGCGAGCCATCGGGCGCGCGCCACCAGAACGCCGTGCGCCCGGAGGGGTTGTTGCGGGTGAACACCACGGCGTCCAGCCCCAGCTTCTGCACTACCTGCGGCAATTGCCGGTGCGCTCCCGTGATGTCGATGGCCCAGGCGAAACGCGGGCGCATTCCGAAGACCTGCTCATACCAGCGGATGCCTTCGATGCCCAGTTGCGCCAGCGTCTCGCCGCCGGCGAGAGTCACGTCCGACTCGAGGAAGAAAGCGTTCACCAGCTCGACATTCCCGCTCCGGACCAGCTTGCGGAGCGTGGCTTCCCGCTGCGGTTCGAGTTCGAACAGGCTGATCAGGTTGGGCGTTTCGGACCAGACAAAGCGGTAGAGCGGGCTGCGCGCCGCCAGATCCAGGTGCTCGAGATAGTTGTTGAGCACGTAGTTGCGCTCGGTGTCGAAGTCCACCAGCCAGCCGCCGATGGTGCCGTGCGTGTTCGGCACGATGTGGACCACGGTGCGCTGGCACAGTGCGGGGGCTGTCAGAAGAAACAGGAGGAGGATGAGACGGTCTCGCGCGCGCATCGTGTCGAGTCTACAGGGCGCGCCGCGGCCCTGCAATAGTGCGTTTACGGTTCAAGAGGCGGGAGCAGATCCAGCGGCACCTCCATCCGTTCAACGGGCGAGGAGAGCACGAGGGATGTGGATGTCATGCCGAACTGCGTGAGCCGGTCGATGAGCTTTTCCAGGTGCGCCACCGATGCCACGCGGACTTTGAGGAGGAACGACTCTTCGCCGGTGCAGCGGTGGCACTCCTGCACCTCGGGCAAGGCGGCGCAAAGCTTCACCAGCCGCCGCGCGGCCGATTCCGTGCCGGCGAGGCGGATGCGGATAAAAGCGAGCACGCCGAGCCCCGCCGCGCGCGGATCGATGCGGGTGAGGTAGCCGCGGATGACCCCTGCGCTCTCGAGCCGCCGCACCCGTTCGGCGACGGCGGGCGTGGAAAGCCGCACGCGCCGGCCGAGTTCGCTGAGAGAAAGACGGGCGTCGCGCTGGAGTTCGGCCAGGATGCGCCGGGAGACCGGATCCAAACGTTTGGAAGAACCAATGGACATGACACCTATCATTCTTTAACACGAACCGCCTAAGACAATTCGGTTCATGATTCCGGCCTGCGCCGCGCGGGACTATCATGCTGTCATGCCACTCGAGAGACGCAGTTGGGCCGAACCGTTCAAGATCAAAATGGTGGAGCCGCTCCGCATGACCACGCGCGAGCAGCGCGAGCGGGCGCTGGCGGAAGCGGGCTGCAACACCTTTCTGCTGAAATCGCGGGATGTCTACATCGACCTGCTCACCGACTCCGGCACCTCCGCCATGAGCGACCGGCAGTGGGCGGGGCTGATGCTGGGCGACGAGGCGTACGCGGGCAGCGAGAACTTCTACCATCTGGAGAGCGCCGTTCAGCGTTACTACGGTTACCGCCACGTGATCCCGACACATCAGGGGCGCGGCGCCGAGCATATTCTTTCGCGCGTGCTGATCCACCCGGGGGACGTGATCCCGGGCAACATGTACTTCACGACGACGCGGCTGCACCAGGAGCTGAGCGGCGGCACGTTTGCCGACGTCATCATCGACGAAGCGCACGAGCCGGACAGCGAACACCCGTTCAAGGGCGATGTGGATCTGGAAAAACTGGAGCGGGTCCTGAAGGACAACCCCGGGCGTGTTCCCTACATCAGCGTCGCCGCCACGGTGAACATGGCAGGCGGGCAGCCGATCTCTCTGGCCAATCTGCGCGAGGTGCATGCGCTGGCACGCCGCTACGGGACGCGCGTGATCCTCGACGCCACGCGGATCGCCGAAAACGCCTGGTTCATTCAACAGCGCGAGCCGGGACAGGCCGGGAAAAGCGTGGCGCAGATCGTGCATGAGCTGTGCTCGCTGACCGACGGCTGCACAATGAGCGCCAAGAAAGACCCGCTGGCCAACATCGGCGGCTTCCTCGCCGTCAACGACGAGGCGGTGGCCGAACAGGCGCGCAATCTGGTGGTTGTCTACGAGGGGCTCCACACTTACGGCGGCATGGCCGGGCGCGACATGGAAGCCGTGGCCATCGGCATCGAGGAGTCGGTCGAGGACGCTCACATCCGGGCGCGCGTGGGCCAGGTGCTCTATCTGGGCGAGAAGCTGCGCCGGTGGGGCATTCCGATCGTGCTGCCCGTGGGCGGGCATGGCGTGTTTCTCGACGCGAAGCGGTTCCTGCCGCACGTGCCGCAGGAGCACTATCCGGCGCAGGCGCTGGCGGCGGCGCTGTATCTGGACAGCGGCGTGCGCGCCATGGAGCGAGGCATCGTCAGCGCGGGGCGCGATCCGGAGACCGGCCAGGAGCGCAAGCCGCGGCTGGAGCTGGTCCGGCTGACGATTCCGCGGCGCGTTTACACGCAGGCGCACATGGATGTGACAGCGGAGAGCGTCTATTGCGTCCACGAAGAGCGCGGGCGCATTCAGGGCCTGCGGATGACGTTCGAGCCGAAGTTCCTGCGCTTCTTCCAGGCGCGGTTCGAACCGATTGGCGGGCGGCTGATGTAGGCCCGCCGGGACGGCTCACTCGGCGCGGAAGCGCGTCCAGGGCTGCGAGGGCAGGTCGCGCAGCAGAGGCTTCATCCATTCGAACTGCGGATGCTTCTTCAGGTGCTCTTCGGCGCGGAAATGCAGGCCGCAGGCGTGGCCGAGCGCCGCGTCCAGCTCCATCGCGCGGATCATGCCCGCATCGGCGGCCTTGGATTGGACGGCGCCCGCCGGACCGAATTCATCCTGCCAGGGCTTCATGCCCCGCGGGCTCAGATCGACGTGCCCGCACAGGGTGCGCTCGCTCGGGGAATCGGCTTTCTTCTCGTACGTGTCGTAGTGGTCCGCCAGGAAACGTTTCGCCTCTTCGATGCCGATTTTGCCCTTGAATTCCGCCATCAACTGCTCCCAGCGGGCGCGCCGCGCGTTGGCGCTGACCGAGGGGTCGTTCATGGGGAAGACGGTTTCTTCGGCGGCGAGCTTCGCACTGACGGGGAAGTTCGCACCGGCGAAATAGCCGTCGCTGGTGCGTTCGAGGATGACGTTCTTCAGGCCCAGTTCCAGCCGTCCCACTTCGTTGCGGCGCGTATCGGCAACGAGCCAGGCGTTGGCGTAGCCGCCGTTGTTGCCGCGGATCATGAAAGCGGCGAATTCGTCGATCGAGGATGCGTACTGCATCGCCTGGCGCGCGCGGGCGAATTCGGGTACGCCTTCCGGATCAAAGCCGCGGAAGCCGGTGATGGTGGTTTCCGTGATGGCGAGGCCGGCGGAGTTGATGCCGAAATCGTCGCCTGAGTGAATGAAGCCCGGGAAGCCGTCCATCAGGATGCGGTGGCCGCGCTGCGGGCGGATTTCGTAAATGATGTTCCAGCGCGCGCCCTCGAGATACCCGGACCAGTTGTTGTGGGCGATCACGGGCAGCCCGCCGCGCGTCCAGCTTCCGGTGGCGACAAAGGCGCTGCAACGGTCCGGCGCGGCAGACTTCCCTTTGCCGTCGAGCCACGCCACATAGTAGCCCAGCTCGATGTTCGCGTTGAGAACGGTCAGATCGAGGTGATCCGCGTTGACGCCTGCGCGTTTGAGCCCCTCGCTCATCGAGCGGATCTCGCGCTGATACTCTTCCGGCACCCTGGGCCACAAGATCTCCTCAGCCGTGTTGCGGAAGAACTGCCAGCCGCGTTTCGTGTCGTGCTCGAGATTCAGCCGCGTGACGGCGAGCGCATCTTCAATCTCTTTGGCGAGGAGATAGCCGTGCTGATAACCGATCTGCTCAGGCGAGCCGGCCAGCCGCACGGGAATCCAGCCGTTGCGAACCTCGCCGCGCCAGCCGCCCTCCAATCGGTTGTCGCGGGCGGGCTGACAGGAAAGCAGGCACGCCGCCGCCAGCGCGACGCCAAGCAAAGCACTCGCAGACCTCATTTTCATGCGTCCGATCATACCAGCGGCGGCGTAACTGCTGGGGGCGCAGCGCGGCGTCAGTGGCAGCCCTTGCAGGTGAACTTGCGTCCGTGGCACACGGCGCAGCCCTGGCGGGGGAAGTCCTTGTCGCCGTGTTTGTCGGCGAACTCCGCCGTGTGGCTGGCCGGGCGGAAATTGGGCGTGGACTCGACGTGGCACTTCGCGCAGGAATCCGGCGGCTTGATTTCGCCGTGGCAGACGAGGCAGTCGGCCATGTGGGGGAAGTGCGCCGCGGTCTTCTTGCCGTGAACCACGTCCTCGCTTTCCGGAATGCCGCGGTGGCAGGCCGTGCAGGGATCCTGGATCTTCGCCAGAGCTTCCGGGGAAGGCGGGTGATCGCCGAGGTAAGTTTTCGCTTTTACCGCGGCCGTAATTAAGGCAGAGATATTTCCCATTTCCACATGAATAGAGTGGTTGAATTTGTCCACGCCGGATTTGTTGGGCTGGCCGATATCCACCTCATGGTGGCAGGCCACGCAAGCCATTTCGTCTGGAAGGAGGTTGTCTTCAGCCTTGGTGGAAGCCGTGGCCTCTTTGTGGCAGTTTTCGCAGGACGTGACCTGCGTGAGATGGAATTTGTGAGAAAAAGGCTTGCGCGGGGCGGTCAGGGCCGCCGCCGCGCCCGCCAGAATCAGAGCTGGGATCAGGGCTTTGAATAGGTGATTCGCCATAGACGGTTGCCTCCGTCATCCGATACCAGGAGGCTGCCGTCCCGCATTTCCAGCAGTCCGACCGGCCGGCCCCAGACCTCTTTTTTCGATGGATCGAGGAGAAATCCTGTCAGGAAATCCTCCACAGGGCCTGCCGGTTTTCCGTTCTGGAACGGGATGAAAGCCACCGAATAGCCGATCCTCTGCGCACGGTTCCAGGAGCCGTGAAATGCCAGGAACGCGCCTCCGCGGTACTTTTCAGGAAACTGTTTGCCCGTGTAGAAGCGGGCGTCGAGCACAGCCACATGCGCCGGCAGCACCACGTCCGGCACAATCGTTTTCGCCACCAGGTCGGGCCGCTGGCCCTTGTTGCGCGGGTCTTCATTCGGCCCGATGTAGGCGTACGGCCACCCATAGAAGCCTCCCGGACGAATGGCGGTGAAGTAATCGGGCACCAGGTCGTCGCCCAGCCCGTCCCGCTCCTGCACCGCGGCCCAGAGCGTGTCCGTGCCCGGATAGAAGGCGAGCCCGATCGGGTTGCGCGTGCCGGTGGCGATGAACTCGCGCCCCGTGCCGTCGGGGTTGAAGCGCAGGATGGCGGCGCGGACCTCCGGCTCGCCGGGGCTGACGTTGGATTGCGACCCCACGGCGAGGTAGAACTTCTCGCCCTTGCGGTCGAACAGGATCGTGCGCGTCCAGTGTCCGGTGGCCGCTTCCTTCAGCGGCACGATCTCTTCGGGCTGCACAGCCTCCAGTTTCTTCGAGTCGTACTTGTACCGCTTCACCGATGTGGTTTCGGCGACGTAGAGGTAGTCCTTCCACAGGGCCAGTCCGAAGGGGCGGTCGAGCCCGCTCAGGAGTTCCTTCTTCTCGTCCTCGCTGATGCGGTTGTCGCGGTTGCGGTCCACGAGTGCGTAAACGCGGCCCTGCTTCATGGAGTCCGACAGCAGGATTTCGCCCGAGGGGCCGAGGATCATGTAGCGGGGGCGCTCGAAGCCGGTGGCGAACTCCTGCACATCGAAGCCCGCCGGCACCTGCAACCGGGCACCGTCGGGGCGCTCGATCACCCGTGGCGGGTTGGATGCCGAAGGCGTGTGAAACGGAGGAGGCAGCTTGGGTTGCTGCGCGGAGGCAGCCGCAAAGCCCAGCGCGGCGGCCATCTGGAGAAATCGCAAAGTCGTCATCGTACCCGTATTCTAGCGTCCGGGGCCCGCGATGCGTCTGAAGGCGGCTTCATCCGCGAAATCGGCTGCAATAAATCATCGGCCGCGGGCACTATTCCGACAGCATGGCCAGACCGGTGGAAGCGGTGGAAGAGCAGATGCACTCATGGCGCGAGTCGCCGGCTGCGGCCGTCCGCCGCCTGGAGTCCTGTGCCCGCGCCTTCGCGCAGTGCGCGCTCGAGGTGGAAGAGACGCTCGATGCTCTGGCGCCGCGAGCCGGGCGCGAGGCGGCGGCGCCGCCGCCGGAGCGCCAGTGGCGATGGAAACGGAAAGGCTACCTTCTGTTTTGGGCGATCACCGCCGCGCTGTCCCTGCTGGCTCTCGCCGCCGGCTACTTCGCCGCCTTCGAGGGCTGACGCAATAGATACACGGGATCCGGTTTCGCGGCCGTTTCAAACACGGCCATCACTTCCAGCCCGGGCAGGCGGAAGCGCAGGGTGCGGTTGTCGCCCTGCGCGGAGACGAACAGCGTGCCGCCAGCCGGATCCAGCCGGATGCCTTCCGCGTGCCGCCCCACGGGCGCGCGCTTCACTTCCTCCAGCGATGAGAGATCGATCACCGCCACCTCGCCAGATTCAATCAGCGATGTGTAGGCGAAGCGGCCATCCGGCGAAACCGTGATCCGCGAAGGCTGCCCCGGCACGCCGATCCTGCGCTTCACCGTGTTCGTGACAGCGTCCACCACCACCACCTGGTTCGCCGTTCGAGTCCCGACAAGCACCGTCTTCTCATCCGGCGTGAGCGCGATGCCCATGGGCACGCCGCCAACTTCCACAGAGCTCCGCTGGCGCCGCGCGCGCAGGTCGATGACGCTGACCGTGCCCGAGCCCGAGTCCGCCGTCCACGCCTGCCGCTCATCCGCCGTCACCGCTACCAGATGAGGAAGCTTGCCGGAGACGGGAATCCCATATAGGAGCCGCTTCCTGCGGCTGTCGATCACGGCGAGCGCGGGCGGAAAATCACACGTCACATAGAGCCGCCCGCTGCGCCCGAGTTGGATGCCGTGGGGGCGGTGATACGGGCCAAGCGCAATTTCGCCGGCGGGCTGGCGCGCCGCCAGATCGATCACGGTGAGCGTGTTGCCGCCCTGTTTGTCTTCTGTCCACGAATCCACGCCGTAGTTGCTGACAAACGCGAAGCGCCCGTCGCGGCTCACCGTGAATTCATGGGGTTTGGATCCGGTGGGGATCTTCTGCTCGAGCTTGCCGCTCGTCTCATCGTAGATGCCGAGCGAATCGTCGCCTTTATGGAGAATCAGCACCTGCGCCGTCGCTGCGCAAGCCAGGGCTGCGGTCCAGATCAGGAGTGTGTGAACGCGCATGCCTCCATTTTCTCCCCGCAGGAGACAAGGAAAACTCCGCGAAGCGGTCCGGCGCCCGCCCGCGCCGGACCGGAGGCAGCACAGGAGAAAAGGTCCGTTACTCGTTCACGTGGAAAGTGGCCACAAACGCGCTGCGCTTGTAAGGCAGCGACCAGCGGGCCTTCAGCCCGTCGCGGGAATCGGCGGCGTAGCGGTTTTCCAGAGTGTAGGCGGCCATGGCGTGGTCGGTCTTGGCCAGCGGCGCGTAAAAGGTCTCTTCGTGGCCGCACACCTTGTCGCCCTCCTCGATGGCGCGCGTGCGGATGGCGGCGAGTGTGCCGGCGGTGAAAGAGACGCGCCGCTCATGGATCGAATCGCCCTCGACGCGGAACTCCATCGGCATGACGAACTCGCGCACGACGCGCTCCAGCAGGTCGCCGGTCATGCGCTGCGCAAACAGCCGCAGCGCCTGCCGCTGCTCGAGCGAGGCTCGTTCGTCATAAATGAGCACGGAAAACACCGGGTAGGGCTCGCCCGTCAGGTCGCCCAGGGTGGAGGCGGCCTTCACGGCGGCGGCCACCTTCAACCCGTCCACTTTGACGCCGTTGACCTCGCCGCGCTCAATCTGCCATCCGAACACGGCGAGGTTGCCCACCAGTTGCACTTCGCTGTTGATGAAGCAGGAACCGGCGTTGACATCAGCCGACCGCGCTTCCACATACATTCCGGTTGCCTGAATCGACGGCGACGCAGCCCAGCTCATCATCGCGGCGCCGAAGGAAAACACGCCCAGTCTCAACCATGCAGTCATCATCGAACCTCCCAGTTCTTCAGTCCCATCGCAGCCTGTGGCCCGGCACGGAGTGCGTGCCGCGCCCGGTCCAGGCGGGACTGGCTGTTTGATTCAATTATACGGAGTCAAGATTCAAGCGGCGCAGGGGCAGGCGTGCCGTGCGTGGCGTTCGCGCAGTGCCGGGGGCAGGAGACAACCGCTTGGTCGCGCCTGCGGCGCTCCCGCGCGGCTCGGATGCGGGTCGGATGAGGGTCGGATGGGGGGCGGATGCGGGCGGGGGACCGCTTGGTCGCGCCTGCGGCGCTCCCGCGCGGCTCGGATGCGGCTCGGATGCGGCTCGGATGCGGGCCGGATGCGGGCCGGATGCGGGTCAGGCGTAGTCCATGCGCGGCACTTCGATGAGATGTCCGTATTTGCCCGCGT
>CAKZUE010000005.1 GCA_937920635.1 uncultured Bryobacteraceae bacterium
TGCGCGGCCGCATCGTCCCATCCCAGGATCTCGGCATACCGCTCCGCCAGCCGCTCAAACAGCGGGCGCGCGGCTTCAATGAGCAACCCGGGCGTGATGTATCCCCGGCTGACATCGCCGCTCAACGCATGGCCCAACGCAACGCGCGCCAAGTCGGGCGGGCAGCCCAGCTCCGCCAGTTTCGTGCGCGCGGTATGCCGCAGATGGTGCGCGGAGCAGATTCCCTGCTTGTCGTTCCTGACCTGGATCGACAGCGGCCGCCCAGGGCGCTTCGGTGATTCAAAGACATGTTCGCAATCAGGCGCGCACTCGCCGCGCCAGCGCTCCAGCAGCCGTGTCAACCACCCGCTCATCGGGACGCTGTAGGTCCGGCCCGCCTTTGCCGTCGAGAAGCGGAGCGTCTTCCGCTCGAAGTCCACATCCTGCCACCGCAGCAGCCGCACGGAATCGCGCCGCGCGCCGGTCAGCAGCATCGTCGCCCAGAACGTGCGCTTCACGGGCGAGCGCAGCCGCTGCACGCCCGCCCACCAGGCGCGCAGCTCGTCATCCGATAAAGCCCAGTCGCGGCTCCGCGTGGACGGGATCTCCGCCGCAACCGCCGGGTTCTCCGGCAGGTCAGGCATCACGCGCCGCCAGTACGAGTAAACCGCCCTGAATTGACGCAGCACCTGCGATGCGATCCCATCGCCATGCTGGCGGCGCAGCCGCAGGCACAGGCTCCGCACGCCGGCGCGGTCCTCGCCAAGCTTGTCGAGTCTCTGCTGTTTGAAATCGATCAGGTATTTTTCCAGGTTGTAGCGGTAAAGCTGCTTCGTTTTCTCCGCGAGCGGGCGCTCTTCGATGAACCGCGCCCACGCCTCGCCCAGGGTCAGCCTGCCATCCGCCGGCGCGGGTTTCAAACTCGCCCATGTTTTCAGCGCGGCCCGGCGCGCCTCGGCGGCGCTCATTGGTCCGAGCACTTTCTTTGCAAGCCGCCCGTTGATGCGCCGTTGAACCCGCCAAGTTTTGACAGCCGCGCCGGCGCGAAGAATCAGCCCCGGCACGTCTTCCACCGACCAATCGCCGCTGCCGAATGGCACGGCGTCAATATCCGCCTGCCGGCAGCGGACGGTCTTTTTCTTCTTGCCCGGCGCCGCCGCCGGCATCGGGATAATCTCTGCCATCGCGTCACCTCCAATCCCCCGCCTGACCACATCTGCCGGGGTGGCAGAAGTTCAGCCGAAACCGCCCCGGGGGATACTGCGGGGGATACTTTCAGCATAATTATGGCTGATGAAACGGCGTGAAGCAAGAGGAATGTAAAACGCTGCCCAACAAAAGAATAGACTTATTCGCCGTGAAATTCGATGATGCGAAAATCGCTGCCTTCTAAGCAGAGGGTCGCAGGTTCGAGTCCTGCCGGTCCTGCCAAAGCCTGCGCCCTTCCCTGCCCTTCCAAACCCGCCGCTACCGTGGCGTGATCAGGCCGCCGAGCTTGTCGGCTTCGCTGGAAGCCAGGCGCGGGAAGAGCGTGGAATACGCCTCCAGGTACTTCAGCCCCGAGCCCGTATTGAAGATGACGATGCGGTCTGAGGGGCGGAGGAAGCCTTCCCGCAGGAGCTTTTCAAGCGCCGCGAAGCACGCCGCGCCTTCGGGGCTCGCGAATATGCCTTCGAGCCTCGCCACGCGGACACCGGCTTCGAGAGCTTCGCGGTCTTCCACTGCCACGCACGTGCCGCCGCTCGAGCGCACTGCGCGCAGGATCAGGAAATCGCCCAGCGGTTTGGGCACCCGCAATCCGGCGGAAATGGTGCTGGCATTCTGCCAGAATTCGGCCCTTTCTTTTCCCTCTTCAAACGCCTTGACCACCGGCGCGCAGCCAGCGGCCTGGACCACGATCATCTTCGGCCGCTCAGGGCCGATCCATCCCAGCGCCTGCATTTCGTCGAACGCCTTCCACATCCCGATGAGCCCCACGCCGCCGCCCGTGGGGTAGAAGATGGCGTCGGGCAGCTTCCATTGCAATTGCTCGGCCACCTCGTAGCCCATCGTCTTCTTGCCTTCGATCCGGTACGGCTCCTTCAGCGTGTTGATCTCGAACCATTCGCCGCGCGCCGCGCCCTCGGCCACCAGGCGGCCGCAATCGCTGATGAGCCCGTCGACCAGCGTCACGCGCGCGCCGCAGCTCTCGCATTCGATGTAGTTCGCCTGCGGCACGTCGCGCGGCATGAAGATATGCGCTTCGATTCCCGCCGCAGCGCTGTAAGCCGCCGCCGCGCCGGCGGCGTTGCCCGCGCTGCCGATGGCCACGCGCTCCACGCCCAGTTCCCTGCACATGGAAATACAGCAGGAAAGCCCGCGGGCTTTGAATGACGCCGTGGGATTCAGCCCTTCATCCTTGATCCAGACGCTGGCCGCGCCCAGCGCCGCCTCATAGCGCCGCGCGCGCACCATCGGCGTCCAGCCTTCGCCCAAAGTGACCATCGAAGCAGGGTTCGACACCGGCAGCACCGGGGCGTAGCGCCACATGGAGGCGGGCGCCCCGGCGAGCCACTCGCGGCTCCAGCTCCGCCGCGCGGCGTCGAGGTCGTAGCGCACCAGTAGCGGCCCGCCGCAGGAGCAGAGGTTCCACGGGTGGCTCGCTTCGTGCCTCGCGCCGCAGAGGCTGCATTCCAGATGGGTGAGCGTGGTCATCTCTTGCAGCATAGCGCCGGGGGCGGGTGCGGGCGGTGGCGCTGAGAAAAGGCCGCAAGTCCGCGCGCCTGTCAGCAGAGAGTAAATGCCGCTACTCCACGCGGAAATTCATCTCAACATTGGCGCGCACGGCTATAAATTTTCCGTCCCTGAGGGCCGGTTTGAATTTCCACTGCGAGACTGCCTCGATGGCCTTTTCGTCCAGACCCAGGCCGAGGCCGCGCAACACCTTCGCTTCTCTCACCAGGCCTTCTTCGTCGATCAGGATCTCCAGCACGACCGTGCCCCGGACCCGCGCCGCGCGCGCTTCGGGAGTCAGCCCGGGCTCCACCTTGTGAATGGGAACGGGAATCTGATCTCCAGCCCCCACCAATTGCGGCAGTGATCGGGTTTCAGACTGAGGCGCACCCGCTCCCGGCAGAGTGAACGGCACATGAATCTCGGTTTCCACTTCAACCGGCTCGCCATTGAGCAGCGTAGGCCGGTAGCGGTATTTCTGCACCGCTTCCATCGCCGCCTGCGCCAGCAGGGGATGGCCGCTGAACAACGTCAGGTTCTTCACGGTCCCGTCATCCCCGATCACGGCGCCGAATCGCACCGTGCCCTGAATGCCGGCCGTGCGGGCGGCTTCCGGATACACGGGTTCCGGCTTTGAGACGAGCATCACCTGCTGCACATTTGCGGCGACGCGAATCCGCCGGGGCGCTGCGGAGGAGGGCGAAGACGCCCCCTTCATACGGCTTTCGTAGATGGCCATCACCTTTTTCGCCGCGTCATTGTCCGGGTCCAGCGCAAGCGCGCGGCGGACGTACGTCTCGGCTTCCTTCACGATCTGCGTGGAATCCTGTTCGGAAGGCGCCGCCTGGCCCGGCATCTTCACAACAGGCCCCCGGTACGCCAACAGCACCTCAGCCACATACGCCAGCAGGAGCGGATCCGGAGTGCTGGCCAGCTCGGCGCGCACCTTGGCGCGAAAATCCGGGCTGGCGGGCAGGCTGCCGAGAATCGTATTCGCGTAGAGGTTGGCGAGCCCCACCGTATGAAACCGGTTTGCGGGATCCAGCCGCATGGCGCGCTGGAGTAATGACTCCGCGTCGAAAAGCATTCCTGCGCGGGCCATGATATGGGCGGCGTTGGACAGCACGCGGGCCGACTGCGGCCGCTCGGCCACATGCTTCTTCCAGATCTGAACCAACTGTTGAATGTCCTCCGCAGCATCACCCCGCTGCGCCACGCCGGCCCACAGCATCGTGGCCTGCACTGCCTGGGGCGTCTCCGGGCGCTGTTCGATCAGAGCCATCGCGTGCTCGCGCGCCCTGGTCATCTCCCTCCTGGCCACATAGTGGTTCAGCAGGCGGAACCGCACGCGGTCATCGTTCGGGTCCTTCTGGAGCGCAGCCTCCATCTCCGCGGCCTCCTGATCGCTGACGGGCGCCTGGAACTGCGGCAGAACGATGGGCGGCGGCGCGGGAGGCGCCTCCGGCGCCTGCGGAACGGGGGTCACAAGCGCAGCGGCCACCACCACGGGCAGCGCGGCCAACATCAGCGCTGCCAGTGCGGGCTTGCGTGCGGGTTGTGCGGAAAACCGCGTTGCGGAAAGGAGCTTCTCCATCCGCTGTGCCGTTCGAGAATTTCGAGCCATGGCTGTCGCCTCCAATCCGTGCAAACGGCGCGCCTGCACGGCACGCGCGAAATCGAGAATCGCCTCTACATACGCCTGACGGTCGCCGAGCACCGCCAGCGCCTCCTGATCAGCGCACTCCTCCGCCTCAGCAGCCAACCGCTTTTCCAGCCACCATGCCGCCGGATGGAACCAGTACAAAGTCCGGTTGAGCGCGGCCAGGCGCGCCGCCAACCAATCCCTTGCGCCTGTATGCGCCATTTCGTGAGCCAGCACGCTGCGGAGTTTCCCGAGCGGCCACTCGCGCCAGTCTTCGGGAATCAACACCAGGTGCCGCCGAACGCCCAGGGTGAACGGGATGGCCACACGCGGACTCGACCGGATCTCGATCCGGGCGGGATCCAACCCCAGGCTGCGCGCCAATTCCGCCGCTTCCGGGATCTCTTCCAGCCGCGACTGCTTCAGGATGCGGCGGAGCCGGATCGCGCCCGCCCCCATGCGGAGCAGCAGGAACGCGGCCATGGCGGCGTAAGCCGCCGCCAGCCAGTTCAGGCGCACACCGGTGGCGTGCGACCCGCCAGCCGACTGAAGCGGCTCGACTGCCACATCGATCACCGCCGGCGTGGCAGCCGCCACGGTTCGCCACCACGGCACTTCCACGAACCGTTGCGGCAGCGCGAGGTTCAGCAGCGGCAAGGCCAGCATCCCGGCAATCACCGCGACGCGCGCCTCGTAGCCCAGCCGCGGATTGCGGTGCCGGATCAGCCAGGCGGCCAGCTCGCCCGCCAGCCAGAGCGCTGTGACACGTGCAAGGATGTCTGGAACATCCATCATCTGCGTCCATCCCTCTCCCGCTCCAGCCGCCGCGCCAGCTCGCGCAGCTCTCGCGGGTCGATCACTTCGTCCTCCACCATAGCCGTCACCAGTTCTTCCACCGACCCGTGGCAGAGGCGGTCAGCCAGCTCCCGCAGCATCCGGGCAGCCAGGCTCCGCCGGCGCTCCAGCGCCCGCCAGATGTAGGTGCGCCCCTGTTCCTCGTGGTCGGCGTAGCCCTTCTGCTCGAGGCGCCGCAACAGCGTGCGCACGGTGGCGTCCTTCAGATCATGGCGCCGGGCCAACCCCTCGCGCACCGCTTCCGCGGTGGCGGGACCGTGGGTCCAGAGGAATTCGAGCACCGCCTGCTCCAGGCGGCTGGGCGCCGGGTGACTTGCCGCTCTTCTGTTACGAATTGTCACGCTACAAACTGTAACCGAAGTGCGGGCCGGTGTCAAGCATTTTTCCCACGGCGGGGACGAACCGGCCCGCAGGGCGCAGGGATACAATGGCGGATGCCATGGCCAAAGCCGATACGTTCGATCTCGAATGCCCCTGCTGCGGGGCGACGCTCAAAATCAGCCCGGCGCTGAAAGCCGTCCTGAGCTACAAGGAGAAGCCGAAACCGAAGACGATCGGCGATATTCAGGAAGGCCTCAGTCTGGTGAAAGAGGCGGAAAAAAAGCGCGAAGAGGCGTTTCAGAAGTCGTTTGAGCAGATGAAATCGTCGAAGGACGTGCTTGCGGCGAAATTTGACGAATTGCTGAAGAAGGCGAAAGAAGACGACCCGACGAAACCTCCGCCGAAACCCCTCGGGCTGGAGTAACGTCGGTGGTACATGACCGTTCCATCGCGCGTTCTGAATTTCTGTTTCTTCGCCTTTTCCGCTCTGACTCTCTCTGCACAGCCTTTTTATGTAGGGGTAAAGGGCGGCGTGCTCCTCAGCTCTTCCACTGACACCTTCAGGACAACCGGCAGACAGGGACAGACCGATACCAGCCTGGAGCTACACAGATACTCTGTCGGACCCTCGTTTGAAATCGCTTTGCCGGCGCGCCTGCGGCTGGAGACCGGGCTGCTCTATCGCAATTTCGATGCCAGCCAGGTCACTCTGCTCGGTGACGCGTTCCGCACCTTCACTTCGCTGAGCGACAAACGATGGGAGATCCCTCTCGCCATGCGGCGCGAGTTTTCTTCCGGTGGTGTGCGCCCGTTCGCCGGAGCGGGAGGCGTGTGGATGCGGGCGCTTCGGGACGTCTCCGTCTTGACCGTCGACAACCTCAGCCAGCCGCCGATCCAGACGAGCGGCAAGTACAGCACCTCCGATGACCTGTTCGGCTGGACCGGCTCGGCAGGCGTCCGCTTCCGCCTCCCCATGGGGCTCAAGATCACGCCGGAGATCCGCTACACGCGCTGGACGGCCAAACGATGGCTGCCATCGCAGAATCAGGTGGACCTGTTTCTGGGCATCGGATTCTGACCAGAGCGTCGCCGTTCGTGGGGAACCCACATCCCGGGCTTCCAGAGGCGATGATCCTGTGGGTTTGGGGGCCGATCCTTCTGGCGGGGCTGCGGCGCTTCCACCGCGGTTCAGAAGACGTTTGCGCGGCCTCCACCAGGGAGATGGACTCTCTCCTGCGGCGGGGGACTCCGGCCTGCACGGGCAGGACGCCAGCAGATCCGCAGGATGGCCAACCTGAATCAGATGGGAACGGGAGCGCTGCGGAGTCCGCCGCGGCGGCTACTTGCGCATGCCGGGATTGGGGCTCTTCAGGCGGAGCTGGCGGAGCTTGCGCGGATTGCGCTTGGGCTTGCGGATGATGAACGTGCCGTTGCCCAGATACTCAGCCTGGTAGAGCGTGGCGGGATTCTTCTCGGCCAAGTGAAACCTCCAAAACTGCCAGTGTAGCAGAGGTCGCGGGGCCGCGGGCGGCTGCGTTAAGGTGGGAACAGCACGAGGATTGGGTTGGAAGACGCAACTCAGCTCGCCGAACAGGAGGGTGGATGAGGCTCAGAAACACGGGCGCATGGACAGCGGCGGCTGCGGCATGGTGGCTGGTCTCGGCAGCCGCATGGGCTCAGGCGCCGGCGGCGGAGAAGATCCGCGGGCTGACGCAGGAGGTGGCGCGGATCACGGGGTTCGAGCAGCGGCGTCCGGTTCCGGTGGAGACGCTGACGCGGGCGCAGTGGAAGCAGTACGTGGAGCGGGAGATCGGGCAGCAGGTGAAGCCGGAGGAAATCCGGGCCGATGAGCAGACGCTGAAACTGTTTGGGCTGGTGCCGCGGGATTTCGATCTGAAGCAGGCGACCATCGAGCTGCTGAGCGAGCAGGCGGCAGCCGTATACGACCACCGGCGGAAGCGGATGCTGCTGCTGGAGGACGGCTCGGGGGGCGTGCTGGAAGATGCGTTGCTGGTGCATGAACTGTCCCATGCGCTCGCGGATCAGCACTACAGCATGGAAAAGTTCCTCGACAAAGGACCCAGGACAGGCGAGCAGCAGGCGGCGCGGCTGGCGGTGGTGGAGGGGCAGGCGATGTGGGTGATGCTGGAGTGGCAACTCGGGCGGATGGGGATGGGTTCTCTCGCCGTGAACAAGGCGGCGCTGGAGAAGATGCTGCCGGCGCTCGGCACGATGGCGGCGGCGAGTTATCCGGTGTTCGGACGGTCGCCACTGTACTTGCGGGAGACGCTGCTGTTTCCGTACACGGCGGGGGTGCTGTTTCAGCAGGCGGCGCTGGAGAAGCTGGGCAAGCGGGCGTTCCGGCAGGTGCTGGAAAGGCCTCCGGCGACGACGCACGAGATCTTCCATCCCGAAGCATGGATGGAGAAGCGGAAGTACGCAGCGCCTCCGGCGCCCGTTCCCGAACGGGAGTCCGAATACCGGCGGCTGTCGTCGGGCATCCTGGGGGAGTTCGACGTGCGCGTGCTGATGAAGCAGTACTGCGGGCAGGAGGAGGCGGAGCGGTTCGGGCCGCAGTGGCGCGGCGGCAGCTACGAGCTGCTGGAGCACCGGGCGACGGGCAAGCCGGCGCTGCGATGGTCTCTTGGCTTCAGCGAAGAGGCGGCGGCGGTGGATTTCGTGGAACGCTACCGCCGGGTGCTGGAGGGCAAGTCGGAGGAGCTGCGCTGGCGGGCCGCCGGGCGGGGCCGTCTGGAGGGAACCAACCGGGACGGAATGTTCCGGGTGGAGGCGCGGGGAGCGGCGGTGGGGGCGGTGGAAGGGCTGCAACCGCCTGAGGACAGGGCGCGTCCTGCGATATAGTGAAGATTCCTGTCATGCTGAACCGACGAGACTTTCTTGCCCTCTCCGGGGCTTCGCCTCTGCTGGCGCAGTTGAAGCCGCCCAAGCCGGCGCCAGAGCTGACAATCATCCTGAACAGCGGGGAACACCTGCTGCTGAGCCGGTTCCGTGGCAAGGTGGTGGTGCTTGAGTTCCTGCTGACCACGTGTCCGCACTGCGCCACGTGCTCGGCCATCATGCAGAAGCTGTATGACGAGTTGGGCGACAAGTTTCAGCCGCTGGGAACGGCCATCAACCCCAATTCGATGACGGAAGCCCGGATGCTGGTGCCGGCCTACATCAATCAATTGGGACTGAAGTTCCCGGTGGGGTACACGCCGCGCGAGCAGGCCTACGCCTGGCTGGAAGCGCAGAGCTCCAGCGGGCCGATCTATTTTCCGCAGGTCGTATTCATCGACAAGAAGGGCATCATTCGCCATTATTTTCCCGGTGGCGATGAATTTTTCCGAAATGAAGAAGCCAATATGCGGCGGCTGATTCTGGAGCTATCGGCTGAAAATTCAACGCGCATTCCGGCAAAGTCCGGGGGCAAGAAATCGTGAAAGGCGCGCGGGCGCTGCTGCTTCTGTCACTTTTGGCAGCAGCGGGAGCCGGCCAGATTCCGCGCCCGGCGCCGGAGATAGAATTCGCGCCGGTGACGGGCGGCAGCGGGAAGATGCGGCTGTCGCAGTTCCGGGGCAAAGTGGTGGCGCTGGAATTCCTGCTCACCACCTGCCCAGGGTGCAAATATTCGGCCCAGATCCTGGCCAGGCTCCAGCGGGAGTACGGTCCGCGGGGCTTTCAGGTGATCGGGCTGGCGGTAGATCCCGGGGCGGCGCAGAAGATTCCGGTGTTCGCGGCGGAGACGGGCGCGCTGTTTCCCATCGCGGTTTACAACGACGGCGCGGCGCGGGAGTATCTCCAGGTGCCGCTGATGCTGCGGATGGCGTATCCCCAACTGGCGTTCGTCGACAGGAAGGGCGTCCTGCGGGAGCATTTCCGGGCGGAGGATCCGCGGATGAGCCCCGCGTCGGAAGAAGCCAGCATCCGGAAGGTGGTGGAACAATTGTTGGCGGAGGGCGATGCCGGAACGAAGGCGCCGCCCCGCAGGAAGAAATAGCAGAGGACGGACGAACCATGCGTGGAAGCAAATCAGCCGCCTTCGGGCGGCTCCTGTTTTTTTCGGCTACAGTGCTGGCCGCCGCCGCGCAGATGGCGCCGGACCAGCTGACGGAGGCCGAGAAGAAGGCGGGATGGCGGCTGCTGTTCGACGGCAGGACCATGCAGGGCTGGGCGCCGGCCGCGGCGGGCGCCTGGACGGTCGAGGACGGCTGCCTGAAGGCGATTGCCCGCCCGGTTCTGCGCGAAGATCTGGTGACGTTGGACGAATTCGGGGATTTCGAACTGGTGTTCGAGTGGAAGGTGGCGCCGGGGGCGAACAGCGGCGTGAAGTACCTGATCCAGGACTCGGTGCTGGTGGACGAAAAGCAGCTCCCGGAGGGGATGAAGCTGAGCTTCGAGCAGCAGGTGGGCTGGTTTCTGGAGCACCGCAGCGCGAAGCGGGAACTGGTGAAGCCGGGCTCGGGGGCGCAGGTGTATCCGGTGGCGTTCGAGTATCAGGTGATCGACGACCGCAAGCACCCGGATGCGCTGCTGAATGCCTCCAGCCGAGCCGGCGCCCTGTACCGGATGGCGGCGCCCCGGCAGGCGGCGGCGAAGCCGGCGGGCGAGTTCAACGAGGGGCGGATCGTGTTGCGCGGGCTGCATGTGGAGCACTGGCTGAACGGGGTGAAGGTGGTCGACATCCGTCTGGACGACCCGCAGGTGAGAGAGAGCGTGGAGCGGCGGTGGAAGGAAGGGCATCCGGTGAGGAGGCTGTTGACAGAGATCCCAAAGAGGCGGACGCCGGTCGCCTTGCAGCACCACAACGACGAGGCGTGGTTCAGGAACCTGAAGATCCGCGAGCTGCGCTGACGCAAGCGAGCACGAGCTGGAGCAGATCCTCCGGGCGGTCGATTTCGAGCCGGACAGGAACCGTGCGGATCGACGGGCGGGTCTGGAGCGAGGCGGGGAGGTTCAGGAAGTCTTTTTCCGTCGTGAGCAGCAGGGGCGCCTGATCGAGCAGGGGGAGAATGTCGGATTCGGCGTAGTGGTGGTGGTCCGGGAAAACGCGGAAGAAGAAAGGTTCGATGTCCAGCGAGGCGAGCGTGCGGCGGAAGGATTCCGGCTGGGCGATGCCGCAGAAGGCGCCGGGGCGGACATCGGGCGGGAGCTGCGGGGAATCGGCGGAAAACCAGGCGCGGAAGACAGGGCAGGAGCGGTTGTGCCTGCGGATCTCTGCGATCAAACCTGCGTATTCCCTGCCCCTCTCTGCACGGGTGATGACGATGGCGGAGGCGCGGGCCAGCGCGCGGAAGGGTTCGCGGAGGCGGCCTTTGGGAAAGACGCCGCCGCGGAAGGGGTCGATGGCGTCCACGAGGACGATATCCAGCTCACGGCGCGTCTGCCAGTGCTGGAAGCCGTCGTCGAGGATGTAGAGATCCGGCGAGTACCCACGGCTGGAGACCAGGCGCCGGCGCGCAGCCTGGCGATCCGCGCCGATGGCGACCGCCGCGGCGCCATCGCGGAGGATGAGCTGCGCCTCCTCGCCGGTGAGCTCGACGGGAAGGGATTCACCCGGCAGGGCGGCCACGATTTCGCGGGAGCGGCGGCGGTATCCGCGGGTGAGGACCGCGGGGCGGAGACCGCGCGCGGCCAGTTCGCGGCAGAGCCAGCGGACCAGCGGCGTCTTGCCCGTGCCGCCCATGGCGAGGTTGCCGATGCTGACGACCGGCTTTTCGGGAAGATCCAATGGAAAGCGCGCGGCGGCGCGGTGGAGGGCCATGCCCGCGAGCCAGAGCGGAGCGAGGGGATTGCATCCGGGCGGGCGCGGCAAGGCGGAATCATGGAGCTCGACGGCGGCGGCGGCGGCGCGGGCGGCGGCGCCGCGGCGGGCTTCCGCCACCTCCCGGGCGCGCGCGCCCAGGGACTGGCGGAAGGCCGCATCAGAAAAAACCCTCTCGAGGGCGGGTGCGAGTTCGGCGGGGGATGCCAGGGAAATCATGGCCTCTTTTTGCCGAAATTCCGCAGCAATTTCCGCAAAATTCTCCATGTGCGGCCCGGCGAGAACAGGCACGCCGAAGGCGGCCGGCTCAAGAATATTGTGGCCGCCCCGGCGAGGGAATGTGCCGCCCATGAAGACCGCCGTGGCGGCGCGGAAGAGCGAGTTCAGCTCGCCGATGGAGTCGAGCAGGAGGACGGCGGGCGGCCGGAGGGGATCGCTGGCGGAGAGAAACGAGCGGCAGACGAACGGGAAGTCCCGCGCCATCAACTTGTCATATGCGGAGGCGAAGCGCTCCGGGCGGCGCGGGGCCAGGATCAGCAGGAGCCCGGGGAAGCGGGGCGCAAGCTGCGCAAACGCGTCGAGGACGATGTCGTCCTCGTCGGGGTCGCCCGGCAGCGCGGCAGGCATGGTGGAAGCGGCAATCCAGATGAATTCGGCCTTGGCAGAAGAAAGACATTCGGCGATGTCCGCTGGAATTTGCGTGGCTTCCGGATCGAAATCATATTTCATATTTCCGCTGATTTCAACCCGGAGCGCGCCAAGCGAGCGGTACCGCTCCGCGGCCGTGGAGTCCTGGGCGAGGATCCGGTCGGCGAAGCCCAGAGCGTGGCGGAAGAACCAGCGGAGCCGCTGGTAGCGGGGCAGAGCGCGGTCCGAGATGCGGGCGTTGGCCAGCAGCAGCCGGGCGCCCGAGCGGCGGGCTTCGCGGAAGAGATTGGGCCAGATCTCGGTTTCCATGACAATGACCAGCGCCGGGCGGAGGCGGCCGAGGACGCGGCGTACGGCGAAGCGGTAATCGAGGGGCGCGTAAAAGACGCCGTCGGCCAGACCGGCGAGCTTCTCCTCGCACAAGGCGCGTCCGGCCAGAGTGGTGGTGGTGACGAAGACGGGCGTGCCGGGCAGGAGCGGGCGGAGGCGGCGGAGAAGGACGGCGGCAGTGAGGGCTTCGCCGACGCTGACGGCGTGCAACCAGACGCAGCCGGGAACCGTCGGGTGAATGTGCGGCGGTAGAAAACCAAAGCGCTCGCCGAGGCGGTGAAGATATCGGCGGTCCCGGGCAACGCGCAGCGACAGATAGAGTAAGAGGAACGGGAAAGCGAGGGCCTGAAGGGACCAATAGAGGACAAAGATGAGAATCGTGGGCAAAATACTGATTGTAAGCCTGGGGCTGATGCTGGCGGCGGCCACCGTCCAGGCGCCGTTCCGGCCGAAGCCGGCCGAGAGCTATCCTTCGCATCAGAAGGTGGGGGCGCTAGCGCTGGCAGCGGTGAAATTCGAGACGGACGAAGAGACCAAGCCGCTGTTCGGCGGCGTGAATCCAAACGAGCACGGGGTGCTGCCGGTGCTGCTGATTCTGGACAACCGCGGCGAGGAAACGTTGCTGCTGGACCGGATGCGGGTGACGTACCAGGCGGGGCGGTATGAAGTGCAGCCGACGCCGGCGCAGGAGCTGCCGTCGATCCTGGGTCCGCGGCGGCCGAACATGGGCCCGCGGGCGCCGATCCCGCTGCCAAAGAAGAAAAACCCGCTGGCGAAACTGGAGTTCGAGACGCGGGCTTTTGGAGCGAAGACGCTGCTGAAGGGCGAGTCGGCGCACGGATTTTTCTATTTCGAGACGCGGCACCGGCGGGACGCGATCCTCTACATCACGGGGATCCGGGAAGGCGTCAGCGGCAAGGAGCTGTTCTTCGCCGAGGTGCCGATCGACGAGCCGCGGTGATTCTCCCGGATGCGCCGCGGCCCGCTGTAGAATGTATCCCGGTATGAGCGACACTCGAGTCCCCCGCCGAACGTTTCTGAAATCCGCCTCCGCCCTGTCCGCCGCGCCTGCGGTGCTGGCGCAGCCCAAGCCGAACGAACGGCTGCGGCTGGCCATGGTGGGCGTCGGCACGCGCGGCATCTACCTGCTCGAGCGGATGCAGGAGGCGCCGAACACGGACATCGCCGTGATCTGCGATCTCTATGACTCGAACCTCGAGCGCGCGCAGAAGACGGCGTTCAACAAGAAAGCCGTGGTCACCAAGGACTGGGAAAAGGCGGTCGAAGCCAAGGACGTGGATGCGGTGGTGATCGCCACGCCGGATTTTTGGCATGCGCCGATGGCGGTGCGCGCCGCGCAGGCGAAGAAACACATTTATGTGGAAAAAGGCCTGTGCCGGACGCTGGAGGAGGCGAAAGCCATCCGCAAGGCGGTGCGGGAAAACCGGGTCGTGCTCCAGCTTGGCCACCACCAGAACTCGGAGCCGTCGTTCATCAAGGCGCGGGAGCTGTTCCAGTCGGGGCGGCTTGGCAAGACGTGTTTAGCGCGCACCTACATCGACCGCACCAACCCCTGGCCGGAGTGGCAGTTTTACACCCGCTACGACAACCAGCAACTGCCGGCGGACGCCAAGCCGGACCGCATTGATTGGGAGAAGTTCCAGGAGTACGCGGGCGTCAAAACCAATTTCGACCCGGAACGTTTTTTCCGCTGGCGCTGCTGGTGGGAGTATGGAACGGGCATTGCGGGCGACCTGATGAGCCATCAGTGGGACGGGGTGAACATGATCATGGGCATGGGCATCCCCGAGGCGGTGCAGACCATGGGCGGGCTGTATTTCTGGACGAAGGACCGCGAGGTGCCGGACCAGTGGCACGTGCTGTTCGAGTATCCGAAAAAACAGTTGAACGTCACTTTCGCGTGCACGTTCCACAACCGCCACCACGGCACGAACACGTATATCTTCGGCCGCGACGCGACGATCGAGGTGGCCGAAAGGCACTGCCGGCTGTATACGGCGGAGTGGACGCCGGAGGGCGCGGCGAAGGTGAACGCCGCGCGGAAGAAGGCGGAGCAGTGGGGGCTGGATCCGGAGATGGCGCATTTCCTGGCCGAGCCGGAGTACCAGTGGAAGCGGGGAGAGAACCCGGTGTCAAGCCACATGCGGAACTGGATCGACTCGATCCGCGGGCTGGACCAGCCGCGCTGCGGCATGGACCGCGCGTGGGAGGAGGCGGTGACGATCGTGATGAGCGTCGAGTCCTACTTCAAGGAGCGCAAGGTGAAGTGGGACCCGGTGAACGAGCAGATCGTTTGAAGCGCTGCGCTACTGAGCGTGGCGGCGGCGCATCGCCCAGCTTCCGAGCAGCAGCCCCGCGCCGATCAACGCAAAGGTGCCGGGCTCCGGATTCTCCGCCAGCGGCGCCTCCGGCGGCAGCGCGCCGAACCGGGCTTCGGGCGTCACCGCTTCCAGCCTGGTCAGGAACGACTGGTACTGCCAGCCCTGGAACGCGCCATCGGCGGCGGCATTGCCGCTGATCACAGCCCACTCGCCGAGGCCGAAATCCGGGTTCTGGCGGATGAACGCCGCGGCGGTGTGCATCCACGACCAGGCCAGCGGCGTCAGACTGATGGACTGGTTTTCCGCGTCGTCGAGTATGCCCCAGATGGCTTGCTGGATGTGCAGATCGGGCTGAAAAGGCGTGCCGCTGCGGTAGGCTTCCATCTGGGTGATAAGCCAGGCGGCGGCCTGGTAGCGTTCCATGGGACCGAGGCCGAGATCCCACCAGAAGTCCTCGTTGGAGAAGGATCCTTTGCGCACCAGCGCGGCCTGATCCGGGGTCCAGGGCAGGAGCGGAACGACGTTAGCCGTGTAAGTGTTGCCCGGTGATGCGAACCGCTCCACGTCCACGCACCAGAGGTCCACATCCACGCCGTCCACAAGCCCGTTGTAGCGGCCGCCGTTCAGAACCAGGACCAGCCGGTCATTGGTGATCTGCACCGTCCGGCCCGTGCCTAGCGCAGAACCGGGAAGCAGGGGGCTGGCAAAGAGGCTGCTGATGCAGAAAGCTGACAGCAACACCGCACGCAAAATGGCCATTCGATTCTCCTGCCAGCAGGAAGTAATTGTACTGAAATCCCGCGGCAATTGGAAGCGTAGCAGGCGGAATGTACGGCTCCAATAGGCGGACGGTTCCAGAACGCCGGTCCGCGCAGCGGGGTGGCCCGGCCACTGGCAGGGCGAAGGCTGCGCCTGTACGCACAAGTTGTTGATTTAGCATGCGCTTTCGGTGAGCCGAGGGAACTATCCCTCTCCTGCGAGAAGGGGTAGGCGGCATAGAACCCGGCGGGAGCAAAAACCTCCAGCCGACCCGCGGCGGGCGCAACGCGGCGATCGTGGAGGGTGGGACGCGGCCACCGGCAGGAGTCCGCAAGCCGGCGGCCGTCAGCCCAGCCGGGAGAGCCAGAGGACGAGCTCGAGATAGGCGTAGCCGGTGAGGGCCAGGGCGAACACGGCGGCGCCGGTCCAGAGTTTTTCTGTGAAATTCGGCACAAGGCGCGGAGTTCCGGCGAGATAGCCAACCGCGAATCCAGTGATTAATCCGCCGATATGGGCGGCATTATCAATGCGGAAAAACGGGAGAAGGCCGAATAAAAGCCCGTAAACCGCCCAGCGGATGTAAAACCCCTTGATCATCGCCGCCTCGCCGGACCATTTGTAGCGGACGCCGAGGGCGATCATGGCGCCGATGAGGCCGAACAGGCCGGCCGAGGCGCCGACGGTGAGCATGGTGCCGCGCAGCATGCTGAGAGCGAATCCGCCGATAGTGGAAAAAATGTAGATCGCCACCATGCGTTTTGTGCCGTAAATTTCTTCGGCGTGGCGGCCGAGATCCATGAAAACCCAAAGGTTGAAGAAAATGTGCATCAGGTTGCCATGGAGGAAGCCGGCGGTGATCAGGCGCCACCACTGTCCTCCGAAGACGGCCTGCGGCAGCGCGGCTCCATAGCGGATGAGCGCGTTCACCTCGCCGACTTTGCTGGAGGCGAGCAGGGTGACCAGATACAGTGCCACGCAGGCGAGCGAGATGACGATGGTGGCGAACTGCGCCGTGGGGACCAGCCCGCCGAAGATGCCGCCGGGGTCGCGCCGGTCGATGGCGCGCGGACCGACGGGCGTATCGCAGTACGGGCAGACTTTGTCGCTGGTCGTGATGAAGGCCCGGCAATGCGGGCACATGCGGCGGGTTTCCACTTCTTTCATTGTAGCGGCGGCCCCCAGTGGCGCGTTCGCCTCAGGCGCTTCCCGCCCGCGCCTCAGGCGAACGCCGGATTCTTGCCTTGCGGGATTGCATGATTCACTGATACCAGGCGCAATCCTGGACTCGCGCCTGGAGGAATGCTGTGAAGAGAAACCTGTTGCCGCTGTTCGGCATCGCGCTGGTGGCCGCAGTTGCGGCCACAGGGGCCTTCTATGCCCTGCTGCCGGCGGGCGGCGCTGCGGCGGCGCATGCCACGGTGCTGGTGGCGGCGCGCGACGTGGCGCTGGGCGCGACGCTGAGCGCCGAGGATGTGCGGGCGGAGGCGTGGACGCAGGGCGCGCCGCCGGAAGGCGCGCTGCGGCTGGTCTCGGAGGCGGCGGGCAGGGTGGCGCTGCGCCCGATCTCCGCGGGAGAGATGGTGCGCGCGGGCAGCCTTGGAACGGCGGGCGCAGGCGCGCTGGCGGCCATTCCGCCGGGCTTCCGCGCCGTCAGCCTCCACCCGGTGGATTCGCAGGGCGTGGTGGCGATGCTCCAGCCGGGGAGCCATGTGGACGTGCAGGTGGTGAGCGTGCGGGGCGAGGTCTATGCAAGGCGGCTGCTGGAAGAGGTGGAGGTGTTGCAGGTGCAGAAGGGCGAGGGGCAGCGGGCGGTGGTGACGGTGATCGCCAGACCGGAAGACGCCGACCGGCTGTCGCTGGCCGACGCGCTCCAGCAGATCCGGTTGCTGGCGCGGAACCCGGGCGACAGAGCGCCCGGCGGGCGTCCGGCACGGTAAGCTCCGATGCAGCAGGCAAGCGTCTGGCTGATGATGTTCGCCACCGGGCTGCTGGCAGCGCTGCTGGCGGCGTCTTTTTACTGGGCGGTGCAGGAGGCGCGGCGAAGCCGGCAGGCGGGCGGGAGCACGCTTCTGGCCGGCAGCCAATTGAGCACGATCCGGATCTGGGCCGCGCTGCTGGAGCGGTTCAGCCAGGTGGAGCGGTTGCGGCATCTGATTTCGCAGGCCGGAGTTCCCTGGACGGTCGGCCGCACAACGCTGATTATGCTGTTCGGCGGGGCGTCGGTGGGCCTGTTTCTGACCAACACGAGTCTGTTCTCGCCCTGGGTCCGCTGGCTGCTGACGCTGCTGGCGGGATCGTGTCCGCTGTTCTATCTGCGGGCCGCCCGGGCGCGCCGGTTCCGGCTGTTTGCCGAGCAGTTCCCAGAGGCGCTGGACTCGCTCGCCCGCGCGCTGAAGGCGGGCTATCCGCTGGCCCATGCCATCGAGATGCTGGCGATGGAGCAGCCCGAGCCGCTGGCCTCGGAGATGCGCCGCACGCGCGACGAGTGGAAGCTGGGCATTCCGTGGGATCAGGCGCTGGACAATCTGGCGGGCCGGATTCCGTTGCCGGAGGTGACACTGTTCAGCGCGGCGGTGAAGCTGCAGAACCGTTTCGGAGGGCGGCTGAATGATGTGCTGGCCCGGCTGGGCGAGACGATGCGGGAGCATGCGGCGCTGGAGGGCGAGGTCCGCTCGATTTCGGCCCACAGCCGGCTCACGGGCACGGTGCTTTCGGCGGTGCCGGCGGTGATCGCGCTTCTTCTGTTCTGGGTCAACCCGGGGCAGATGGCACTTTTGCTCCAGCATCCGGCGGGACGGGCGATGCTGGGCGGAGCGATCGTGGCCATCGCCGCCGCGCATTTTGTCATCCGGCGGATGGTGCAGATCCGGCTGTGAGGCGGTGATGAACGTGCTCTGGATCCTGATCCTGCATTTCGGCTTCGTTCTGGCGGCGGTGGCTGCGGCGCTGATGGTTGCGGTGCGGCTGCTGCCGGCACCGGCTCCGTCCTCCGGCGTCGAGCCGAAAGCCGGCGCCGCGCGGCGGTGGTCGGGCAGGACGCTGGAGGCGCTGCTGCAACTGGGCACGCTGGTGCAGCCCTCTGAAGCGCGGGCCATGAACCTGCGGGCGCGGCTGGCGGCGGCGGGATTCCGGCACCCTGCTGCGGCGCAGATTTTCCAGGGAATCCGCATCGCCACGGCGGCGCTGGCGGGCGCAGCGCTGGGAGCGGCGGCGGTGTGGCAATCGGCGGACGCGGCTGCGGCGGCGCTGGCGGCCGTGTGCGGCGCCGGCTTCGGGCTGCTGCTGCCGGACCGCATCCTGGAAGGGATGACGCAGTCACGAATCGGGAAAATCCACCGGGCGTTGCCGGCGGCGCTGGACCTGATGGTGCTCAGCGTGGAAGCGGGCCAGAGCCTGGACGTCGCGCTGGCGGAGACGAGCCGGGAGCTGCGGCGGATCCATCCGGAACTGGCGTCGGAACTGGCGCAGGTGCAACTGGAGATCCGCGCCGGGCGTCAGCGGTCAGAGGTTTTGGCCGATCTGGGCCGCAGGACGGGATCGCCGGAGTTGAAGAAGCTGGGCGTGGTGCTGATCGACAGCGACCGGTTCGGCACGAGCCTGGCGCCGGCGCTGCGGACGCACGCCCGCTACCTTCGCGCGCGGCGCCGGCAGGTGGCGCAGGAAGCGGCGCGCAAGCTGGGCGTCAAGCTGATCTTTCCGGTGTTTTTCCTGATCATGCCCGCCGTATTCGTAGTGACGCTGGGGCCGGCCGTCCTGGCGTTCCTCAACGCGATGCAGTCCTTCCTTGCGCCGTAGGCGCGGCCTGTTTCAGAGCGGGTCCCACACGAGCGCCTCGAAGTGGTGGATGGCGCGGAAACCGAACGCCTCATAGAGCCGGATGGCGCGCGAGTTGGACGAGGTGACCGTGAGCGACGCCTCGGTGGCGCCGCTGAGGCGAAGGGAGTGAAGCGACCGGCGCAGCAGCTCCGCCCCGGCGCCGCAGCCCTGCGCGGCGGGGACGACGCAGATCTGCGCAATGTGGCCCGTGGCCGGGGCGATGCGGCTGGCGAAGCAGACGCCGACGACGCAGCCCTCGCGGTTGAGAGCCACCCAGGTGCAATCCGGGGCGAAGTAGCCGCAGCCCGGGTAGCGGACGATGTTTTCGATGAAGCGCCGCGCGCCTGCCACAGACTGGTACTGGTTGTTGATCTCGCTATCGACGTGGCCCTCATAGGCCTCGGCGATGACCTCCGCAGCCGCGTCGGTCCAGTAGGCCGACCAGCGCTCGAAATGCAGATCTCCGGGCACAGGAACGGTGGCGGGCAGCGCGTCGAGCGCCGCGAGCATGAACTGGCGGGGGAATGCCGCGGGCGGGCGGCCGGCGGATGCAATCTGCCCGCTGTGCATTCCCAGATGCATCAATTGCGCTTCGACGCGGCGCAGCCACGGCATCGAGCGCAGCCGGTCGAGCACGGCGTTGAGCAGCAGGTTCTCGTGCGCCGGCGACCGCCAGGCGCCGAGGACGTACAGGTCGCCGAGCAGCCCCTTGCCGCCCTCGGAGACGTAATAAGCATAGCCGGCCACCGTGCCGCCGTCTTTCAGCGCAAAGCCCTCGAGCGTGCCCATGGCGGCGTAGCGCAGGATCAGCTCCGCCAGGGGCGAGAAGTCCCAGTGCAGGAGCCGCAGCCAGCGGGCTTTTTCCTCCTCGAGCAGGGGCGCCAGTTCCGCGCCGCCGATCAGCGGCAACTCGACGACCGCGGCGCCTGGGCCCGGCGGCATACGGAATCAGCTCTCCTTGCGGCGCCCGGCGTCGCGCAGGAACTGGCGGATCGAGCGCAGCGCCTGCCGCGTCCGGTGGTGGTTTTCGATCAGCGCGAAGCGGACATGGCCTTCGCCGGCCGGGCCGAAGCCGATGCCGGGGCTGGCCGCCACCAGCGCTTTTTCCAATAAAAGCTTGGCGAATTCCAGCGACGGCAGGTCCTGAAATGGCGGTGGAATTTTCGCCCAGACAAACATGGAAGCCTTGGGCTTTTCCACCGGCCAGCCGGCCGCATTCAGGCCATCCACCAGGAGGTCGCGGCGCTTTTCGTACAGGTGGCAGATCTTGCCCACCTCCTCCTCGCAGTCGCGCAGAGCGATGATGGACGCGATCTGGATGGGCTGGAAATTGCCGTAATCGAGATAACTTTTAATGCGCGCCAGCGCCTTGATCATGCGCGGATTTCCGAGGCAGAAGCCGACGCGCCAGCCGGCCATGTTGTAGCTCTTTGTCATCGAGAAGATTTCTACGGCCACCTCTTTGGCGCCGTCCGCCTGGAGGATGCTCGGGGCGCGATAGCCGTCGAAGCAGAGATCGGCGTAGGCGAAGTCGTGCAGGATCATCGCCCCGTGCCGGTGCGCGAGCGCGACGACGTGGCGGAAGAAGTCCAGATCGACGCACGCCGTGGTCGGATTGTGCGGGTAGTTGAGCAGGATCAGGCGGGGCGGTCTGGTCGCTTTGCGGAAGTGGTCTTCGAGCCGGTTCAGGTACTCGGCGGGATCGGCCACCGGCAGGGGCGCCGCGCGGCCCTCGGCCATGATCACGCCGTACTGGTGGATCGGATAGCAGGGGGCGGGCGTGACCACTTCGTCGCCGGGACCGATGACGGCGAACATCAAGTGGGCCAGCGCGTCCTTGGCGCCGATGGTGACGATGGCCTCCGTCTCCGGATCGAGTGCGACGCCGTAGTTGCGCTCGTAACGGCGGCAGATTTCCAGCCGCAGGTTGGGAATGCCGCGCGAAACCGAATAGCGGTGGTTGCGCGGGTTGCGCGCCGCTTCGATGAGCTTGTTGACGACCGGGCGCGGCGTGGCCCCGTCGGGGTTGCCCATGCCGAAGTCGACGACGTCATACTGCTGCGCCCGCAGCCGCGCCTTCATCTCGTTGACGACGGCAAAAACATAAGGCGGCAGTTTTGCGATGCGGTAAAACTCATCCACGGCTATGCCCGACTGCATATACACACCATGCTACACTGCCGGTCATGAGAGCATTCTGCTGGGCCTGCGTGCTGGCTTCGGTGCTGGCTTTCGCCTTTGCCTGCGGGCAGTCCGCCACGAAGGTGAAGGAATTGAGCGCCGAGGAGCTGGCCAGGCTCCTGGAGCAACCGGACAAAGTCTTCTTTCTGGACGTACGCGAGCCATACGAGATCCAGATGCTGGGCTCGGTGAAAGGCTACGTCAACATTCCGATGAGCCAGTTGCCTGCGCGGCTGGGCGAGGTCCCGAAGAACAAGGTCATCGTCACCCTTTGAACGCAGGGTGGCCGCGCCGCCCGTGCGGCGGCGTATCTCGCAGAGAAGGGTTACCGCACCGCAGGCTCGTGCGGGCTGGAATCGGTCCGGCGGCAAAAGGGAGGGGAGAAAATCCGCACGACGCCGGGGGCGCCAGGCAGGAAATGACAGAAAAGCCATGGGAGCGCGGGCCACGTCCGCGTGCAGCCGAAGCGGCGCGCCAATCCGTTTCTGTGCCGCGCGCGCAGGCCGAGCGTGGTCAGTGCCCATCCTCCCACTCGAAATAAGACCCGTAGCCGGCGCCGAGGTTGCGCGCCAGCCAGAGGCGGTATTCGCGTGAGGCGGTGCGGGCGACGGCGCGGCCCGCAGGCTCGGCCGTGTTGGTCAGAACCAGCAGGGTCCAGCGGCCGTCGATGGTTTTCGAGCAGACGATCTCGTCGCGGTAGTCGCCCCACAGATCGGCGGTCATCAGAACGCGGCAACCCGGAGCGGGAGACTCGGCGGCGGGTGCGAACCCCTTGCCGTCGAAGCGGACGATCTGCGCCGCATCGCCGGAGATCAGTTCGCGCACGCTGCGGCCGAGCCAGTTCACCGGGCGCCAGGCGCCGGGCACGGGGCGCAGGAGTTCGCGGCCATCGGATGAAAGCAGCAGGGTGTCTTTCATCTCGTGGCCATCGGTGTTCGCCAGTAACTCATAACCAGGCGAGCCTTCCCAGATGTCGGCCGCCCAGCCGGTATGAGCGTGAACCCAGCGCGGATCGTCCTCGCGGTTGCGCTTCCAGTGGAGGCGGCCGGAGGCGGCGTCCACCACGTAAACGCCCGCGTGAGTGGTGCTTTCGACGGCGTAGTAAACCTGCCGCTGCGGCTGGCCGAGGATGCGCTTGATGGCGACAATATCGGGGTGCAGGCGGTAGAGGCTCCAGCGGATCGTCCCATCAGAGTTAAGAACCGTTGTGCCGTCGAAGACCTCGTCACGGCCGTCGCCGTCGAGGTCGGCAATGTCGATGTGGTGAGAGCCCGAGCCGGAGGTAGGGCCGATGCTCTCATACTTCCAGAGAAGTTTCAGATCCGGGCTCCAGGCATGGAAGAGTTCATTTTCATAAAGCCCGGTCTGTGTGATCAGGCTGGGCGTGCGGCCGTCGAGGTACGCCACAGCCATATGGATGCGGGTGGAGGTGCCGGCCTTGTCGGTGAACATCTCAGGCCAGGGCGTGCGGCGAAGGGTGCGGCCGGTCATGCCGTCGAGAATGGCCAGCCAGGTCCGGCCGTCTTCTTCGATGCGCGCGGCGACCTCGGCGCGGCCGTCGCCGTCGAGGTCGTACACGAGAAAGGGCGCGTTGTTGGCATTGCCGAAGCAGGCATCGAATCCGATCATGGGACGGCGCCAGAGCTGTTTGCCGAAACTGGTGATGGCCTCGAGTTCGACGGGGAGGCCCGGATTGGGGCGGTTCTCCTGGATCAGGTTGTCGAGCCGGAAGACGGCGTCAGGCGAGCCGTCGCCATTCAGGTCGCCAAAGACGGGAGCGGCCTGGCCCTGGCGGATGCCCGGCTGGAAGACAGCGGCGGCGGGCAGGCCGTCCGTGCCAGGGAGTTCAGCGCCCCACTCTGAGGGCGGTCCTTCGCGGCCGTCATCAGAAACAGCACGCACGCGGTAGTAGAGGCGTCCCTCGGGCGGGGCGGCATCGAGCCAGGCCGTCCGGTTCAACAACGGTTGACGCGTCAGGCGTTCCCCGGCCATGTCACGGCGGCGGGAGCGGTAGACGTGGAAGCCGAGGCGGTCTTCACCGGGCAGGAGCTGCCAGGAAACAAAAATGCCTCGTTGTGTTCTGACGACGGCGAGCCGGCGCGGCTGGCGGCGGAAGTGGGTGGCGCCCGCGGGTTCGCGCACGAGGCGGAAGCCGAGATCGGGATGACGGATGCCGGCGCCGCCGGCGCCGCCCCGGACGCCGATTTTCAGGTACGCGGCCGAGCGCGCCCAGGAGCCGCCCATCACGGTGGACTCTTTCTCATAGGGCTGGTGGAGGCGGAAGATCCAGCGCTGCGTCGCCGGGTCGTGATCGGTATGCACCATCTGCCAGACGTTGCCGGCCATGTCGTACAGCCCCCAGGGGTTGGGCGGGTAGGAGCGCACGGGCTTGAGGTGATCGCGCCAGGCGGGAAAAGAACGGGCGCCGTCCGGATCGAAGTTGGCCTGGTTTGACGGCGGCTCGCTGCCCCAGGGGTAGAGGACGTCAGAGCGTCCGGCGCGGGCGGCGTATTCGAACTCCGCAGGCGTGGGGAGGCGGTAGATGCGGCCTTCGCGCGCAGTGCGCCAGGCGAGGTACTTCTCAACGTCGTAGCGGTTGACGTAGATCACGGGATGGTTTTCGAAGCCGCGCGGGGGCGCGCCGTTTTCCCAATGCATCGGCGGAGCGTGGCGCGTGGCGGCGATGAATGCGGCATATTCGGCATTGGTGACGGGAGCGTCGGCGATTTCGAAATCCAGGACGTTGGCATCGCCGCGGATGGAGACGAACTTCTCCGCGGCCAGAGTGGCCAAACAGAACAGCGGAAGGCAGTACAGCAGGCGCATGGCGTGTCTCCAGGCGGATTTCCCGGGCAATCATACTCCAATCACAGGCGGATCATCTGCGGCTGGAATCCGGGCGCACCCCGCCGCCGCTCAGGCCGCGCGGCTTTGCACGGATGGAGCCGGCATCGGAACGGGCACCGCGATGATGGACTTCCAGCCCGCCGGCCGGCCATGCGGAGCGAGCGGCCGGAAGCGGTATCGCAGCACGGCCCTGCGGGCGGCATCGGCCAGCAGGGGATGGCCGTCGAGGAGGTGCGCCTGTTTGACGCGGCCGTGCGCACCGACGTGGACCTGAAACCGGACTCGCCCGCGGATGCCGAGTTCCGCAGCTTCCGGCGGCAGATCCACCGGTTCCCTGTGGAGCTGGAGCATCTCGGCGGCGCCTTGCGGGACTACCAGATCCTGGCCGCCGGCGAGACCGTCACACCAGCCGATGACGAAAAGCAGAAGCGCTGCGCGCACTGCCGTTCCTCCGGCAAGAATAGACTCCGCGATCCGGAAGAGGGTTCCCACCGGAAGCAGGCGGCGCTATAGTAAAGCCGCAAGCATTGCCAGGAGGCGAGAAATGCGAAGGCTGTTGAAGATCGTTTCCGCAGTGCTATTTCTGGGCGCGCTGTGCGCCGCCCAGCCGGCCAATCTCAGCGGCAACTGGCAGCTCAATGTGAGCCGCTCGAAGTGGGGCAATGTGAACAGGCCCGTTTCGGTGATGCTGACGATCGAGCACCAGGAGCCGAAGCTCAGCTATCACGGAACGGTGCAATACGCCAACGAAGACGAGCGGGATTTCGGTTTCTCGGGCGCCATCGACGGGAAGCCGTATCCAATGTCGCGCTCGTTCGGGAATGGCGAAATCGTCATTGTCCGAGTCGACGCGCGGACGATTGATTCGACCTTCCGCACGCCGGATGGCAACTATGTGGAGACCGCCCGGACCATCGTGTCCCGCGACGGGCGCGTGATGGAGCGAAGACTCAAGCTCGTCAGCCCGGAGGGGACGAAGCGGTGGACCGAGATCTACGAGCGGCGCTGATCACTTCCGGCTGTAGAACGAAGTGAGGCGGAGCGCGGCGCCGGGCGCCAGACTCGTCTCCTCCGACCAGTGGGTGAAGATGACAGCGGGAGGAGTCTTGGCCGTCCACTGGGCGAGGATTCGTGCAGCCTCGCCGCTCGATGCAAAAAAGAGCGACGGCGACAGGTGCAGACCCTCGCGGGGCAGCGCGGGTGCATCCAGTTGCAGGCGGCCTTCGGGCGGCTCGCCGGGCTGGATCAGCAGCCGCCGGACGGGCTGGCTGGAGGCATCGGTGTATTCGAGCGATTCGGCGTCAATGTCGGCCGGAGAGGCTTCAGCACGGTGCTGGATAGCGGCGGCGAGCTCGTTCGGAGTGGGATTGGAGACCACGGTCTCGAGCGTCAGCCCGCGTTCACTGAGAACGATCCGGTGGCGGACCTGAAGGCCGTTTTCGAGCGAAGCGGACAGCAGCAACTGGCCCTCGCCGGCGCGTTCGGCGCGCCATGGAACGGGCCATGCCGGAGCGCGGCGGTGGGCGTGGACGGTGGCGGCAATGCCGCCCGTATCCGGGTAGCGGAGATCGCTCAGCGATGGCGGGCGAAGCATCTGGCGGCCCTGGACTTTGTCGAAGAAGCGCACGATGCGGCCGTTCAGCGCCGGCACGGCAACCACCTCGAAGAGGCGGTTCCCGAGCCGTTCAGCCGCGTGGGTCTGGAGCGCATCGTAGTGACGCTCGTCAAAGTCGATGGGCCGCCCTTCATGCAGGCTGCGGATGCCGAATTCCCGGGCGCGGGCCAGAAAAACACGGGCGTTTTCCTTCAGGCGATCGAGATCCGCCGGAGCATAGCGCGCGCCGCGCACTTCATAGCGGGCCGCGCGGAGCAGGGCGAGATATTCCAGTGACAGGCGGTCCTTGCGGATGCGGCGGCGGATTTCGTCGTTTTCCGCCGCTTTTTCCGCCTCATCAAACAGCCGGAATCCGTCGTCAAGCAACTCCTGGCTGTAATCCGGGACGTTGAAGATCCAGAGATGGAGGCCGCGTCCGGCAGGCTGAGGGCGGACCTCGGCATGAAGCCGGTCGAGATAGCGGCGCATCAGCGGCGCGGCGCGGCCGTAGACGCCCTCCAGGAACTCGTCCACCAGCTTCCAGGCGTCGCGCGACGGGTCCCACAACAGGCGCGCCAGCACCCAGGACTTGAGCCACGCCATTTCGCCGCCGCCGCCTTCCGGATAGGCGCCCTGGAGGAAGAGTCCTTTGACGCCTGTTTTGCGGTAGAGCGGAATATCGGCGGCCAGTTCGTCCAGATCGGGAAATGGGAGAAGATAATGCGTGAAATTCGTGTTGTAATGCCAGATGTAAAGCTGGTCCGTGATTTTGGACCAGGCCTGCAAATTCCTGTAGAAATAGGCGCTGCGGGGGCATTGCGAGAAGGGGTGGGCGGTGCAGATGCCGATGGGACACAGGCGGACGCGGACGTTGGGGCGCGGGCGGACGCGCAGCGGCGGAGCTTCCGTGTACCAGTAGGCCAGAGTATCGATCAGCTTGTCCGGGTGTTTCGCCGCAATCCGATCCGCGAGCGCGTTGACGAAGCGCAGGAGGGGGCCGCTGTGGGCGCCGCCCTCCTCTTCTTCCACCCGGCGGCAGCGCTCGCACTCGCACCAACCCTCCCAATCGTTTTGCGAAACGGAAAAGATCGTGGCTTCCGGGTGTTCGGCAATCCAGCGCTCCACGGTTTCCGTGGCGATGCGGAGGACATCAGGGTTGGTCAGGCAAAGCTGGCTGCGCTCGGCCCGGCGCTTGCCGTCGATGAGAGAAAAATACTCGGGGTGCTCGGCAAAGTACTTTTCGGGCGGGACCAGTTGGTTGAAGGAATGGACAAACGGATAGTAGCTGATCTTCCCGCCAGTGCCGGAGTCGAGCTTGGAGTGATTGCCGTTGACGCGGTTCCGCGCGGCCCAGTCGCGGTCGAAGGCCTCGGTGAAGAAGGGCTCGCGGTACTCGAAGGCAGGCTCCTGGCGGATACGGAGGTTGCCCAAAGGGATGGACGTCAGGCGGGGAATGCGCGCGACCTCGGCGGTGAACCAACGGACGCCGAGGCGTTCGAGGAACTCGTAGACGCCGTACATCGTGCCGCGCTGGCCGCCGCCGGCGATCACCAGGTGCGGCCCGCGGGTTTCGATGACGAAGCCTTCGGCGCCGAGGTCTTTCGGCGGCAGCGCGGGTGCGGCGCGGGCGAGCGCGCGGCTGCGCCCGATGAGGACCATGGGCCCGGGCACGGGGCGGCTGTCATCGGCCAGGCGGAGTTCGGCGCCGCTGATTTCGCGGACGGTCCGTTGAAGCTCCTCGGCGGCGCGGCGCTCGGCGGGCGGCGCCTGCGCGGCGATGACGATCGTGTAAGGCGACTTGCCTCCGCGGACGAGATCGGCGCCGGAGGCGGCCGCCGCGGCCATGAACAGTACACAGAGGGATTTCATTGCCGGATCCTGCCTCGCAACTGATACAGCCACAGGAGCGCGCGGTTCATGAGTTCCTCGCCCGCGCCCACAGCGGCGGGGGCGACGGGCGGATCGGCGCCGTAGCCGCCTTCGGCGCAAGCCTCAATCGTGGGGAAATATTGGTGATATCCGTTGGAATAACCGAAGAAAAAGAGGTTCTTTAGCCGCGCCCTTTCCCTGAGCCGGACGGCGTGGCTGGAGAAGAATTCGCCGGAAGCGGCCACCATGGCCAGATCCGTTCCCAGCAGGACCGCCATCAGGCGGGGCCGGACACCCTGGGCGTACTCGTCCTGATAGTTGCGGACGAGTTCCGGGAAGAAGGCTTTTTCATAGGCCGCGGCGACGATGGGGTTGCTGAGATCGATGCGCGGGCGGAACGTGAAGCGTTCTTCGCGGGCGCGGATTTCGACGGGTGGCGCGGGCGCGGCGGGCGCGAGGGAGCGGGCCAGACGGACGGCTTCGCGGCCCAGGGCTTCACCATAGGCGAAGGTGTCCATGCCGCGGCGTTCGGTGCGGAGATCCCCGGCCGCTCCCTGTAGGAAAATAGCCGCCGCGCCGGTTTCTTTTCGGACGATTTCTTTCAGCGGTCCGGCATAATCGGCCGAGAATTTCAACGTGGAAGGAGGCAGCGTGGTCGGATGAGCGGCCCAATTGACGAGAATGGCGAGCGGCGGGCCCGTCTCGCGGTCGATGCGGAGGACGGCGAGGACGGGATCGACAGGTTTGGGTTCGAGCTTCGTGTGGCGGTTCGCATTCCACCCGGGCAGATCCATTGAGCCAGCAGTGATGCGGGCGGGAACCAGTTTCGAGTTCGCTTCCAGCACGGCTTCGACGATGGAGTCCTCCAGTTGGCGGTAATAGCGCAGCGCAGCGTCGAAGCGGCCTCTTCCCTTCCCCTCTTCATCCGAGAGTTCGAGCACGGGGCCGTGGTGCGTGTGCGAGCCGCCGATGACAGACCAGCGGATGCCGGCTTCGCGCAACAGCCTTTCGCGGATGCGCTCGAGCGAGCGCTCGCCAGGGCTGCGGCCGAGATCGAGGCCGACGATGGCGAGCTTTTCGCCGCCGGCGGAGAGCACAAGCGCGTCGGCGAAGAGCGGATCGAGAACGCCATCGGACAGAGCGTCGTGGCGTTCGCCGTAGCCCCACATCGGGACGGGTTCGCGGGGAGTGATGTCGCGGCGGGCGGTGCCGGCGAGAAACGGCTGTCCGGCGGCGGAGGCCCACAACAAAACGAGCAGGAAATGGTTGGAAATGCGGTTACGCATGGAACTCCAGAATATCGCCGTCCTCGACGACGTGATCACGGCTGACGGGCAGTCCCTCTTCGAGCTGGCCGCGGCGGTAGAGGCGGGCGAGTTTGAGCCGTTCGGCAAAGTCCTTGTGGACGTGGCGCGCGGCGTCCAGCACCGTGGAACCGCGCTTCAGCACATAGGGCGCTGTGAGATCCGCTTTCTTGCCCGGCGCTTTCGTATACACGCGCACGACATCGAGCAGATCGAAGCAGCGGCGGGCAAGGCGGTCCAGCCCCTCTCCCGCCGTGGCGCTCACTGGAAGGCACTCGTACTTGCCGTCGTAGAGTTCGGCGAGCGCCTGGAAGTTGCCGCGCCCGCCGGGCTGATCCACTTTGTTGACGACCATGACCTGCGGGAGCGGGAGCTTCCATTCCGCGAGCTGGCGCTCCAGAAAGTCGATCTCGGCGAGGTCATCCGGATCGTCGGCGGCGACGACGAGCAGCGTTCGATCCGCGCGGCGGAGCACCTGGGCGACCCACGGCTCCACCCATTCCGGGGCCAGCGGCGGCAGGTCGACGAGCTGAAACTGGACATCCTCAAACTGCGCCATGCCGGGCGTGGGCGAGTGGGTGGTGAACGGATAGGGCTCGACGTCGGGCTGGGCGTGCGTCATGGCGCGGAGAAGGCTGGACTTGCCGGAATTGGGAGGACCGGCCAGGGCGATTTGTCCGATGCCTTCTTTTTCGATGAGGTAAAAGGGCGCGGCGCGCGCCGGACCTTTCTTCTGGTTTTCCTTCCGCAATTGCGACAGCTTGCGGCGGATATCGGCCTGGAGTTTCTCGGTGCCCTTGTGCTTAGGCAGAACGGCGTACATCTTCTCGAGCGCGGCGATCCGTTCCGGCAGGGTCTCCGCGCGGCGGAACTCTTCTTCGGCGGCGAGATAATCGGGACCGAGGTTGGCGGGCATGGGGCCTCCGCGTAAAGAATCTATCACCTGCGCGCGCAGAAATCCGGGCAGCGCGGCGGGTTTCCTGCTACCCTCAAGACAGTCCTCGGCGAATTGCGCTCTCCGGCAGGTCTGCCTTCCAGGTGGGTGCTTCAGAAAGAATAGTGGCCGTCAGGCCGGATGAACCGACTGGAGATTGCATGCAGGTACGCCACGTTTTACACTCCTGGGCGAGAATTTTGCAGGGATACGCGCCCGCCCTGTCCATTGAACTGACGCGCGAATGTCCGCTGCGCTGCCCCGGCTGTTACGCCTATGAGCCCAATCACCTGGGAGGCGAGGTGACGCTGCGGGAGTTGAGCGACTTTCGCGGCGACGAGCTGGTCCGGCGCGTGATGGAGCTGGTGGTGCGGGAGAAGCCTCTGCACGTTTCGCTGGTGGGCGGCGATCCGCTGGTGCGGTACCGCGAAGTGGAGCGTATCATTCCGGAGCTCATCGGCAGGGGGATTCATGTGCAGGTGGTGACGAGCGCATTCCGCCGGGTGCCGGAAGCGTGGGCTGCCATGGACAAGCTGACGGTGGTGGTTTCCATCGACGGGTTGCGCGAAGAGCACGACAAGCGGCGCGCGCCGGCGACGTATGACCGGATTCTGGAAAATGTCCGCGGGGGCAGGATCACGGTGCATTGCACGGTGACTCGGCAGATGGCGGAGCGGGAGGGATCGCTGGAACAGTTCGTGGAATTCTGGGGCGGGAGAAGCGAGGTGCACCGGCTGTGGTTCAGCCTGTTCACGCCGCAGCGCGGGGCGTTTGCAGCGGAGCGGCTGGACGCGGAGCAGCGGCGGCGCGTGGTGGAGAAGCTGCTGGAGCTTCGCGAGAAGCAGCCAAAGATCGACATGGCGCCCAGCGCGCTGCGGCAGTATCTGAAGCCGCCGGCTTCGCCCGACAGGTGCATATTCGCGAAAACCACACGCACGATTTCGGCGGATTTCCGCACTCCGGTGTTGCCGTGCCAGCTTGGAGGCGATCCGGACTGCGCCGAATGCGGCTGCATCGCTGCCATGGGGCTGGCGGCGGTAGGGGCTTACCGGGTGGTCGGACCGGTTACGGCGGGCGGGCTGTTCCATCTTTCACACCGCTTCGGCCAGTTGGTGGCGTCGACGCGGCGAAGAGAGACGGCGCATCCTGGGCTGGTGCAGATCGCGCCGGAGATGACGCCTGCGCCGGATGCAGAAACGCCGTAGAGCGCTGTCCGCCAGCAGCCGCCGTCAATGCCCGGCCGGCGCGGGCGCAGCATCCGTGTAGCGGGGGCGGATCAGGAGAACGAGCACGACCGACAGGGCGGCGACGCTGGCGAAGATCCCGAAGATCGCGAGCAGGGGGATGTGGTGGTCGCGCAGCAGGCCGAAGCCCCAATCGGCCACGCCGCCGCAACTGATGCTGACCAGATTCATGAGGCCGTAGCCGGTGGCGCGCACCTGCGGCCGCGCGATCTGGCAGAGGATGGGCATGTTGTTGGTGTCAAAAAAGCCCCAGCCCACGCCAAACACGATGAGGAACGCGACCGCAAGCGCCAGCACGCCGGTCTGGGGCGAGTAGCCGACGCCCATCATGGCCACCGCGATCAGGAACACGCCGATGGCGCTCGTGTAAATGCGGCCGCGCGGATTGCGGCGGGTCCAGCGGTCGGCGAGCCAGCCGCCGGCGAGGGCCGCGGCGATGGCGGCGAGCATCCAGAACAGCGTGGCGGAGACGCCGGCTTTGCCCTGGCCGATGCCGAATTCGGCTTTCAATATCGCGGGCATCCAGTCGCGGACGATCCAGCCCGCCATCGCAGGCAGCGTGAAATACAGCACCAGCAGGATGAAGGAGACGTTGCCGAGCAGTTCCCGCAGCGCGCCCCACGGCGAAGCGCTGGGGGCTTCCTGCGCCGCCGCCTGCGCCGGCGCGTTGCGGATGAGGAAGAACAGAGGCAGCGCGTAGAGCAGCCCGGCGAGGCCGCAGAGCTCGAACATCCAGCGCCAGCCGAGCTCGGGATGATCGGCGGCGTAGCCGCTGAAGCCGCCCAGGATGACGCCGGCATAGATGCCCATCTGATGCGCGCCGACCGCGCGCGAGCGCGTGGGGCCGAGGTGGTAGTCGGCGATGAGGGCGAGCGCAGCGGGGATGTAGAAGGCTTCGCTGACGCCCATGACGGCGCGCGTGACAAGAAGTTGCTGAAATGTTTCGGCGCGCGCCGTGGCCCAGGTAACGGCGCTCCAGACAAACAGGCTGCCAGCGATGACGTAACGGCGGCTGAAGCGGTCCGCCAGATATCCGCCGACGGGACTGAGGAAGGCGTAGGTCCACTTGAAGAACGCCAGGATCTTGCCCCAGTTCGCCTCGTTGCCGATGTCGGGGATGTCCTGCATGACGGAGAACTTCATCGACGCCAGCATCTGGCGGTCGAGGTAGTTCAGCAGGGCCACGGGCACGAGCAACGCGACGACGAACCAGGCGTAGCCGGGGCGGCGGGGATCGAGAAACTTCATGACGCAGAGACCATCCTACCGGGAGGGCGGCGGTCGGCGTGAGGTCACCTGGCCCAGGCCAGCCCGTCGGCGTCTTTGCCGGCGGGGATCAGGGTTTCCAGCTTCCAGTCCGAAGTGCGGATGGCGGCGATCTGTCCGCTGCGGTCGCAGGACACGTAGACCATCCTGCCATCCGGACGCATCAGCGCCATCTGAGGCGTGGGCGGCACGTCGATGACGTGCGCGACGGAGCGGGAGCGGAGATCGACAACGGCCACCTGGTTGGCGCGCGGCATGGCCACCACGAGCATGCGGCCATCCGGCGTCGGCGCCGTGCCGTAGCCTGTAGAGGGCAGCGGGATCCATTCGGCCACCTTGTTGGATGCCGTGTCGATCACGGCCAGCCGCGGAGCGCGCTGGTCTGAGGTGAAAACGCGCCTGCCGTCCGGGGAGATCGAGATGCGCTGTACGTGCTCGGCCACGGGAATCACAGTCACCAGCTTGCGGGCGCGGCAGCTCTTCGGCTGAGGAGGCGCTGCGAGCAAGGGTTCAAAGGCGGACCCGCCTCGTCTGCCGCTGCTGACAGACAGGCGCGCCCCTTTTGCGGGCAGCGCAAGGGTCACCCGCATCCGTCCGCGCCGGAGAAATTGCGGGATTCGCTGGTCCATCCAATCCGGCCGTCAGGAGCTTTGATCAGGATCCACCATACGGCGCGCTCCGCCCAGCCGCGGTCCGCGGGATCGATGAATTCGCCCCAGCAACTGGGGCCGGGCGACGGGCAGCAGACGCTCGCGCCCGAAACTTCGGCTCCCATCTCGCGGCCCTGGTACCAGACCCTGCCCCACCCTTTCTCCGGTGTAGCCGGCAAGGAAAACGATGGCGCCTTCAGGAAACGGCCCATCAGGCGCAATTTGCCGCCGCACCAGCACGGCGGCCGGCTTCAGGTGCACCTCGCCGTCCAGGGCTTCGATGGTTTCGCCCGGGCGCAGGCGCGCTACCACGGTGCGGCCGCCCGGGGCATCCAGCAAAGCCGTGGCGCGCGTGACCTTCCACTTGCCGTAGTGGCAGCATTCAAAGGGGCAAATTCCTTTGAGACATATGCTTCTGGAGGGCGGGCCATGCCTGCCAGCCGCGCACGCGCCTCGCTCCGGCGCTGCAAAAAAGGGGACAGGAACACAATTCCCCTTTTTCCCTGAAACCCACCCTGCCAAGAGCCGTGGCGGAATCGGGCCGCAGCCATGTTCCGCGCGGCGAGCCGAGCGGCCGCAGGCCGCGGGAGCGAGCGGTCCCGGCGGGGAAAGCCATTGCGCGCGCGGTCGCGCGGCGGCCGCTTGTTCGGGCGGCTGACGCCGCCTCCACGCGCGGCGCTGAAACCGGATGAAATCGGCCTTCGTGCGAGGCACTGGCCGGCGGCGGGGCCGAACCCCGCGTTTTCATGCTTCCTGGCGAAGCTCGCCTTTATGACCGGCCGCTGTCCCCGTTTCTGTCCCTCACCATTTTTATCCGACTTTTGGAAGATGAAATTGGTGCCAGGCGGGCCTGTCCCCGGTTTTACTCAATTTTTGGAAGATGAAATTGGTGCCAGGCGGGCCTGTCCCCGGTTTTACTTGGGTTCACGGACGGTGACGATGCGGTCTGCCTCGACGTTTTCGAAGATCTGCGTCTTGCCCGAGGGCCAGCGGATCTCGACGCGGTCCGCTTTCGCATGGGGGCCGAGGCCGAAGCGGACGGGGCCGAGGCTCGAGGAGGCGTAGCCGAGGCTGGAGGTCATGTGGTTCCACTGCGGGCCGGAGGGCGTGTCGACGCGGATCAACGCGCCCATGCCGTCGCGATTCGACTTCACGCCTTCCAGTTGAAAGGCGAGCCAGTGGCCCGCAGAGGGCGAGCGGTTCAGCCAGATTTCGGCCGGGCGCGCCAGCGCGGTGACGGCGACGTCCATGCGCCCGTCGCCGTCGAAGTCGCCGAAGCCGAGGCCGCGGTGGCGCGCCGGCGGGACGGCGTCCAGCCCCGCTTCCGCGGTGAGCGCCTGCCAGCCGCCTTTCGGTCCAAGGTTGCGGAATACGCTGTTGTGCTGCTCGACGACGTTGCCGGGCAATGCCCGGGCCAGCACGTCGCCGCGCGAGACGAACAGATCCTTCCAACCGTCGTTGTCGAAGTCAACGAAACCCACGCCGAAGCCCGCCATCTGCATGACGAGCTCGCGCAGGCCAGTCGTGGATGTGACTTCCGCGAAGCCTTTCGCGCCCAGCCCGCGGAACAGCGGGAAGGTCTGGCGCTGGAGGGCGGCGAAGACAATATCGGGAATGCCATCATTGTCAAAATCGCGGAAATCCGTACCCATTCCCGAGATAAACAAACCGTCTTCAGCCAATCCAACGCCTGATTGAAAAGCTATTTCTTCAAAACGGCCGCCCTTATTGTGAAAAAGGAAATTATACAAATAATCGTTTGTGACGAAAATATCCGGCCGGCCGTCGCCGTCGAAATCGGCCATGGCGCCGCCCATTCCCTTCCCTACTTTGGCCCGCAGGCCCCACTGCGCGGAGACGTCCTCGAACCGGCCGCCGCCCCGGTTCAGGTAGAGCTGGTTGGGCGTGCCTTTGTACATGCGCGGGCTGCAATAGTCGCTCTCGCCCTTGTACTCGCACAGCGGCTCGGTCCTGAAATCCCACTGAAGGTAGTTGACGACGAAAAGGTCCAGCAGCCCGTCCTGGTTGACGTCCACCCAGACGCCGCCGATGGCCCACAGCGGCCCGAATTCGGGGTCGGGCGCGTTGCGGATGCCGGCCTTTTCCGTGACATCGGAGAAGGTGCCGTCTCCGTTGTTGCGGTAGAGCGTATTGTGATGGACGCCGCCGACAAAGAGATCCGGCCAGCCGTCGTTGTCGAAATCGCCGGCCGCGGCGCAGTGGCTGTAGCGGGAACCCGCCAGGCCGGCGGCGTCGGTGACGTCGCGGAACCTGCCTCCGCCTTCGTTGTGGAACAGGCGGTTGCGGTATTTGGGGTCGTCTTTCTGAAGCGTCTCGAGGTTGGCGCCGTTGGTGAAGAAAATGTCGGGGCGTCCGTCGCGGTCGTAGTCAAAGACAGCCAGCCCGCCGGCCATGGTGGCAGGGACACGGCGCGGTTTCACCTCGCCGTGCTCGAGCCGGAAGCCGATGGCGGCATGCTCAAAGCGGATCGCTGCCGCGCTCGAAGAAGCCGTTTGGGTGGCGCCGGCGGCAGCCCACACAGCCAGCGCCAGAAGCGCGCCCACCGGAAGCGCCCACCGCTCGCCTTTCTGCATGGATCTCATTTCAGCAAAACGAAGGGGACGCCCGCAGGCGTCCCCTTCGAGGTCTGGAACCGGGTCCGCGCTCAGAAGGTGTACTTGAGCGTGAACTCCGTCACCCGGCGGCCGACCGTATGAAGCGGCTTGCCGCTGGTGATCTTGTTCTGGTTGGTCTGCGCGAGCGTCCCATTGGCCGTGAAGTTCAGCTGGATGTCCTGGCTGCCCGCGGCGCCGAACTGCGGCAGCGGGTGGTTCATCCAGTTGAACGCCGAGAACCGGAACTGGATCTTGTGGCGTTCGTTTATGCTGAACGTCTTGTAAGCGGCCAGGTCGCTGTTGAAGAACGCCGGCCCCTTGATGTACGGCCAGATGATGTCGCCGTTCAACCCGTTGCCCGCGGGAGGCGCGAAGCAGGCGGGGTTGAAGTAGTGCCCGTCAGGCAGATTCTTTCGAGGATCGCAGACGACCTTGGGAACCAGCGTGACGGAGTTGGTGCCGAGCTGGCGCTGGTTGGTGAAGTCGCCCGGCCAGAGAGCGTTGAGCGTGCCGCCCGTATTGGGCTGGATGGGAGCGCCGCTCTGCATCTGGGTGATGCCGCTGAGCGTCCAACCGTTGACGACGCCGCCAAGAAACTTGTTCTTGGTGGAGGCGTTGGGCAGGTTGACGACGTAAGCGGCATTGAAGATGTGGGTGCGGTCCCAGCTCAGCACGCCGTAGTTCTCGCGCAGGCCGAACGGCCACAGCGTGGCGCCGGAGCTGGCGCCGTTGTCCGAGACGTTGTCACGCACGCCGAGCACCTTGCTGAAGGTGTAGTTGGTGGTGAACGTGACGCGTCCGGACTGCTTCTGCCAAGTGGCGATGAGCGCGTTGTAGCGCGAATAGCTGCCGTGGGTGATCAGCTCCACGTTGCTGTAGTTGGCCAACGGCCGGTAATCGTTGACCGGGAAGTCGGACGATGCCGGATCCAGGATCTGGCCGGTTTTCGGGTTGGGGCCGAAGAAGGCCTTGAACGGGATCGCGTTCAGGTTGGTGAGCGCGCCGCGGATCAGCATGTCCTCGCTGCGGTTGCCCTGATACTGGACTTCGGCCACGCTCCGCCACGGCAGGCGGCGGGAGATGGTGAAGTTGTAGGTCCAGGTGTAAGGAACCCGGTCGTCGCCCTTCTTGAGCGGGGTGACGCCGGAGCCTAGCCCGGAGGGGCCGAGCGCGGGTGAGTACTGCTTGAACTGATGCCAGCCCACGCAGCAACCCCACACCGTGCCGTACTGCGGAATGTCCAACGGCGCGCTGTAGGCCTGGCCGCTGACCGAGTTGTAGGCGATCTGATAGCGGTAGAGGCCGGCGCCGCCGCGCAGCACGGTCTTGCCGTCGCCGAACAGGTCGTACGCAAAGCCGAAGCGCGGCTCGGGGAACAGCGTGCGTGAAGGCCAGCCGGACTTCGGAATCGACTTGTCGATGGCGTTCCACACGTGGCCGGTCCAGGACTTGGCGTTCGAGGTATTGTCATACCGCGCCGGATCCCAGACCGCGAGGCCCGGATGGTCGGCCAGCGGCACCCAGTTGCCGAGGTGCTCGAAGCGCATGCCCAGCGTAAGGGTGAGCCGGCGGTTCACCTTCCACTGGTCGCTCACGTAGAACGCCCAGGTGTAGTACTTGAAGTCCGTCACAGGGGCGTTCTGCATCTGTTCAAACTGGGTGATGCGGCCGGTGATCCAGTCCGCCAGCGGGTTGCCCGTGCTGCGCGCGCCCCAGTTTTCGAAGGCTGCGCCGCCCTGGGTGGTCATGTTATACCCGCCGCCGGTCTGGTTGTTCCGGGCGAAGTCCCAGTAGAAGCCGGTTTTCAGCGTGTGGGTGCCCCACAGCTTGGTCAGGTTGTTGGAGATGTTCGGCGTATCAGACAGCTTGCCGAAGGCATTGGCGCCGCCGGCAGCCCACGGCGCGCCGTAGGGATAGGTGGCGAAGCCTACCGCCGAGTTGCCCCAGCCGTAAGTGTTGGGGATCTGCGGCAGGAACGGGTTCTCAAACAGTCCCGTCATGGTGAAGCCGATCTTGCTGGGGTTGACCGCGTCGGGGTTCACCAGCTTCACCGGGTTCAGGAACTTCGCCTTGGCGAAGATGAACTCGTTGGTGAGCGTCGGGCTGAAGACGTGCACGAGGTTGGCGCTGAGCACATCCGCCGTCTGCCGCGCGTCCTGCGGCGAAGGATACGGCAGGGCGCTGGGCATCGTCCACCAGATCGCGATGGGGTTCTTCTGGAGCTCGGACTGATGGTTCCAGCTAAAGAAGAGCTTCGTGTTCTGGCTGATGTTGTAGTCGGTGCGGATGCGGTATTCCCAGCGGTCCTGCGGCGGGTTGGCCAGGTACTGATAGTTGGAACCCGTCGAGTTGGTGCGGGGATCGGTGTTGGGTTTCGGGAACAGCTTCAGGTAGGCCATCGAGTCCTTGTCGAACAGGCTGGCGGGAATCATGCCGCCGGGGAAGGACACGCCGTCATTGAGAGCGTTGCCACCCGGCAGCGTGTTGGCCTGGCTGCGGGCATTGGCGAAGTTCTGGCCGAGCGTGTCGAGGTACTCGCGGCTGAAGTTGCCCTTCAGCATCTCGTCGGTGGGCACGAAGTAGTTGCGCAATTCGCCCACCGGCTGCTGCTTCATGTATTCGTAAGCGGTGTAGAAAAACAGCTTGTCGCGGTTCTTGTTGAAGCCCGTGCCCGGGATGAGCACCGGACCGCCGAGATCGCCGCCGGGGTAGTAGAATTTGTCGACCTGAAACGAGGGCGACTCTTTCTTGATGCCCTGGCTCTTCTGGTAGCTGTCGAGCGCGTTGAATTTCCCGTGCCGCGCATAGAGATATCCGCTGCCGTGGAATTGCGCGCCGCCGCTCTTGCCGATCGCCTGGAAGGTGATCGGCCCTTTGGCGAACTCGGCGCCGTAGGCCGAGGTCAGGACAGTGACTTCCTGGACCTGGTTCTGGTTGATATTGGCGGTTTGCGTCCCCTGGTTGCCCGGGTCGAGCAGGTTGGCGCCGTCCGAGGTCATGGTCATGGCCCCGTTGGGCTGCGTGCCCGCCGCGGAGAAGGCGCCGATCGGTCCAGAGTTGGTGGCCGTGACGTAGCTGTTCCACATCGTCTGGCCGAGACCGCTGGTCATCGCCATGCCGGGCATGATCTTGATCAGCTCGGCGGCATTGCGCCCGACGATGGTGAGGTCTTCCACCATGGTGCGGTTCAGCGTCTGGCTGAACTGGCCGGAATCGACCGGAACGACCACCTCCGCCGCCTCCGAAACCTGGATCTCCTGCCGCGTTCCCGCGACTTCAAGAATCACGTTCGGAAGGTTGACGGTGGCGCCCTGCGTCAACTGGATCCCCTTGCGCTCCCAGGTCTCCAGCCCCGTGAACGATACGGTCACGGTATAAGAGCCGGGGGGCACAGACGGGAACACGAACACGCCACTCGAGTTGGTGACCGTCTCGCGGGTGATGCCGCTCTCGTCGTTCTTCAGGACGACTTTGGCATTCGGCACCACGCCGCCAGTGCGATCCACCACTGTAGCGCTGATGGACGCGCTGCCATACTGCGCCGAGGCAGGAATCGTCAGGACAAGAAGCAGTGCGACTGCCGCAACCAAAGCAGCCGTCCACCGCAACACGCCCGGCGCCTCCCGCCACGCCGCTCCGTTAACGGTTTCAAGTGTCTCTTTCATTGGACCCCTTGGTACTATGCAAATTGATCGCAACGGCAGAGGGCCGCATTCTGAGCGCCCCCTGAGCCGTTCGATCCTAACCAAGTATATGGAAAGCCGACTAGTGTGTCAATACTATTTCGGCCTCGATTTCGGACTCAGAAATACAAATTAGCCGCGGGAAGTCGTTTGCGTTCAGATATTTAAACATTTATGGATACGGCCGGGCTGGCAATGCACCCACCCGATGTGTTCGGAGGACAATCAAAGTCTTTCCCCATCAGCGAATTGCACGAGACCCTGGATACGCCCTCCGCGCCCGCAGCCTTCGGCCGGAATCGACCCGCCTGCCCGGATCCAATTGTGCAGGCAAGGCAACGATTCAGACCAGCCAGATGTGGTAGTCCAGTGTGCCCGGGGCAAGGCAAACACGCTGAGGCCGTGTTCCGGACTGCGGTTGTCGCAATGCCCGCCCGCGCGCAGCCTCTTACTCGCCGATGACGGTCACAGTGACTTCGCGCTGGCGCGGGCGGTCGTCGAAATCGCAGAGCACTACCTGCTGCCAGGCGCCCGTGTGCAATCTGCCATTTCGGACGGGAAATGTTTTCGAGGCGCCCATCAGGGCGCTGCGCAGGTGCGAGAAGCCGTTGTGGTCGCCCCAGCGGGCGTTGTGGGCGTAGTGGTCATGGACGGGGGCGACGCGGTCGAGGGCTTCGCGCAGATCCTGGACGGCGCCAGGCTCAAATTCGATCGTCGTGACGCCCAGCGTGGAGCCGAGACCGCTGACATTGACGATTCCCGTGCGGATGCCGCTTTCAAGGACGGCCTGCTCCACGTGGCTGGTGATGTCGACGACATCGCACATGCCGCGGGTGGAGAGGCGGACGGTCGTTTGCCAGACGGACATGCCTATCAGGCTAACGCAACGCGGGAAACGCGAACCGCGAGTGAAGCGGCTGCAGACCGTGTGACGGGCAGCCGCCGGCTGAAGCCGGCGGCAATCCGCGAAGAGAGCCGCGCGGGAGCGGGCCGCGGGCCTGCGACCAAGCGGCCGATCACCGCAGCAACAACAACCACCGCCAAAGCCCGGCAGCCCCAGGGCGTGGTAGCGCGCGGCCGCGGGCGGGTAATCGTCCCGCGAGCCGGCGCCGCGTGGCGACCGCTCACTCTCGGGCGCTTCGCGCCCTCCGTTCGCGGCACAGAACCGTGCTGCTGCCGCCGCCTCGCGCGGCACCGGACCCGTTGCCGGTTACTTGATCTTGTAGACGGTGTCGGAGATCTTCTCGCGGTGCTGGTCGTGGCAGGTGCGGCAGCCGCCGCCGATGGCGCGGCCGGCGCTGGCGTCGCCCGCGGCAACTTTCGCTGCGGCGGCCTGGATGTCCCGCGTTGCCTTCACGGCGATCTCGCTGTTGCGCTTCGCCCAGAAAGCCTCCACTTCCTTATACAGCGCCTGCATGCGCTTCGCGCTGGCCTCGACGTCCTGGCCGTTGCGGATCTTGTCCTGGAGCTGGCCGCTCTCCTTCATCCACTGGACGTGCTGCGGGGGCGGATCCTCGAGCGCGGGCAGCGCCACGGGGGCTGCGAGAGAAAGGGCAAGAAGGAAACAGGCAGTCTTCATAGAGGCCAGTCTACAACAGTGTCGGCGGATGCGGGCGGCCGCCGGCGCAAAAACAGAGGAAATTTCGCATCCATTTCGCCGGAGCAATGATGGCATACGAACATATTTCACGATAATAAGAGCGAATCATCTGCATGATTCAGCCGGAATTCGCGCCATGTTTCAGCCGGAAGCCGGAATGCGCCACGCATGAAAAAGGCGCCCTCCCCGAATGGGGGAGGGCGCCTCGGATGGACTGAGCCCGGATCAGAAGTAGAACTTCAGGCCGAACTGGATGTTGCGCGGCGACTGGACCTGGGCGCCCACCGCGCCGAAGGTGCCCGGAGACGCCAGGTTCGCCCCCGGAGGCGCCCAGCTCACGTGGTTCAGCACGTTGAAGAACTCCGTGCGGAAGTCGAAGTACTTCGACTCGGTGACGAAAAACTTCTTGCCGATGGAGAAGTCCATCGAGAAGAAGCTCGGCGCCTGTTCGGTGCCGATGCTGGCGGTGCCGAACAGCCCGTCGCCGGGGTTGCCGTACGGGCACTTGCCGTCATCGACGCCCGCCGGGCAGAAGAACGCCGTGCGGGCGGCGGTGTCGGTGGGCAGCCCGAAGAAGTTGTCCACGTTGACCAGCGACTCGTTCTTCACGAGCTTGCGGAAGCGGTTGGCGCGGACATTGCCACGCACCGCCTGGCTGGTACGGTCGATGGCGCGGACGGTGATGGGGAAGCCGCTGTGGGCAAGAACCATCGAGCTGATGTTCCAGCCGCCCAGCAGCAGATCCGCCGCCTTTGGCATGTCGGCGCCGAACTTCTTGCCCTTGCCGAAGGGCAGCTCGTACAGGCCGCCGATCGAGAGGTTGTGGCGCGCATCGAAGAACGCCCGTCCGCGGTTGGCGCGGCGGTCATAGGCGTTCTGCCAGTAGGCGCCTTCGCTGGCGGTGAAGGCGCTGCCGTAGTAGCCGAGGTTGTCGGTGAGCGTCTTGCCCCAGGTGTAGCTGGCCAGCAGTTCGAGCCCCGCCGTGTAGCGGCGGCGCGCCGAGAGCTGGAGCGAGTGGTAGTCCATCGTCGCCGAAGACTCCGTGCGCGCGATGTTGCCGAGGTTCGGCAGCTTGTTGATCAGCGGGCGGCGGAGGTTCAGGTTCGGCCAGGTGGAGACAGGGCCTGTGCCGGGCAGCGGCTGGTTGGCCTCGACGGGCGCCACCAGGTGCGTGCCCTTCTGGGCGACGTAGCCGGCCGAGATCGAGGTCGCGTTGTCGAGCTGGTACTCCAGCGTGAAGTTGATCTGCGAAGTGGTCTGCGGCCGCAGGTCGAGGTCCCAGGCGCGTCCCTGCAACTGCGGCGTGGCGCCGGGGCGCGGCATATCGAGCCGCAGGTCCGCTGTGACGACGTCGGCGAAGCCGGTCTTGATGGAGCCGGGCGAGGCGATGTCGTAGTTGAAGTTGGTCTCGATGAAGAACGGCGGGTTGAGCGGCAGGCGCAGGTTGGCGCCCGTGCCTTCCATAAAGCTCATGTAAGCCCAGCCGGCGCGCATCACCAGTTTGTTGTTGAGAATGCCCGGCGTCCAGGCGAAGCCGATGCGCGGCATCCACTGGTTCTTGTACGGGCGGTAGAGCGCGCGGCTGTTGCCGTTTTTGCCGGCGTACAGCAACTCGCCGGTGTACGTGTTGACGTTCACCTGGCGGTCGGCCACTTCATAGATCGGCTGCATATACTCATAGCGCAGGCCGATGTTCAGCGTGAAATTCGGCAGCACCTTCCAGTCGTCCTGGATGAAGAACGCCGAGCGCCAGAAGCGGTGGCCCCAGGTGCCGGTGGCCGAGCCGCGGCCCTTGGAAGCGAGCTGGTCCAGCAGGAAGTCGGCGTAGTCGAGGCCCGTGTAGGTGCCGTTGTAGCTGAACAGGCCGAGCACGCCGTTGTTGCCGGAATAATACCGGTTCTGCTGGTAGCGCATGAACTGGCCGCCCATCTTGATCAACTGACGGCCCTTCTGCCAGGTGAGGTTGTCGTAGTAGGTGTACTTGTTGTCAGCGGTGTTGGAGAAGATGCCGCTGGCGCCGACCGAGGTCAGGCCGCTGCCGAGGTTGACCGAGCTCAGGCCTGCCACCGACTGGCCGCCGGGGATGCCAAAGGTCTGATTGCCGTTCAGGCCCAGCTTGCCGGACCAGTCAATGGTCTGGTCCTTGATGATGATCCGGGAGAAGCCGACACGGGCTTCGTTGACGACGGTGGGGCTGAAGGTGCGCACCCAGTTGATGACGCCGGAACGCGTGGGCCCGAGCTGGCCGCTGGTCATGTTCACCGGCAGGGCGGTGCGGCTGCCCACACTCTCATACTCGCCCCAACTGAAGCGTCCGGACAGGTTGTCCTTGTCGCTCAGACGGTAGTCGAGCTTGGCGTCGCCCTGATGATTCTTCAGCTTGCTGGCCGAGGAGGAGGCGTAGTTGCCGCTGACGCCAAGCGCGCCGGCGCCGGCCTGGTTCGGCAGCGGGTAGAGGTCGGGACTCGAGAACAGCTTCAGAGCCACCGGATTCACGATGCGCGACTGCGGGATCTGCTTGTTGGGGAACGGCGCGCCGCCAGCCAGCGGATCCTTGATCACGTTCGGGAACTGGCTCAGGTCGCCCTGACGCCACACCTGAGGAGCGACGCTGGCCGATGCCGGGCCGCTGGTGCGCTGCTCGGTGCCCTCATAGTTCACAAAGAAAAACGCCTTGTCGCGCCGGATGGGCCCGCCGAGCGTGCCGCCGAAGATGTTGCGCTTGTAGCCGGTCCGCTTGGCCGTGTTGATGTTGCGGTTGCGGAAGAAGCCGTTGGCGTCGAGCTTCTCGTTGCGCAGGAACTCGAACACGTTGCCGCGGAACTGGTTGGTGCCGCTCTTCATGGTGAGCATCACCGTGGCGCCGCCGGCGTTGCCATAGTCGGCGCCCATGTTGCCGGTGAGCACCTTCACCTCTTCGAGCGCGTCCACGTTGGGCGAGTAGCCCACGCGGTTGTCGATCGAGTCATTGACGTCGATGCCGTCGAGCATGAAGTTGTTGGTCTGCTCGCGGTTTCCGTTGACGTAGGGACGCGCGCCGAAGCGGTTGTTGGTCCCTTCCGGGTTGGGCGAGACCGCGCCCGGGATCAGCAGAGTCATCGCCACGAAGTTGCGGCCCTTCAGAGGCAGCGACGTCAGCTTCTGCGAGCTCAGCGTATCGCCGGTCTGCGTGCTCTCGGTCTGGAGGATGGGCGCGATGTCGCGCACCTCGACGGTCTGCGTCGTGTCGCCGACTTCCAGCTTCACGTCGACGCGCGCCGTCTGGTTCACTTCCAGCTTGAAGGGACCCAGCGTGGAGCGCTTGAAGCCCTGCGAGGAAACATTCAAGGTGTAGTCTCCGACGGGCAGGAACAGCAGGTTGTAGACGCCTGCTTCATTGGTCTGCGTGTCGTAGGAGAGGTTCGTCGCCGCATTGGTCGCCGTCACGCGGGCGTTCGGGACGATCGCCCCAGAAGGATCCGTGACGGTGCCGGTAATGGCGCCAGTAATCGTTTGCCCGCTGGCGGACACGGCCAGTAGGCTGAGAAGCACAAACAAGGTGATAGTGATTTGTTTTGGAGTCATCATGAGTTAAACCCCTGCATGAACAAAGCTTAGCATTGTCTGGGATCGGGGGCAAGAGAAGTTACCGTTTCGTTACACCCCGTTCGGCATGTGCGATCCAACCAGTGCGGATGCCGGTATGAGCCCTGGCGCTGCAAAATCGCCGGTTCCTCGCAGGCACGGCTGCGGGGGCTCCGGCGCCTTCTCATCGGGGCGTGGGCTCGGTCACAGTGACAACCTGGTCCGCGGGGATGTTTTCGAGCGATTGCCGAACTCCCGACGGCCAGCGGATCTCGACGCGGCGCGCCTCACGCGCCGGGCCAAGGCCGAAGTGGACGCGCGCATCAGAACTGGCGGCGTAGCCGGTGGAGGTGGTGGCGTGATTGGAGAGGACCCGCCCGTCCGGAGTCTCGACGCGGATCACCGCGCCCAGGCCCATGCGGTTGGACCGGCGCCCCTCGAGCTGGAACAGGAGCCAGTGGTTGCCGTTGCGGGTGACGTTGCGGAACAGCTTCACCGGTCCGTTGAGCACCGTGACCACGGCGTCCAGCCTGCCATCGTTGTCTATGTCGCCGAAGGCTGCGCCGCGGTGCGGCGCGGGCCCTGGAAGGACTCGCCTGCCGTGGCGGAGACATCTTCGAATTTCACCGGCGCGCGGCCCAGGTTGCGGAACACAGAGTTGGGCTCGGCGTACAGGCGGGCGGTGATCCTCTCCGCGTTGTCGAGCACGTTTCGGCGGGCCACGAACAGATCCTTCCAGCCGTCGTTGTCGAGATCGGCGATGAAGTTCGACCAGCCCGACAGCGGCCGCGTGAGCCGCGCCAGTCCCGAGGTTCGGGTGGCATCGGTGAAGCCGCCCGGCATGGTAAGAAACAGAGAGAAAGTCTCGTACTCGAGCGCCGTGTGCCAGATGTCGGAACGCCCGTCGTTGTCCACGTCGCGGAAGCCGGCGCCCATGCCGGACAGTACGCGCGAGTCCTCCGTCATGGAGACGCCCAGCGCCAGAGCTGACTCCTCGAACCGCTTGCCTCCGATATTGCGGAAGAAGAAGTTGGGCATGGTGTCATTGGCGGCAAAGATGTCGGTAAAGCCGTCGCCATCGAAATCGGCAAACGCCACGCCCATGCCCTTTCCGAAGTGCCGCGCACTGCCCGTCTGCGCCGACACATCGGTGAACGTGCCGTCGCCGTTGTTGCGGAACAGGCGGTTGAAGTACTTTGGCGACTCCTTGGCCAGCGAAGGAATGGCCGCGCCGTTCACCAGCTAAACGTCGAGCCAGCCGTCGCGGTTGTAGTCGATCAGCGCCACGCCCGCCAGCATCGTCTCCGGCTGGTTCTTGTTCGGCGTGGGGCAGGAGTCGGCATGGGAGCGCAGTCCGGCGCGGGCGGCGATCTCCTCGAACACGATGGGCGAGCCGGCGGGCTGCGCCAGCAGCAACAGCGCCAGGATCAAAAGCCATGGCCTCATTGGAAGGAGACCGCCGCTCAGTGTACAGCCGCTGGCGGCAGCAGGGCAAACGGCGGCATAGTGGTGGACATGGGAACCGTCTTGGCCGTGCTGCTGGCGGCGTTTCTGTTGCAGGCGCCGGCGGCGAAACCTCCCGCCGCAAAGCCCGCTGCGCGCGCCGCCGCGCAGCGCGTGGAGCAGTTGATGAAGGACGGCGAGGCGGCGCGCGCGGCGGAGCTGATCGATGAAGCCATCCGCATCTACGGCGAGGTGGTGAAGCTCGCGCCGCGGCGCGCGGAGGCGTGGTGGTATCTGGGGCTGGCCCATTACGACAAAGACAATTACGCCGAAGCCGAGCGGGCGTTCGCGCGGCTGGTGGTGCTGGACCCGAACCACGGCGCGGCGCTGGCGATGCTCGGGCTGACGGAGTATCAGAACGGCAGGCACGCCGCCGCGCTGAAGCATCTGCTGGCAGCCAAGACGGCGCGCGAGCCGCTGCCGCCGGGCTCGGAGATGGACACGGTGGCGCGCTTCCATCTGATCGCGCTGATGAACTGGGCGGGACAGCACGATCTGGCCAGCGTCCTGTTGCAGGAGTTCGCGAAAGAGAAGCAGGAGACGCCGATGCTGGTGGAGGCCGCGGGCATCAACCTGCTGCGGCTCCGGCACCTGCCGGGCAAGGTTCCGCCGGAGGACCGCGAGGCGGTGCAACTGGCCGGGCGCGCGGTGCTGCTGGCGTGGAAAGGGCAACACGAAGAGGCGCGCAAGACCGGCGAGACTCTGGTGGAGCGCTTCGCGAACCGCCCCAACGCGCACTACACGCTGGGCTACGTCCATCTGATGGCCGCCGACGACGACGCCATGGCGGCGGAGATGGAGAAGGAGATCGCGGTGGCGCCGGGCAACGTGCCGGCGCGCCTGCAACTGGCCAACTACTGGCTGAAGCAGGGCGAGGCGGAGAAGGGATTGCCGTATGCGCGCCAGGCGCTGGAGCTCGAGCCGGAGCAGTTCATGACGCACCAGATGCTGGGGCGGCTGTTGCTGGACCTGGGGCAGGTGAAGGAGTCGATCGCGGCGCTCGAGAAGGCGGTGCGGCTGGCGCCGGAGTGCCTGCTGTGCCACTCCGTGCTCGCCAATGCCTACGCGCGCGACGGGCGCGCCGCCGACGCCGAGAAGCAGTTGAAGATCCGCGCCGAGATTGCGAAACAAAGCGAAGCCTTGCGAACAGGCCCGGGAGCGGCGAAATGAAGCGCGCGCTCGCGCTGCTGCTGGCGGCGTGCGCGGCATTGCCGGCGCAGGAGCCGCCCTCGTTCCGCGCTTCGGCTGAAGAGGTGCTGGTCGACTTCATCGTGCGCGACCGGCGGGGACGGCAGATCACGGATCTCCGCCCCGAAGAAATCGAACTGCTGGAAGACGGCTCGCCGCAGACCCTGAAGGCGCTGCGCCGCGTGGAAGGATTGCAGGTGCGGCAGCGGCTGCTGGGCGAGGAGGCGGACGAGGCTCGTCTCGACCCCTCGCGCAACGTGCACCTCATCGTGCTGGTCTTTGACCGGCTGAGCACGGAGGGGCGCGCGCTGGCGCGCCGCGCGGTGGAGGACCTGATGAAACAGGGCATTCCGCCGAACACGTATTACGCCGTGGCGCAGCTCGACCCGGCGTTCCGCATCGTGCAGCCGTTCACCAACGAGCCGTACCTGGTGAAGTGGGCGGCGGAAAGGATCACCGGCGTCAAAGGCGCGCGCAGTGAAGGCCCGCCGGCGATGGCGCAGGGCGCGCGCGAGGCCGCCGCGGGCGATTTCGCCGCCTCCGCCATGGCCGCCGCCGTGGCCGAGATGGAAGCCCGGGCGGCGGAGCTCGAGCGCGAGCAGCGCGGCGGGGCGGCGGCCTTCAACGGGCTGCTGTCGATGGTGCTCGGGTTGCGGAGGCTGGAGGGAAGGAAGAACGCCATTCTCTTCAGCGAGGGCCTTGCCGGCTCCGGCGCGCTGGCGCGCGCGCTCATCGGGCAGGCGAACCGCAACAACGTGGCCTTCTACACGATCGACGCGCGCGGCTTGCACAGCGGCGTGCTGATCGCGGCGCCGGATGCCGGCCCGCCTGAGGCGCAGCCGCGGGCGCGGGCGCCGTTTCTCGAGGAGCTCGCCGCCGAGACCGGCGGGCTGGCCGTGGCCGATACCAACGACGTGCGGGCGCCGCTGCGGCAGGTGACCGAAGACGCGGCCGCGTATTACCTGGCCAGCTACACGCCGCAGAATACCAACTGGGATGGCCGGTTCCGCAAGATCGAGCTGCGCGTCAGGCGTCCTGGCGTGCAGGTGCAGGCCCGGAGCGGATACTTCGCGCTGCCGCCCGGCATGCAGGCGCTGCTGTTTCCGCATGAAGTGCCGCTGCTGCGCGCGCTGAGCTCGAATCCGATGCCGAAGCAGGTCGACTACCGGGCGGGGATGTTCCGCTTCGGTCCCGCGCCGCAGGGCCGGGTGCAGTGCGCTTTCCAGATCGAAATCCCGATCCGCGAACTCAGCGTGCGCAAGAACGAGGCCGCCAACACCTACGAGGTGCACGCGTCGTTCCTGGTCTTTGTCAAAGACAGCGACGGGCGGCCGGTGCGCAAGGCCACGCGCGATGTGCCGTTCTCCGGGCCGCTGGACAAGCTGCCCGCCTTCCAGGCGGGCGATTTCCTCTACAACGATCACTTCCCGCTGCCGCCGGGCCGTTACGTGATGGAGAGCGCCGTGGCGGACCGGCTGGGAGAGCGCGTGGGAACGAAGCGCGTGTCTTTCGTCGTGCCCGCGCTGCAAGAGGACGAACTCAGCGTGAGCAGCCTGGTGCTGGTGAAGCGCGTCGAGACAAGCCCGCCGGAAGAGGTCCGCTACGGGGAGGGCGACGACCGCGGGCCGAACCCGCTGCGCTTCCGGGGCGGCATGGTGACGCCGGCGCTTGATGACACGGTGCGGGGGCGGCTGGGCGTCTACTTCACGATCCACGCGCCGCAAGGCGCGGCGCCTGCGGCCGTGATCGAGATCCTGAAAGACGGCGCACCCGTCTCGCGCGCGGAGGCCGACCTCGTGGAGGAAGAAGGCGGAAGGTTCTCGTGCCTTGCCGCCGTCTCGCTGGAGAACGCGCCGGCAGGGGATTACGAACTCCGCGTGACGGCGATGGCGCAGGGCAAGGCGGCAGCCGCGCGCCGGGGCTTCACCATCGCGCCTTGAAAGGCGGACGGCTCAGCCTGCCTCCGGTTCGGCCAGCAGGGATCGGACCGCCGCAGTGAGCGCCGCAGGAGTCAGAGGCGTGCTCAGCATCGCTTCGCCCTCGGCCAGCTCCGAAGCCTGATCCTCAGGCAATTCGGCGAACAGCAGCAGCGCGCGCAGGCGCGGGTGGCGCCGCCGCAGGCGGCGGGCCAGATCGAGGCCTGAGATGTGCGTCATGCGCAGGTCCACCAGCAGCAGGCGGAAGGGATTGTCTTCCGGAGCGCTGTCCACCATGCGCAACAGGCTCTGCTCATCAGGAGCAAACTCGACATCCAGGCCTGCCTGACGCAGAGTGAGGCCGATGAGTTCGCCGGTCTGGGGATGATGGTCGAGCACGAGGACGCGCCCGGCGCTTTTTTGAACTCCGCCGCCCGCGGGCGCTCCCTGCGGAGGCAGCGCGCCTTCGGCCGAAGGCAGCAGGATGCGGAATGCCGCGCCCGCGCCTGGCTCGCTGCTGACGGTGATCCAGCCGCCGCTCTGGCGCACGATGCCGTACACGGAAGACAGCCCAAGCCCGGTGCCCTTGCCCTCGGGCTTGGTGGTGAAGAACGGCTCGAAGACGCGGCGGCGGGTCTGCTCGTCCATGCCGCACCCCGTATCGGAGACGAGCAGTTCCACATACCTGCCGGGGGCGATCGTCTCGGCGCCGAGACCGGAGAACTCCCTCATCAGCAGCGTGGACGTACGGATGCGGAAGACGCCGCCGCGGGGCATGGCGTCGTGGGAGTTGGCGGCGAGATTGATGAGCACCTGTTCCAGTTGCAACGGGTCGGCGTGGACCAGACAGACCTGATCGGCCAGATCCAGCTCCATCTGCACACGGTCTCCCAGCAGCGGTTTCAGCAGCCCCTCGCTGTCCCGGATCAGTTGGTTGAGGTCGAACAGCCGGGGCGAAAGGATCTGCTTGCGGCTGAAGGCGAGCAGTTGCCGGGTCAGTTCCGCCGCGCGTTCGCCGGCGCGCTGGATTTCGCGCACGTGCTGGAATCGCGGATCGCCGGGAGGAATCGCGCCGGCCAGCAACTGGCTGTAGCCGTTGATCACCGTGAGCAGGTTGTTGAAGTCATGCGCCACGCCGCCGGCCAGCGTGCCCACGGACTCCATGCGCTGCATCTGCCGCAGCAGCTCTTCGGTGTGTTTCTGCTCGGTGATGTCCTGCACCATGCCGGCGACGCGCGGCTTTCCATCCGGCCCGGTGATCCACTCGCCCGTGCTGCGGACATGCCGCTCCTGCCCTCCCGGCAGTTGCACGCGGAACTCGAGCACCCGGCTCTGGCGGCGGGCGTCGCTCGAACGGACTATGGCATCCACGCGCTGGCGGTCGGCCGGGTGAACGAGGGAGAGGAACGACTCATAGGAAGGCTTTACCGAAGAAGGGGTGATGCCAAAGATCCGGTACACCTCGTCGGACCAGAAGAGTCTTCCGCTTTCCGGATCCCGGCTCCAGAGGCCGATGTGCGCCGTGCGCTGGGCCCGCTCCAGAGTGCCGCGGCTCTCCTTCAACTCGCGCTCCGCTTTCCGCCGGAGCCAGATGTTGATGATCAGGACCACGATCAGCAGCATCTGGAACACCACCAACACCGCGCCGGCCCACAGCAGGCGCCGGTCCGCCAGCGACAGCGCCCGCCAGCCGCCGGATTCGCCGACGATCTCGGCTTCGCGCGGCAACAGCGTGCGGGGAATGCCCCATTGCGCGGCCACCGCGTCGTCGATGATCAGGCGGATGTTGCCCTGCTCGCGCAAAGGAATGGCGGCGGGGGAGACCCCGTGCAGGACTTCCACGGCCATCCTGCCGGCAAGCTGGCCGTGCGAAAAGCCGGCGCTCGTGTTGCCTGCCAGAATTCCCTGCCCCAGGACGCGTAGATGTGGGCTGATGACCGGAGCGGAGCTGGCCCGCGCCACCTGCTCGGCCACTCCGCGCGAGCTCACATACCGCCCCCCGAAATCGCGCGTGAAATGCGTGAGCACCACCAGCGTGTCCGGTGGCAGCGCGCGCAACTGCTCCAGGATGCGCTCCACGGGAATCCGCGATCCCTCCAGGAAGCGGAACTCGAGCTGCGGGCGTGTCCGGCTGATCTGGCCGTAAAACTCCCGGTGTTCGAAACCCGTCGGCGAGTTGTCCGTCACGACGGCCACCGTCTTTGTGGACGGCAGGAAACGCAGCGCCGCATCCAGAAAATCCGAGGCCGTCGAGATCTCGCGGACGCCGGTGAAGCGCTCGCGCGGCAGGCTGTCGATCAACTCCTTCGAGCCCACGCCGCAGAAGACCACAGGCGTGCGCTGAAGCGCCGGAGGCGCGGCTTTCACCAGATATTCCACCGCGGCGTCGTCGCAGGCGATCACCACATCAAAGCGCCTGCCGGCATGACGCTGCGACAGGACATGGTTCATCCACGCCCAGGACTCCCGCTGCGCATAGCGCCGCGAGTCCAGATACTCCGTCCACGCCGCCACATGAAACGAGCGTTCTTCCAGAGCCGCTTTCAGCCCGAGCGTGACCTCGGAGGACCAGTTGTAGGTCGGATCGTAAGAGTGGAGGATCAGAACGTGGGCCGAGGATTCGCCGCCTTCCGGCTGAGCGCGCAGTGCGGACGCGGCCAGAAGCACAGGCAGCAGCATGGCAGCCCGCACGGACCGGCTGGCGCAAACACCCGGCTGCCCTGTTTCCAGCACGTTCTACCATCATACGGGCGCGGCTCGCGGATTGTCGGGGCCGTCAAGCCTCCGGCGCCTCGCCGTCCTCATGATGCAGCAGGAAGTCTTCGTCCACCGGCTTGCGCCCGCGAAACCCCTCCTCGGCGCCGTGCCACCAGGCGATGTCGGGTTCGCCCAAACGCCAGCACAGCAGCACTTCGCGGCCTTGGTACATCGTGGGGAAGTCCACGAGCCCCATCTCCAGGTCCTTCACCTGGACACCCAGCGCCTCCAGCCGCCCGAGCGCCGCCTGCAAACGCGCAGACGCTTCGCGCACGCCGGATTGCCAGCGGTCCACGTCGGTGACGTCCAGAGATACGCCGCCCATCAGTCGAGCTTTCGTTGTGAAGGCGGCCACCGACTGCCGGATCCCCTCGAGTTCCCGGCGAGCCCGCATCGCCTCTTCCAGCCTCTGGCGCACTTCGGGCAGTATGCGGCGCGCCGAGTGCAACGTGAACCTTAAATGCATCCCTGTCCCTCTCTCTATTCCAGAGTGCCATGCGGGGCTCCGCCGCTGAAACACTCCGGTCGGCCGGTGCATCCCGTCTTCGATGATGCGTCCCGCTCATCCGCCAGAATGGCCCGCTCATGCTCTGATCCGCGCCGGCCAGAGGAATCGCTCGCTTTCAGGACAGTGCGATTCGACAATAAAGGCCAGTTATGTTTCTGAGGATTGTCTCGCGTTTCACTTTGGCGCCGCTCCTGTGGGCTGCGCTGGCGGCGCAAACGCCGGGCGGGGCGGCGATCGAAGGCAGAGTCACCTTCGCCGGCAGCGGCGATCCGCTGCGCGGCGCCACTGTGCTGCTGACGCCCGGGGGCAGGATCGTAGAGAGCGACTCCGAAGGGCGGTATCGCTTTGCGGGGCTCGCGCCGGGAGAATACTCGCTGGTGGCGCATGTGCATGCGCTGGTCGACGAGCGCAAGACCGTGCGCGTGGCTGCGGGCGAGACCGCCCGGATCGACTTCGCGCTGACGGTGAGCCCGATACGGGAATCGCTGACGGTCACGGCTTCCGGGCGCGAGGAGAGCGCAGCAGAGGCGTTTCTGAGCGTCGTGTCGCTGGACGGCTACCAGTTGACGGCGCGCAGTTCGTCCACCTCGCTCGGGGATCTGGTGGGTGATGAGGCGGGCGTAGCCCGGCGCAGCTATGGCCCCGGTTCCACCCGCCCGGTGATCCGCGGCTTCGACGGCGACCGGGTGCTGATCTTGCAGGACGGCATGCGGACGGGCACGATCTCATCGCAGTCGGGCGATCACGGCGAGCCGGTGGATGCGTCGAATCTGGAGCGTGTGGAAGTGGTGAAAGGCCCCGCCACGCTGCTGTACGGCTCCAATGCCATCGGCGGCGTGGTGAACGTGCTCACCGACCATCACGTCATCAACCAGCACCCGCATGAGGGGCTGCACATGGCTCTGACAGGAGTTGGGGGCTCGGCCAACGCGCAGGGCGGAGGCAGCGGTTCGTTCGAGTACGGCTACAAGAACTGGATGTTGTACGGTTCCGGCGGCGGCATGCGCACGGGCGACTACAACACGCCCATCGGGCGCATTGAAAACTCGTTCACCGAAATGACCAATTTCAAGGCGGGCGTGGGCCGCTACGGGGAACGGCTGAGCTGGAACGCGATGCTGCACCGGATCGAGACCACCTACGGCATTCCCGCGGCGCACGGCGAGGAGGAGGAACACGATGGCCATGCCCACGAATCGCCGGTGCTGAACATGGAGCGCACAAGCGGCCGCTTCAACGGCGCCGTGAAGCAGTTGGGCGCGGCGTTCGAACAGTTCCAGTTCGATCTCGGCTACTCCGATTACACGCACCGTGAAATCGAGGGCGGCGTCACGGGCACGCAGTTCTTCAACAAGCAGTTCACCTATACGGGAACGTTCGATCAGCGGAGGCGCGGCCGCTGGAGCGGGCGCTTCGGCCTGTGGGGCTTGCAGCGCAGTTACGACACGCGCGGCGAAGAGGCGCTGGCGCCCCCCGTTGACCATTCCGCGTTCGCCTTGTTCGGGCTGGAAGAGTTCAGTTGGGAGCGTGCGCGGCTCCAGTTCGGCGGCCGCTGGGAGCGCAACCGCTATTCGCCGGACGGGCTGCGGGAGCGGACTTTCTCGGGCCTCTCCGCCTCGGCCGGCGTCATGTTGCCGCTGTGGAACAACGGCTCGCTCGTATCCAACTACATCCACTCCTACCGCGCGCCTGCGCTCGAAGAGCTGTACAACTATGGGCCGCATCCCGGCAACCTGGCCTTCGAAATCGGCAACCCGGATCTGAAGCGCGAGCGGGGCGACGGCGTGGAAGTCTCCCTGCGCCACCAGGCGCGCAACCTGCGCGCGGAGGCCAACCTGTTCCGCTACCAGATGCACGATTTCGTGTACTTCTTGCCAACGGGCGAGTTCGAAGACGGCCTGCCGGTGAACCTGTTCTCGCAGGCCGACTCGCGCTTCACGGGCGCCGAGGCGCGCGTGCAGGCGCGCATCCGAGGGCCGCTATGGGCGAATGCGGGCTTCGATTATATCGACGCCAATCTCACCACCGGAGACCGCATGAACCTGCCGCGCATTCCCCCCGCGCGCGGCCGATTCGGCCTCGACTATTTCTGGAAGGGCCTGAGCCTGCGCCCGGAGATGGTGGTGGCGAACCGCCAGTGGCAGGTGGCGCCGAATGAGTCATCCACGGCCGGATACACGGTCTTTCACTTCAATGCTTCGTATACGCTCACGCGCGGACACGTCCTGCACACGTTCAACGTGAACACGTTCAACCTGGGCAACCGGCTCTATCGCAACCACCTGAACTTCGTGAAAGACATCGCGCCGGAACTGGGCCGCGGCGTGCGGTTCGCTTATACGATCCGGGTGTTCTGACCCGGGTGCACCAGCCTTCACGTCAAACGAGGATTGTCGCGACCGGCAAAGCCCTGGACTTTGCCTCCCTTGAAAACATGGATCCTCGGACCGGCGGGCACGTCAGGGGGCCTCCAGAGTCAGCGTGGAACTTTTCGAGTTCTGGGGAGCGGCGGGGAGGATACGGCATGGGGCGCCCATCAGCCTGCCCGTGCCCTCTATGGTGCCGACCGTTCCGTTGTCGCCCGCCGTTGTCAGCTTCCACTTCACCACCAGTTCGCTACCGGTGAATGCGATCGTCCTCTGGGTGTCCGGCAGGGGCTCAATGTTCGCCTTGATATGGGCAGGGTCCTTCAGCACACTCATTTCGACCAGGGCGTTGCCGTTTGGACATGTCGCCGTTTTTCCAACGGTGAAGACGAATTCAGAGTCGTCGTCCTGATAATTCGCTGTGCGCGGCACCCACCGGGCGCTCTTCGGAAACGCGTATGGATCGAGTCTCTCCTCCCCTTGCGATTCCGCCAAGACCATATAGGTGAATGCGATGGGACAGTACTCCTGAGTTCCTTCGCTTCTGGCGATGAACAGGCCGTCGTAACAGGTTCCCGCACTGTCACAGAGCGACAAGCCGGTGGAAGCGAAGCTGGAATAGGCCCAGCCGCCGGTCCCATAGGCGGTGCGGCCGTCCGGGCTGGTGATCTTCACCGCGGCGCTGGTGGTGTGTCCGCTCTCTCCGTACGTGTCCGATACGGTCGCTGCGGTCATCACAAAATTGTTCTCGTCCACCACGCTCGTCGTGTACACATAGCCGACGGGATACGGCATGGTTTGCGCGGAACAGGCGATGCCGGCCAGGGTCATCCACAACAGAGTCTTTCTCATCTGGATTCCTCCTTCAGTGGGCGTGTCCGCCGCCTTGGCCGCCCGGAACGCCCGCCCGCCGCGTTCCTTTCCGGATCTCCTCGAGCAGACGGCGCAAATGCGGCGTGCCGTCCGCCTCAAGGGCAGCTTCCAGATCGCGCACTGTCAACTTCATTTGCTCGGAGATCTTCTCATTGGCCGGCCTGGCCGCCGCCACCGCTTCCGGCGAATCATTCCGGCCGGCGAAGCGCGAGTGGATGTCTCTCAGGTCTCTTTCAAACGGCGCGACAGCCCTCCAATAACGGTCCGCTGCCAGCCTGAGAGGCAGGAAAAAGCGGAGCGGAACTCCCCGCTTTTCCAGCCACAAAAGCTGTGTTTTATCGTCCCACGCGCCTTCGGGCCGCGTCCGCATCAGTTGAAACAGGATGCGGTAGGCGATCTCGTCGGGAACCTCCGGGCGCGGTTGAGCCCATCCGGGAACGGCTGCCAACGCAACCGCCATCATCGCTGCCACAAGTCTCATATCCCTGCCTCCTCTGCGATACTTGGCTTGATTCTACCCCCCCCGGTGAAATTGTCAATCAGAAAAATACGGCGTATCCAGGGAGGATAGGAATATCATTCATTCACGGAGAGATATCTCCGGCCGCGCGTTTCGTTCCGCGCAGGAAGGCCGCGCCGGCCCTGTTCCGAGCCGCGCACGAAGGCCGGAATTCGCCAGAATTCCAGCCGCAGTAATAAGCGGTCGCCGCGCGGCCCGGCGCTGCGGTGGCGGTGATTGTGGCGGCGATGTCAGGTCCGCTTGGTCGCGCCTTCGGCGCTCCCGCGCGGCTCGATTGCGGCGGTGTTGGGACCGCTTGGTCGCGCCTTCGGCGCTCCCGCGCGGCTCGGTTGCGGCTCGATTGCGGCGGTGTCAGGACCGCTTGGTCGCAGCCCGTTGGGCTGCTCCCGCGCGGCTCGGTTGCGGCTCGATTGCGGCGGTGTTGGGTCCGCTTGGTCGCGCCTTCGGCGCTCCCGCGCGGCTCGATTGCGGCTCGATTGCGGCACGGTTGGACCGGTGCGGGGCTTACTGGACCGGCGTGGCGGCGCCGTATTT
>CAKZUE010000006.1 GCA_937920635.1 uncultured Bryobacteraceae bacterium
GCAACATGCGTGGGGCTGGCAGACCCTCGAGTTTCAGGATGAAGGCTGGCCGGAGGCGCGGGCGGGCCTGGCGGCCTCTTCGCGCGGGCAGCGCGACGCGCCCACGCGGTGGATGCTGGTGCCGCGCGCCATTCCGCTGATGGAGGAGCGCCCGGAGCGCCTTGCGCGGCTCCGCAAGGCGGAGGGTGTCACCGCGATATCGGAGTTTCCCGCGCGCCCGGCGCGCGTCACGGTCCCGCCGCGCACGAAAGCCTGGCTGCTGCTCGATCAGAACTATCTGACCTGCGCCTTCCCCGAGCTTGAATTCGAGGGCGGCGCCGGCGCTGCCATCCAGATCCGCTATGCCGAAGCGCTCTGGCAGCAGCTCAAGCCGCGCCGCATGAAGGGCCACCGCGACGAGATCGAAGGCAAGGAGTTCATCGGCTACGGCGACACCATCCTGCCCGATGGCGGGCGCCGCCACTGGCGCCCGCTGTTCTGGCGCACCTACCGCTACGTGCGGCTCGACATTGAGACCGCCGACCAGCCCCTCACGATCTCGGACATCCGCAGCGTCGCCACCGGATACCCGTTCCAGGTGAAAGCGCGCTTTGATTCCGGCGATCCGCTCCATCAGCGGATCCTCGAAACCGGCTGGCGCACGGCGCGCCTGTGCGCGCACGAGACCTATATGGACTGCCCCTATTACGAGCAGCTCCAGTACGTGGGCGATACGCGCATCCAGGCGCTGGTCTCGATTTACATGACCGGCGACGCGCGCCTGATGCGCAACGCCATCGAGCAGATCGACTCCTCGCGCACGGCGGAAGGCGCCACCTACTCGCGCGCTCCCAGCACGCTCCAGCAGTACATCCCGCCGTTCTCGCTGTGGTGGATCGGCATGGTGCACGACTACTGGCGCTACGCCGACGATCCGGGCTTCGTGAAAGAAATGCTCGGCGGCGTGCGCGCGGTGCTCGGCTTTTATGAGCGCTACGAGCGCCCGGACGGGCTGCTCGGCGCGATGCCGTGGTGGAATTACGTCGACTGGGTGGAAGGCTGGCAGGGCGGGCGCCCCCCATCGGAGCCGGATGTCATGCCTGCGTCCATCCACCTCCAGCGGCTGCTGGCGTTGCAGTATGCCGCGGAGCTGGAGCAGGCGCTCGGCATCGCCGCGCTGGCGGCGCGCTGCCGCGATCAGGCCTCAAGACTGGCGCAGACGATGCAGCGCTTCTGGAGCCCGGAGCGCCGGCTGTATAGCGAAGATCTCGGCCACCGCCACTTCTCGCAGCACGCCAACGCGCTGGCTGTGCTCGCGTCGCTGCCCGCCTCTGATCTGGAAGCGCGGGAGCTGATGCTGCGCGTGGAACCGGCGCAGGACATGGCCCGCTGCTCGGTCTATTTCCGCTATTACCTGGACCGCGCCATGGTGAAAGCGGGGCTCGGCGACCGCTACCTGAGCCGGCTCGCCACCTGGGAGTTCATGCTCAAGGAAGGGCTCACCACGTGGGCGGAGACCGACAACCCGTACACGAGATCCGACTGCCACGCGTGGGGCGCCAGCCCGAACGTGGAGTTTTTCCGAACCGTGCTGGGCGTGGATTCCGCGGGTCCGGGCTGGTCGAAGGTGAGCGTCAAGCCGCACCTCGGACCGCTCCGGCGCGCCTCCGGCGTGGTTCCGCACCCGAAAGGCCTCATCGAGGTGAAAGTGGAACGGGACGGCGAGGACTATCGCATCGACGTGCGCGCACCCAACGGTGTCGAAGTGATTCGCGGCTGAGCAAAGCCGCCGGGCAGGTTACAGCAGGCGGAAGTTCACTTCCACGTTGGCCATCACGGGCACGGGCTTGCCGTCCTTGTAACCGGGGCGGAAGCGCCACTTTGTCACGGCTTCGATGGCCTTCTCGTCCAGCCCCATGCCCAGCGGGCGGATGACGCGCACGTTGGTGACTTTGCCCGTCTCGTCGACGACGATGGCCAGCACCACCGTGCCCTGGTACTTTGCCTTGCGCGCTTCTTCGGAGTACTCCGGCTCCACCTTGTAGATCGGAACCGGCGCGCTGACGCCGCCGCCAATGCGGAACGCTCCGCCGCCGAATCCGCCGCCAGATCCCGGACCGACACCCGGTCCGCGCCCGGAACCGACGCCGCCACCTGATCCGGACCCGATGCCGCCGCCGGAGCCGGGTCCGCTCGAAGGCGGTCCGATCTGGCCAAACGGATCGCCGAAGTTCGGCATATTCACGTTCGGCAGCGGCATGTTGGGATCAGCGATGATCGTGGGCTCCATCACCAGCCGCGGGTTTTCGTTCTGGATCACCGCCGTCGGGGGCGTAAACTGCTTCAGATCCGCGCGCGGCAGGCGCCCCTTGCTTGCCGGCAAGGGCGAGCGGTCTCCTCCGCCACCGCCGCCACCTGCGGTTTTTGGCGCGGGAGGAAGCTCCGGCATGTAGGGCGATATCTCCACCGGCGCCACCAGGGAGATCGTGTTCTTCACCGCCTGCTGCACCTGCTTGTTGCTTCCTACAGTGAAGGCGAGCGCCACAAGCCCGATGTGCACCAGCAATGACACAAACGCCGACCGCCCGCGGTATGGATCCGGCGCGAACAGCTCCTTCACCTGCACCGGCTTGGCAGTCACTTCCAGAGGCGGCAGCTTGGGCGGGAAGATCAGCTCTTTGAGGTTGCGCGCCAGATTGACGTACCAGGGGCGCTCGACTTCTTCAAACTCCGCCAGTGCAGAGCCTTTCAGCTCCTCCCGGGTGAGCGGGCGGACGGTTGTCTGAAGCGGCGGCTCCTTGGAAAAGAGGTACTGCACATTCTCCCGGAACGACTGCCAGAAGGTCCGCTCTACCTGAAACTGCGCCAGTTGCTGGAGTTCAGGATCTTTGCTGTTGATGAGCTCTTCTTCCGTCAGCGGCCGGAAGGTCACCACGAGCGGCGGCTGCCGCTTCATGGCCGAGAGCTCCCGCAGGGTGCAAAACAGGTTGATGAACCAGGGTTTCCGCTCTTCTTGCAGGGTCAGAATGCTGGCCAGCGGCGTGCGTTCCTGACGCGCGTCTGGCCGCTCGATCGTTTCCTCGTATTTGGGCTTGGGGACGTGCGCCTGCATGATGAGTGAAACGCCTTACTTCCTTCCAGCAGTCCGGCGATGGCCTCTGCCAGCTTAGACGCACCCTTCTGGTGAAAGTTGCACGAAAGCAGGCTTCACCGCCGAGCTGTTCCCAAAAATTGTAACACGCGGCAAAACAAGAGGCGATTCGCTCCGGATTTTGGTAACGCGTCTGGATGACCGCTGTGCCGCGGGCGTTCCTGCCAGACTCACCGCCCGCTCTTCCGCGCCGCCGGATCCAGCGCGCGGTTCAGCATCGCAGCCAGCCGCAGCCCTGCCAGACGGATCTGTTGCTCGATCACGGGATAAGCCCGCTCCGCGTATTCGCCATCGAGCAGCGCGGGGCGTTCCGGCGGCAGAGCCGCATAGGCGGCTTCGCCCGATGCGCGGTGCGAATCCCAGACCCACTGCCCGGGGTCCCCGGCGGTGGCAAGGCCGAATTCATCCGGGCCGGCTTCGCGCAGCAGGCGGTCGCGGACGCCTTCGCGTTGCAGTGTTTCGGCCAGCAGCGGCGTGTCCCAGATCGAATGCAGATTGGTGGGCCGGCCGCGGAACACCACCGGGACGTCGTTGCCCCCGCGGTCCCGCCGGTCGCCGCAATGCAGCGGCTGGTGCAGATCGCCGACGAAATGAACCAGGAACCGCAGAGCCTCTTCCCGCTCGGCGGCGGACAACTGCCGGTCGGCGAGCCTGGCAGCGAAGCGCTGCACCGCGGTGATGATGCACTCATCGTTCGGGCAGTAAGGGCGCCAGTCGCCGCGTGGAGCTTCCACAGGGATGTTGATGTAGTGCCAGGGCGCCGTCTCGCGCCGCTGAGGGCGGACCTCATCGGCCCACGGCGCGACCGAAATCAGCGTCTCGCCTTCGGGCAGCAGCTTGACCACCTCCGCGCGGACCGCCTCTGTCGCGTGCTTCCACGCGATCTCTGCAATCAGCCGGTGTCCATCAGGCCCCCAGGACCAGCCCGGCGCACCTGCCATCAGCCCCACGGCCCAAAGAATCATCACCCGCTTCAGCATGAACTTTCAGTATGGCAGTCTGGAAGTGAAGCTCTCAAGCGCCCTTTTTCCAACAAGAGGGGGAATACGAGCATCCAGACAAGCGTCGGATGGAGCCGCAAACGTATTCAAGCGCCCGCAAGGCTGCGTCCTTTATGGCCGGAGCGGCTATGACGCTGTTGGCCGCCGTGGCCTTCGTCTATCAACTGCCATCGACGTTCTTCCCCCATGTGGAAGGACCGGCGTGGCTCAACTGGCTGGCCTTTGCGGTTCTGTACATGGTTTATGCGACCGTGAGCCTGCCGTTCGATGTGTGGGCGGGCTACTGGCTGCCCTGCCATCATCAGCGCGCCTGCCGGCTGCTGCCCGTGTACCTGGGCACGCTGTTTCGGGCAGAGTCCGCACAATTCGCGGTGATGACTCTCTCCGCGGTGGCGCTTCTTGAGGCTGGCCGGCGCTGGGGCGCGGCAGGCACGCTGGCCGCCTATGCGGGCGCCCAAGCGGTGCTGGTGCTCGCGCATCGGCGGCTGGCGCGGTACCTGGGTATGAATGCGCGCCCCATGCCATTCGGCCAGTGGCTGCCCGCCGCGGGATGGAACCTGGCCAGCCTGGCCCTTGTGCTGCGGTTGCCCTGGTGCGGCTCGGCCACGGTGCACCAGTTGGTGGAGACCCTGCTGGGCTGCGCCCTGCTGTCGCTGCCGGGCTACTGGCTGCTGCGCAGGCTCAGCCGCGGTTCGGCAGGAGCGATGCTGTATCTGTCCTGGGCTGGATTCGGACTGTTTTCGAGGATCACGCCAGAGCGGCTGGGGCTGCCAGAGGGCTGGCTCGCGCCGGAAGCCGGCCGGCCGGCTCATTGGGCCAGAAAGGAACTGGCCGCCTCCCAGATCACATCCACCTGATCCCGCAGTTCGTGGTCCGAATCCGTCTCGAACAGGTGGCAGCAGGTGCGCGTCCGCGCAAACTGCCGCGAGACCTGGACGGGGACCACATCATCCCGCGTGCCATGAACGATCAGGCATGGCTGCGTGATGGCCGGTTCTTCCTCATACCGGCGGGCGTCCGCCAGAAATTCCCAGCCCAGTTCCGTCTCCGCGCCGGAACCGTAGTGCATCAGGCGAAGCGAGCCCGTGCGCTCCCATTCCTTCACCTTCTCCGCGCCCAGAGACGCCTCGTAGAGCCGCGCGAAGCCAAACGCGGGCGCCAGAAGGACGAGCTTCTGCACTTCCGGATGCCGTGCCGCGTATAGCGCCGCCAGATAGCCGCCGAGGCTCGATCCGATCAGATGCACGGGCCCGCCGGCAGCGCGGCGCTCCACGATGGAGAGCTGTCCGGTCAGCGTCAGGCGCCGGAAGTCGCCGCCGTTCAGGTCCGGGATCTCCAGAGGCCAACCCTGGTGGCTGAACCGCCGGGCGAGGTACTGCGCCTTGAAGGACTGGGGCGAGGAGGCGAATCCGTGCAGATAGAGGGTCCGAATCATGCTACAAAGAAAGCTTAGCGGACTTGTGCGTCCGCTGAAGACTGGCCAAGGCTTCGTTGCATTCCCTCTGCCGCCTCGGTAGAATCGGAGCTTTGTGGTCTTTTGGGGAGGTTTCATGCTCGTTCGCGACAAAGTGAAGCAGATCATCATTGAACAGCTCGGCGTGGAAGAGGAGCAGGTGGAAGACACCGCCTCGATCGTCGACGACCTCGGCGCCGATTCGCTCGACATCGTCGAGCTGGTGATGGCCTTCGAAGAGGCGTTCGATATCGAAATCCCGGACACTGACGCCGAGAAGATTACGACGGTCAAAGACGCCATCGAATACATCGAGGCCAAGAAGAAGGAGTAGGAGGGTTCCGCCCTCTGATCCGCCTTCCGGGGCGGAGTTCGTTCCATCGACAGGAGAATTCCATTGGCACGCAGGGTGGTTGTCACCGGTGTCGGCGTCATATCGGCGCTTGGCCTGAACGCTGCGGAGACCTGGCAGGGGATCCTCGAGTCCCGATGCGGAATCGGCCCGATCACGCAGTTCGACTGCGAGAAGTTCTCTTGCCGCATTGCTGCCGAGGTGAAGGGTTTTGACCCGCTTCAGTTCTTCGAAAAGAAGGAGCTGAAGAAAGTCGGCCGTTTCATCCAGTTCGCCGTCGCCGCCTCGCAGGAAGCGATGGAGTCCAGCGGGCTCCAGGTGACGCCGGACATCGCCGAGAGGGTGGGAGTCTATATCGGCAGCGGCATCGGCGCGTTCGAAGTCATTGAGCGGGAGCACCGCACCCTGCTCGAGAAGGGTCCGGACCGCATCAGCCCGTTCTTCATCCCGGCTTCGATCGTGAACCTGGCGTCGGGCAACGTCAGCATCCGCACGGGCGCAAAGGGCCCCAATTCCGCCACCGCCACCGCCTGCACCACCAGCGCCCACTGCATCGGCGATTCGTTCCGCCTCATCCAGCACGGCTACGCCGACGTGATGATCTGCGGCGGCGCGGAAGCCTGCATCACGCCCATGGGCGTGGGCGGCTTTGCCGCCATGCGCGCGCTGTCGACGCGCAACGACGAACCGGCCCGGGCGTCGCGGCCATGGGACAAGGACCGCGACGGCTTCGTCGTCGGGGAAGGCGCGGGCATCCTCATTCTGGAAGAGCTGGAATTCGCCCGCAGCCGCGGGGCGTCCATCCTGGCTGAAGTGGCGGGCTACGGCATGAGCGGCGACGCCTATCACATCACCGCCCCCTCGGAAGACGGCGACGGGGCTTACCGCGTCATGCGCAACGCCATGCAGGACGCCGGCATCGGACCGGAACAGATCGACTACGTCAACGCCCACGGCACGTCCACGCCGGTGGGTGACATCATCGAGTGCAAAGCCCTGAAGCGCGTCTTCGGCGAGCACGCCGCGAAGGTCGCCGTCAGCTCCACCAAGTCGATGACCGGCCATGTCCTCGGCGGCGCCGGCGGGCTCGAGGCGGCGCTCACGGTGTTCGCCATCCGCGACCAGATCGCTCCGCCGACCATCAACCTGGACCACCCCGACGAGGAGTGCGATCTCGACTTCGTGCCCCACAAGGCGCGGCGCCAGAAGATCGAGTACGCGCTGTCGAACTCGTTCGGCTTCGGCGGGACCAACGGCAGCCTGATCTTCAAGCGGTACTCGGAATAGCCGCGCGGTTTTGCAGCCGCAGGCAGGCCGGCTCCGGCCGGCGGGAGTCGTGATTGATGAAGATCCTTGTCGCTCTCAAACAGGTGCCGGCGCGGGACCTCCCCGTGGAGGCGGATGCCGCCCGCGCCTGGATCGACGAATCCTCGCTCAGCCATGAGATGAACGAGCCGGACGCCTACGCCCTGGAGGCGGCGCTGCAACTGAAGGAGTCTTCCGGCGGAGAAGTGGTTGCCGTATCCGCCGGTCAGGCGCGCGTGCAATCCGCCCTGCGCGAAGCGCTCGCCAAGGGCGCCGACCGGGCCATTCATATCCAGGTGGAAGGCGAAGCGGCTCGGGGCACGGACCCGTCCATCACGGCGAAGCTGCTGGAGGCGGCGGTCCGCGAGGAGCAGCCGCAGCTCGTGCTCACCGGGCTGCAATCGGATGACACGGGGAGCGGACAGACCGGCGTGATTCTGGCCGCACGGCTCGGCTGGCCGCACGCGACGCTGGTCGTCGCCATCGAACCCGGTCCGGACTCCGTGCGTGTCAAGCGAGAACTGGAAGCCGGATGGTTCCAGCACGTCACCCTTCCCCTGCCCGCCGTGCTCACCATCCAGAGCGGCATCAGCCGCCTCCGCTACGCGACGCTCATGGGCATCAAGCGGGCCAAGACGAAGGAGATCCGTCTGATGGAGCCCCCTGCGGACGCCGTGGGCGGAGGGCTGCGGCTCACTGGACTTGCCGAGCCCCGCCGCCAACGGCAGACGCAGTTCCTGGAAGGCTCTCCAGCCGAACAGGCGGCGCAACTGGTGGAGAAACTCCGTTTCGAGGCGCGCGTGCTATGAGCGGGATTCTGGCGGTTCTGGAGCGCCAGTCCGGCGGCTGGCACAAGATGTCGTTTGAAGCGCTGGCCGGCGCGCTGGAACTGGGCCGCGCCACGGGCCTCGAGGTTTTCGCGTGCGTGCCCGGCTGCGGCGCGGGCGAGGCGGCGGCGGAAGCTTCTGTGGCAGGGGTGGCCGGCGTGACCATCCTCGAGCACGAGGCGCTGGAGGCTTACACGGCAGACGCCTGGGTGGAGGCGCTCGCGGAATGGATCGCGGAGCTCCAGCCGGACTACGTTCTGTTTCCGCACACCTACCAGACCCGCGACTTTGCTCCCGCCCTGGCGGCGCGGTTCGGCCGCACGTTGATGGCCGACTCCACGGGCTTTTCGATGGAAGGCGGCGTGCCGGTGTTCGAAAGGCCCCTGTTTCAGGGCAAACATATCGGCCGATTCGTGTTGGAAACGCCTGCGCCAAACTTTGTTTCTTTTCAGGCCGGAGCGTTCCGCGCCGTCCCGCCCGGCGGCGGCGCTGCGCCGGCCGCCGTGCGGCGGCCCGCCCTGGATCCGGCCCGCATCCGCCAGCGGCCCGAGCCGCCGTTCCGCGAGACGGCGCAGGCGGTGGATCTTTCCGCCGCCGAGCGCATCGTTGCCGTGGGCCGCGGGATTCAGGACGAAGGCAACCTGGAACTGGCCCGCCAGCTCGCGGCCGCCCTCGGGGCCGAGCTCGCCGCCTCCCGTCCGATCATCGACAATGGCTGGCTCCCGGCGGACCGCCAGGTGGGCAGCTCCGGCCAGACGGTTGCGCCCAGGCTCTATGTCGCCCTCGGCATCTCCGGCGCCATCCAGCACATCGTCGGCATGAAAGGGGCGGGGTGCATCGTCGCCATCAACCGCGACCCCAAAGCGCCGATCTTCGAGATCGCCGATTACGCTCTGGTCGGCGACCTTTTCGAGATCACGCCAGCCCTGCTCGACGCCCTTTCATCCTGACGAAAAAAGGGGACAGGAACACAATACCCCTTTTTCGGCCGCAACGCCCGGAGTGCGGCGCCATTCCCAGAAGTCCTGAAAAGCCGCCGGCGGAAAGACCGGAGAACAGACGGAGAACCGTGGAGCAGGATTTTTGCCCTATGCAAGAAAACGAAAGTCCTGCCATAAAATGGGTGACTATTTTCTTTGCATTCTGCGGTGCAAACAGCTTATAAATAGCCATTACCGTTTTCGGCGCGCTGGGAATTCTGCGCGGACCGCGTAACAACAGGGAGGCCCGCGAGGGGCAAGGCGGGCTCCCGCAGCGGAGGACCTCCGCGCGCGAAGCTGCGCCCGAAGCATGGATAAATCGTCCACGGCCCGGGCGCCGGCGCACGGCAGGCGGCCTTTCAGGAGGAAGGAAATTATGGCAAGCGTAGTCAACCCACGGCTGAATATCACCGTGGATTCCGCGAAAAAGACGGCAAGGTGCGTGGTGACATGCGAAGTCGTTTTCACCGCGTATGAGATGAACGAGATGAAGGAAGGTCTGAAATTCGTGCTCCATTGCTCGCTGTGGGGCGAGGATCTGGGCATGTGGCTCAACCCGGACGACTTTCTCTACAGCTACGGCAGCAAGATCTTCCCTGACGCCACGCCAACGGCGCGGGAGAAGGCGACCTTCGACGTCACGGTCGGGGTGAGCCTGCTGGACGAGGACTGGGGCACGGACGAAGTTTACGGACTGCTGACGCTGCACAACCTCTACACGGGCGCCAAGACGAAGCGCAAGACGAACGTCGTCGTGCGCAATTTCTGAGCCGCACCGTCAAAAGCAGCCCTGCGGGGCTCGCCATCGGCTGAGACTCCGGCCACCCCAGCCTGGGAGGTCCGGAGACTGTGTCCGGGGCCGCGCCTCTCCCAGGTGAGCGGCCCCGTTTCATTTCCGTTGCGGGCTGAGTATTGAGCGAGCCGATTCTGTTCCGTGCGCGGAGAGCCGCGCCGGGAACCGCCCGCTCTCGCGGCCTTCCGCCGCTCCGCTCGCGGCACTGAACCGCGCCCGAAGGCCGCGCCGATCCTACTGGCGGATACCGAAGCCGGCGGCCTCCAGGGCGGCGATGATGTTGCGGCGGACCGTGCCCACTTCGTCGCTCGAAAGCGTGTGGTCCGGCGCGCCGAGGGTCACGCGATAAGTAAGGCTCTGGCGGTCCTCGGGCAGCGGCTTGCCCTGATAAGAGTACAGGTATTGCACGCGCTCGCAGAGCGCGCCGGCGGCGTCACGGATGCGCGCACCGATTTCGGCGCAATGGACGCGCAGCCCCGCCACCACGGACAGGTCGAACTCGCTCGTGGGGAACCGGCGCAGCGGAACGTACTTTCTGGGCAGGGGGCCGAGCGCGAAAATGTCAGCAAGGTCGAGATCGAGAATCGCTGCGCGGCCCTGTTCGACCAGGCGCGGGTGCAGCTCGAACAGGCGTCCGAGCGTTTTGCCGCGCCAGGCGATTTCACCGGCGCGGGCGGGGTGCTCATAGGGCCGCGCTTCGGCCGGCCTGGCTTCGCAGCCGGGCAGGAGGCACTCGGCGAGGCGCTTCAGTTCGAACAGAGCCGCGCTGCCGTCGCCGCGGGTGTAAATGGCCGCCATAAGATGCGGCGCTTCCAGCGGAAGCTGCCGGCCCTCGCGCTTGTGGATCTCGTTGCCGATCTCGAACAGGCGGAACTCGCCGTAAAAACGCGCGTTGTCGGAAATGTTTTTATGAATCCCCGGCAGCAGGCTCTTGCGCAGGAGCGTCTGCTCGCTGGAAATGGGATTGGACACGCGCAGGTGCTCGTCCGGCGTGAAGCCGAAGCGTGCGGCCATCTCCTCGCTGATGAACGAGTAGTTGGAAACCTCGGTGAAGCCCTGCGCGGCGGCCATCTGGCGCACGGAGTGGTGGAACAGGCGTTCCTCGTTGACCCACGGCCGCCGGACAGGCATCAGCGGCGCCACGGGCGGCACGGTGTCATAGCCGACCATGCGCCCGATCTCTTCGAGCAGGTCCTCGCGGATCGAGATGTCCTTGGTGGCGCGCCAGGAGGGGACGCCCACCTGAAACACTTGCGGGCGAGGCTCCTCGACGCGGAAGGAGAGCGATTCGAGAATCCGGCGCACCTCTTCTTTTCCGATGGGGCGTCCAAGGCGGCGTTCGAGCCACTCGAGGTCGAGCTCGATTGGAGGAGGCGGCGGCGCCTGGCGCCAGGAGTCCACCAGCCCGCCCGCCAGCCGGATGCCGGGCGAGACGATGCGGAACAGCTCGACGGCGCGCGCCAGAGCGCGCACGGTGTTCACGGGATCCTGCGCCTTCTCGAAACGCATGGAGGCGTCAGTGCGCAACTTCAAGGCGGCGGAGGTGCGGCGGATGTTGGCGGGCTCGAAGTTGGCGCTTTCGAGCACGATCCGCGTGGTGGCGGGGCGGATGGCGGAGCCCGCGCCTCCGATGACGCCCGCCAGCGCCACGGCGCCGCGCTGGTCGGCAATGACGAGATTCGAGGGTGAAAGACGGTAGCTCTCGCCGTTGAGCGCGGCAAACTCCTCGCCCTCCTCTGCCCGGCGCACGATGATCGTATTGCCGTGCAGCAGGTCGGCGTCGAAGGCGTGCATCGGCTCGGCGAGTTCGGCCATGACGTAGTTGGTGACGTCGACGATGTTGGAGATTGGATTCAGGCCGAGGGCCTCGAGCCGCGCCTGAAGCCACAGCGGAGAAGGGCCGACGGTGACGTTTTCGAACACGAGCGCCGAGTAGCGGGGACAGAGTTCGAAGTCGCGGATATCGACCTGCCAGGCGGGCGCGCCCGAGGGGATGAGGTCTCCGCGCACGGGGTCGGCGAGGCGGAGCGACGTAATGGCGGCGACTTCGCGCGCCATGCCGAGATGGCCCCACAGATCGGGGCGGTGCGTCAGGCTCTTGTTGTCGACTTCGATGATGTGATCCACAGGGCAGCCGGGCAGCGGCGAGCCGGGCTCGACGCCGTCGAGTTCGAGGACGCCCGCGCTGTCGCGGTTGAGGCCGAGTTCGGCGCCGGAGGCGAGCATGCCCTGGCTCTCGACGCCCTGAATCACAACCGAACGGATATGTTTTCCGGCGGCGATGGTGACGCCGGGCGGCACGAACGCGGTCAACAGGCCGGGGCGGCAGTTGGGCGCGCCGCAGACGACCGTGCGCGTGCCGTATTCGGGGCCGGCGTCGACGACGGCTTTCAGGTTGTGCGAGCCCTCCATCGGCTCGGCGGAGAGCACGCGCGCGGCCACCACCGCCTCGAGCCAGGGGGCGAAGGGCTCCACGCCCTCGCACTCGGCGGTCTTCATGGTGATGAGGCGCGTGAGGTCGCGCGGGCTCAGGTCAAGCCCGGGCACGAGTTCGCGCAGCCAGTTGCAGGAGAACTTCACCGCTGGTCACCTCTAAAACTGCTCGAGAAAGCGCAGGTCGCCCGACTGAAGCAGGCGGATGTCGTCAATCGCGTAGCGCATCATCACCAGGCGTGTCAGCCCCAGCCCAAAGGCGAAGCCGTTCCACTCGCGCGGATCGATGCCGCCCGCGCGAAGGACGTTGGGATGCACCAGCCCGCAGGGCAGAAGCTCGACCCAGCCGCTCTGCTTGCACACCGGGCAGCCCGAGCCGCCGCACAGCAGGCACTGGATGTCGAGTTCGAAGCCGGGTTCGACGAACGGGAAGAAGCCGGGGCGCAGGCGCACCGTGACTTCGCGGCGGAAGATCGCTTCGAGCAGCGTCTTCATGAAATAGAGCATGTGGCCGATGCTGACGTCGCGGTCGATCATCATGCCTTCGAGCTGATAGAAGGTGTGCTCATGGCTGGCGTCGACTTCCTCATTGCGGAAGACGCGCCCTGGCGCGATGATGCGCAGCGGCGCGCCGAAGCGCTCCATGGCGCGCACCTGCACGGGAGAAGTGTGCGTGCGCAGCAGGCAGCCGTTTTCGAGCCAGAAAGTATCCTGCGCGTCGCGCGCCGGATGCGCGGGCGGAATGTTCAGCGCATCGAAGTTGTGCCACTCGGTTTCGACCTCGGGCCCGTCGACCACGGCGAAACCAAGGCTCGTGAAAAGGTCTTCCAGCTCCTTCTGGATCTGCGTGAGCGGGTGCAGGGCGCCGGGGCGGACGCCGGGCGCGGGGAGCGTGATGTCGAGCCATTCGGCGTCCAGCCGCGCGCGCAGCGCCTGCTCCTCGAACCAGGTCTGCTTTTTGTCGAACCTCTCCTCCAGCAGTTGCTTGACCGAGTTCAGCAGCTTGCCTGCGCGCGCGCGCTCCTCGGGCGAGAGCTTGCCGAGATCTTTGCCGATCTGCGCCAGCGCGCCCTTGCGTCCGAGAAACTCGACGCGCGCCCGTTCCAGCGCCGCTGCGTCGGAAGCCGCTTCGATGGCGGACAGGGCCCGCGCTTCGATATCCGATAGCGTGGAATCCAGCATTTTCGTGAAATTACCAGTCTAGCAGGGGGCGCCAATCAGGCCGATTGCAGCGCGAGGGCTTGCGGAGGCATCACTCGTCGGCGGGGATCTCGAAGCGGATGATGTCGCGGCGGAAGCCGCCGGTTTTCCAGGCGCCATAGGCGACGCCGAAAGCGAGCCAGGCGAAGCCGGCGATCTTGGCGATCCAGCTCAGGCTGAGCCAGAGGTAGAGGCAGACGACGAAGCCTGCGGCAGGCGCCACCAGGTGGCTCCAGTGGCGGTCCCGCTCGCGGATGTAATAGTGAGCCAGGCTGGAGACATTCACGCCCATGAAGCCGATGAGCGCGCCGAAGTTCAGCAGCTCCGCGCCGGTCTGATAGGAGATGGCGAAGGCGCCGAGCAGGGCGAGGGCGCCCATCAGCAGGACGTTGCGGCTGGGCACGCGCGTCTTCGGATCCAGGTAGCCGAAGAAGCCCCTGGGGATGGCGTTGTCGCGCCCCATGCCGTACAGCAGCCGCGCGCCGGCCAGCAGCGCGCCGGAGGCGGAGCCGATGGTGGCCACAACAAGAGTCCACGAAAGTGTTTGAAACAGAATCTCTCCTCCCGCGCGGCGGGCGACGGCGAGGTAGGCGGTGTCGGGGTCGGGGTACGGTTCTGCGGCGGGCCAGACGAGCTGCGCCGCGTACACTTCGACGGCCGAAAGCACGCCAATGATGAAGCAGGTGGCCACCATGGCGCGGAGCACGTTGCGGCGCGGGTCTTTCACTTCTTCCGACAGCGTGGCGATTCCGTCGTAGCCGATGTAGGTGAGCACGGCGATGGAGGCGCCGTTGGACAGCGAACGCCACGAGAACCGCTCCGGATCGTAAAACGGCGTGAGGAAGCGCTGCGCGTCCAGCTCGGGCAGGTGCAGAAGATATCGGGCGCAGGCGCCGAGGGTCCATAGGATGACAACGCCCATCACCGCGGTGAGAACTTCATTGGTGCGCGCGGTGGCGGTGATGCGGCGGAGGTTCAGCACCGTGAACAGGAAGGCGAAGGCGACGGCCCAGAGCGCGAAAGGCGTGCCGGGGAACAGCCCCATCAGGGCCTTGGAGCACCAGATGACGCAGATGAGCGGGTTCACCATGTAATCGAGCAGCATGCTCCAGCCGGTGAAGTAGCCGAGCGCCGGGTGCAGCTCGCGGGCGACGTAGGTATAGGCGCTGCCCGCCGCCGGATAGGCGCGCGCCATGCGGCCGTAGCTGACGGCGGTGAGCATCATCGCGAACATGGCGATGAGCACGGTGGTGACGACATGTCCGTTGGCGCCCGCGCTGATGGCGCCGAAGGGCGGCATCGGGGCGGTGGGCTGGACCATGATGACGCCCATCACGATGAGCTGGAACAGGCCGAGGGAGCGCAGCAGGCGCACGGGCTGGGCTGGTGCGGCAGGCATGAGGAAACGGTCATTATGACAGAGTGAGGGCAGGCGCATGACCGAGTGGTGGAGCATTTCGGCCGCGGGCGTGCGGCGGTGGCTGGAGCACCGCGTGCGCGAGCGCATCACCACGCGCGGGCTGCTGTTCCTTTCCGCGGCGCTGCTGGTGGGCGGCGCGGGGTTCGCATCGGGCAACAACCTGCTGTTTCTGCTGCTGGCGGCGATGCTGTCTGTGCTGCTGGTGAGCAGCTTCATCAGCCGGATCGGCATCGCAGGGCTGGAGCTGGAGATTCACCTTCCGGAACATGTGTGCGCACGGCAGCCCGTTCCGGCGCGGCTGGTGCTGCGCAACTCGAAGAAGCGGATCCCCTCGTTTTCGATCCGGCTCGCCGGGGCGGGCACGGACGTGTTCGCGGCGGACCTCTACTTTCCGGTCATCCCTGGCGGCACCGCGGTGGAAACGACCGTGGAGGCGCGGTTCCCGCGCCGCGGCGTGCATGCAGAAGACAGCTTTCTGTTCTCGAGCACATTTCCCTTCGGCTTCGCCGAACGGCGCGCGCGCGTGACGATGCGGCAGGACGTGCTCGTGTATCCGTCCATCGAGCCGCAACCGGGCTTCGAGCTGCTGCTGGCGGAGGTGCACGGCGACGCCGAGACGCTGTTCCGCGGGCTCGGGCACGATTTCTACCGCATCCGGCCGTATATTCCCTTCGAGAGCGCCCGCCATGTGGACTGGCGCGCCACGGCGCACACGGGCGAGCTTCAGGTGCGCGAGTTCGCGCGCGAGCAGGAGCATCTGCTGACGCTGGTGCTTGATCTGGAAGCCGGCGACGAGCAGCGCGAATGGTTCGAGCGGGCGGTCGAATGCTGCGCATATCTGGCGTGGCGGATGGCGCAGCGCGGGGCGCGGATCCGCTTCCGCTCGCAGAGCTGGGAGACGCTGGTCCCGGTGGAGAACGACGTCTACGCTATTCTGAAATATCTGGCGCTGGTCGAGCCCCGCCGCCGCGCCGCCCCGTTGCGTCCCCTTGATGAGCCAACCGTCAGCGTGGTGTTCAGCGCATCGCCCGCGCGCCTGGAAGAGTGCGGCTGGGTGGATGCTCGCATCGTGTCTCCTGGCCACTGGGCAACCGGCGAGCCCGCCGCGGGCGGCGCCGATTGAGACTTCGATCACCGTGACGGCGGCAGTTGCGGCGGAGGCGCCTGCCTACATCACTCTGCTGGACGCGCCTCGCATTGCGGCTCTGCCCGGCGTCAATCTCGATGACCGCCTGCGCATGGTGCCGGGCTTCACGCTGTTCCGGCGCACATCGTCGCTGGCGGCGAACCCGACGACGCAGGGCGTGAGCCTGCGCGGGCTTGGTTTGACGGGCGCCAGCCGCACGCTGCTGCTGTGGGACGGGATTCCGGCCAACAGTCCGTTCGGCGGCTGGGTGTACTGGACGCGGCTCGATCCGGAGCTGATCGAGCGGATGGAGGTGACGCGCGGCGCCCCGCTGAGCGTGTTCGGCGACAGGTCGATGGGAGGCGCAATCGCGCTGTTCAGCCGCGAGCCGCAGGCGCGCGCGGCATGGCTCGGCTACGAAGGAGGCAACGCGGGGACGCATCAGGTTTCGGGCGGTGTCGAGTCTCGGCTGGCGCAGCGCTGGTCGCTGGGCGGAAGCGCGCGCGCACTGCACACGGACGGGTTCTTTGTTGTGCCCGAGGAGGCGCGCGGGCCTGTGGATGAGCGGGCGGGCGTAAGATTTGCGGCGGGCGTGGTGCGGGCTTCCTACAACGACGGCGAACGGCGCGTGTTCCTGCGAGGTGATGTTCTTGCCGAAGAGCGCGCCAACGGCACCGTGCTGACGCGCAACTCGACCGGCGCCGGGACGCTGGCGGCCAACTGGCAGCAGCAGGCGGGCCGGGGCGCGGTGAATGTGCTCGCGTATCACACGCGCGAGGAATACCGCGCGACGTTCAGCGCCATCGGCACGGGCAGGCAGACCGAGCGGCTTACCGCGCGGCAAAGCGTGCCGTCGGATGCAACCGGCGCCGCCGCGCTATGGCAGCGGGCGGGCGCGCGGTGGAGCCTGACGGCTGGCGGCGATCTCGCCAGGGCGTGGGGCGAATCGCGCGAGACGCTGTATCCGGCGGGTGCGCGAACCGGCGGCGGCGCGCAGACGCAGCAGGGCGTGTTTGGGCAGGCGTCGGCAGCGGCCGGCCCCGTGCGGATTTTCGGCGGACTTCGGCGGCACGATCCCGGCCGCAGCGCCGCGTTCTGGATGCCGAGCGGGGGAGCGGCGGCGGGCGGCGAGCGGTGGAGGGCGCGCATCTCCGCCTACCGCGCGCTGCGCGCGCCAACGCTGAACGAGCTGTACCGCGACTTCCGCGCCGGCAATGCGGTGACGCTGGCCAACGCGGCGCTTCAGCCGGAATCGCTCCGGGGCGTGGAGGCGGGCTGGGACTACGCGCGGGGGCCGTGGCGGCTGAGCCTGACGGGGTTCCACAACCGAATGGGCGGTCTGATCACGAACGTCACCCGCAGCGTGACGCCGCAACTGATCACGCGGCAGCGGGACAACGCGGGAGCGGCGCGGGTGCGGGGCGCGGAGGCGATGGCGCGGTGGCGGCGGGGTTCATTCTTCGGAGAAGGCGCGTGGCTGATGGCGGATGCGCGGTTCGCCGCCGGGGAGCGGATTCCGCAGACGGCGCGGCAGCAGGGCTCGTTTCTGGCGGGCTGGCAGGGCGCGCGTTCTTCGATCACGGCGGGGTTGCGCGCCTCCGGCGCGCAATTCGAGGACGACCGCAATTTGTTTCTGCTGCCCGGTTACGCCGTGTGGCAGGCGGCGGCACGGCAGCGCGTGGGCGGGCGGGTGGAGATCCACGCAGCAATTGAAAACGCCGCCAACCGGCGCGTGATTGCAGGCTTCAGCCCCACGCCTCTGCTGGCGAGCCCGCGGCTGTGGCGGCTCGGGCTGCGCTGGCGCGTGAATTGAGCGCCGCGCAAAAGAGAGCCGATTTTTTGCATCTGCGTGAAGCCGGGCGGCACCTTTATTAGCGTTCGAGGATCTCTCACAGATTCCCGTTAGCGAAATTCCACAAGGCTAAGAGGTGACTATGAAACGTTTGCTGTGTGCTCTGGCGGCCACTGTTGTTGTGGCCGGACTGGCTTTCGCGCAGAGCGCGGGCGCGCGCGTGCGGATCGTGCATGCTTCGCCCGATGCCCCCGCGGTGGACATCTATGTGAATGGCGGCAAGGTGCTGGAGAACCTGCCGTTCCGTGAATACTCCGAGTACCTGGCCTTGCCCGCGGGTACTTATACGGTGGAAATCAAAGTGACCGGAACGAACACGACTGTCAAGCAGCTCAGCGTCCCGGTGCAGGCGGAAAAAGACTACACGGCGATTGCAGTCGGCTACGCCGGCGGCAATCAGCCCGGCTTTGATGTGATGCTGCTGGAGGACGACAATTCGGCCCCTGCTGATGGACGCGTGAAAATCCGCGTGGCTCACACCGCTCCTGGCGCCCCGGCGGTGGACGTGTATGTGACCACTCCGTTCGAGACGCTGATGGGCAAAGAGCCCGTCCTGACCAACGTGCCTTTCAAGGCTGCTTCCGGGTACTTGTCCGTGCCCATCGGCATGTATCAGGCCAGGGTTGCTGTGGCTGGCACCAAGACGATCGCCATTGACAGCCACCGGCTGGTGACCTGGGGCGGCATGATCCGCACCGTGATCGCAGTGGACAACAAGGGCGGTGGCGCTCCTTTCGACCTGATCCTGCTGCCGGATCGCAACTAACGCTGTCTGGCCACTCTCTCCAAAGGGCGCGGGCTGAAGCTCGCGCCCTTCTTACTTTGCCGCCTCCAGGGAAGGCCATACTGGTCTGCGTCTTTCGCGAGCTGCCGCGGCGGCTTCAGCAAAATCGGGCGTGCGCAGCGCGTTCTGAAACTGCTCCACAGCCTCCCCTCCGGCGCCCGTGGCATGCAGTTGCGCGTCGCAAGCGAGTCCGGCGGAGACGGCGGCGGGACTGAGCGAAGCCAGCCCCGCGGCGAGCTGGAGCGCACGGTCTTCCAGCTCGAAGGGCTGCACCAGTTCCTGGATCAGCCCGAAGGAGAGCGCATCGGCGGCGGAAAAGACGCGTCCGGTGAGCGAGAGTTCGCAGGCGCGGCGCGGGCTGAAGGCGCTTGCCAGCGTCTGGTAATACAGGAAGGGCCATACGGCCGAGTGGATGTCCGTCAGGGCGAATCTGGTTCCTTGGGCCGCCAGCACGTAGTGACATTGCAGCAGCAACCCAACTCCGGCGCCGGCGCAGGCGCCATGCACGGCGGCGATCAGGGGCTTCCGGAGTTCTCCGCGGATCCGGAAGAGGCGATAGAACGTTTCGCATTCCTGAGAATCGGAGAGCTGCTCGTAATCGAGACCGGAGCAGAAGACATCGCCGCGTTGTTCCAGCAGGAGACATCCCGTGGTTGCGTGGGTGTATGCCCGCTCTATGGCATCCAGCAGCGCGCGGGTGAAATCGGAGGAGAGGCAATTTCGCCGGGCGGGCTGGTTGAGAATGATTCTTGTTACGCGGTTTTCATGAATAGTGAGGACAGGGCTGTTGAGATTTTCGTCAGGTGTCATCCGTTTTCCTGCAAGCAAGATACCATGTGGAATTGCTGGCCCTGGCGCGAATTGTGCGCACCCGCAGCAAGGCCGGATCCGGCGAAGATTCTTGCACCTTTGGCGCCCATTTCTGAGTCACAACTAGTAGTCGCGCATCTTCAGCCGCGCCGTGTTCGGTATTGCCGGGGTGGGGCTCGCCTGATCCGCCGGCAGGCTGGCGGTATCAATGAGGCTGGAGTTCGAGATTCTTTTCAGGAGTTTTGGCAGTGAGAGAAAAAGGTGTTGTGAAGTGGTTCAACGCCGCTAAAGGGTACGGCTTCATTCAGAGGAACACAGGCGAAGATGTGTTTGTGCATTTCTCTGCCATCCAGATGCAGGGTTACCGGACGCTGGATGAGGGCATGGAAGTCGAGTTTGAAGTGAAGACCGGCCCAAAGGGGCTCCAGGCAGAGAACGTCACCCGCGCGCAGTAAAACCGCTGTGTGCCGCCGTGTGGCGGGCCGCGCTATGGTGAAGCCATGCGGTTCGGGCTCACCTCTTTCCTTTGTCTTCTTTGCACCCTCCCGGCTGCCGCCGAACCTCCCTTGCGCCGGGCCAGAGATCTCGGCGTAGCACCGGGACGGTTCGAGCCAGGGCGGTGGAACGCGATCACGGACGTGGATGGCGTGCTGGTGGGGCATGCCACGCTTATAAGGGGTGACCGTGTTCGCACTGGGGTGACGGCGGTGCTTCCGCATGGGGGCAATCTCTTCCGCGATAAAGCTCCCGGGGCGGTTTTCGTCTTCAACGGCTTCGGCAAGCTTGCCGGTTCGACCCAGGTCGAGGAGCTGGGGGAGATTGAAACCCCCATCCTGCTGACCTCCACCCTCAATGTGCCGCGCGTGGCGGACGCGGTGCTCGATTTCATGCTGGATCTGCCGGGCAACGAGAATGTGCGCAGCCTCAATCCGCTGGTGGCGGAGACGAACGACGGGTGGCTGAACGACATCCGCGGGCGTCATGTGGGCCGGGAGGAGGTCTTTGCCGCGATCCGCGGGGCGCGCGGGGGGAAGGTGGAGGAGGGCGCCGTCGGAGCGGGCACGGGCACGGTGGCGTTCGGATGGAAGGGCGGCATCGGCACCTCGAGCCGGAAAGCGGGCGAGTGGGTTGTTGGCGTTCTGGTCCAGACCAACTACGGGGGGGACCTGCACATTCTGGGCGTGCCGGTGGGGCGTGCCCTGCGCAGCGGCGGGAGTAGATCGAAAGACGGCAGCGTGATTGTAGTCATCGCCACCGATGCGCCGGTGGATGCGCGCAACCTGAAGCGGCTGGCCGCGCGAAGCGCCCTGGGGCTGGGGCGCACGGGCGCCGCCGGCTCCAACGGCAGCGGGGATTACGCGATCGCTTTCAGCACGGCGCGGCAGCCGGGGCGGTTGCTGGCCAACGAAGCCATGTCGCCGCTGTTCGAGGCGGTGATCGAAGCCACCGAAGAAGCGGTCTACAACTCGCTGTTCTGCGCCCGCACGATGGAGGGCAATGGGCGCAAGGTGGATGCCCTGCCAGTGGAGCGCGTGCTTGAGATCCTGAGGAGCCGCAAAGCCATTCCGTGAGGGAGTGCGCAGGGCCGGCGCCTGTGCGGGACGGAATCCTGGAGGAAACCAACCGGACGCGGGCAGAGTTGCGAAGCGTATGCTCGATCCGGCGGCGGGCCGCCTCTTCCGCACCTTCGGCGCTTCCGTCGCGGCTCTCTTGGCGCTGGCGCTTCTGCCGCGGTTCCCTGGCATGACGGCGCCGGCAGAGGAAACACCCCAAGGTGGTGATGCGAGCAACTATTATCGATGCACGTCTGCGCAGAAGCGCTGCCGCGCGGCTGTCTGGCCGGTGGCATCACGGATCGGAACACTCTGCGGAGACAAAAAACGGGCCCGCCAGGATGACGGGCCCTTCGGAAGGCGCCTTTTCCATGCGCGAAGGCAGAAGAGAGAAATGGAACAGGCAGGAGGACGATGGCGGCTGACGAGCCTGGGAGCCAGTCAGGCCATATTGGGGATCTTGATGATCTTCTTCTGAATGGCGTACTGGACCAGTTGGGCTTTGTTGTGGATATCCAGCTTGCGCATCAGGTTGAACTTGTGGGCTTCGACCGTCTTGACGCTGAGGTTGAGGTCGCAGGCGATCTCCTTGACTGAATTTCCTTCTGCCAGCAGTTTGAGGACCTCGCGCTCGCGAGTGGTGAGCGTGGCGAAGCGGGGCAGGCGGTTGGCGGACTTGATCCTGGAACGGAAGTCGTCGACAAGCTGGGAGAGCATGCGGGGACTGAGATAGCTGCCGCCGCGGCAGACGTCGCGGATGGCGCCGGTCAACTGATTGGATGGGCTGTCCTTGAGGACATAGCCGTTGGCGCCGACCTCCATGCCTTCCACGAGGTAGTCCTCGTCATCGTACATGGTGAGGATCAGGACCTTGGTTTCGGGGCGGTTTTTCTTGATCTGACGCGTCGCCTCGAAGCTGCTCAAGCCCGGCATTCCGATGTCCATGAGGACAAGGTCCGGGCGGAGCTCAGCGGCCTTTTCGACCGCGCCGGTGCCGTTGGACGCTTCGCCGACGACCTCCATGTCCGGTTCGGATGCGATCAATTGACGGACGCCCTGCCGAAACAGCGTATGATCATCCGCCAGCAGAATCCGAATCTTCGCCATAGTTCACTCCGAGTACCTCAGCCAACAAAACTCAGTCACTCGCCGGTCTGACTCCGCTTCCTGGCCGCCCTTTTGCTGGCGGCCCTGGGTCGTCTGGAGCCTGCTTCCGATGAGTCGGGAGCGCTCCCCAGCGGCAACGTTACCCGGATTCGGGTTCCGTGGCGGAGCCTTGGCGTTGTTTTCTCCATTCGCCTGCTGCCATCAGAGGCTGGTTTTTTCACACTTTCGACCTCCAGGACGCCTCCCAACAGCGCCACGCGCTCCCGCAGTCCTGATAAGCCGTAGCGGTCGGGACGGGCAAAGGCCTCGTCGACATCAAAGCCAACGCCGTCGTCCTCGACGAGCAGTTTCAAAACACCATCGGCGGTTTCGACGGAAAGGTTTACATGGGAGGCCAAAGAATACTTGGCGACGTTGTTCAGCGCCTCCTGCACCAGCCGGTAGACGATGATTTCCACCTTCTTGGGCAGATCCAGCCGCCGCGGCACGTGGACAACGACCTCCGCCGGATGCATCTGCCGGAAGCGGCCTACGAGCTGCCGCAAAGCGGCCGCCAGGCCCATCTGTTCGAGGATGGCCGGGCTGAGAGCCGCGATCAGCCGGCGGATTTCGAGGATGCTGTGCTCGACCATCTGCCGCAGTTCGCGGAGCCGGGCGGCCACCGGGCCGCCCGCTCCGGCTGCCTGTTGTTCGAGCATTTCCAGCTGGAGCCGCACATAGAGCAGCGATTGGCCGGCCTCATCGTGCAGCTCGCGGCTGATGCGGCGGCGCTCAGCCTCTTCGATTTCGACCATGTGTTCGGCCAGGGCGCGGATCTGCTGCTCGCGGCGGGCAATCTCCTCGGTGAGTTGGGCCTTCTCCGCGGCTTCCCAACAGCGGGTGGCGGCGTCTTCGAGCAGGCTCAATTCGCGCGGCAGCCAGTCGTAACGCTTGCGAAAGGCGAACTGGAGCACCCCCTTGACGGCGCCGGTCGAGCGCATCGGCACCGACCACACGGAGACATAGCGCCCTACCCACCCGGGGCCGAGGATCGCGGCCGGCTTCGTGCCGCCTGCCTCCAGGATGCGCGGCTGGCCGAGTTGCCGCTCCGCAGTTGGCGACAGGCGCTGCCGCCGGCCCTTCCATTCCGCCAACCCGGCTGCCGCCACCCACGAGCCGTCGTCTTCCAGGATGAAGATGCCGGCTTCCGCCGCCCCGCTAAACCGGGTCAGGATTGCCAGGCAGCGTTCCCAGAGCTGCTCGAGCGTGCGCGATTCCGTCTGGGCGCGGAACAGTTCATAGAAGGTCCGGCTTTCCGTCTCACGAACCTGGTAGTAAGCGTCATTGAGGGTGAGAACCACCAGGAAATGCAACTGGTTGCGGGCCCATTGCAGGTCCTGGGCGCGGCCGCTGAAAGCCGTCTTGCCCGCCCGGTCCACCAGTTTGTCGTATTCATGGAGCGCCGCCACGACGCGCGCCGGCGCCAGGTCCAGCTTGGCCAGCCGGCGGGCGCGGTAGCGAACCTGCTCGAAAAAGTCTTCCAACGGGTGTCCGGCGGCCAGTTTCACTCCGGCCGCGCCGGGCGTGATTTCGACCAGAGAAGCCACCTGCTGGGCCGTGTAGCCGAGAGCCTTCAGGCGGCGGCGGAAGGCCCGGTCAATGACACCCCAGCGCGCCGAAAGCGTTTCGGCCATCCACACCAGGTGCGCCTGCATCTGCTGGCTGAGTCCGGCTGCCGTCTCGGCCAGCCCTCCGTGGTGCGGGGCGCTCTCCACGTCCATCCCATCGGCGCAATGGCCCTCGGGCTTTAGCCTGAGTTGAAGCCTCGGACTTGTCCTGAAAGGCGCTCCGGGCGATTGGGAGCGACGCGGCGCCGCGTTCCGCCATCTATCATAAATAAGGCAGGCTTTCTGGCCCCCTGCCACCGCGCCGGCCCGGGCGAGGCCAAGTAGTCGGATTCGACGAACTTTAGAGAACAAACGCCGCCCGGCTCGCGTCTTTAACTGACAGGAGTATTGCTGCTGTGAAACGGAAGTGGAAGTGGATAATCGGCGCCGGGCTGGTTCTTGCCGTGGCCGGCGGGATCTTCGCCAAGGTCAAGATCAGCCAGAATGGCGTGGTCACGGTCCAGACTGGCCGGGCTGTGCGCCAGGATCTGGTCAGCCTCGTCACCGCCTCAGGCGAGATCAAGCCCCGCAATTATGTGAATATCGGCGCGAATGTGATGGGGCGCATCGTCGAGATCTACGTCAAGGAAGGCGACCGGGTCCGACGGAACCAGGTGCTTGCCAGGCTTGAGTCCGTGCAGGCGCAGGCGGACTTGCAGGCCCAGCAGGCGGCGCTGAACTCGGCGCTGGCAGAGTCGGCCGCGGCCGAGGCCGGGCTGCGGGCGATGGATGAGAATCTGCGCACCGCCGCGGCCACCATCGACCGCGCCAGGGCCGAAATGGAGCGGGCCCGGCTGGATTACGAGCGGGCGGCGAAGCTGTTTGCCGACAAGCTGGTGGCCAAGCAGGAGTTCGACGCCAAGAAGTCGCAATACGATGCTCTGGCGGCGGGCCTGCGCGAGGCCGAGGCCCGGCTGGCGCAAATGAAGGCGCAGCGCGAGCAGACCGCCGCGCAACTGGCCGCCGCGCAGCGCCGGGTGGCGCAGGTGCGGGCGGCGGTGGACCGCGTGGCCGACGTGCTCCACAAGCACAGCGCCGTCTCCCCCATCGACGGCATCGTCACCAACCTGCCGGTGCGGGTGGGCGAGACTGTGGTGCCCGGCGTGCAGAATTCGGCCGCCTCGCTCATCATGACCATCGCCGATATGAGCGTGATCACGGCCGAGGTGAAGGTCGATGAGACCGACATCGTCAACGTCAAGCTCGATCAGGTGGCCGACGTCACCATCGATGCGATGCCCAACCGCGTCTTCAAAGGCAGGGTGATCGAAATCGGCAACACGGCCATCCTCCGCTCCAGCGGCCTGGCCGCCAGCCAGAGCGCCATCTCCAGCCAGGAGGCCAAGGATTTCAAGGTCGTCATCGCGCTCGACAATCCGCCCGACGAAGTGCGCCCTGGCTTGAGCTGCACGGCCAAGATCGTGACGGCAACCCGTGAGAAGGCTCTTTCGATTCCAATCCAGGCGCTCACGGTGAGACAGCGGGGCGACCTCGAGGACGAAAAGAAGGCGGGTAACGTCCAGGCCGCCGCCAACGCCGATCCAGAGAGACAGAAGAAGCTGAAAGAGGAGCTGCAAGGCGTCTTCGTGGTCCGCAACGGCGTGGCCGAGTTCAGGGAAGTCAAGACCGGCATTACCGGCGCCACGGACATCGAAGTGCTCGATGGGCTGAAGGAAGGCGACGAGATTATCACGGGCAGCTACAAGGCCATCCGCACCCTCAAGAATCATGCGAAGGTGAAGATCGACAACAAGGCGCCCGCGAAGATGGAAAGCTGAGATGGCGGCGCGGAGCGGAATGAGAGAATAGAGCTATGGCAACCGCGGCACTGACCGACAAGACCGCCCGGGGCGAGGAGCTGAGGCGAAATAACATCGTCATCCGCACCTACGACCTGTGGAAGACGTACATCATGGGCGACCAGGAGATCCATGCCGTCTCGGGCGTGGATCTCGAGATCAAGCGCGGCGAGTACGTCGCCATCATGGGCCCTTCCGGCTCCGGCAAGTCGACCCTGATGAACCTGATCGGCTGTCTTGACACGCCCAGCAAGGGCGACTACTTCATCAACGGCTATCTGGTGAGCGACCTCAGCGACGACGAACTGGCCCGCATCCGGAACAAAGAGATCGGCTTCGTCTTCCAGACCTTCAACCTGCTGCCGCGCGCCACGGCGCTGCACAATGTCGAACTGCCGCTGATCTATGCCGGCGTGCCCGCCGAGGAACGGATCGAGCGCGCCAAGCAGGCGTTGCGGCTCACCGACCTCGAACAGCGCATGTACCACAAGCCCAGCGAACTCTCCGGCGGCCAGCGCCAGCGGGTCGCCATCGCCCGCGCGCTGGTCAACAATCCGTCGATCCTGCTGGCCGACGAGCCCACGGGAAACCTCGACTCGGCCACCAGCGCCGAGATCATGGCCCTGTTCGACCGCCTGCACAAACAGGGCAACACGATCGTGCTCGTCACCCATGAGCGCGACATCGCCGAGTACGCCCACCGCATCGTCACCATCCGCGACGGCAAGATCCACCGCGACGAAGTGAATCCGCACTAAGAGCGGCGAGGCTTAGAGCGGCCCAAGGAACCGGCGTCCCAAGGAGAGGACCCGAACGTGCCGTGCCCGTGTGGTGACGCCGCCTTCTGGCGGAAGTTCCGGGCTTCTCTTTGTCCCGCCGGCCAGTACTGGAAGTGATACGCGTGGAACGAGCGGTTCCTGCGCGGCCGGCCCACCCCGGACTCTCATTGGGCGGCCGCTCTTCCCGCAGTCCTGCCGGCCGCGCCGGCCACGGCCTGGATCGCGCTTCGGTTCACTGCGGCTGCGCTACGGTTCCTCAGTCCTGCCGCCCGAATCCATGCATGACCACACAGAGATTTTTTCGATCTCCGCGGTCAGCGCTTCACGTATGCGCTCTACCTGTTCAGTCGGCGATAGAGAAAGACCAGTAGCGCTCCAGCGCCGGTCAGGAAGAACGTGCCGGGCTCAGGGATGGCTTCGGGATCGAACGTCCCGACAGTCACAATTCCCCGGTACCATGCGGACCCGCCCACCGCCTCGTCATCAAAATCGAGGATGAGCGTGTAGTTGTTGCCAGCCCCCGGCATCTGATAGATGGTCAGCGAACCGCGGGCTTGTACTGCCGTCAGGGTGATGCCGGTGTAGGCGTACCCATGGAAGGGAGGGTTGAGCGATGTATTTTCATACGAATACTGGTCTCCGGTCTCGCCATCGGGCCAGTAGGGATACCAATACGCTGTGACAGTGCTGGAATTTGCGCTCGCAATGATGATGGTGGGATCGTTGTGGCCGTCATGCTTTCCGGGAACGGTGAAAGACAGATTGTGCCACTGAAGAGTATAGCCGGAGAAAATCAGCAGGCTGCGGCCATCAATATAGGCCTGAATATCGTAAGTGATCGTTCCAGCGGCTGCGGGCAGCACCAGTCCGCAAAGCAGGAGAAGCAGGGCGGCTTGCCTGGCGGCAGCGGTCAGGGGTGGCGTCATGGGGAAAAGCATAACGCCGCAGGTCAGAGAAAACAAGAGCTTTTTATCCGGTGTTGCCGCGGCGCCAGGCCGGCGCCGGCGGATTGGGGCATGCCGTTCAGACAGCCATTCTCATCCCTCTGTTTCAGAGGCCAAATGAACCTGGACAGGATTTCGGGTGGATTTGCGCCGCTTCCGCCACCTGCCTTTCGAATGGGGGCAGTGAACGGCTGTCGGCGTTTTCCGACCGAAAGCGCGCCGGCCTCGCCAGCCGCCCGCGGCGCGACCGCTCGTGATTGCTACGGGCTGGCGGTGCTCCGCCTGTGATAGAGGCGGTATCCAGGCAGCTCAGCGGCGAGCGAGTATCCGGTGATCCAGTCCGGCAGGAACTTCTCCACCGCCAGCGCGCGATTGTAGGGGCCCAGGCCGTCGGCGATCCAGTCCGGGCGCGGCCCGCGGCGCAACTGCTCCCGGTTGCGCGCGGCCCATTCCGGCAGAGATGCGCGGGCAGAAACAAGGTGGCGGTCGGCCAGCACGCCTGTCAGCGGCTGGGAGTCGAGAAAGCGTGTGCCGGCGGGCAGCCGGCTGAGCACGTAAAGTTCGGGCCGGTAGCCCCACACGAGCAGCGTTTCGCCGGCGCGGCTTATGCCCCTGAGAGTTTGAGCCGCCTGCTTCGAGCTCTCGAACATGGCCAGATCCGCCCACGGCTCGCCGCGCGCCACGGCCAGATAGCGCGGGCCAAACCGCGCCGCCGGGATCAGAAGCAGCAACGCCAGCGCCGCGGCGTGGCGCGGGCGCAGAACAGCGAAGCCGCGCGCGGCCAGCAAGACCAGCGGCGGCAGCAGGTGGAAGTAGTAGCGCGGGAAGAAGCGCATGCCCAGCGCCACGGCGGCCAGCGAAATCAGCAGCCACAGCGCCCGGCGCCGGTCGCGCTCGCGCCAGAGCGCGTAAACCGCGGCGGCGCAGAAGGCTGCATGGAATCCCGCCCAGTTCAGCGTGCGGCGCGCGAACTCGATCCACGGCCGCTCCGCCAGAGGCTCCCTGGCGTAGGCCGAACCCCACAGCCAAACCTGCTCCCGGCAAGCCGCCAGAGCGCCGCTGCCCGCCAGCCAGGCGCCGCAGGCGAACACGGGCAACGCGAAGCCGCCCAAAAGGCGCAGCGGTGAGCGCCACTGCCAGAGGGCGCAGGCGGCGAGGAAGAACAGGGCCTTCACGTTCAGGCACAGCGCCACGCCGCATAGCAGTCCTGCCACAAACGGATTCCCTGAAGCCGCCGCGGCCACCGCCGCCAAGTGCAGCGGCACGGCGAGCAGATCCGGGGTCAGCGCCAGCACGGCCGAGTGCACATAAAAAGTGAAGCCGAACGCCGTCAGTCCGGCGGCCCAGAGCTGCTCCTTTTCCCCGCCGCCGAACGTGCGTACGGCGCGGGCGGCGGTCCACGCGGCCAGCAGGACAAACGCAGTGCCAAACAGCCTGAGCGGCCAGCCCGGTTCAGCGCCGGTCAGCAGATACAGGGCGGGAAACAGGGGCGGCTTGTCGAACCAGATGTCAGCGTAGAGGGTCTTGCCGCGCAGCATTTCGGCGGCCGCGGCCAGCGGGTATCCTTCTTCCACCCACACGACGTCGAGATAGCAGAGCCTGGACATCACGGCCGCCGCGAGGATCGCCAGCCAGAGGGCGCGCCGTGCCATGCACTGATTGTGCCCCGCCGGCGGCGCTGCGCGCCAATCCCTGTACGCTGAAAGTGTGATCGAGTTCATCGTGGCCGAAGCGGAGGCGGGGCAGCGGCTCGACCACTTCCTGGCCGCGAAGATGGCAGGGCAGAGCCGCGCGCGCATTCAGGCGTGGATCGAAGAGGGACGCGTGCGCGCCGGCGGCGCGATGCGCAAGGCCTCCTGGAAGGTGCGCGCGGGCGAGCGGATCGAAGTGGAGCCGGCCGAGCCGCCGCCGCTGCGCGCGTTTCCGGAGGACATTCCGCTCGAGATCCTGTACGAAGATGAGGCGGTGGCCGCGGTGAACAAGCCCGCAGGGCTGGTGGTGCACGCAGGAGCGGGGCGCGTGGCGGGGACGCTGGTCAATGCGCTGCTGCACCGTTATGGGAGACTCTCCGAGCCAGGCGACGCGATGCGTCCGGGGATCGTGCACCGGCTCGATAAAGGCACCAGCGGCGTGATTCTGGTGGCGCGCACGGAGGCGGCGCACCAGAGTCTGGCGCAGCAGTTTGCTTCGCGCACGGTGGAGAAAGTGTATCTGGCGCTGGTGGAAGGGCGCGTGGCGGCGGGGCAGGGCGTGATCGACAAGCCGATCGAGCGCGACCCCGTGCGGCGGACGCGGATGACGGCGCGCACGGGGCGCGGGCGCAGGGCATTGACGGAGTACCGCGTGGTGGAGCGGTTCGAGAAGTTCACGCTGCTCGAGGTCCGCATCCGCACCGGACGGACGCATCAGATCCGCGTGCATCTGGCTTCGATCGGGCACCCGGTGGCGGGAGACACGCTGTATGGGGCGGCGGCGCGCCCGGCGGGGCTGGAGCCGCTGGGGCGTCCGTGGCTGCATGCGTGGCGGATCGGTTTCGTCTCGCCGGCGTCGGGCGAGCGCGTGACAGTGGAGGCGCCGCTGCCGGAAGAACTGGTCCGGTGGAAACGCAGTCTCGGCTGTGCGGATAATGAAGGTGGCACATGAGGCGACGCACGTTCATCCCTGCACTGGCATTCGGCGCGCCGGCGTTGCGCGCCGTCTTTGCACAGCCGCCTCAGGAGACCGACGAGACGATCAAGCTGGAAGTCACGCGCGTCAACCTGCTGTTCACGGTCACTGACCGCCGCGGGCGCTTCGTCAACAATCTGGCGCGGGAAGATTTCGATCTGATCGAGAACAAGCGGCGGCAGAACATTATCGAGTTTTCGTCCGAATCCGATCTGCCGCTGCGCATCGCGCTGCTGATTGATGTGAGCAATTCGATCCGGGACCGCTTCCGGTTTGAGCTGGAAGCAGCCGGCGAGTTTCTCCAGCGCGTCATCCGGCGCGGCGTGGACAAGGCGCTGATCTACTCCTTCCACACCGAGCCGGAGCTGGTGCAGCCGCTCACCGACGACACGGAGCTGTTGACGAAGAGGCTGCGCGAACTGCGCCCCGGCGGCGGCACGGCCATGTACGAGGCGATCTACCTGGCCTGCCGGGATCACCTGATGCTCGACCAGCCGCGCTACAAGTACCGCCGCGCGGTGATCATCATCGGCGACGGCGAGGACAACTCGTCACGTTTCACGCGCGACCAGGCGCTGGAAATGGCCTACCGGGCTGAAACAGTGATCTATGCCATCTCCACCAACATCAGCCGCGTCGAGACCGACGGCGACAAGGTGCTGAAGTATTACGCCCGTGAGACCGGCGGACGGGCCTTCTTTCCTTTCAAGGCCGAGGATCTCTCCCAGGACTTCGAGAACATCGCCAACGAACTGCGCTCGCAGTACAGCATCCTGTACCGGCCTGAGCCGCTTGTGACCGACGGGCGTTTCCATCCTGTCGAGCTGCGCGTGCGCGGACGCAAGGACCTCTTTGTCCGGGCCCGCCGCGGTTACTACGCCCCCAGGATGTGATCTCCAGAAGAGGGGCGCTCCCGAAAATCCCGGACCAAGTTGTTGACCCGCAGCGTGCGGGCTGGAACGTGACTTCGTGGCCCCACCGGCGGAACTCGAAACCGGGGACAGGCCCGCCCGGGCGGGAGTTTTTGCGGTGAGCTCTTTCGCGCTCCGGCGTGCGCCGTCTCTTCTTCCAGCGCTGCACCGCCAAACAAACAGCCTGATGGCCTCAACGTCTCCACTGTCCCGTCGATCTCTTCGCCCCGCTCGCCCCCATATTCATTCCACACGGTGCGCAATCGCTCATCCGCAACAGCCCGAATCGAGCGCTCTGAGAAAGTGCGATGGGGACAGAGCACGAGTCTGTCCGCGCTTATCTGTAATTCCGGGTTTTGGCGCGGAGAGAGGGGTCACTCCCATTCGGCGGGTTCGCCGGGGATGAACTCGAGCCAGCCGTGGGGCGGGGCGGCTTCGAGCGGGAGGCCCTCGCGCCAGAGCGAGATCTGGATCTGGAGGGGGGCGGCGGGGGAGGCGTCGATGCCGGCGAGATCGACGGCGCACTCGAAGATGCGGAGGTAGGCGCAGGAGACCTGGGGCAGGGCGTGGCGGGCGCCGCGGCCGGACATGGCGGTGAGGGAGGCGCCGTCACGGGCGAGGGCGAAGCGGAACTCGGTCTCGGCGTTGGCGGCGCGCACGGTGAGGCGGAGTTCAAGACCGGCCATGGCGCCGGGGCTGGACTGCTGCATGTCGGCGCGGATGAAGAGGCGGCTGCCGTCGCTGCCGAAGCGGAGTTCGTGGAGGAGGGAGGCGCGGCCGTGCATGGCGCCCTGGCGGTGGTCGGGGCGGTAGACGCCTGAGCCGAGCCATTCGAAGTAGGAGGAGACCTCGCCGTCAATGGACGGCTCGACCAGTCCGCAGGGCGCCTGGTGGTAGGCCGGGGCGGCGACATGGGCGATGGGGCGGGAGAGCGCGGCGGGCGGGGTCTGGCCGAGAGCGCGATAGCACTGGGCGAGGTGAGAGCGGAAGAGCTGGTCGAATTCGGCGCGGTTTTCGGTGTGGTGATGAGGGCCGTACCACCAGCACCAGTCGCTGCCCTCGGCGATGAGGAGTTCCTGGTACGCGAGCTGTTTCTGCGCGTCGGTGAGCGCCGCGCCTTCGGGGCCCTGGGTGATGCGGCTGTAGGTTTCGCGGGCTTCGAGCAGGTACTCCCAGGCGGTGTTGTCTTCTTCGTGGCCGATCCAGACTTCGAAATTGGCGTTGATCCAGGAGCCCGGATGGATGCGGGGAATCTCGGCGGCGGGCAGTTTTTCGAGGGCCTCGCTGACGGTGACGGCAGAGATGCCGGGATCCTGGCTGATGAGCTGATAGAGGGCCTTGAGGAAAGGCCGGCCGCTGCGCTCGTAGTATTCCCAGGCGTTCTCGCCGTCGAGGATGATGGGGATCAAGGCGTCGCGGCCTTCGCGGTGCACGATGCGGGCGTTGTCGCGGATGCGGTCGAGGAAGTGGTGGGCGGCGGCGGAAGGCTCCATGCGCGAGTAGACGAAGCCGATGAGGTCGCTGAGGAAATGGTCGCGGAAGATCATCTTCATTTCGCGGCCATCCTGGCGCCACAGGTAGGGGCGGCAGGTTTCCGGGACGCCGGCGAGGCGGCCCAGAGTGGCGCCGAGGACGCCGTTGTCGGTGGCCATCCACTGGACGCCGAGATCCGCGGCCAGGGCGAGGACTTCATCGGAGACGCTGCCTTCGCTGGGCCACATGCCGGCGGGCTGGGCGCCGAGCTTCCGGCGGGCGTAGTCGAGGGCGGTTTCGATCTGCACGCGCGCATCCTCGGGGTAGCGGAAGCGGCGCGGCAGAGGCGCGCCGGGCTGGGAGACGCTGGCGATGTTGGAGTCGCACAGCAGGGGCAGGATGGGGTGATAGAAGGGCGTGACGGAGAGCTCGATTCGGCCGGCGGCGGCGAGGCGTTTGTAAGTGGGGAGGACAAGGCCGCAGATCTCCTGCTCCTTGCGGCCGATGAGGCGCTGGTCTTCCAGCGAATAATTGCGGCCCTTGGCGACGAGGGCGCGGACCTCGGGGTCGTCTTCGAGGAAGATTTCGTCGAACCAGGCGAGCTGGGACAGCACCTGGAGATCGCGGAGGCCGGCTGCGCCCATGCGGCGGGCGGGTTCGGCGGGGCTGGACGGCGCGGAGCGCCACAGATCGTAGAGTTCCTGATAGCGGGGGTAGCGGGAGATGACGCGGCCGGGATTGGCCTGGAAGAAGTACTTCAGGATGAACTCGGTTTCCGGGCCGGTGAGTTCTTCGGCGGGCTTGAGGGCGAGGCGAAGGAAGGGATCGGCGGCGCGGCCTTCGGCGTACTCCTCGATCTGGACGAGCATGGAGGGCACCAGATTGAAGGTCTGGCGGATTTTGGGAAAGCCGTCGAGGATGGCGGCCATGCCGTAGTAGTCCTTGAGGGCATGCATGCGGGTCCAGGGGAGCTGGTATTCTCCCGTGGCCAGATCCTTGTAGAAGGGCTGGTGCATGTGCCAGACAAAGACCAGATAGGTGTGAGCCATTAGCGTCCCCAATAACTCCGCACGGGCGGCGGAGGTTCCGAGCCGCGCAGCGCGCGCCAGAGAATCTGGTTCATTTCGTCGTCGTCGATGCGATCGGCCTCGCTGAGATCGAGCCTGGCGGAGCGGGCGGCGAGCGGCGAGTTCTGCGGGTTGCGTTCCTCCAATGGCACACGCGGCTTTTCAGCCGTGTAGGGGCGGGGATCGGGTCTGGAGAGAAACGCGGCCCACATGGGGCGGGCGGTGGCGTCATGGATGGTCATGGGGCGGAGGCCAAGGATGTGTTCCATGGTGCGGAGCAGGCTGACGGTGTTGTACATGGTCGAGTCGATGCCGCGGCCGCGGGTGTAGGGGGAGAGGATGAAGGCGGGTGCGCGGTGGGAGTCGACGTGATCGCTGCCGTTCTGGGCGTCGTCTTCGAGCACGAAGATGGCGGTTGCGGGCCAGAACTTTGATTTCGAGACGGCCTCGACGAGCATGCCGAGGGCGAGATCGTTGTCGGCCATGGCGGATTTGGGGGCGATCTTGCCAGCGGCGACGCCGGAGGTGTGGTCGTTGCCGAGGCGGACGGTCATGAAGCGGGGCATCTGGCCGCTACGCTCAAACTCTTCCAGGTCCTTGAGGAATACTTTGACGCGCTCGACGTCGGGGTAATCCATGTCGAAGCCGCGGAAGTCCATGTTGGTGTGCTGAGCGAGCGAGGGGTCGCGGACGCCGGCGATCTGGCGTCCGGAGGCGGGGGCGGGCGCGATGTTGGTGACCCACCAGCCATAGTTGCGGAAGCTGAGCCCGGCGAGTATGGCGTTGCTCCAGATGAAGCCGGCGGGAGGAAGGGCGGCGCGCTCGCCGCCTTCGTAATCGTAATGGCGGCGGCGGGCGGCGTATGAATTGGGCCACATGCGCTGCACGTAGGCGGGGGCGATGGCGGCGCTGGACCAGTTGTGGCCGTCGGCGCTGACGTCGGCGTTGACGTAGAAATTGTCGAGCAGGAGGAACTCGCGGGCGAGCCTGTGGTGGTTGGGCGTGACGTCTTCTCCGAAGAGAGTGAGCGAAGGGTCGCCGTTGCCGATGCCGAGATCGCCGAGGATCTGGTCGTAGGTGCGGTTTTCCTTGACGACGTAGATGACGTGGCGGATGGGCGAATCCTCGCCGGTCTTTTCGAGCGGGTGGCCCGCGGGGGGAGACTGCATGGGACGGGTGCGGGGCCAGGGGGCGTTGTCGAGCACGCGCGCCGTGAATTCCGGCATCTGGGCGGGCGATGGCTCGTCGAGAAGCGTGGCGCTGCCGCGCTGGATGGCGGCGACGTATTCGACGGCGACGTTGCCTTCATGGAGGACGGCGCGGCGGACGAGCGGGTTGGGACCTTTGGGATTGGGGAAGGAGCCCGCGCCGCGTCCGTTCAACACCATGAGCTTGCCGGCGGGCAGCACGCGCGCGGCGAGCGGATACCAGCCGGCGGGGATGAAGCCTTCGACGACGCTGCGGCGCTGGCTGAGGTTGACGCGCGCCACCGCGTTGGCATCGGAGCAGACGACATAGAGCCGCTCTTCGTCAGGCGAGAGGGCGAGCGCGCTGGGGGTCATGCCGGCGACTTCCGGAAAGTCGCGGTAGAGTGCCACGCTGATGGATTCGACGCGGCGCAGCAAGCCGCCGGGGCCGAGTCCGAACACCTGGACGAGATTCGAACCGGAGACGGTGACGAAGAGGCGCGCGGTGAAGGGCAGCGGTTCTTCGCCCTGTTCGACGGCGGCAGGTTTCAGGCGCCAGACCATGTCCATGGGCTGGGGACCGGTGGAGTAGCGGGCGACCTCTTCGCCCGAATCGGCGAAGTGCTGGCGGAGCGTGCCGTCGCCCCAGCCGGTGACAAAGAAGCTCTTGCCGTCGGGGTGGAAGAGAATGCGGTAGGGGCGGTGGGCGGTCTTCCAGCGTTCAATGACCCTGCCCGTCTGCGGGTTGACGACGATGATCGTGTCGCGGTGGAGGGCGGCGGCGTAGATCAGGCGGCCATCGGGAGAGAGCGCGAGATCGCCGAGGAAATCCGTGTGCTGGCGGGCTTTCTCTTCGACCACGGGGAATTCGCGGCGTTTTTCGAGCTTCCCATCCGGCAGAAGAGCGAGTTCATAAATGGCAGCGCGCGAGCCTCCGCTCACGTACAGCAGCCCGCCCTGTGGAGCGAAGGCGAGGCCGAGCCAGGCGTCGGGCAAAGCGATTTCGGAGATCTGGCGCAGCGTGGCGGGATCATGGATGCTGACCGTGGGAGGGAGGTAGCCGCCCTGGAGGATGGCGAGGAATTTTCCATCCGGCGACAGGGCGCTGGCCATGGGCATGGTGCTCAAGGGGACTTGTTCGCCTGCCGGACGCAGGAGCCAGCCGGAGTTCAACAGGAAGCCGCCGCCGGGGAGCGGGCCGACACGCTCGGGCGGCGCCTGCTGGGAGGTGAGCAGCCCGGCAGCCAGCAGGATGAAGGCCGGCAGGGAAACCCGGAGAAGGAATCTCATTCGTAGAACCTCTGGGCGATGGGGAAGCGGCGTCCCATGCCGAACGCCTTGGTGGTGACCTTGAGGCCGGGGGCGGCCTGCTGGCGCTTGTACTCGCTGCGGTCGACGCGGTTGATGATGCCGCGGACCAGATCCAGAGGGAGGCCGAGTTCGGCGGCGATCTGCGGCGGAGCTTGCATCTCCTCGATGTAGGCCTTGAGGATGGGATCGAGGATTTCGTATTCGGGCAGCGAGTCGGAGTCTTTCTGGTTGGGGCGGAGCTCGGCGGAGGGAGGTTTGAGGAAGACGTTTTCGGGAATCGTGCCGGGGCGGCGGGCGTTGACGTGGCGGCAGAGCTCGTAGACCATCGTCTTGGGGACGTCGCTGATGACGGCGAGGCCGCCGGCCATGTCGCCGTAAAGGGTGCAGTAGCCGACGGCGACTTCGCTCTTGTTGCCGGTGGTGAGGACCAGCGCGCCCCACTTGTTGGAGAGCGCCATCAGAGTGAGGCCGCGGAGGCGGGACTGGATGTTTTCCTCGGTGACGTCCGGCGGAGCGCCGGCGAAGACGGGGGCGAAGGTGGCGAGCAGGGTTTCGTAAGCGGGTGTGATCGGGATGACTTCGTAGCGGATGCCGAGGTTGCCCGCAAGAGCGCGGGCGTCGGCGAGGCTGTGATCGGAAGAATACGGGCCGGGCATGGAGACGCCGGTGACGTTCTGCGGGCCGACGGCGTCGGCGGCGATGCAGGCGACGAGGGTGGAATCGATGCCGCCGCTCAAGCCGACCAGCACGCTGCGGAAGCCGCACTTGGCGATGTAGTCGCGGGTGCCGAGGACGAGGGCGTCGTAGGCGGCGTCGATTTCGCCGGGGTGGGACTCGCGGATTTCGCCCTCGCCGGAGAGGGGATCAAAAAGGACGATGTCTTCGCGGAAGGAGGGGGCGGCGGCGGCGATGCGGCCATCCGGGGCGACGGCGAAGCTGGAGCCGTCGAAGATGAGCTGGTCGTTGCCGCCGATCATGTTGACGTAGACGTGGGGCAGGCGGTGGCGGCGGGCCATGACGGTGAACATCTGGCGGCGGAGGGCGCGCTTGGTCAGGTCATAGGGAGATCCATTGATCGACACGATCACCTGGGCGCCCTGGGCGACGAGCGACTCGACGGGGTCGCTGTCGTAGGAGGGGCGCTCCCAGAACTGCTTGTCGTTCCAGGCGTCCTCGCAGATGGCGATGCCGAGGCGGAGGCCGCGGAATTGGCAGACGTGCTGCGAGGCGGCGGGCTGGAAATAGCGGCCTTCGTCGAAGACGTCGTAGGTGGGCAGCAGCATTTTGGACTGCGTGGCCAGGAGCTGGCCGTTGTCGATAAGGGCGGCGGAGTTGGTGGCGGGGCGGCGGGCGCCCTGCGGCGCCAGGCCCACATATCCGGCGACGATGCCGCAGGGGATCTCACCGCTGGCTGCGACGAGCTTGTCCAGAGCTTCGAGCGAGCGGGCGCGGAAGGACTCTTTTTCGAGCAGGTCGCGGGGCGGGTAGCCGGTGAGGACGAGCTCGGGAAAGACTGCCAGCCCGGCGCCGCGGGCGGCGGCGCGGCGGGCGGCATCGAGGACGAGTTCGAGATTGCCTGCCAGGTCGCCCACGGTAGGGTTGATCTGGCAAAGAGCGATGCGCATAGTAATAGGGGAGACTTTCATTGTAACCGCGCGGCTGGAGCGGGCTCCGGCAGCGCGGGCGAGGGGAGCAGAGCATGAAGTACGCGGTCTGCATTCTCGTTTTGCTGCTGGCGGCATGGCCGGCGGCGGCGCAGGGGCCGGGAGACATGATGCCCATCCGGCTGTGGCCGCAGATTGTGAAGTACCTGGAGCTGACGCCGCAGCAGATGCTGGAACTGGGCCGGATCCAGGCCGAGTGGAACCTGTATCTGGCGGCCAAGAGCCGGCGGGTGGCGCAGGTGGAGCGGGAGCTGCGCGTAGTGACCATGGCGGAAGTGCTGGATCCGCTTGGGCTGGGGCTGCGCTATATGGAGCTGGAAGCGATCTGCCGGGAGAGCCGGGACACGGACCGGAAGTATCACGAGCGGGCGCGGAAGCTGATGAGCGAGGCGCAGCAGGCGAAACTGGCCGTGCTCGAGCAGGCGTACCGGCTGCTGCCGGTGATCGCGGAGGCGGACGCGGCGAAGCTGGTGGACGCACCGCTGCCGGGGCTGAACCTGGGAGCGTTGGGGCCTATGGCGCGGCCATACCCCGGGTGCCGATTTGGCCCGCCGCCTCAGCCTCAGCCGCAGCCAATGACGCCCGCGAGCGAGCCGGAGAATTGATCGGGAACAGGTATCCGGTCTGCGGCATCTGAAGAAGTAGCCGATAATTGAAGCAGAGCCGGGAATCACCGGCGCGGAAAAGAGACCTGGGATGAGAATCGCGAAGGCATTGCTGTGCGCGGCGGCGGTTTGCGCGGCAGCATGGGCGCAGGGGACGAACGGCGAGGTGGCGGCGGTGCGCCACAGCCCGTATGGGGAAGCGCCCGCGTGGCACGGAGAGACGCCACCGCGCCCGGTGGCGGGGCCGGTGGAGATCCTGAAAGCGGCCGAGATCCGGCCGGGGATGAAGGGCGTGGCGTGGACGGTGTTCCAGGGCGCGCAGCCGGAAGCGGTGCCGGTGGAGATCATCGGGTTGTGGAAGAACGCGTGGGGGCCGCGGCAGGACGTGATCCTGGCCAAGCTGGGGGGCAAGGCGGCGCAGACGAACGTGGCGGGCGGGATGAGCGGCAGCCCGGTGTATGTGGACGGCAAGCTTGTGGGGGCGATTGCGCTGCGGATCAGCGTGTTCTCGCCGGACGCGATCTGCGGCATCACGCCGATCGAGCAGATGCTGGAGATCAGCGAGATCGACGCGTCGCGGCCGGTGAATCCGAAGACGCCGCAGACCACGGTGGCGCGGGCGGAGCTGGCGGCGCCGGCATCGGTGCTGGGCGGCGGCGTGCGGCTCGTGCCGATCGAGACGCCGCTGGCGCTGGCGGGCTTCCATGAATCGACGCTGCGGGACTTCCAGCCGTTCTTCGAGCAGATGGGAGTGGCGGCGGTGCACGGCGGAGCGGCGGGCGCGGTGTACGACACGCGGCCGGCGCCGGGCTGGCAGAAGGCGCTGCAACCCGGAGAGGCCATTGCCGGCGTGCTGGTGAGCGGGGACATGACGGTGACGGGGCTGGGCACGGTGACCTATAACGACGGCAGGCGCGTGCTGGGCTTCGGCCACAGCTTCTTCAATCTGGGACCGGTGGAGATGCCGATGGCGAAGGGCGAGGTGCTGATGGTGCTGAGCTCGCAGTTCCAGCCCAACAAGTTCGCCAACATGACGGAGATCGTGGGGGCGCTGCGGCAGGACCGCCATTCCGGCATCATGGGCGAACTGGGCGCGGCGGCGGAGACGGTTCCGGTGTCGCTGAAGGTGCGCACGCAGCCGCTGCCGGGCGGGCCGGTGGAAGAAAAGCAGTACCGCTTCAACGTGTTCATCCACCCGCGGTGGACGCCGTTCCTGATGATGCTGACCACGTACAACACCCTCCAGGACCTGAATTCGAGCGCAGCCGACGAGGCCACCTACCGGCTGGAGGGAGTGATCGAGTGCGAAGGGCTTGAGCCGCTGAAGCTGTCGACGATGATCGCCTCGGGCGCAGGCCCGGCGCCGGCGCCGATGCAGTTGGCCGCGTGGTGGGCCGACCGGTTCAACCGCCTGATGCAAAACCCGCAGGAAGAGGCGCGGGTGAAGCGGGTGGAAGCGGTGCTCGAGATGCGGCCGCAGAAGCAGGAGACGGTGATTGAAAGCGCGTGGCTCGAGAAGAGCGAGGCGGCGCCGGGCGAGGAGATGGTGGCGCGGATCGCGCTGCGGCCGTGGCGCGGCGAGCGGCAGACGCGGGAGTTCCGGTTCCGCGTGCCGGCGAACCTGGCGCGCGGCGAATACCGGGTGCTGATCAGCAACGCGGAGCTGCTGAACCGGCCGCAGGCGATGGCGGGCGTCCTGAACCGGCAGATGAGCCTGGCGCAGACGGCATCGTTGCTGATGCAGGAGCGCAGCAACGACCGGCTCTACATTTCGCTGCTGACGAGCAAGCCGACGGTGTACGTGGAAGACCAGGCGCTGCGCGACGTGCCGCCTTCGGTGCTGGCGGCGATGCAGAACCCGCGGGCGCCGGGGCGCGCCCTGGCCACGCCGGAAACCGCCGTGCCACTGGGAGAGATGCCGCTGGACAGCCTGGTGACAGGCAGCGCGGTGCTCCGCTTCAAAGTGCAATAGGACAATCCAAAGAAGATGAAACCGATCCCAGTCTGGATATCGGCTGCCGCGGCCGTCTGCGCCGCTTACGCCGTGGAGACGAAGCTGTGGAAGCAGAGCGAAGCGGCGGACTTCGAGAAAGGAAAGATCGAGCGGCTGGCGCTGTCGAGCGACGGGCGGCTGACGCTGGCGCCCGCGTGGAAGCGGGTGGCGGACGCGGAGACGTCGTTTGTGTGGTCGCTGGTGGCCGCGCCCGGAGGCGCGGTGCTGGCCGGCAGCGGCGACGGCAAGGTGCTGCGGATCGACGCGCAGGGCAGGCGCCAGGTATTTGCCGATCTGGGCAGCGGCTCGGTGCATGCGCTGGCGGCGGGGCCGGGCGGCACGGTGTATGCGGCGCTTTCGCCGGAGGGCAAGATCTTCCGCATCGGTGCGGACGGCAAGGCGGCGCTGCATGCGCAGATCGAGCCGCGTTATGTGTGGGCCCTGATCGCGGAGGCGGACGGGACGCTCTATGCGGCGGCGGGCGATCCGGGGCAGGTTCTGCGGATCGCGCCGGATGGAACGGCGAAAGTGTTTTTTGATGCGGGCGAATCGCACGTGCGGTCGCTGGCGCGCGGGCCGCAGGGGACGTGGATCGCGGGCACGGAGCCGGGCGGGGTGGTGCTGCGGATCGATACAAAAGGCCAGGGTTTTGTTTTACACCAGACGGCGAAGCGCGAGGTGACGGCGCTGGTGGTGGCGGCCAACGGCACGGTGTATGCGGCGGCGTCAGGCGCGAGGCGTCCTCCAACGGCTCCGCCCGCGCCCCCGGCTGCGCCGGCGCAGAGCGTGCAGGCGCAGGCTGCCGCGGGCCAGCCGCAGCCGCAACCGCAGGCACAGGCGCAGGCGCAGCGCGCGCCCGCGGCGGCGCCGCCCCCGGCCATCGGCGTGGCGGCGCAGGCGGCGGGCAGCGACATTTACCGCATCGCGCCCGACGGCGAGCCGCGGCTGATGTGGACGAACGCGGCGGCGGTGGTGTACGCGCTGGCGCTCGATGCGCAGGGAGCGCTGATCGCGGGCACGGGCGGAGAGGGCGTGGTGTACCGGATCGACACGCCGAACTCTTACACGACGCTGGTGAAGGCGGCGCCGGAGCAGGTGACGGCGCTCGCCGCAGCGCCGGGAGGCGGCGTGCTGGCGGCCACGGCCAATCCCGGGATGGTGTTCCAACTGGGGCCGCAGAGCGAGAAGTCGGGGACGATCGAGAGCGAAGTGCTGGATGCGGGCGCGTTCACCTATTGGGGGCGGCTGAGGCACGAAGGCGAGCTGAACGGGGGGCGCATCCGGATCGAAACGCGCAGCGGCAACGTGGAAGACCCGAACCGGAACTGGAGCGCATGGCAGGAGGTGCCGGCTGCCGGAGAGCGCATCGCCTCGCCGCCGGCGCGGTTTCTGCAATACCGGGCGGTGCTGGAGGCGGCGCCTGCGGGGGCATCGCCGCAGTTGAGGCTGGTGGAAGCCGCGTATCAGGCGAAGAACCTGGCGCCGGTGATCGAGAAGATCGAGATCACGCCGTTCAATTACCGGTTTCCTGCCGCGGGGACAGCGCTGACCGCTTCGAAGAACCTGACGCTGCCCGGGCTCGGCCAGCCGGCGCAGCGGCGGCAGCCGGGCGCCGCGCAGCCGGCGGCGACGGAGAGCGGTTCGGTGACGATGAATTACGAGAAGGGCTGGACGGGCGTGCGGTGGCGGGCGCTGGACCCGAACAACGACGGGCTGGAGGCGCGGATCGAGATCCGCGGCGAAGGCGAGCGCGAGTGGAAGCTGCTGAAGGACGGCTTGAAGGAGAGCCGTTACAGTTGGGACAGCACGGCGTTCGCCGACGGGCGCTACCGGCTGCGCGTCACGCTCAGCGACAAGCCGGACAATTATCCGGGCAGAGAACTGACGGCGCAGATGGAGAGCGAGGATTTTCTGATCGACAACACGCCGCCGGAGATTTCCGAGCTGTCGGCGCGCGCGGAAGGCAGCCGGATCGTGGTGCGGTTCCGGGTGAAGGACGCCCTGTCGGCGCTGCAATACGCGGAGGTGTCGGTCAACGGGGGAGACTGGGTGGACGCCGAACCGACGACGCGCATCACGGATTCGCCGGAGCACAGTTATGAGATATCGATCGCGAAGCCCGCGGGCAGCGAGTATGCGATCGCCGTCCGGGCAGCCGACGAACGTGATAACGTGGCTGTCCGGAAGGTGCTGCTGCGGTGATGCTGGACAGAAGGACGTTTTTGCGCACGGCGGCCGGCGTCTCCAGCGCCGGCCTTTCTTTTGCGGCGAGGCGGCGGCAGAACTTCGTTCTGATCTACGCCGACGATCTCGGCTATGGCGACCTGGGTTGCTATGGCCATCCCACAATCCGCACGCCGAATCTGGACCGCATGGCGGCGGAGGGCGCGAAGTTCACGCAGTGGTATTCCGCCTCGCCCGTTTGCACGCCGAGCCGTGCGGCGCTGCTGACTGGCCGCTATCCGGTGCGCAGCGGGCTGACGCGCGTGCTGTTTCCGCAATCGACGGGCGGCCTGCCGGCGGGCGAGACCACACTGGCCGAGGTTCTGAAGGGCGCGGGGTATCAGACGGCGGCGATCGGCAAATGGCATCTGGGCCACCTGCCGCAGTACCTGCCGACGCGGCACGGGTTCGACTCGTATTACGGGATTCCGTATTCGAATGACATGCACCCTTACGAGGGGCCGGGCTCGCCGGGCAATGCGAAGCACCCTCCGCTGCCGCTGATGCGGGACGAGTCGGTGATCGAGACGGAGCCCGATCAGGCGATGCTGACGCCCCGGTACACGGAAGAGGCGGTGCGGAAGATCCGCGCGTTCCGCGGGCGCCCGTTCTTCCTGTATTACGCGCACACGTTTCCGCACGTGCCGCTGTATGCGAGCCCGCGGTTCCGGGGCACGAGCCCGCGCGGAGTCTACGGCGACGTGGTGGAGGAGATCGACTGGAGCGTGGGCGAAGTGCTGAAGGCGCTGGCGGAGACGGGGCAGGAGAAGAACACGCTGGTGATCTTCACCTCCGACAACGGGCCGTGGCTGGCGCGGCGCGTGCACGCCGGTTCGGCGGGGCTGCTGCGCGAGGGCAAGATGACGACGTGGGAAGGCGGGGTGCGCGTGCCATTCATCGCGCGGCAGCCGGGAGTGGTGGCGCCGCGGAGGACGAGCGCGCAGGCGGGCTCGATGCTGGACCTGCTGCCGACGTTTGCGGCGATGGCGGGAGCGGCGCCGCCTCGGGCGGCGCTGGACGGGGAGGATCTGACGCGCGAGCTGCGCGCGGAGGCGCCGTTGCGGGAGCGCACGCTGTTTTACTGGAACGCCGAAGAGCTCTGCGCCGTGCGGCAGGGGCCGTGGAAGCTGCACCGCGTTTCGAACACGGCGGAGTGGAAGAGCGGGACGTCAAAACACGATCCACCGCTTTTGTTTCATCTCGAGCACGACCCGTCGGAGAAGTACGACGTGGCGGCGGAGAACCCGGAGCTGGCGCGGCATCTGCTCGAGCTGATGGCCGCCCATGAGGCGAAGATCGAGCGCGGCGAGCCGCAGCGGTAAGGCGCGCTACAGCCCCGGCTCGAACCAGGGCGTGTCCTTCACCTGGACCTTGCGCGCGGCTTCTTCGTTCATCTCGACGCCGATGCCGGCCCGGTCGGGCAGGGTGACGAAGCCTTTGTCGATGATGTCTCCCTCGCGGACGAAGTTGCGCCAGAGTTCGAGGCGCGAGATCCAGTGCCATTCCAGCACGAGGAAGTTGGGCACGGCGGCGCAGACGTGGCAGGAAGCCATGGTTCCGATGGGAGAGACGACACAGTGGGGCGCGAAAGGCGTGTAGTACGTGTGCGCCATGTCGGCGATTTTGCGGCCTTCGAGCAGCCCGCCGCACTTCTGAAGGTCGGGCATGACGATGTCGACGGCGCGCTGTTCGAGCAGTTCGCGGAATCCGTGGCGGAGGAAGAGATTTTCGCCGGCGCAGATGGGCGTGGTGGTGGACTCGCGGATGTCGCGCATGACGGGGACGTTTTCGGCCGGGACGGGTTCTTCGAGCCAGAGCAGGCGGAAGCGCTCCATCTCGCGCGCCACGCGTTTGGCCGTGGTGGCGTCGTAGCGGCCGTGCATGTCGACGGCGAGATCGACGCGCGGACTCAGCGTCTCGCGCACGAAGGCGACCTCTTTGACCATGCGGTCGATCTCGGCGTTGGAGGCGGTCCAGTTCACGCGGTCCCAACGGCCGGGATCCTGGGCTTCGTCGATGTCGATCTTGACGGCGGTGAAGCCCATGGCCTCGATCTCTTTCAGCTTCGGCCGCGCCTGGGGATCGTCCGGGTGGTGGTTGGCGGAGTCGCAGTAGAGGCGCACGCGGTCGCGGACCTTGCCGCCGAGGAGCTGGTAGACGGGCACGCCGAGGGCCTTGCCGGCCAGATCCCAGAGGGCGATTTCGACGGCGCTGAGCGCGGCCACATACTGGCCGCCCTGCGCGCCAGCGAAGATGCCCGCGGTGCGGATGCGCTCCCAGAGGGCTTCGACGTTAAGCGGATCCTGCCCGACGAGGAAGCGGCGGAACATGCGCACCAGGCCCGTGCCGCCCTGCACCGCGTCGGTGCCTTCGCCGTGGCCGTAGATGCCCTGATCGGTGTAAATGCGGACGTGCAATTGCAGCCCGTGGCCCATCACCTGCGCGGTGCGCACATCAGTGATCTTCAGTTTCGGGCGGCGGTAAGGGGAGGCGGTCTGCTGGATGGCGCGCGCAAGCGAGGGCAGCGCGAACGAATAGGCGAGGAAGCTGCGGCGGGTCCCAGTCATGACGGAATGATCCTATCGCAACGGGGCGGAAAAAGGAGAACGGCGAGGCCGGGTGGCCTCGCCGTTCGCCACGTGGATCAGAGTCGACCCTGAGTCTGTGACTCGATGGTCCCCTTTGCAACGGGGCTACGCACACCATGATACAACGCAGCCCGCCCGCCGGGGACGCGGGGCGTCAGAGGATCTTTTCGGCGATGGATTTGCCCTGCACGAACCAGAAGAGGTAATCGGGGCCGCCGGCCTTGGAGTCGGTGCCGGACATGTTGAAGCCGCCGAAGGGATGGGCGCCGACCATGGCGCCGGTGCACTTGCGGTTGATGTAGAGGTTGCCGGCGTGGAAGCGGTCTTTGGCCTTTTCGATCTTCCCGCGGTTGCGGGTGTAGACCGCGCCGGTGAGGCCGTATTCGCTGTCGTTGGCGAGTTCGAGGGCGTGATCGAAGTCGCGCGCGGCGGTGACGGCGAGCACGGGGCCGAAGATCTCTTCCTGGAAGATGCGCGCCTTGCGGTCCACGCCTTCAAAGATCGTGGGCGCGAGGAAGTAGCCTTCGCCGGGGAGCCGCTCGCCGCCGCAGACGAGGCGGCCTTCCCGCTTGCCGATCTCGATGTAGCCAAGGATCGAATTCATGGACCGCTCGTTGATGACAGGGCCCATGTAGTTGGCGGGATCGTCGGCGGGGCCCACGCGGATGTCTTTCACGCGGGCCACCAGGCGGTCGAGGAACTCTGCGTAGAGTTTCTCGCTGACGATGGCGCGGGAGCAGGCCGAGCACTTCTGGCCCTGGTAGCCGTAGGCGCTGACCAGCACGCCCTGCACGGCGGAATCGAGGTCGGCCTCTTCATCGACGATGATGGCGTCCTTGCCGCCCATTTCGGCGATGACGCGTTTGATCCAGATCTGGCCGGGCGCGGCTTTCGCGGCCAGCTCGTTGATGCGGAGCCCGACCTCGCGCGAGCCGGTGAAGGAGATGAAGCGGGTGCGCGGGTGCTGGACGAGGATGTCTCCCACTTCGGCGCCGCTGCCGACGAGCAGCGTGAAGGCGTCGAGGGGGACGCCGGCTTCTTCGAGCACTTCGGCGAATTTGGCGGCGATGGTGGGCGTGTCCGAGCTGGGCTTGACGACCACGGTGTTGCCGCTGACCAGGGCGGCGGTGGTCATCCCCGTGAGGATAGCCAGCGGGAAGTTCCAGGGCGGAATGATTACGCCCGCGCCGAGCGGGATGTAGCGCAGTTCGTCGCGCTCGCCGGGCAGTTGCACGAGAGGCTCGGGGCTGGCCATGCGTTCGGCGAGCAGGGCGTAATAGTCGCAGAAGTCGATGGCCTCGCTGACGTCGGCTTCGGCCTCGGGCCAGGTCTTGCCGGCTTCGTAGACGAGCCAGGCGTCGAACTCCATCTTGCGGCGGCGGAGGATGGCGGCGGCGCGCCGCAGGATGGCGGCGCGCTCGCTCACCGGAACGGCTGCCCACAGCGGGAAGAAGCGGTCGGCTGCTTCAATGGCTTGCCGCGCCAGCGCGGGCGTGGCCTTGTGATGGAAGCCGACAATCTCGGAGGGTCTGGAGGGATTGAGCGAAGCCAGCAGAGCGCCGGTGCGATGACGGGCCTGGCCGATCCGGATGTCGTACTCTTTTCCGAATTCGGCCCGGACAGCAGACAGGGCTGCCCGCATCTTGTCGGCGTTCTCGGACAGGGAGAAGTCGGTGTAGGGCTCGTTGCGGAAGTCGCACAGGCGCATGGGGGCTAGCCCTCCACGAGTTTCTTGCCGCGCTCGAAGAGCTCGGCGGCTTCGTCGGCGAGGTGCTTGCCCTTCTCGTACACTTCGCGGCCCTTGTCCATCAATTCCTCGCCTGCCCGCTCGGCGGCGATGATGCCGCGGCGGCCGGCGTGGCGGATCTTGCGGCGGGTAACGTGGCCCGGCGCCGGGGCGAAAAGAAGCGCGAGGGTCGCCCCTACAGCGGCGCCAGCCAAAAACCACAATGCATTGCTCGTGTATTCTTCAGTGTCGAATGCCATTTTCTGGAGAGCCTCCTGGCTTTTATTCTACCGCCCGGGGCTGAATTTTCGCCGATTCACTCTAGAATAAAGGCGGAGGCGCCATGAGCAGCCAAACAGAACCGGGCAGCGAACGCCGATTTGTTCCACTCTCGCTCGACGGACTCGAGTTGGAGCTGAACGAGATCGAACTGGCCTCTGTGCGGCCGCTGCTGGAGGCCGGAGGCATCGAGGTGATCGTGCAGGGGGCCACGCCGTTGCCCAACCTGCCGTACGAGCTGCTGGTGCCTGAAGACCAACTGGAGCGGGCCCAGACCATTCTGCGCGAGGCGCTTCAGGCGGGGCCGGAGGGCGCGGCGGAAGCCGAGGAGGGGACGGACGAACCGGCCTCGTAGGGCCTCCTACCACCAGTCTTCGAAAAGCCGCCAGGAGGCAGGAGGCGGAGCCGCCGCTGAGAGATAGCGGCCGTCGGAGCGGACGGTGACCGGGCCGGCGAGATCGGTGCGCAGGACGAGCGCGCGTTTCTCGCGCAGCCGCTCGAGCGTTTCCCGGTGCGGCAGGCCGAAGGCGTTGTCCGGGCCGGCGCTCAACAGGGCCACCGCCGGATGTGTGGCGTCGAGCAGCCACGGCGTGGCGCTGCGCCGGGAGCCGTGGTGCGGGACCTTCAGCACATGCGCGGGCTGGAGCAACCCGGCGAGCGACAGTTCTGCCTCCTGTTTGGCTTCGATGTCGCCTGTGAGCAGGAACGTGTGGCGGCCGTAGCGCAGTTCCAGGACGAGCGAGTCGCCGTTCTGCGGGCGTCCGCTCCATGGCTGGCCGGCGGGAGGCGCCAGGACGCGGCATTGCACCGGGCCGAGGCTGCACGCCTCGCCCTGTTTGAGCACGCGGATGCGGGTGCCTGCGGAGAGTGCGGAGGCCTGAATCCCGCGCCACAGGGGAGTATCAGGAGCGAACGAGACCCACAGCTCGCGCGGACGGAAATTGCGGATGATGGAGGGCGCGCCTGCTGCATGGTCTTCGTGCAGATGGGAAAGCACGAGCAGATCCAGCCGCCGGATGCCGCGGCGCCAGAGGTACGGCGCCACGACTTCTTCGCCGACATCGAACGGCTCGGCGCGCCTGCGCCCGTGCTGCGGGAGGCCGCCGGTGTCGAGGAGGGCGAAACGGGCATCGGGAAGAGCCAGCAGGAGGCTTTCGCCCTGCCCGACGTCGATGGCCGTCAATTCGAGTTCGCCCGGAGAGGCGTGGGGCGGGAAAGGGTGGACGATGAGGATCGACAGCAGGGCCAGGTACGCCGCGGCGGCGGCCCAGCGCCACGGGCGGCTTCGCGCTGAAGCCCAGGCCAGCAGCGCCAGCGCCACCGCGGCAACCAGCCACAGCGGCGGGGCGGGGATCGTCCAAACGGGTTCGAACTGCGCATGCCAGGCGGCGAGGCGCCGGGACAGATCCAAAGAAGCGCCCGCCAGTTCGCCCAGCCACGCCCACTCCGTGATGGCCGCCGCAAAGCCGAGCGGGATCGCCAGCGAGACAAACGGCACGGCGATGACGTTGGCGCTGAGCCCCGTGATCGAAAGCCGGTGAAAGAGCAGCGCCATGGGCAGGGCGAGGCTCAACTGCACCGCCGCGGAGGCGAGGAACAGATTGCGGGCCCATTGCCAGGCGAGCGCGAGCGCGCCCAGGAGCCGTTGCGCCGCGCGCACGGGCAGCCGGAAGAGCTCGTGCAGCGTCTCCGCGGCCAGGCTGCGCTCGAGCCTGGCCGCCGCCACTGGCGCGGCCAGAGTTTTCGCGGCTGCCTGCGGCGGGAAGAAGGCGCCCAGCGCGGCGACCGCCAGAAAGGAGAGCAGGAAGCTGCCGTCGAACAACTGATCGGGATCAACGGCCAGGAAAAGGATAGCCACCGCGCCCACCGTGTTCAGCAGCGCCAGCCGCCGATAGAAGGCCGCGCCGGAAGCAAACAAGGTGAACCCCGCCGCCGCGCGCAGCACGGGGGGATCCGCGCCGGCCAGGAGCGCGTAGAGCCAGGCGAGCGCGGAAGCGGCCAGCGGAACGGTTCGCCAGCCAAAGCCGGAAAAGCGGCGCCAGATCAGGAACAGCCCGCAGACCAGCGTGACGTGGCTGCCCGAGATGACCAGCGCGTGATAGGTGCCGGTGCGGCGGAAGTCCTCGACCCACGCCTTGCGGATGCCGCTCTTGTCTCCGAGCAGGAGGCCGCGCGTCAGCGCGGCGCGGGCTTCATCGTTGCGGTGGACTTCGTCGATCCGCTGGAGCGCCGCGGCGCGCAGATGCTCGATGGGGCGGCGCCAGGGCGAGCCGCACGCGCCGGGGAGCCGTTCGAGCGGGGCTCCGCGCACAGGGGCGGCGGACCAGAAGATGCCGCGCCGGGCGTTGTAGGCGGCGGCGTCGAAGCCGCCGGGATTGCGGAAGCTGCGCACGGGCCACAGGCGGAGCTGGGCGGCAACGCGCTGCCCGTAGAGGAGCGGCTCGGGAAACGCGCCGTCTTGAGCCGGCGGCCAGGAGACGCGGACACGCGCGCCAGGCTGGATCTCCAGAGTGAATTGCATCCGGTCGTTGCGAATGACGGAGGACTCCGTGACGCAGCCTGCGACGCGGCGCGGCGTGAGATCCATTGGGGGCGGTGCTGGCGGAGAGTGGAGCGCCGCGGCGAGCGCGCCGGCGGCGAGGCAGGCGGTCCACGCGGTGAACCGGGCGGTGATCGGGTGACGGGCCAGGAGGCGTCCGGCGGCGGCGGTGGCAAGGCACACTGCGGCCTCGGCGGGGGAAAAGCCGGCCAGCCTGGACACGGCTACCCCGCCGGCGAACAGCAGCGCCGGCATCGCCAGGGGACTGCGCAATCAGGAAAGTAGTCGGCGCGCGGGCGGCAAGTTCTCAGGCGGAGCGCGGTTCAGGATTCGTCACCCTGGTCCTGACGTACGTCTTTTTTGTGTTTGGGCTTGCGGGATTTCACGGACGGGATCACACGGGCGGGCGGCACCGGTCCGACGGCGAGCCGCGCCTGGCGGCGGGCCTTGCGCGCCGCTTCGCGGGCTTTTTTCCCGGGCTTGCTTTGCCTGCTCATCACCATGGACTCCGGAGGCTTGCTTGACGCCTGTTTGCGCGGCTCCCTACAATGAAGATGACAAAGGAGGCCCTGTGCGGTCCATTGGCTTACCTGAACTGCTGATCATTCTGGGCGTCGCCGTCCTGCTGTTTGGCGGGAAGAAGATCCCGGAACTGGCAAAAGGCCTCGGAGAAGGAATCAAAAACTTCAAGAACGCTTTGAAGGAAGAGCAGGCGCCTGCCAAGCCGGAAGAGAAGAAGCAGGCTTGAGTCCTGACATCGCGCCTGCCTGAGACGCCGCCGGCAAGCGAGGTGGCGATTCCAGGATCTCCAAAGAAAACGCCCCGCCCGGTCTGGAAGGCCGCGCGGGGCTTCGTCTGTGGGAGAAAGCGGGTCCAGCCCCATGCTGCCTTGAGAGGCACGGCAACACCCTCGAAAAGGGGGGACAGGCCCGCCCGGGCGGGCCTGTCCCCGGTTTTGCGGGAGCGCCCCATCAGAGTTCCCTCGGGGCCCCAAACGAACGCAATCCCATTGGGTTCATTGAACGTATCCGTGTTGCGCTTCACCAGTCGGCGACGCTCGAGTCGTCTTCGTCGTAGCTTTCCGGGTTCTTCCAGTTGTGGCCGATCTTGTCAGCCAGCGCGTTGTCGTCGAGCTCGATGCCGAGCCCCGGGCCTGTTGGCAGGTCTACATAGCCGCCACGGACCGTGAACGGCTGCTTCAGGTAGCCCTCGCCCAGAGAGACCTGTTCCTGGATCAGGAAATTAGGGATCGAGGCGGCCAGTTGAATGCCCGCAGCCAGGGAGATGGGGCCGAGAGGATTGTGCGGCGCGATGGCGGCATAGTACGCCTCTGCCATGCCCGCGATCAGGCGCACCTCTGTAATGCCGCCGGCGTGGCAGAGATCGGGCTGGAGGATCGTCGCGGCCTTTTTCTCCAGGATTTCCCGGAAGCCCCACTTGGTAAACACGCGTTCGCCGGTGGCGATGGGCAGGTGCGTGGAGCGGGCGATCTCGGCCATGACATCGTGATTCTGCGCCTGACACGGCTCCTCAATAAACATGGGATGATATGGCTCAAGCGCCTTGATCAAAACCTTGGCCAAAGCGGGGGAAACCGCTCCGTGAAAATCCACGCCGATGTCGATTTCCGGGCCGACCATTTTCCGGAATTCCGCAAATTTCTTCGCCGCATATTCCACTTCCGCCTGTGACTCCACATAACGCGGATATTTGCGCCGCCGCGCAGGCCCGGTCTTGAAGGCGGTGAAACCCTGGCGGATGGCCTCGCGGACGCGGTCCGGATTGTTGACGCTGGCATGGGCGTAGACGCGGACGCGCGTGCGCGTGGGGCCGCCGAGCAGCTCGTAAACCGGCACGCCGAGCGCCTTGCCTTTGATGTCCCACAGCGCCATGTCGATGCCGCTGAGCGCGGAGGTGAGGATGGGACCGCCGCGGTAGAAAGCGTGGCGGTAGATGGCTTGCCAGTGGTGGACGACGGCGCGGGGGTCCTTGCCCACCAGATACGGCTCGATTTCCTTCACCGCGGCGGCGCAGGTTTCCGCACGCCCTTCGAGGATCGGTTCACCGAGACCGACGATGCCCGCGTTGGTGTGGATCTTGAGAAACAGCCAGCGCGGTTTGACGGGGAAGGTCTCCAGGCGCGTGATCCGAAGCGGATCGCGCGCCCGGACGGTAGCGTTCTGCTCCACGGGGTTTGCCGCCTGAATCTGCCCGCGGACACTAGCAGCGGAGGCGGCGCCAAGAACAGCTCGGCGCGAGAGGGGAAGGGGCATGGCGAACTCCTTTGCGCCACATTGTATCCCGCTCTCCGCTGTTATCATGAAAACTTGTCATGACGGAGGTGAAGCAGGCGTCACAGGCGTGGTGGCAGGCGGTGGCGGTGGCCGCGCTCAGCGTTGTCGCCGCCTACAATGCGGTGATCCAGTTCGGATACGCGGACGCTTTCGCCTCGCAGATCCGGGACCCTTACAACGTGCAGGAGATGGAGTCCAAAGTGAGCCGGATCGCGGACCGAATCCCGGTCACCGAGCGCGTGGGCTACTTTTCCGAAGTGCCTTTCAGCGCGCCTGCCGGGCAGGCGGCGTTCTTCGCCGCGCAGTATGCGCTGGCGCCCCGCATCGTCGTCCGGGAAGATGCGGGCAGCGCCGCACGGGCGCGCTACTGGCTGGCCGTGTTCGCCCGCGAACAAGACTTCGCGCAGGCTGGAGCGCGGCGCGGGCTGGCCCTTGAGCAGGACCTCGGCGGGTACGTGGTTCTGTACCGGCGGCTGGAGTCCGTGCGATGAACGTTCTGGCGTGGCTCACGGCAGGAGTTGCGGGCTGGCCCTGGGTGCGCGCTCTTCAGCCGAAGCCCTCCGCTCCGCGATGGATCCGGCTGGGGCGCGACGCGGCGCTGGCGCTGGCTTTTGGGACAGGGGCGACAGCTTGCGTGTTTTTCGTCCTGATTTGGGCAGGACTCGCGCCGCGCGCGGCGGCATGGGCTGCCGACGGCTTCGTCCTCGCTGCGGGCGCCGGGCTTTGGGCGCTTCGCCGGAACCGTGAGATTGCCGTTGAAGTCCGCGAGCCTGCCGCGCAATTTGGAAACGCGTGGTTGCCGGGCATCGCAGCGGCGGTCAGCGTGGCGGCGTTCCTCGCGGCCCTGGTTCTGATGATCAGCGCAGGGCCGCAAGGGGATTGGGACGCATGGGCCATCTGGAATGTGCGGGCGAAATTCCTCGCGCACGAGGGACTGTGGCGCAATGCCGTGTCGCCGGATTTGACGGCCACCCACCCGGACTACCCGCTGCTTTGGCCGGCGGCCGTGGCACGGGCGTGGTCCGAGAGCGGACAGATCGTGCCGGCGGCGCCGCAGGCAGGGGCGTTTCTGGCGGCTCTGACTCTGGTGCTGCTGTACGCCTGCGGTCTGGCGGCGCGCTGCGGGTGGCAGTGGTCGGCAGCAGGCACGGCGGCGCTGCTGATGACTGTCTCGCTGTGGCGGACTGCGCCAGGGCAATACGCGGACGTTCCGCTGGCGATGTTCCTTCTGGGATCCGTGATCGCCGCGGCGGCCGCGCAGCAGGCCGGCTGGAGCCCGGCGGGGCTGGCGCTGAGCGGAACGCTGGCTTCCTTTGCGGCGTTCACCAAAAACGAAGGGCTCGCCTTCTGCGTCTTCCTGGCCGGCGCTCTGGCCTTCGCCGCGCGGCAACGCGCGCTGTGGTGGCTGGCAGGGGCCGCGCCGGTGCTGGCGCTCACCGCCTTGTTTCACCGATTGCTGGCGCCGCCGAAGGCGATGCTCAGCGCAGCCAGCTTTCAGCAGCCAAGCCGGCTGGCCGAAGTCCTGAAGGGCATGGCTCTGGAAGTGTGGCGGCTCGGCGATTTTCCGGCCCATCCGTTGCTGTTCGTGCTGCTGCTGTTCTTCGCCTTCCGTCCGAAATGGCCGTGGCGGCCGCTCTGGCCGGCCGTGGCCGCGTTGCTGCTGTTGGCTGCGGACGTGGCTGTTTTGTGGGGTTCTTCGAGCGATGCCTCCTGGCAAGTCAGCACGGCTGGAGACCGTCTCCTGCTCCATGCAGCTCCGGTGCTGCTGCTGTGCGCCTTCTGGTGGCTGGCGCGGGCCCAAGGCGCCGCCGTCCTTGCAGAGCCAACTCCGAAGCCGCGGCGCCGCAAGGCGGGGGCGGAGTCAGCCGCCAAGAGCTGACAGCGCGCGCAACACCACCGGATCCGCGCGGAGCTCCACTTCGTCGCCCGCAGCCACGCTGACGGCCTGGTTCAGGATCTCCTGCTTCAGCCTGCGGCGGATGATCTCCCGCTCCGCCGTCCACTCGGCCACCGAGGGACGGATGTTGCGGCGCGAGAGCCAAAGCTGGAATTCATCCAGAATTTCTGGAGTAATTTCCCAGTTCCGATAGTCAATTTCCGGATGGGTTTTCAGCCATTCTGTGGCGAAATTTGGATAGGCGCCGGACGCCTCGAGCACCCGTCCCAAGGGTGAATAAGCCTGCTGGTATACGATGAAATCCGGCATGATGCCCCCGCCGCCGCGCACCGTGCGGCCGAGACGCGTGCGAAACTCCTGCTCGGGCGCGGCGGTCGCGCGTTCCAGTTCCGTGCCCTTGAGCGGCTTTTGAATCGAGCGGCCGCTCGGCGTGTAATAGAACGCCGTGGTCAGAGCAAGCCCGGCGCCGCCGCTGAGCGGATAAACGCGCTGGACGAGCCCTTTGCCGAAGGTCGGCTCCCCGATCACGGCGCCGCGGTCGTTGTCCTGGATGGCGCCGGCGAAGATCTCCGCCGCGCTGGCGGTCTTGCCGTTGACCAGCACGGCGAGGCGGAACCGGTAGGGCGTGAAGCCCTCCGGCACTTTCAGCTCTTCCACGGGCATGTTGCGCCCGCGCGCGGAGAAGATCACGGAGCCGGCTTCCAGAAACAGCGCCGCCGCGCTTACGGCCGATTGCACGACGCCGCCCTGGTTGTTGCGCAGATCGAGCACGAGCCCTTTCAGGTTCTCTCCTCCAAGCTGTTCCACCGCACTTCTCAGCGCTTCTGCGGTCTGGGCGTCGAAGCTCGAAACGCGGAGGTACCCGACACCCGGCTCGACAAGGAAGCTGCGGTCCACGCTGGGCGAGTCGATCTCCGCCGGCGAGAGCGTCACCTCCACCGGACGCGCCTCGCCCTGGCGGCGCACCAGGAGGCGCGCCTCGCGCTGGCGTGTGTAAGCGAGCAGTTCGACGAGCTGGTCGAGATCGAGATAGGCCAGCGGGACGTTATTGATCACCAGGATCTCGTCGCCGGGCGCGAGCCCGGCTTTCTGCGATGGCGAGCCCGGCATGGTCTGAAGGATAATGACGCGTCCCGGCAGGAGGCTTACCACGGTGCCGAAGCCTTTCGAGACGCTGCGTTCCAGCTCCTTGAGCTGCTCGAACTGTTCGGCGTCGAAGAAGACGGAGTGGGGATCCAGCCGCCGCAGCATGGCCGGGATTGCGCCGCGGTAGAAGGCTGCGTCGAGATCAACGGGCTCGGCCGAGTTCTCCATGGCGGCGGCGAGCACGGCGGTGAACTCGCGCACGGCGCGTTCGAGATCTTCCGCGGAGGCGGGCGGAGGCTGCGGCTGGGCGCGCAACACGGCGGCCATGACAAGCAGTGCCGCGGCGCCGCGCATCATTTCTCGAACCGCAGCGCCTGGCGCTCGTGGAAGCGCTCCAGCGCCAGCTCCAGGAGGCGGTGGACCAGCTCGGGCATCGGCATGCCGTCGTACGCCCACATCTGGGGAAACATGCTGATGGCGGTGAAGCCAGGTATGGTGTTCAGCTCGTTGATGAACACTTTCCCGGTGGAGGCTTCGACAAGGAAATCGACGCGCCCCATGCCGCTGCACTCCACCGCGCGGTAGCACTCCACCGCGAGCCGGCGCACCTCGCGGATCGTTTCGGCAGGCACTTCGGCCGGAATCACCGCGCGGGCTTTGTCGAGCACGTACTTGTCATCGTAGTCGTAGAACTCGCGCGAAGGGAAGATCTGGCAGGGCGTGGAGGCGGCCGGCTCGTGGTTTCCGATCACCGCGCACTCGATCTCAGGGCCGGTGATGCAGCGCTCGACGAGGATTTTCGTGTCGTAGCGGGCGGCATCGGCGAGCGCGGCTTCCAGCTCCGCCATATCGTGCGCCTTGTGAATGCCCACGGAAGAGCCGAGGTTGGCGGGCTTGACGAACACGGGGAAGGGAAACCGCCGCACCACCGCGGCCGGGTCGAGCGAGCGCGAGTGCTGCACGAGGCAATCGGCCACCGGAAGGCCGCGCTCGCGGCAGATGCGCTTGAACAGCTCCTTGTCCATGGCGGCGGCAGAAGCGAACACGCCGGCGCCCACGTACGGCAGCGCGGCCATCTCCAGCAGCCCCTGCACGGTGCCGTCTTCGCCGAAGGTTCCGTGCAGCACGGGGAAGACCACGTCGATGTCGGGGTTGGCGCCGGGCGCCGGCAGAATGGGCGCGGGGCGCCAGCGGCCGTCTTTCGAGATGAAGTACGGGATGGCGCGGTGGCCCTTGCGCGCGAGGGCATCGATGACGGCTTCCGCCGAGCGCAGGCTCACCTCGTGTTCGCCGGACCGCCCGCCGTGCAGCACGGCGACGCGCAGGCTGTTCATAGGATGCGCTTCCCCATGGCCGAGAGAGCCAGCTCGACGGCGAGCTGTGCGGTGCGGTTGGCCACGTCGAGGATGGGGTTCACCTCGACGACCTCCATGGAGCGCAGCAGGCGGGAGTCGCACAGCATCTCCATGGCGAGATGGGCCTCGCGGTACGAGATGCCGCCGCGCACCGGCGTGCCGACGCCGGGCGCCTCGTCCGGGTCGATGCCGTCCATGTCGAGCGAGAGATGGATGCCGACGGTGCCGCGCGAAGCGATTCCGATGGCGTCGGTCATGACGGCGCGCATGCCGCGCTCGTCGATGTCGCGCATGGTGAAGACGGTGACGCCGGACTCTCGCACCACCGGGCGCTCGTCGAGGTCGACATCGCGGATGCCGACCAGCACGACGTTGCGCGGATCGAGCACCGGCGCCACGCCCAGCAAATGGGCGAGCTCGCGCGGACCCGCGCCCACCAGGCAGGCCAGCGGCATGCCGTGAACATTTCCCGAGGGAGATGTTTCCGGCGTGTTCATGTCCGTGTGGGCGTCCATCCAGAGGACGCCGACGCGGTGGCCGCGCCTGCGGTAGTGCGCCGCCACGCCGTTGACCGTTCCCACGGCAACCGAATGATCCCCGCCCAGCACGATGGGAAACCGGCCCTGCCGCAGGGCGCGCTCCACGCGCCCGGCAAGCGCGCGGCAGGTGGCGGCGATCGGCTTCAGGTAGCGCGCGTTTTCGGCGCCGACCTTCGAAGACTCCTGCTGCTCCACTTCAATGTTGCCCAGGTCATCGACGCGGTAGCCGAGGGATTCGAGCCGCGCGTTCAGTCCGGCCACGCGCATCGCCGACGGGCCCATGTCGACGCCGCGGCGGCCGGCGCCCAAGTCGAGCGGAACGCCGAGAAGAGCGATGTTCTGGGGCATCTTTCTCATGGACGGGTCCTGTAAAGCATGCGCGGGAAGGCGATGGTCTCGCGGATGTGGTCGAGCCCGCAGATCCAGGCCACGGTGCGCTCCACGCCCATGCCGAAGCCTGCGTGCGGCGCCGTGCCGTAGCGGCGCAGGTCGAGATACCACTCGAAAGCTTCCTGCGGCAGATTGTGCTCGCGGATGCGCTGGAGCAGCAGGTTGTAGTCGTGGATGCGCTGCCCGCCGCCGACGATCTCGCCGTAGCCTTCGCTGGCGAGCACGTCCACGCCCAGCACCACTTCGGGCCGCTGTTCATCGGGTTGGAAGTAGAAGGCCTTGATCTCCGCCGGGAAGCGGTCCACCATCACCGGCTGCTCGAACTCCTCCGACAACAGAGTCTCGTCCGTGCCGCCGAAGTCGCCGCCCCACTGGATCTCGGAGCCCTTGCGCTGGAGAATCGCGACCGCTTCATCGTATGAAATGCGCGGGAACGGCGCTTTGATGGCTTCCAGCTTGCTGATGTCGCGTTCGAGAGTCTCGAGTTCGCGCCGGCGGCGCTCGAGCACGCGGCCGATGACGAAACAGATCAGCTCCTCGGAGACGCGCTTCACGTCTTCCAGCGTCGCGTAGGCCATCTCCGGCTCCACCATCCAGAACTCGGTGAGGTGGCGCCGGGTCTTGGACTTCTCGGCGCGGAAGGTGGGGCCGAAACAGTAAGTCTTGCCGAACGCCATCGCCGTGGCTTCGTTGTAAAGCTGGCCGGATTGCGTGAGGTAGACCTTCTCGTCCTCGAAATAGTCGACTTCGAACAGCGTGGTGGTGCCTTCGCAGGCCGCGGGCGTGAAGATGGGCGTGTCGACGAGCGTGAAGCCGTTTGAGTCGAAGTAGTCGCGGATGGCGCGGATGATCTCATGGCGCACGCGCAGGATGGCGTGCGGGCGCCGCGAGCGCAGGTGCAGATGGCGGTGGTCGAAAAGGAACTCGATGCCGTGTTCCTTGGGCGTGATCGGATAGGGCTGTTCTTCAGGGACGCGCTGCACGATCTCCGCGTCTTCGACGTCCAGTTCGTAGCCGCCGGGCGCGCGGCTCTCGGCGCGAACGCGGCCGCGCACGATCACCGAGGACTCCTGCGTCAGGTCGCGCAGATCGTTGAAACATTTCTCGCTGATATTGGCTTTGACGGCCACGCACTGCATGATGCCGGTGCCGTCGCGCAGCAGGGGGAAGATGATCTTGCCGGAACGGCGCAGGTTGTACAGCCAGCCGGCGATCTCGACGGTCTGCCCGTCGTACTGCGAGGCGTGCTCGATGGCGATTCTGGGAACGGAGGACATCAACAGGACTCCAGGTTGGCGGCCGCTTGCCGGGCCGACTCGATCGGATTGGGGAAATCGGGGGACTCTTTCAGTTCCAGCAGCAGCGGGAACTGATCGCCGCGCTCCCTCAGCAACGGCATGACGCGCGGCCAGTCGATCGTCCCTCCAGCGGCGAGCGCCGGGAACAGGTGGATGTCGCGCTCGCCGTCGTTGTCGTGAACATGCGTGGACCGGATCCGGTCTTTTATCAGATGGAAGGCGTTCTCGACGCCCTCCATGATGTGCGCGTGGCCGGTGTCGAAGCAGAAGTTCAGGCTCAGGTGGGTCAGCTCGTTGAAGTGCAGCAGGCGCTCGGCGGAAGAGAGGCGGTTGGGGATGTTTTCGAGCAGCACTTCGACGCCGCGGTGTTTGGCGAACAGGCAGATGTCCTCGAGGGCGGTGAAGGCGGCCTCGATCTTCTTCTCGTCGTACTCTTCCTCGGAAACGCCGAGGTGCTGGATCAGGTAGCGGAACGGGAACTTCTCAGCGGCATCGAGGGCGCGCTTGATCTCATCCACGGCGGCGAGGCGCTTCGGCTTGGACAATTCGGTGATCGAGATGACGGCGCCGGGGCCCGAGCGTCCCCAGCAGTCGTCGCTGTACATGGGCGAGTGCAGCGAGTGGCAGCGCAGGCCGGAGTCCCGGAACCAGTAGCCCAGTTCGGCCACCTGCGAGCGGTTGTGGTAGTCGAAGTGCTGCCGGGCGCAGAAGATCTCCACCAGCGGGAAGCCGGCGTCGAAGATGCGCTCCAGCCAGACGGTGGTGAGGCGGTGGTTGACGATCAGGTGAGTAGAGAGCGCGAGCTGCATAAGTTCAGAATCCCGATGCCTTTCCCGCGCTGCGTCCGTTCTGCGCGGCGGCAAGCCACCGGATGCGCTCGGTGACATTGGCGCCTTTCGTGGTGGCGTCCTCGACGGAGCGCACGCGCGGCTCCTCTACCATGATGGCTTCGACGGAGCCTACCGCGTAGATGGATGCCAGGTCGTGGCCGCGGCGGCGGAGCAGATCCAGCGTGTCCGGCGAGAGGCCCTGCTCGTGATAGAGCCGGTCCGGCATCCACTGATGATGGATGCGCGGCTGGTCCACCGCGCGCTGGATGTCGGCGCCGAAATCGAGAACATGCAGCAGCACCTGCAGGACGCCGGAGATGATGCGCGGGCCGCCGGGCGCGCCAAGCGCCATGACCAGCCGGCCGTCTTTTTCCACGATGGTAGGCGTCATGGCCGACAGGGGCCGCTTGCGCGGCGCGATGGCGTTGGCCTCGCCCTGGATGAGGCCGAACATATTGGGCTTGCCGGGCTGCACCGCGAAATCGTCCATCTCGTTGTTCAGCAGGAAGCCGAGCCGCGGTGCGGTGACCGCGTTCCCATACGAGTTGTTGATCGTGTAGGTGAGGGCGACGGCGTTGCCCTGGGCGTCGATCACATTGAAGTGCGTCGTGTCTTCCGGCTCCTGCGTCGGCCGGCCCGCGCCCAGCTCCGTGCTCGGGGTGGCGCGGTCCGGGCGGATAGAGGCGCGGCGGGAGGCGACATAGGCGCGATCCAGCAGCCCGCGCACGGGAACGCCCGCAAAATCGGAGTCGCCCAGGTACTCCGCGCGGTCGGCGAAATACCGGCGCATCACTTCGGCGATCCAGTGCAGCGACGCAGCCGAGCCAAGGCCGCTTTTCTCGTAGCCCGTGCCCTCGAGCATCGCCAGCATCTGCAAAATGCCGATGCCGCCGGAACTCGGCAATGGCGCCGTCAGGATCGTGTAGCCGCGATAGCTGCCTTGGAGCGGCTCACGCTCGACGGCTTTGTAGCCGCGCAGGTCTTCCAGCGTGACGAGCCCGCCGTTCTTCCGCATCTCTTCGGCGAGGATGCGCGCCGTCTCGCCCTCGTAGAAATCGCGGGCGCCGAGGCGGGCGATGCGCTCGAGAGTGCGGGCGAGTTCCGGTTGCCGGAGCACGTCGCCGGGCTCGAAACAGGCGCCGTCCTTCAGAAAAATACGGCGGGATTCTTCGAACCGCGCCAGCCGCGCGCGGGCGCCGCAGAGGGAGCGCGCTTCGGCGTAGGACAGCGTGACCCCGCCGGCGGCAAGACGGATGGCCGGCTGGATCAGCTCCGCCCAGGGCTTGCTGCCGTACCTGCGATGGGCGAGCTCCAGCCCGCGGACGGTGCCCGGCACGGCGGCGGCGCGCCAGCCGATCAGCGAGTCTTCGGTGAGCTTGCCGTCAGGGCCGAGATACATGTCGCGAGAGGCAGCCAGCGGCGCCATTTCGCGGAAGTCGATGAAGATGGAGCGGCCATCGGCGAAGCGCGCGAGCAGAAATCCGCCGCCGCCCAGGTTGCCCGCAGAGGGATGCGTCACGGCGAGAGCAAAAGCCACCGCCACAGCTGCGTCGATGGCATTGCCGCCCCGCCGGAGCACTTCCGCCCCGGCGTCAGCCGCGAGAGGCTCCTGCGCCACCACCATGCCCTGGCGCGCCCGGACCGGTTCACGGCCATCGGCGAACATCGCGACGGCTGTGAGGGCGGCAAGAAGCCCAGACCTTTTCATGAATTCTGATTGTACTATGCAGACCGCCGGGGGCCGGGCCTGCTGCGCGAGCCGGGGAAAGGACTTTCTGGCGAAGTTTCCCCGTTGTCTGTGGGTGACATCCAGATTTCCTGGCCACAATCAGGCGAGACAGCCATGAATCCCCTTTGAATTTACATGCAATTGTTACACGCCACGGTTGAGGAATCCGTACATCCGGTCTGGACGCGGAATTGCACGGGGGGATGTCCCGGCCGGGAGTGCAGCGGTACGGGATTACTCCGAAAAAAATGGCTGTGCATGTCACGGAGAACAGCAGGGAAAGCCGCCGGAATCAAGGCTGCGGTGGCCATGATTTCTTCGGCTACATTCAGGGATCCACGGGATGCTGCCCGGCATCCGCGGCTCCGATGCACAGGATGAGCGCCCAAGGTTTGAGGAGAGAGAGGAGCGGATTTATGCGACTGAAATTTTCCTTGGCGACGGCATGGCTGAAAATGCCCGTAGTTTTTACCTTGCTGGCAGATTTTACCGGCGCCTGGGCGGCGGACTGGCCGCAATTGCAGCGGGATGCAGCCCGGAGCGGATACCAGGCGGGCGAGACGCTGGCCACCAACCGCCACACGAATTCGAACCCGGCGGGGTACGGCTCGCCCGTCTGGATCTGGAACCAGCCGGAGCCGCTATCCGGCCAGCCGGTGGTGGCGCAGGGGACGGTGGCCGTAGGCACCGTGCGGGGACGGGTGTTCGCGCTGGACGAGCGGACGGGCATGGTTCGGTGGACTGCGGACGCCGGCGCACCGGTGTTCGCCACGCTGGCGATCGCCGAGGGAAAGGTGATCGTGCCCACGCAGCGGGGAGAGCTGCTGGCGCTCTCGGTGCAGGACGGCAGCCGGATCTGGACTTACCGGGGCGCCCGGAAGGGCTATGCAGCGTCTCCGGCAGTGGAAGGCGGCCGAGTCTACCTGGGATCCAAGGATGGCCGGTTTCATGCGGTAGACCTGGCCACGGGGCAGGCGGCGTGGGTGTTCGAGGTGGGCGGGGCGAGCGACGCAGGAGCCGAGCCGGCTCCCATTCTGGCCTCGGCGGCGGTGCTCGACGGACGCGTCTTTTTCGGCGCCGAGAATCTGTACGCCTACGCCCTCAACGCCTCGACCGGAGCGCGGCTGTGGCGGAGGCGGCTGGAGGGGCAGTCGTTCAGCTGGCTGTGGCCGGTGGCGAGCCGCCAGGCGGGCGGGGTGGTGATCTTCCGGACGACGCCGGTTTACTCGCACGGGCGGATGCTGATCGATGACGAAAGGTTCCTCCAGCAGACCACCGGCGTCAGCGATGCGACGGACAACAACGGAACGCCGCAGCAATGGTTGAACGAGCAGAGGGCCATCAGCCAGAGGCTGAGGAACAACCCGCACCGGCGGTCTCTGTGGGTGCTGCGCGCCACCGACGGGCAGGACCGCTACAGCGCGCCGGAGCCCGTGTTGTGGACCAGCGGGAGCGGCGACGCGGGGGCGCCGCCGGTGGTGGACGACGCGGGCGGGCGGGCGTGGATGACGGCGCGGAGCGCCTGGGCGCGTTTCGATGGCTTTGGGGTAAGGCCGTTCGGAGACCTGATGCGCGTGAACCTGAATTTCGATCCCAACGTTTACAATGACGGAATTTCGATCGAATCCAGGCTCTTTCTTCAGTATTTCAACTGCGCCAGCCCCTATTCCGGATGCAAGGAAGCCTGGGAAGACTTTCACAAAATCAGCGACGAATTCGAGGTTTTGACAGGCGCATCGAACGGCATCGTCTCTTCGAACTGGGTCTCGGTCGGAGGGGTGGATCTGTCCAGCCACCGGACATTCAACATCCGCTTTTACAGCACCGACGACACCGGCGGGGCGGGCCTGTACGGGACCCACGTGGGGGCGGTGCTGGCCAACGGCCGCGCCGTGCTGCGGGACACGGCGGGTTTGAAGTCGTACGCAACGCCGCAATAAAGGATGGAGGCGAATCATGAAACCAGCGGCAGTCTTGTTCCTGCTTGCGGCCGCGGGAGTGAACGCGGCGGCAGCCGACGCGGCGACGGCGCGGCGGTATGCGCTCGAACGTCTGGAGGTGCGCAACATCGGCGCGGGCGCCGACCGCCTCCGGGCGGAACTGGACTCGGAGGTCCGCCGGTACCTCGATTTCGTGAGCCGGAACGGGCGGCCCGGCCCGGCCTACTTCGAAACGGGGCTCATTGGCAGCTTCATGCTCTACGGCAACCCGGCGGAGACGGTTTATGTGATGTCTGTGGCGCTGCCGTATCTGGCGCCCGAGACGCAGGAGCGGACGCGGGCGTTTCTGCGGGCGCTGGTGCGCGAAGCGGACCCGACCGAGGTGGCCTTCGAACACTGCGGCGGATGGGGGGAGTGCGAGCTGAGGCCGCCGCGGCGCGAGTTCCACCTGCTGCCCATGCCGCCGAATCCGGATCCGATCCGGCCCAACCTCTGGCCGCCGCCGCAAGTGCCTGCCGAGACGATCTATGCGTTGTGGCAATACGCCGAGGCGACCGGCGACTGGGAATTCATCTCCACAACGCGGCCGCCCTCGGGGGCCCGCTGGACGAGGCTGCGGAATCTCTTCCAGCAGATCCCGGCGCAGCCGGCCCGGTATGGCGAGATTGCAGGGGCGATCGGCTGGGTGCGCATGCTCGAGCAGTTCGGGCTGACCAATGATGCGACCTATCCGGCGGCGCTGGAAAAGATCCGCGCGGGATTGACGGCGGGGGCCAATTTCAGCGCGTTTATGGACGGGGCATTTCAGAGGCATATCGGGGGCCGGCAGCAAGATTGGGCCTTTTTGCCATTTCATTTCCACCGCGATACGAATGCGGTTGGAGTCTTTTTTGCGCCGGAAATCGGCCGATTGCTGGCCGAATTCAGCCTGGCCGACGTGCGGCGGCGCGTGACGGAGAATCCGCAGGAGGGCCAGCCGGGCCAGCCCGCGGCGATCGAGCGTCACTGGCCAAGCTGGTTCCTGTACCGGGGCGAATACCCTCCCATTGACGTGTGGACGGGCCACTACGGCGAAAACCACATGGTGACCCCGGACACCCCGTGGGCGCTGTTCATGGTGCATGCCTACGTGTACAACGAGCCCGGCGGGACGCTGGAGCAGTACGTGGACGCGCCGTATGTGATCGGAGACCTCTGCCACTGGCAGCGGATCGTGGGCGCCATTCAGGGCTTCGGGGAAAAGAGGTGGGTTCCGCTGGGCGGCGGCACGCCCCCGCCGAATCAGCCGCCCGCAGTGGCGCTGACCGCTCCGGCGAACGGCGCCACATTCTTCGCTCCGGCTGCGGTGGATCTGGCTGCCACGGCTTCGGATCCCGACGGCAGCGTCACGCGGGTGGAGTTTCTGGTGAACGGCAGCGTGGCGGCCACAGCCACGGCCGCACCCTACACGGCGCGGGTGACGCTGAGCGCCGTGGGGAGCTATACGATCGCGGCGCGGGCGTTCGACAATGCGGGGGCGTCAGCGGCCTCGCCCGCGGCCACCATTCAGGTGACGGCGCAGACGCCGCCGCCGGACGCCACCCCGCCGTCCACGCCGCAGGGATTGCAGGCGTCGGCGCTCAGCTCCACGTCGGTGCGGCTGGCCTGGCAGGCTTCCACGGACAACGTCGGTGTGACCGGCTACGAGATCGAGCGCAACGGGACGGTGTTGAGCCAAGCCGCGCAGGCGACAGAGTACACGGACACCGGCCTGACAGCCGCCACCACATACACATACCGCGTGCGGGCGCGGGACGCGGCGGGGAACCGCTCCGGCTGGAGCGCCGCTGCCGCGGTGACGACGCCGGGTTCCGGCGGAGGCGGCACGCCGCCGCCGCAGGTGACGAACCTGCTGGCCAACGGCGGCTTCGAAACGGGCAATCTGCAAGGGTGGAGCCTGGACTGGGGCCTGTCGGTTGCGGGCACGGCGGCGCACACAGGCAATTACGGCGTGAAGATGAACGGCGACGGGCGCATCACGCAGGTGTTCCGGACCGTCCGCAGCCGGCGGTATTACGTGATGGCACGCATTCGCATCGACCGGGAGATCGTGCGGGCCAGTTGGGGCGGGGTGCGCGTGCAGATCACGAATTACAGCAACTGGAACGAGCTGGGGCAGCGCACGCTGACGCCGCAGGAATCGCCTGTCGGCCGATGGACGCGGGTCGATTTCAGCTTTGTCGCCGCTTCCACGCAAACGCGGATCGCGTTTGAGAACTTCAGCGGCGGCGGGCGGTACGAGGCCAGCGGCGACGAATTTTACGTCAGCGAGACGCCGATTCCGGCGGACGGCCAGGCGCCGGCAAACCAGCCGCCGGCGGTGGCGTTGACGGCGCCGGCAAATGGAGCGGTGTTCGTGGCGCCGGCTAGTGTGGATGTGACAGCGTCGGCGTCGGATCCGGACGGCACGGTGGCGCGGGTGGAGTTTCTGGTCAACGGCGAGGTGGCGGGCGTCGACACGAGCGCGCCGTACAGCTACCGCGCCACGCTGCCCTCGCCGGGAACCTACCAACTGGCGGCACGCGCGGTGGACAATCAGGGGGCGCAGACGGCCTCGGCGGCGGTGACGGTCACCGTGCAGGCGGCGCCGGACACCACGCCGCCTTCCACGCCGCAGTCTCTGACGGCCACGGCGGAAAGCCCGTCGAGCGTGCGGCTCCAATGGCAGGCTTCCACCGACAACGTTCGGGTTGCTGGATATGAGCTGGAGCGCAACGGGACGGTAATCGGGCAGCCCCTGATCACGGCGACGGAGTTCACGGATCAGAACCTGGCGGCGGCCACCGCCTACACCTACCGCGTGCGCGCCGTGGACGGGGCGGGCAACCGCTCGCCGTGGTCGGCGCCGGCGACGGCGGCGACGCCCGCCGCCGGCGGCGGAACGGTCAACAACATTCTGCAGAACGGCGGACTGGAGACCGGCGATTTCAGCGGCTGGAATCACGACTGGGGGTTCACGGTGAGCGCGGCGGCGGCGCACAGCGGGCGGTTCGGGCTGAAGATGGACGGCGACGGCAGCATCACGCAGACCTTCGGCACCGTGCCCGGCAGGCGCTACTACGCGATGGCGCGCGTGCGGATCGACCGCGAGATCCAGCCGCCGGGCTGGGGCGGCTTGCGGGTGAACCTCACGGCGTGGGACTGGACGGAGCTGGCTTCCGCCATCGTCACGACGCAGGAAGCGCCGGCGGGGCAGTGGAAGCGGCTCGATTTGACCTTCACCGCGACGACGGCGGTAACGCGGATCCAGTTCAGCAACTTCAGCGGCGGCGGGCGCTACGAGGCCAGCGGCGACGACTTCATCGTCAGCGAGACGCCGATTCCGCCCGATGGCGCGCCTGCGCCGAATCAGCCGCCGGTGGTGTCGATCACGGCGCCGGCCAGCGGGGCTTCGTTCACGGCGCCGGCGGCGGTCAGTGTCGCTGCGGCAGCCTCGGATCCCGATGGCGCGGTGGCGCGGGTGGAATTTCTCGTGAACGGAAGCGTGGCGGCGACGGACACGGCTGCCCCCTACTCGGCCAATCTGACGCTGGCCAACGCCGGGACGTACACGCTGACGGCGCGCGCCGTGGATGACCGGGGCGCAAGTGCGGTGTCGGCGCCGGTACCAATCACGGTGACCGAGCCCTCTTCGGGCGGCGGAGGCGGCGGAGGCGGCGGGGGCGGCGGCGGGGGCGGCGGCGGGGGCGGCGGGACGCCGTCCTCGAACCTGCTGGCCAATCCGGGCTTCGAGAGCGGCAATCTGAACGGCTGGTCGGGCACGGCGCAGGCGACGCAGGAGGACCGCTACTCCGGGCAGTGGTCGGCGCGCATCACCACGGACTCGATCACGCAGACGGTGGAGACCACCCCGGGTGAAACCTACAAGCTGACCGGCTGGGCGCGGGTGGCGGCGGAGACGGGCAGCGACTGGGGCGGGTTCCGGCTGGAAGTCATCAGTTGGGACTGGAAGACGCTGGCGCACTCGGGCTACATTTCGCGGGAAAGCGCCGGGGATGGCTGGGTGAAATACGCGCTGACGTTCCGGGCGGCGACGGCGCAGACGCGGATCGCGGTGGGCTTCTTCGGCGGCTCTTCCCTGCGGATGACGGTGTATGTGGACGACCTCGCCGTGTTGCGCAAGACTGGTTCGGGAACACCGCCGGAGCTGACGGCGGTGGTGCAAGTGCGCGAGGGCGCGGGCGGGGAGCGGCTGCTCGACTACCGGGTGACGGGCGACGATGCGGACGGCGCCGTGATCCGCTACAACTGGGACTTCGGCGACGGCGTGCGCTCGCAGTGGCCGGCGGGCACGCGGCGCGTGGCAGTGCCGGGCCAATACACGGCGGTGCTGCGCGCTTCCGATGACGACGGCAACGTGGTGACGCGCACGGTGGCCTGGAGCGCGCCCGCGCCCGCAGGCGCGCCGCGGATCGCCATCACCGAGCCGGCCGACGGGGCCACGGTGAGCAGCGCTGCGCTGACCGTGCGTGGCACGGCGGACGGGGCGCTGGCGGGGATCCTGGTCACAACGGACCGGGGGGTAATGGCTCCGACCGCGGCGTCGCCGTCCTGGCAGGCGTCCCTGACGCTGAGACCCGGCTGGAACCGTGTGCTGGCCCAGTTGCGCGACACGCAGGGGCGCGTGGCCACGGCGGAGCGGCGGGTGCGCTACGTCCCCGCGGGGGCGTTGGCGGTGACCGACATCCGCGAGACAGGCGCGGCGGAGCGGTGGGAGCCCCTTGTGATCCGATTCCGGCTGGCCAACAGCGCGGCTACGCATCCCCATCTGCCCTATGACGCGAACCCGCCGCGCGGGCTGGAATGGGTGGACGGCGTGAGCGTGGACGCGGTGTTCACGCGCGACAACTGGGCCACCGTGCTGCGGCGTCCGGCGTTTCTCGAACAGCGCTACCAGAAGGCGCTGAAGTCGAACGAGGAGTGGATGTATCCGGAGGGCGAGCCGGAGTGGACGGTGCGGTTCGCCCCGCCGCAGGAGGGCGTCTGGCGCTACCGGATCGAGGTGCGGGAGGCGCGGGGGACGGCGCAGTCGGGCGAGCGGAGCTTCATCGCGGGCGCGCCCTCGCAGAGCGGCAACCGCGGGCCGGTGCGCGTGTCGCAGGCCGACTGGCGGTATTTCGAGCACGCCGACGGGACGCCGTTCCTTGGCGGCGGCAGCGGCATCGGCGCGGGACCGGGGCGGTTCTCGTATGAGATGATCGAAAAACTGAACCAGGTGGGCGCGGGCAACCAGACGATGTTCCGTTACTGGATCAGCGGCCAGATCTGGGGCTCGGCGTGGGGACCGTGGAGTTCGCGCACGCTGTCTTACGATGGCACGGTGCCGGCCACCGGGCTGTCGCTGGAAAGCGCCTACGGCCACGGGCTGGCGGCGCTGCGGCTGGATGAGCGGAATCCGCTGATGTTTTACGGGTTCTCCAGTTCGTCGGCGCCGCTGGTTCCAGGCCGCCGCTACCGCGTGATGGCGCGCTGGCGCACGGAGGGCGTGACGGGACCGCGCACCAGCGGACAGCCTTACGGCGTCTGCATCCGGTTCACGGGCTGGCCCGAGCCGGGCCAGACGGCGGCCGAGCCGCTGGTGGTGAACCATGTGGCCGGCGACACGCCGTGGCACGTCTCCTACGGCGATTTCACAGCCACGGCGGACCTGGCGCCATTCATTTCCGTGATCCTGGAAAACGCCACCGCAGGGCGGGCGTTTGTCGACGAGATTGCGATGTACGAGCTGGAAAGCGGCGGCGCGTTGGGCGCGCAGGTGCTGCAATCGCCGAAATTCAACTCGCACCTGACGTTCGACGCGCGGCGCAGCGCGGGTCTGGATGACATGCTCGACGCAGCGCGCCGGCTCGGAATCACGCTGCGGCTGGTGATCAGCGAAAAGCAGGAGTTCCTGCTCAACCATCTTGGCCCCGAAGGGCTGGCCGACCGCAATCCGGGCAACTTCAATAACGGACCGGGCACGCCGGGCGGCTGGCTGCACGAGGCCTATTGGCGCTACCTGTTCGCCCGATACGGCGCCTTCCGCTCGGTGCATAGCTGGGAGCTGGTCAACGAAGAGGCGCCGGGGCCGGGAGCGCACTTCCGGCTGGCCGCTCGGCTGGCTGAGCTGGCCGCAGCCGACGGCAACCCCCATCCGGCGACAACCTCCACCTGGGCGACCTTTGCGGAAGAGGCGTGGCGGCACCCGGACAGCGCGCCGATCTCGAACGTGGATTTCCATGTGTACGTGCGCAATGGCTGGATCGAGCCCCGCGAGGAGCTCGCCAACGATTCGGCGCGGTTCTTCGCCGAATACGACCGGGCTTCCCTGCAGATGAACTGGGGCAAGCCTGCCACCTGGGGCGAGCAGGGCATCAACGGCCCGCGCTCGACCGACGACGAAGACACCGGACTGGCACGCGACCGCAACGGCGTGTGGCTGCACAAGATGATCTGGGCGCGCTGCGGCCCGGGCGGCGTCTATCCGCTCTACTGGTATACGGACAACATCTTCAATTTCGGCCTGCACCGTCTGTACGGGAACTGGAACCGCTTCATGAGCGGGATCGCCCTGAACAACGGCCGCTATGTGGATGCCGCGGCGCGCGCCTCCCATGCCGACCTGCGCGTGCTCGGGCAGAAAGACACGGCGGGGGGCCGCGCGCACCTGTGGATCGACAACCGCCGCCATACGTGGCGGGCGGTGGTCGACGGGGTTTCCGTGGCGCCTGTCAGCGGCACGGTGGCCGTGGCGATGGGCGCGGCGAACGCCCTGTTCTCGGCGACGTGGTATGACACGTCCACGGGACAGCCCATGCGCACGGAGAACGTGCAAAGCAACAGCGCCGGAGAGGTGACGCTGTCCGTATCCGGACTGAGAACGGACACGGCGGTGCGGCTGGAGCGGCGGTAGCCGGAAAGAACTGCCGGATGCTGTGAAGCGCGCGGCGGCACAGGGCAACGGTACAACCGCCTGGCCGCGCCTCTGTGCCACCCGCGGCGGCGGCACCAACTGCTGGAACAAGCCGCGACGACCCCGCGTGACATCAGCACGAATGAAAACCGGCGCGAGCCGCCCCGCCTGTCCCCATGACGCCGCATAAAGAGCGCAAGCGCCCTTTCGCGATCACTTGAGGGGTGATTTTAAAAACTGGGGACAGGCCCGCCCGGGCGCCAATTTCGCCGCTGACCGCTCCCTCCGGGCGCTCAGGCGCCCTTCGTCGCCGTTCAGAAAGCGCTGCGCGCCCTCCAGTCTCATCGCGGAACACGGCTTCGCGAACCCGTGCCGCGCGCAAGCCGCGCAGCGGCCGGAGTGAGTGGACTCTCCGCGGCGGCTGGGCTGCGGTGGTTGTTGCGGCGGTGTTGGGGCCGCTTGGTCGCGCCTGCGGCGCTCCCGCGCGGCTCGGATGGGGCTTGGGGTAACCGCTTGGTCGCGCCTGCGGCGCTCCCGCGCGGCTCGGATGCGGCTCGGATGGGGCTTGGATGGGGCTTGGGGTAACCGCTTGGTCGCGCCTGCGGCACTCCCGCGCGGCTCGGATGCGGCTCGGATGGGGCTCGGATGGGGCTTGGGGCAACCGCTTGGTCGCGCCTGCGGCGCTCCCGCGCGGCTCTTGATCAGGCGGTGCGCGAGTCGCGGGAGCGGAGAAGGCGGACGCCGCGCGAGTGGGCGTCGCCGTTTCCGTTGCCGTTGATGCCGTTGGCGGCTGAGGCGGCCAGGGCGCGGGCGTTGAATATGGACGCCTGTTCGGTCAGCGACTTCATGTCGCTGCCTTCCTCGACTACCATTTCATGCTCCACCCAATTCGAGAGAGGAATGTTGCGGAAGAAGAGACGCTCCTGCATCACCAGCGACTTGCGGTTGACAAACATCGACTTGTTCTCTCGCATGAAGTGCCGCTCCTCCACCCGGAAGTCGGCCAGGAGCTGGTCGAAGGCCTGCCGCGAGGCGATTTCCTCCGCCGCGCGGACCTTCTCTTCCATCAGCTTCTCCTGGTTGCGGATGACTGCCTGCGCTTCGGCGAGGCTCTCCCGCTCTTTCGCCACGGCCACCTCGAGCCGCGCCTGCATGACGTAGTAACTGAGCAGGGCGCTGCCCATGGCGATGAACAGCGGCAACAGGATCCAGACGAGCGCCGTCATAGTCATGTCCTGCCCATTCATCGGCGGGGCCGGCGGCGGACTTTAGCCGGGGAAACGCCTTATTGCGTGGGATCCAGACGGCGCCCCTGGAGGATGTTCCAGGCCAGCGCCAGGCGGAGCGAAAACAGCGCTGCAAAAAAGCACTGGATACGGAACCACAGAGCGGCGAAGAAGCCCCCGTGCTTGGCGAGGTACGCGGCGGCGCCCGCCACCGCGTCGGAGGCCAGTTCTTCGCGCCCGGCCACCGGCCGCAGCGGCGGATGCAGCACCGCCGCGGCATCCGGCGCGCACACCAGCCGCCTGCCCGCGCCCCCGATCTGGCGCCAGACGTCGAGCAGCGCCCAATGCTCGGAGAACCGTTTCTCGTTCAAATAGTTCATACCGGCCAGGAAAGTCTTTCGCACGAGCACCGCCCAGTCTTCCACGCCTTCGGCCGCGCCGCCGCTCAGGGGCGCGCGCGGCAGCGGCTCCAGGTTCAGGCTGGCGCGCCGCAACGTGGCGGGATCGGGCAGTTGGAAGGCGCATTCCACGGTGTTGCCTTCCGGATCCCGGAAGGAGGGAAACGCAGCGGTCGCGTCAGAACGCTGTTCGAGCAGCGCCGTCAGCTTTTCCAGACAGTCCGGCGCCACTTCCACGCGCGGATCGAGAAACAGGATCAGGTCCGCGTGCGCCGAGCGCGTGGCGATGTTGCGCGCCCGGGTCTTGCCGAAGTACATCGGCATGCGGATGACCTGCACCCACGGCCGCGCGGAGTCCACTTCGGCGGAGCCGTCCCGGCTGCCAGCGTCCACCACGAGCACTTCCAATCTGTCGAACACGGTGCTGCGGGCCAAAGCGTCGAGACAGCGCTCGAGCTCCGCGCGGCAGTTGTGCGAAACGATGACAGCGGAGATCAGCGGAGGAACGGCTTCGGGCGGAGAGGTCTCAGGAACCACCACAGGGAATCATAGCGTACCGCCCCGGCGAATGGCTCAATCAATGATGCCCTTGCGCAGGGCGAACCGCACCAGTTCGCCCGCCGAGTGGAGATTGAGCTTCTCCATGATGCGGCCGCGGTGCGCGTCCACGGTGTAGACGCTGAGATTGAGCAATGACGCGATTTCCTTGTTCGTCTTGCCCTCGGCGATGAGCTGAAGAACCTCCCGCTCTCGCGCCGTCAGCAGGTCAACCGGGTCGCTCACATGCTGGCGGTAGTCGGCCAGGACGCAATCGGCAACGGCCGAAGCGATGTAGCCTTCTCCCCGGGCCACGGCGCGGACGGCGGAGACCAGATCGGCGTCAAAGGCGTCCTTGAGCAGATAGCCGCGGGCGCCGGCGCGCAGAATCTCGCGCACGTACACCGAGTCGCGGTGCATGGAAAGCGCCAGCACGCGCGTGCGCGGCGAAGACTCGCAGATGCGGCGGGTGGCCTCGATCCCGTTCAGCTCCGGCATGGCCACATCCATCACAACCACGTCGGGCTGGAGTCTCCCCGCCTTTTCCATCGCCTCCCGGCCGTTCGCGGCTTCCCCCACGATCTCCAGATCCGGATGTGCTTCCAGGATGCGGCGGAATCCCTGGCGCACGAGGGAGTGGTCATCGGCGAGCAAAATCCGGATGGTCTTCCTGGTCATACGGCGGTCTGGCCGGCGGGCACGGCGCGCGCGGCCACCGGGATCAGGGCCTCCACGGCGAGCCCCGCGCCCGGGGCAGTTTGAATTTTCAGCTCTCCACCTGCGCTGCGGGCGCGGGCCCGCATGCCCACCATGCCAAGTCCTCCACCCGGGACTTGGGCCGGGTTGAGTCCTTCTCCATTGTCGGCAATCCGCAGGCGGGCCCGGCCGTCATCGAGATCAAGCGAAACGGACACCTTCGAGGCGCCCGAGTGCCGGGCCACGTTGGTCAGCGCCTCCTGCGCAATGCGGAACAGGTGCGTCTCGACCTCGTCGGGGAGCCTTTCGCGGACCGTGCACTGGAATTCCACTTCGATCCGGCTGCGCTGCCGGAACCGGTCGCAAAGCCACCGCAGCCCTGCTTCCAGGCCGAAATCATCGAGCATCGTCGGGTGCAGCAACTGAGAGATCTCCCGCATCGTCCCCATCGAGGAATCGACGATTTGCAGGCAGTCCTCGATGAGGTGCGGCTGCACCTCGGGCCTCCCCCCCAGCGCCACCAGATTGGCTTTCAGCGCCGTGAGCGCCTGGCCGAGCTCGTCATGCAGTTCATGCGAAAAACGCTGCGCCGTGCTTTCCTGCTTCTCGAGCAACTGCCAGCTCACGCGGCTCAATTCGCCCGTCTGCCACTCGAGCTCACGAATCAGGCGCAGAGTCCAGCGGGCCGCGTAGACGGCGCAGATTACCGCCATCAGGAAGCCTGCGCCCAGCAAAATCGCCGACTGCTGCGCCAGACGCACGGACAACTCCTCAATCCGCTGCTTGAGCGCTACCGACCGCCGTGTTTCCACCTCCACCAGCTTGTCCACCAGGCCCAGCACCTGCTGGTGCGCGTGCATCAGACGTCGGATCGGCCGGCGCTGCGAGGCGTCCTCGCCCAGAATGAGGCGGGCTTGGTCAGAGAAGTCCGTCGCTGCGTGGTACAGGTCTTGCCACAGCGCTTGCTCGGGCTCGCCGGCCGATTCGGCCGCGATCCGCTCGATATCACGGTCGGAGGCGTCCAACTGGCCGAGCAACTGAGCCTCGTCGATCTCTTCGGGCTGGCGCGCGAAGCCGGCGAAGACCGCGTTGATGGCGCGCTGGCCCCGGAGCACGGCATCGAGCAGGTTCTGGATGCGGATCTGCTCCTCGAGCAGCTCCGCCGAGGCGGCGCGAATCGAGGCGATGTTGCGCACGCCCAGCAGGCCGGCGGCCAGCAGGCACAGCATTACCAGTCCGTAACCGGCGATCAGGACGCGGCGGATGGCGCGCCGCGTCACTGGCCGCACAACCACATGCCCGGGCGAGGAGACCGCGGATGGATTCATTCGATGGGCCCTGATTCCATGAAACCGCAATCGCGCCCGGCCCGCGCAATCCCCTCCGCGGGCGATAAAGAATTCCGAAACCGGGTCAGGCTATTCCGCCCGGATCACGATCTCCCCGATGCCGCCCTTCACTTCCAGCTTCAGCCTGGCGGCGGTCTTGCCGGTCTTCGCGCTGTGCCAGCGGCCGTCACCCTTCTCGAGTCCGATCACCTGGATGTTGCCGATGCCGCCCTGCGCGGTCGCCTCCACGCCTTCAGCGGGCACCAGCACCTCGGCGCGCCCGATGCCGCCGTTGATCTTCGCCACCACGTCGTGATCGAGCTTCAGGCGCAGATCGGCCTTTACTTCGCCGACGCCCAGGTTCATCTCCAGGTTCCGCAGCGGCACTTCGCGGAAGTCCAGCCGGCTCTCGCCCGCGCCGCAGCGGATCAACAGGTCGAGCGGCACGCCGCCGCCCAGTCGGATCTCCCACTGATTGCGAACATTGCCCAGGGCGGGCGGAGGATTTCCGTGAGAAATGGTGAGCCGCCGCCGGAAGCCGCTCTCCTCGAACCGCACCTGCGGCTTGAGCGCGGGCGCGTTGTAGGTGAAATCCGCTTCCATCAACTCCGCGGCGCCTCCGCTCACCTGCAATTCGCCCGCGGCGAAGTGGATCTCGGCCGTGATGCGCTCGGCGCCTTCGGCGCGCGCCTTTTCGATGACCACCCTTTCGCTCCGGTCTTCACCGGCGCTGCTTTGCGGAGGGACGTTGCAGCCCGCCAGCAAGAGCACGACAAGCGCCGTCAGGGCGCCTCCGTGGATCGGCATTCCACTCACTGGGCACCTCCTCTTGCTGAATACGATCCGCGCTTGAGCGGTGTTCCCGGATTCGCTCAGGCGATGGGCCGCAGAACCACGCGCTCCAGGTTCATCGTGCCGGCGGCGGGAGCGATGCGCACGCGCACCTCGTTGCGTCCCGGGCGCAGTTCCAGCTCGCCCAGGCGGCGCGTCTTGAACACCCAGTCGCCGCCGGTGGCCTCGGCCTTGCCCTCGAGCTTCGCCCCGCCCGCCTCGACCGTAAAGCCGGCGCCGGCGCGGCGCGCCGAGTAACTGATCTCGACGGCATAGCGGCCGCCCCTGGGAGCTTCCACGATCCAGTACGGGATGTCGCGGTCGCGCGTCCACTGCGTGAGGAAGACATGGCCGAGCGCGTTCTCCTTCTTCGCGCGCTGCTCAAACTCGGTGTCGATCTCGCAGGACTCGACGCCCAGCGTGATGACGCCCTTCTGGTCCGGGCGGTTGAAGAAAGGCTCGGTGACGGGCTCGCCGTCCAGCTCCAGGGCGATGACGCTGGCGGTCTCGTCCGGCGCCTCGCCCGGCAGATCGAGCACGATGCCGGCGCCTTCGCGCACGGCCCTGATCTGGCGAGCGGGATCGGCCAGAAGCCGCGCCTTGTGCACGAGGTTTTTCAATCCCTCCACGCGCAGCTTCCCGTCAGCGGGCCACTGAAACACGTGCAGGTACAGCGTGCGGCCCTTCGCCGTGGCGCGGCCGAAGAACGGCATGCGTTCGAACGGGCTGGCGGTGGTCTCGTAAATCGACTCGCCGTTCACCCGCAGCCAGCGGCCGATGGCGTTGAGGCGCGAAACAAATTCCTCCTGAATCGTTCCATCGGGCCGCGGGCCCACATTGAGCAGCAGGTTGCCGCCCTTGCTCGCCACTTCGATGAGCATGCGAATCAGATCGCGCTCGGTCTTGAAGACGGTCTCGTACTTGTTGTAGCCCCACGAGTCCTGGTTGATGGTAACGCAGGCTTCCCACAGCACCGGCTTGCCGTCGGGGCTTTTCAGACCCGTGGCCGGGACGTACTGCTCGGGGGTGCCGAAGTCGGCGCGGTTGCCGGGCTTGCGTTCATAGAGGCGGTCGTTGATCAGCGTGTTCGGTTGCAGGCTGCGGATGAAGTCGTAGATCTCGTCGTCGCGCTTCGCGTTGGCCAGCGTGTGCTCCCATTCGCCGTCGAACCAGATCACCGCCACGTCGCCATAGCCGGTGAGCAGCTCGCGGAGCTGTTCTTTCATGAAGTCGATGTAGCGGTTGTTGTCGCCGCCTTCCTTGTAGTTGTCCGGATACTCCCAGGCGCGCCGCGGACGGTAGTCGGGGTGATGCCAGTCCATGATGGAGTGGTAGAAGCCGAGCCGCACGCCATGGCGTTTGGCCGCGGCGGAGAGGTCCTTGAGCGGATCGCCCTTGTAGGGCGTGATCTCCATGTCGTAATCGCTCACGCGGCTGCGGTAGATGCTGAAGCCGTCGTGGTGCTTGGAGGTGATGACGATGTAGCGGGCGCCGGCGTTCTTCGCCAGCTGCACCCACTCGTCGGCGTTGAAGCGCACGGGGTTGAAGCGGCGCGCGTACCTGTCATACTCGGCCTGCGGGATCTGGGCCTGATGCCGGATCCATTCGTGGCGCCCGATCACCGAGTACACACCCCAGTGGATGAACATGCCGAATTTCGCCTCGCGAAACCAGCGCGTGCGCTCCGCCTCCGGCAGCGGCGGCTGCGAAGGCTGGGCGGCGGCGGGCATCGAGGACAGCAGCAGAAGGATGGCGGAAATGCGTGGGAAGCGGGCAGGCATGGCTGTGGGGTATTCTATCGCCCGGATGCGGCGAACGGCAGGCGGCCGTGCTCGCCTAGAATGACAGAAGTGGAGCGGTATCAGCCATGAAAACAGAACGTCGGACGTTTCTCGGAGCCGCGGCGGCAGCGGCGACGGCGCGCATGCCCATCCTCGGCGCCAATGACCGGGTGCAGATCGGGATCGTGGGCCTGGGCGGACGCGGGCGCAATCATATTGAGCTGTACAACGGGATCGAAGAATGCCGCATCACGGCGGTGTGCGACGTGAACCAGGCGGCGCGCGAGCGCGCCGTCGCCATGATCGAAAAGGCCAAGGGCTACAAACCGGCGGAGTTCGCCGACATGCGGCAGATGTTCGAGTCGAAAGAGATCGACGCCGTGTCGTTGCCGCTGCCCAACCACTGGCACGCGCTGGCCACGATCTGGGCCTGCCAGGCGGGCAAGGACGTGTACGTGGAGAAGCCGGCCAGCCACAACATGTTCGAGAGCCGCAAGATGGTGGAGGCCGCGCGCAAATACAAGCGCATGGTGCAGGTGGGCTCGCAGAGCCGGTCTGTCCAGCACAAGGTCGAGGCCATCCAGATGCTGCGGGACGGGGTGATCGGCAAGGTGTACATGGCGCGCGGGCTGTGCTTCCGCCGCCGCTTCTCCATCGGCCACACGCCGGACCAGCCCGTGCCGCCGGGCGTCGATTGGGACAAGTTCCTCGGGCCCGCGCAGATGAAGCCGTTCAGCGTGAACAAATTCGAATACAACTGGCACTGGTTCTGGGACACCGGCAACGGCGACATCGGCAACCAGGGCGTGCACGAGATGGACATCGCGCTGTGGGGGCTGGGCCGCAAGGACTGGCCGAAGTCGGTGATGGGCAGCGGCGGCAAGTTCCTCTGGCAGGACGACCAGGAGACGCCGAACACGCAGCATGCCTCCTTCCACTGGGACGACGGCGAGATGACGTTCGAGGTGCGCAACCTGCCCACGCCGCCGGAGGCGCTGGCGCCCATCCGGGGCGCCAACTACGTCGGCAACATCTTCTTCGGCGAGAAGGGATTCATGGTGCTCGATCAGGCGGGATATGCCGTCTACCGCAGCGTCCTGGCGGATTTTGTCGGAGCGCGCAGCGCCGGCGCCGGCGGCCGCGACAAGTACGAGAAGACCGCCGAAGGCAAAGCCAGCGGCGAAGGCACCAGCGCGCACATGAAGAACTTCATCGAAGCGGTGAAGTCCCGCGACCACACGAAGCTCGCCGCCGACATCGAGACCGGCGCGCTGGCGGCCGACTTCTGCCATCTGGCCAACATCGCCTACCGCGCCGGCCGCACTTTGAAGCTGGACGCCAGCGGCCGCTTCATCGGCGACGCCGAGGCCAACGAGATGCAGACGCGCCAGTACCGGCCGCCGTACGTGGTGCCGGAAAAGGTCTGAACAAAACTGGCCGAATCTGTTTCCGGAAACTGGAGCCTGAAATCCCATGAGAAATGTCATCATCGTCGGATCCGGATGCGCGGGCAACACCGCTGCCATTTACACCGCGCGCGCGGGGCTCAAGCCGCTCGTCGTCAGCGGGCACGAGCCCGGCGGGCAGCTCTCGCTCACCACGGAAGTCGAGAACTTCCCCGGCTTCCCGGAAGGCATCCTGGGTCCGGAGCTGGTGGAGAACATGAAGAAGCAGGCGGAGCGGTTTGGCGCCGAGTATGTGCCGGGGCTGGTGGAAGAAGCCGATCTCAGCCAGCGGCCGTTCCGGGTCCGCATCGATGACCGCTGGGAGGAGTGCCGCACGCTGATCATCGCCTCCGGCGCCAGCGCCCGCTGGCTGGGGCTGCCGAATGAGCAGAAGCTGATCGGCCACGGCGTCAGCTCCTGCGCCACCTGCGACGGCTTCTTTTACCGGGACAAGAAGATCATGGTGGTGGGCGGCGGCGACTCAGCGATGGAAGAGGCGAACTTCCTCACGCGCTTCGGCCAGGAGGTGACCATCGTCCACCGCCGCGACGAGTTCCGCGCCTCGAAGATCATGCTCGACCGCTGCCGCGCCAATCCGAAGATCAAGTGGATCACCAGCGCCGTGATCGACGATGTGTATGACGTGGAAAAGGGCTTCGTGACCGGCGTAAAGCTGCGCAACGTCAAGACCGGCGAGACGTGGGTGCAGGAGGTGGACGGGCTGTTCCTCGCCATCGGCCACGTTCCGAACACAAAGCCCTTCGTGGGGCAGATCGAGCTGGACCCCGACGGCTTCATCGTCAGCCACGGCGGCGCCCGCACCAGCGTGACGGGCGTCTTCCACGCCGGCGACGTCCAGGACCGGGTCTACCGCCAGGCGATCACCGCTGCGGGCGCCGGCTGCATGGCGGCGATCGAGGCGGAACGGTTCCTGGAAGCCGAAGGCCACTGAGCGGGCGCGCCGCCGTGAACCGGCTGGAAACATTTTTGTCCGATTATGGTGCGCGGAGCGCCGTGCCCTCGCCCGCCAACCGGATGATGGCGGCCTTTGCGCACGGCTTCCGCGACGGCTTCGACATCAATCTCGGCGTCGGCTATGTGAATGAGCGCACCATCCCCGCGGCGCTGTTCGTCGAGGCCATGCAGGCGGTGGCTGGCGATCCGGCGCGCTACCGTCAGGCGTTCAACTACGGCGGCCCCGAGGGCTCGCCGAACTTGATCCGCTCCATGCGCCAGTTCCTGCGGCGGCACGAATCAGGGCTCGATGAGACCACGCTGGCCTCCAGGCGGCTGATCATCGGGCCGTGCGGCGCGATGAGCGTGCTGGAAGGCTTCGCCGAGATCTGCCCGCCCGGCATCGTCGTCACATCCGACCCGGGCTACTACATCTACCTCGATGCGCTCGAGCGCCGCGGCTTCCGCCTGCTGGCCATACCCGAGGACGGCGAGGGGCTGCGCACGGATCTGCTCGAAGAGCGGCTCGCCGCGCTGGGAGACGATGCGGCGCGCGTGTCGTTCTTCTACGTGATGACGGTGAGCAACCCGACCGGCGCCGTGCTGTCCAATGCGCGCAGGCGCGCCGTGCTCGCCATCGCCTCGGAGTTCGCGCGCCGCACGGGACGGCGCGTGCCGCTGGTCTTCGATCTGGCGTATGAGCAACTGGTGCACGATCCTTCGCTGCCGCGCCCGCAGTCTGTGCTCGCTGAGGACGAGCTGGGCATCGCTTACGAGGTGGGGACGCTTTCCAAGATTCTTGCTCCTGCGCTGCGCATCGGCTACCTGCTGGGGCCGGATGGGCCGCTGATGAACGCCATGGTGCAGCGCACGAGCGACGCGGGATTCAGCGCGCCGCTGTTCGTGCAGGAGATGGCCTCGTGGATGCTGGACGGGCCGATCGATGCGCAGATCCAGGCCGTCAATGAAGGCTACCGGCGGAAGGCACTGGCCGTGCGCGCGGCCATCGAGGATCGGCTGGGCCCGTGGATCGAGTCTCTGACGGGCGGCTCGGCGGGCTTCTATTTCTACCTCACGCTCCGAACGCCGGAGACGCATCCCGAGTCGCCGTTTTTCGCGGCTCTGGCCCGCGGCGGCGACGCGCCGCGCGTGATTTACATTCCCGGAGTGTATTGCGTGGCCGCCGACGGCGGGCTTCGTGAGGTTTCGCGGCGGCAGTTGCGGCTGTCGTATGGCTTCGAAGAGACGGAGCGGATTCTGGAAGCCGTGGAATGGATGCGCCGCGCGGCGGAGGAGTGCGGCGGCTGAGGCTTCCTCCGCGGATCGGTCTGTCACAATGGCGGTGCAATGAAACTCGGGCTGGGACTGATCGAAATCGGCAGGCCATGGGGCGCCGGGTGGTCGGGGCTTCCTTCTGACGAGCAGGTGGAGCGGCTGCTGGAAGCGGCGCTCGAAGAAGACGTGACGTTCTGGGACACGGCTTCGTCCTACGGCTCGAGCGAAGAGCGCGTGGGGCGGTTTTTGCGCGGGCGCCAGGATCTGCTGGCGCGCGTGACGCTGGCGACCAAGTTCGGCGACGTGTGGGAGCCAGGGATGGAAGAGTCCTACGGCGATCACTCCTACGACGCGCTGCTGCGGAGCCTGGACCGCTCTCTGGCGCGGCTGCCGCGGATCGACCTGCTCCAGGTGCACCGCGCTACCGAGGAGGCGCTGCGGCGGGAGGACGTGTACCGGGCGCTGGAAGAGGCGCGGCGGCGCGGAGTGGCGGAGTTCGGCGCCAGCGTCAAGACGATGGAGGCGGCGCGAATCGCGGTAGACTCCGGCTGGTTCGGGTGGCTCCAGATTCCATACAATCCGCTTCGGCAGGAGATGGCGCCCGTGTTTGCGCTGGCGCGCGAGCGCGGCGTGCGCCTGCTGGTGAACCGCCCCTTCGCGGAAGGGAGCCTGTTGCGGGACCCGGACGGACGCCCGGTGGAAGGCGCTGAGGCGCGCCGCCGGGCGTTCGAGTTCATCCGCGCGCAGGCGTTCGAGGGCTTCGTGCTGGCAGGCACGAAATCCGCGGAGCATCTGCGCGAGAACGCGCGGCTGTGGCGGAGCCTGGAAGGCGGGTGAAAAGAAAACGGGCAAGAGCCGCAGCCGCGTTCTTGCCCGTGGATTGAGCCGGAAAAAAGGGGAATTGTGTTCCTGTCCCCTTTTTCAGGGTTGTTTTTTGCCCTGGCGCGCCACGGCTTCCATGGCGGCTTTCACTTTTTCGGGATCGCCGAGGTAGTAGGACTTGATCGGTTTCAGCTCCGCGTCCAGTTCGTAGATGAGCGGCATGCCGGTAGGGACGTTCAGCTCGATGATGTCGGAGTCGCTGATGTTGTCGAGGAACTTCACCAGCGCGCGCAGGCTGTTGCCATGCGCGCCGATCACCACGCGCTGCCCGGTTTTGATGCGCGGCGCGATGGATTCATGCCACAGAGGAAGGAAGCGCGCCACCGTGTCCTTCAGGCACTCGGTGAGCGGCAGCTCCTCCTTCGAGAGCGAAGCATAACGGCGGTCGCGTCCGGGGAAGCGCTCGTCGTCCGGCGTCAGCGCCGGCGGCGGCACGTCGTACGAGCGGCGCCAGATCTTCACCTGATCCTCGCCGAACTTCGCCGCCGTCTCGCTCTTGTTCAGCCCCTGGAGCGCGCCGTAGTGGCGCTCGTTCAGGCGCCAGTGGCGCTCCACGGGCAGCCAGTCCTGGTCCATCACGTCGAGCACGATATTCATCGTCTTGATGGCGCGTTTAAGCACCGACGTGTAGACGAAATCGAACTCGAAGCCCGCTTCCTTCAGCACGCGCCCCGCTTCATAGGCTTCCTGGACGCCTTTCTCGCTGAGATCGACGTCCGTCCAGCCGGTGAAGCGGTTCTCTTTGTTCCAGGTGGATTCGCCGTGGCGGATGAGGACGAGTTTGTACATCGCGTCGCGGTCTCCTTAGCGGCAGTAAGCCTTGCGTCCGGCGTAGCGGGCTGCCGCGCCCAACTCCTGCTCGATGCGGATGAGCTGGTTGTACTTGGCCAGGCGGTCGCTGCGGGAAGCCGAGCCGGTCTTGATCTGTCCCGCGCCGGTGGCCACGGTGAAGTCGGCGATGAAGGAGTCCTCGGTTTCGCCGCTGCGGTGGCTGACCATGCAGGTGTAGCCCGCTTTGGCCGCCATCTCCATGCACTCCAGCGTCTCGGTCACCGTGCCGATCTGGTTCAGCTTGATCAGGATCGAGTTGGCGACGCCCTTCTCGATGCCCTTGGCGAGAATCGACGGGTTGGTGACGAAGATGTCGTCGCCAACGAGCTGGATCCTGCCGCCCAGCGTGTCGGTGAGCAGCTTCCAGCCTTCCCAGTCGAACTCGGCCATGCCGTCTTCGATCGAAATGATCGGGTACTGCTTCACCCAGCTCTCCCAGATCGCGATCAACTGCTCCGAGCTCAGCTCGCGCTTGTCGGACTTCTTGAAGACGTACTTCTTCTTTTCGACGTCGTAGAATTCGCTCGCCGCCGGGTCGAGGCAGATGGAGACGTCCTGGCCAGGCTTGTAGCCCGCTTTCGTGATCGCCTCCAGGATCACCTCCACGGCTTCGTCGTTGGACTTGAGGCTCGGCGCAAAGCCGCCTTCATCGCCCACCGAGGTGGAATAGCCGCGGCTCTTGAGCACGGACTTCAGGTTGTGGAACACCTCCGCGCCCATGCGGATGGCGTCGGCGAAAGAGCCGGCGCCGTGCGGGCTGATCATGAACTCCTGGAAGTCGACGCTGTTGTCGGCGTGCGCGCCGCCGTTGATGATGTTCATGTTCGGCACGGGAAGCGTGCGCGCATTCACGCCGCCCAGATAGCGGTACAGCGGCAGGCCGAAGGCGTCGGCCGCGGCGCGGGCGCAGGCCATCGACACGGCCAGAATCGCGTTGGCGCCCAGACGGCCCTTGTTCGGCGTGCCGTCCAGCTCGATCATCTTCGCGTCGATCTCCTGCTGCGCCGCCGCGTCCATGCCGGCCAGCGCGGGCAGAATCTCGTCCACCACGTTCTTGACGGCCTTCTGCACGCCCTTGCCGAGGAAGCGCGCCTTGTCGCCGTCGCGCAGCTCGACGGCTTCGTTCTCGCCGGTGGACGCGCCCGAGGGCACGGCCGCACGGCCCATGCTGCCGCTGGACAGAAACACGTCCGCTTCCACGGTGGGATTGCCGCGCGAATCGAGAATCTCGCGGGCGACGATGTCGACGATCTCAGTCATAGAAGTCCTTTCTGGTTTCGGGTGAGGATGAAAAGCACCGAAATTCCATTGTGGCACAGGCGTTCGGCAGGCTCGCAAGAAATCGCCTGCCCGAGGCCGGACCGAAGAGGCTCCGTCTGATTTTCAGACCGCCGTGTCGGAAATTCCGTCACGCCGCGGCGCTGCTCGAAGACGTAAGCCTTGTGAATGCAACACGCGGCGATTTGGCCCGCAAACTGCTGTTGCAAGGGTGAACGGCAAGACCGTTCAGGAGGTGTTCAATGTTCGGAGTCGATTGGAACGACCCGCAAACGCTCTGGCTCAACCTGACCAACCTCGGGCTGGGCATCATCACGTTGATCTGCGTCGGAGTCGCCGCGTATGCCGGCCTGGCCGAGGTGGCTGCGCGCTGGCGGAAGGCGGCGGAGGCTGAAGCCGACGCGACGATGGCGACGCACGGCTTCCACACGCCGGAGCTCGGCTTCACCATGGCTGACGGCGGCGAGCCGGAACAGCCCGTAGAAGAGAAGAAGAAGCGCCGCCGGACCCGGAAGTCCTGAGTGCGCGGGCCCAAGGGAGGGCGAGTCCATGCAGTGCCCATTCCTGAAAGAGGCGCGTGTGCGCTGGTGCCGGGCGGCGGGCATCCGCAAACCGATCGCTGAATCGCAGAGCGACGATGCGGCCTGCCGCTGCCTGGACGAGCGCTTCCGCGACTGCCGCTGGGTCTCGCCGGAGTTCCACGAGGCTCCGCCGCCCTGCCCGCACCTGGAGCATGCCCTGGTACAGTACTGCGAAGCCGCGCCGCTGACGCGGTTTGTGCCGTTCAGCGAGCCGCTGCTGACGCGCTGCGGCACCGACGCGCACAAGTATTGCGACTTCTATCTGGACCTGCTGCGGGCGGCGCGGCCGCCGCTCAAGGACCAGGAGTTCTCGGCGCCGGAGGATCTGTTCTACACGCGCAACCACTGGTGGATCGACCTTCAGGAGCAGGGGCTGTGCCATCTGGGCGCCGATGCGTTCCTGGCCCGGCTGTTGGGAGGCGTGGAACGCGCGGGCATCCTGACGCCGCGGGGCACGGCGTTTCCGGCGGTGGTGTTTACCTGCGGCGGAACGGACTTCACGGTTACATTTCCAGCGCAGATCCGGATTGAAGCTGCGAACCCGCATCTGCGGATCGAGCCGCGCCGGATGCTGCGCGAACCGTACTCGGCGGGCTGGCTGTTCCGCGGCATCATTGGCGAGGGCCAGATGCGGGAGCTGAAGGAATCCCTGATCACCGCCTCCGAGGCGAGGCGCCTGATGGAGGAAGACGCGCGGCGCGTCAACGAAATGCTGCAATCCCTGCGCCCGGCGGGCGCCGTGCCGGCCATGGCCGACGGAGGGCTGTTTGAGGAAGGGCTCCTCGGCCTGCTCGAGCCGCACGAAGCGCTCCGCCTGTTTCATGAAACCGGCTCGCCTGCGGCGGGCCAGCGGAGATAGGAGAACATGATTCGGACAGGCATTCTGTTCCTGGCTGGTTTCAGCGTGGCCCTGAGCGCGGGCTGGTGGAGCGTTCCGCGCCTTCTGTACCGAACAGAGCCGCAGCCGGCGCAGTTCAGCCACATCGCCCACACGGGCGAGAAGGGCGGCATGAGCTGCGAGGACTGCCACTCGTTCCGCGCCGACGGCACCTTCGCCGGCATTCCGAAGCTCGAGACGTGCGCCGCCTGCCACAGCGCGCCGATGGGCGAGACGCAGGCGGAGAAGGACTTCATCGCGCGCTTTGTCGAGCCCGGCGTCGAGCCGGAATGGAAGGTGTACTCGCGCCAGCCGGACAATGCCTGGTTCCCGCACTCGGCCCATGTGCTGCGGGGCAAGGTGGCCTGTGAGAAGTGCCACGGCGAGATCGGGAAGTCGGACAGGCTGCCTGTCTACCGGGTGCACCGCTTCACCGGCTATCCGGAGGACGTGATGGGGAAGCGCGCCGGGCCGCTCGGCCTGAAGCGCGCGGGCGGCATGCGCATGGACGACTGCGTGGCCTGCCACCGGCAGAACCGGATCGAGCATAGCTGCCTCGATTGCCACAAGTGAAGGCGGGAGGGCAAGACTCATGAAGATCGACCGTAGAGATGTCCTGTCCCTGGCCGGCGGCGCGGCAGCCGGGCTGGCGGTGTCTCCGCTGCCGTGGCGGCTGCTGGGCGACACGGCCATCTGGAGCCAGAACTGGCACTGGATGCCTCGCGTGCCGCGCGGCGCCATCGAAGAGCGCGAGGCGCGCTGCACGCTGTGCCCGTCGGCCTGTCCCGTGAAGCTGCGGATGACCAACGGCATCGTGCATGGCGTTGCGCCCAACGGCGGCGCCCTGTGTCCCGCCGGTTTCGCCGCGCATCATCTGGCGTGGCATCCGCTGCGGCTGCGCGAGTGCCGGCGGAAAGACCAGGCGGTTCCACTCGAAGAGGCGCTCTCCTCGCTGCGCGCGGCGGTGGCGCAGCGCCGCGGCGCCGTGGCGGTGCTCGACCTGGCCCCGGGGCGCGCCTCCTCGCTGCTGCACCGCCGCCACATGGCTGCGCTCGGCGGCGCGTATCTGATGCCGCCCCGGATTGAAGGCGGCACGGCGCACGCGGTGGAAGCTCTGCTCGAAAAACGCCGCGCACTGGCTGCCGATCTCGCTAGCGTCAAGGCCGTGCTCTCGGTGAGCACCCCATTGCTCGACGGCTGGGCCGCTCCCTCTTCGGCCGTCGAACGCGGCTTCCGCCTGATTCAGGCGGAGCCGCACCGCTCGCGCACCGCCGGGCTGGCCGACGAGTGGCTCCCCGTGAAGCCGGGCTCGGAAACCGCCCTGCTGCTGGCTGTCGGGCATTGCTGGCTCAAGCGGCCTGAGATGGCGCAACAACTCGAGCGGCTGAAGGGCGCGGAGGCGTGGCGCCAGGCGGCGGAAGCCATGCCGCCGCAGCGCGCGGCGGAGCTGGCGGGCATCGAAGCGGCGCGCATCGAAGCCGCTGCCGCCGATCTGCTCGGCCACCGCCCGTCGCTCGTTCTGGCCGACGGAGATCCGGTGGGCGGCCCCCTGAGCCGCGAGGCGCGCGCCGCCGCGGCGGCGCTGAATATTCTGCTCGGCGCGGAAGGCTTCCGCCCGGTGCCGCCGCTGCCCCTGCCGAAAGACTGGACGCTGGCCGAGGCGCAGAGCCTCGAAGAGGCGGGCGACGGCTCGATCGGTGTGCTCATCATCGACGAGCCCTGGCCGGGAGTTTCCGTGCCGTGGCAGCTCGTCGAGAAGAAGCTCGCGCGCGGCGCCGTGGTGGCGGCCGTCACCTGGAACCGCGCCCAGTTTGCTCGCCATGCCGAATGGCTGATTCCCGCGCCGGTGTGGCTGGAGGCGCCGCTGGACGCCGCGCAGCCGCACGATGCGCCGCGCGCGCAGATCGCGGTGGCCCCGGCGGTGATGGCAAGGCCGAAAGACACGATCTCCGCCGCGGAGGCGACGGCGCGGCTGGCGGGCGTCGAGATGACGGCCGCGGATGAGTTTGCCGCGCTGGCGCAGGCGGCCGGCAGTGAAGCGGCGCAGATCGGCGACAACGGCTTCTACTGGAGCAGCGAGGCGAAAGGCGCCGCACCCGCCGCGGCGCGCATCGCGCCGGAGCAGTGGACAGCGGAGACGTGGCTGCGCGCGGCCGCGCCCAGCGCGGCATCGCCTGCGGTGGTCGCCTTCGGGTGGCGGCAGGCGGCCGTGTCGCCGATGCTCGGCAAGCTGTGGCAGGAGTCGGAACTCCGCGAAGGGCCGCAGCAGGCCGTGCTGCACCCGGATCTGCTGCGCCGCCAAGGCATGGAGGAAGGCGTGCTGGCGCGGCTCATGTCTCCGCGCGGAGCCTGGCCCGTGCGGGTGCGGGCGGCCGAGACCCGGCCGGATGTGATTGCCGTCTGCGGCGGGCCGTCGCTCGCGCTGGCCTGCGAAGTCCGGCCCGACGGCGCCTGGACGCTGGGTGAAGCCAAGGTGGTGAAGTCATGAGGAAGCTCGGCGCAGAGAACAAAACGGCGCGTTACGCGATGCTGATCGATCTGGACCGCTGCAACGGCTGCGGCGCTTGCATGGTGGCCTGCGCGGTGGAGAACAACGTGCCGCCGCCGCAGCCATCGGCCACGCCGCGCACCGGGTTGAACTGGCTGCGTGTGTTCCGCCTCAATACGGGCGGGCGCGACGCCTTCATCCCGGTGATGTGCATGCAATGCGGTGATGAAACCCCCTGCCAGAGCGTCTGCCCGCAGAAGGCGGTGGAGTTCGACCCGGCGACGGGCATCGTGGGACAGATCCCCGAGCGCTGCCTGGGCTGCCGCTACTGCATGGCCGCCTGCCCCTATCAGGCGCGCGTCTTCAACTGGTGGGATCCGCAGTGGCCCGCGGGCATGGAGCAGGCGCTCAACCCGCGGGTGAGCGCGCGGCAGCGCGGCACGGTGGAGAAGTGCAACTTCTGCCACGGGCGCTGGCAGGCGGCGCTCGAGAAAGCCGCGCAGGACGGCGAGTCCGGACCGGTGCGCTACACGCCCGCCTGTGCGGAAGCCTGCCCGGCGCAGGCCATCCGGTTCGGCGATCTGAACGACGAAGAGTTCGCGGCCGAGTGCCGGGACAGCGGCGCCTTCCGCCTGCTGGAATCTCTCGGCACCGGGCCAAAGGTGTTCTACAGAACCTCGCGCGCCGAGGTGCGGGAAGCGACGCGGGGGTTCGGGGAGGTGAAGCGTGGTTGACCGGATCGACGAAGCCTGGATCGCGCGGGGCGTGCGGCGCGCGCCGTTCAGCCGGTTCCTGCTGTGGGCGGCGCCGTGGGCGGCATTGCTGCTGCTGGGCGCCTACGCGATTTTCCTCTGCCTGCGCGACGGCCTGTTCCATACCAACATGGACAACCGCTACGTGTTCGGGCTGTGGATCTTTCTCGATCTGACGGTGATCGCGCTGGGCGCGGGCGCGTTCTTCACGGGCTTCCTGCTGTACGTGCTGCGGAAGACGGAACTGAAGGCGGTGATCAACAGCGCCGTCGTGATCGGGCTGGTCTGTTACAGCGGCGCGGTGCTGATTCTGGCCGTCGACGTGGGCCAGCCGCTGCGCGCGTGGTTCACCTTCTACCACCCGAACGTGCACTCGATGCTCACCGAGGTGACTTTCTGCATCACCTGCTACCTGACGGTGCTGCTGATCGAGTACGTGCCGGTTTTCCTGAAGAACCGCCGGCTGAAGTGGAAGCCGTCGATGCTGGTGTTCGAGTACCACCTGCACAAGGTGATGGTGGTGTTCGCGCTGATCGGGACGCTGCTGTCGTTCTTCCATCAGGGCTCGCTCGGCGGGCTGTTCGGCGTGCTGCGCGGGCGGCCGTTCGCCTTCCGCGAGGGGCTGCTGATCTGGCCGAGCACGTTCTTCCTGTTCGTGCTGTCGGCGATGGCGGTGGGGCCGTCGTTCGTGGCGCTGACAACGGGGCTTGCCGAAAAGATCACCGGGCGGCGGCTGGTGAAAAACGAGGTCTACCAGACGCTGGGGCGGATCTCGGGCAAGCTGCTGCTGGCCTATGTGTTCTTCAAGTGCCTGGACACGCTGCTGTGGATCAACCAGACGGCGCCGGAGCGCGGCTTTCCCGCGCACCGGTTCTACGAGTACGGCGGCGCGTTCGGCACGTGGATCCTGTTTGCGGAGATCGCGCTGCTGGGCCTGGTGCCGGCGCTCATTCTGCTGAAGCCGGAGTGGCGCGCGCGGCGCGGGCTGCTGCTGGGCGCGGCGGCGATGGCCTGCCTGGGCGTGACGCTGAACCGCTTCGTGTTCACCATCCAGACGCTGGCGCTGCCGACGATGCCGTTCGACCGGCTGCTGCTGTACTGGCCGTCGTGGCAGGAGTTCGCGGCGTTCGGATTCGTGGTGGCCTACGGCATGCTGGTGTACTCGTTCTCCTACCGGTATCTGACGCTGTTTCCGCAGGAGCGGGAGCTGGCGATGACGGAGGCGCGGAGGTAAGCCATGTTTCCCTGGGTGTACGGCTTTGAATGGAACGCCGGATATCTGATCTTCCTGGGCGTGTTCTTCACGGTGGCCCTGGTGGTGGCGGGCACGGTGTTGGCCGCGCTGTGGCGGAGCTTCCGCACGGTTCGGAAGAAACAGGAAGGGCGCGTGTACTGGCACACTGCCTTTGAAGAGCTCACGCCCGAGGAGCGCCGCTGCCGGCACGCGATCACGGGCGAGTTGCCGGAGCGGTGCTGCGACCGCGAATTCGACTGCCGCGGCTGCCGCATCCACGCGCGGCTGCTGTATTCGGACGAAGCCGCGGCCCATGCCGCCGGATCCGGACAGGCTGAGGCGTGCGGTGTGGCCGTGCCGCTGGACCGCTACTACCACCGCGGCCACACCTGGGTCCGCGAAGCCGAAGACGGCACGCTGCTGGTAGGGCTGGACGATCTCGGCCGCCGCCTGCTGGGCGCGGACGGCACGGTCGAGACGCCGCCGGCGGGCGCGGAGCTGCGCGTGAACGAGCCCGCCTTCGTGGCGCGGCGCAATGGCGTCGAGGCGCGGATCCTGTCGCCGGTGGACGGGACCGTGCTCGGCCCGGCTTCAGACGGAGAGGCGCTGGTGCGCGTGCGCCCCGCGGAGGATTTCCGCACCACGCATCTGCTGCGGGGAGGCGAAGCCGTGGCCTGGATGCGTCACGAGCTGGACCGGTTGCAGGTGGCGCTGGCGGCTTCCTGCGGCGCGGCGTCGCTGGCCGATGGCGGCGCAGTGGCAGAGGATCTGGGCCGGCGGCTGACGGCGCGGGAGTTCGACACCGCCTGCGGACTGGCGTTCCTGGACGTGTGAGGGTCAGCGCTCGATGCCGTAGCGCTTGAGCTTTTCGTAGAGCGTCGAGCGGTCGATGCCAAGTGATGCGGCGGCCTCTTTGACGTTGCCGCCGGTGCGGCGCAGCGCCGCCTCGATCATGAGTTTCTCCATGTCGGCCAGTGTCAGGTTGTCGGGCATCTGGATTTTGGCCGCGCCATTGTTTCGCAGGAAGGAGAAGTCCTCTGCCGTGAGCGTCCTGCCACGGCAGCTCACAATGGCGCGCTCGACGGCGTTCTCCAGTTCGCGCACGTTGCCCGGCCAGGAGTGGTCCATCAGCAGGCGCATGGCATCCTGCGCAATCTCCTCCACGGGTTTGCCGAGCTCGTGCGAAATGCGCTCGACGAAGTGCCCGGCCAGCAGTGGAATGTCCTCGCGGCGCTCCCGCAGCGGCGGGATCTGGATCTCGATCACGTTGAGGCGGTAGAAGAGGTCTTCACGGAACTTGCCTTCTTCCACGAGCGCGCGGAGGTCCTTGTGCGTGGCGGCGATCACACGCGCATCCACATGGACCTCCTCCGACCCGCCGACGCGGTAGAACGAGCGTTCCTGCAACACGCGCAGCAGGTCCGCCTGGAGCTTGGGGCCGATGTCGCCGATTTCGTCCAGGAAGATGGTGCCGCCGTCGGCGAGTTCGAACTTGCCCTTCTTGCGCTCCGCCGCGCCGGTGAAGGCGCCCTTCTCGTAACCGAACAGCTCGCTTTCGAGCAGGGTTTCCGCCAGCGCGGCGCAACTGACGGCGATGAAGGGTTTCTGGGCGCGGTTGCCGGAGAAATGGATGGCGCGGGCCACCAGTTCCTTGCCCGTTCCGCTCTCGCCGCGGATGAGCACGGTGCTGCGCAGGCTGGAGACTTCGCGCGCCAGCTCCAGCACCTCGAGCATCCGCGGGCTCTTGCAGATGATGTCGTGGAACTGGTAGCGGCGCTGGAGCTTCTTGCGGAGGATGAGGTTCTCGCGCTGGAGGCGTTTCACCTTGATGATGCGGCCGACCAGCAGCGAGATCTCCTCGGGGTTGCAGGGCTTGACGATGTACTCCTGGGCGCCTTCCTTGATGGCGGTGATGGCGGTGTCGACGGTGGCGTAGGCGGTGATGATGATGATGGAGGCGTCGGGATGGAGGCGGCGGATCTCCATCAGCGTGTCGATGCCGTCCATGCCGCCGGGCATTTTCAGGTCGATGAAGTAGATGGCGTAGTCGGTTTTCTTCGCCAGCTCCACCGCCTCGCGCCCGCTGGACGCGGTGTCGACGAGGTAACCGTCCTCGCGCAGCCACGCGGCCAGCGACTCGCACATGATCTCTTCATCGTCGACGACCAGGATCTGCCATTGCGGCTTCATGCGGACACCTCCCGGAGGCGCGCCGCGCAGGACGGGCACGGCGCCTCCCCTTTCAGATCGATCTGTCCCACCTGCACCGACAGCCGCATGACGCAGCCCGGCGAGGAGCAGTGCACCAGCCCGAGCAGATGCCCCGCCTCATGCACCGCCTCCTTGCGCGCGCGCTCCAGCAGCAGCGCTTCGTTGCCTGGCAGGCCGTAGAATTCCTGCCGCAGCCGCGCCACCGACACCACGCCCGCGCGTCCCTTCAACTGCGCCTGCCCGTAAACGAAGCTGAGCATGGGGATGAACAGATCCACGCCCGTCACCGCCAGCGCTTTCGGGATGCCCTCCGGCAGCGAGGCAAGGACGCTTTCGAGCACCGCCGGCGCGCTCCATTGCGCGCGGCGGGCGTCGTAGGCGCCCTGCGGGATCTCCAGGGGCTTGAGCCCCGCCACGCGGACGGGCAGGCATTGCTCAAGAGCCGCGGCCATCGCCGGGATCACGCCTTGCGGCACGGCGCGGTCTTCGGGCGTTCTCAATTCGAAGACGCCCACGACCATCACCCCCGCACCGCCCCGGACGCCTCGGTCACGGGCGTCTTCTGCAAAGGCAGGCTGACCGTGAAGGTGGTTCCCTGGCCGGGGCGGCTCTGCACTTCGATCTCGCCCAGATGCGCCTGGACGATGCCGTAGGTCACCGCCAGCCCCAACCCCACGCCCTTGCCTTCGGGTTTGGTGGTGAAGAAGGGATCAAAGATCTTCGGCAGCACCTCCGGCGGAATCCCCTCGCCGTCGTCGGTGACGCGGATGAAGACCTCGCTGTCGCGGCGTCCGGTTTCGACCCGGAGAGTGCCCCTGCCGTGCGGCTGCATCGCCTCGGCGGCGTTCAGGGCGAGATTCAGGATCACCTGCTGCATCTGCGAGCGGTCGCACAGCACCGGCGGCAGGGCCGGATCCAGTTGCAGTTGCACCTCTACGTTGGCGAGCTTGAACTTGTGCGACACCAGCGAAAGGGTGGATTCAATCACCTGGTTGAGGTTGGTTTCTATGTGATGCGGGGCTGAGCGGCGGGAGAAAGCCAGCAGGTCGCCGACGATGCGCCCCACGCGCGTGGTCTCCGAAGCGATCTGCCCCAGGTAGCGGCGGAAGTCCGCCAGCCGCTCCGGCGGCACGCCGTCTTCGCGCAGCAGGCGCTCCATCAGTTTGGCCAGGTTCAGCACGCCGGCCACGGGGTTGTTGATCTCATGGGCGACGCTGGCGGCAAGCTGGCCGAGCGAGGCCAGCCGGTCGCTTTGCATGAGCTTCTGGTGGGCGCTTTTCAGTTCCCGCGTCCGCTGCTCGACCTTTTCCTCCAGCTCCTGGGTGAAGCTGTTGATGCGGTCCATGGCGTCCTTGAGCCGCACCCGCATGACTTCGAAGGCGCGCGCCAGGTCGGTGATCTCGCCGGCATGATCCGGGATTTCGACGGGGTGGTCCAGCTCCATGCGGCTGATCGACTCCGTGCTGGCGATCAGCCGCTGGATCGGCTGGCTGAAAAACCGGCGGGCGAAGAAATAAATCAGCGGGCAGATCAGCAGGATCTCGCCAATGGCGCGCACGGCGATGCGCGTCTGCATGTTGGCCAGTTCCTCGTCCACGGTATCGAGCTTCAGGCTCACTTCCAGCACCCCGAGCACCCGCACCTGCGGCGGATGGGCGTGGCAGTCGGCGTTGCTGCACTGCCGTTCGTTCGGGATGGGCGTGATCACCGACAGCCGCCGCGGACCTTCCGTGCGTTCGTGGATCTCCACCCGCTCGCGCAGCGACAGCGCAGGAAGCTGCAGCCCTTGCCGGTGGCACCGCGAACATTGCGGATCCTCGAGGGCAAACCGCTGTCCTACGTCCTCCTGATTCGTAGAGAACGTCACCTCACCCTGCCCGTTGAACAGCCGCAGCCGGTCGATGCCCTGCTTCTCGGCGATGGTCCGCATTGTCTGGTAGACGTCGTCGCGGCGGTCGGCGAGCATGGCATGCCAGGTGGCCGAGGTGATGCTGCCGGATAGCTGATCGGCGCCCGCGATCACCACGTCCAGCATGTGGCGCTCCTCGGCGCGGTAGATCGTGTAGCCGGAGATCACGGCGATGACGCCCACCACCGCGGCCACCGCCAGCATGAGTTTGGTGACCAGGCGCATATAGGACTCTCCTGTCTGAATTATACGGGGCTGGCCGGTTCGCGGGGGGGCGTTCAGGCGTCCAATTCCGGTGCGGGGCTGACCACCGTCACGCCGCTGGGCGTCACGTGATGGCCGGCGGCGCGGTCTCGGCTGGGATCTTCGCCGATGACGGAACCCTCCGGGATCTGGACGCCGCTGTCGATGATCGCCCGCCGGATGCGCGAATAGCGCCCGACATTGACGCCATGAAGCAGAATCGAGTCCTCGATGTCGCAATAGGAGTTCACGCGCACGCCGGGACTGAGGATCGAGTGATGGACGCGTCCGCCGGAGACGATGACGCCCGGTGCGACGATGGAATCGGTGGCCACGCCCATGCGGCGTCCGCCCTGGGCGAAGACGAACTTCGCCGGGGGCGCCTGCGGCATGCGGGTGCGGATGGGCCAATCGGTGTCGTAGAGATTGAATTCCGGCGTTACGCTGACCAGGTCCATGTTGGCCTCGTAGTAGGCATCGATGGTGCCGACGTCGCGCCAGTAGCGCACGCACTTGCGGTTCAGGTCGCGGAAATCATAAGCGGCCACTCTGTGCGAGCCGATCAGCGCCGGCAGCACGTTCTTGCCGAAGTCATGCTCGGAATCCGGATCCGCGGCATCCGCCCGCAGCGCCTCCAGAAGCACCGGCGTCCGGAAGATGTAGATCCCCATCGAAGCGGAGATCATGTTCGGGTCGAACGCCGACCGGACGGGACGGCCATGCTGGGGTTTTTCTTCGAAGCCGCGGACACGGAAGGTGGCCGGATCGATGTCCACCACGCCGAAGCGCGGCGCTTCCGAAGGATCCACCTGGATGGTGGCGATGGTGACGTCCGCCCCGTGGCGCAGATGGCATTCCACCATCTCGCGGTAGTCCATCTTGTAGATGTGGTCGGCGGCCAGGATGAGCACGAGGTCGGGCTTCTCGACCACGATGCTTTCGATGTTCTGGTAGACGGCGTCCGCCGTGCCCAGATACCAGTCGGAATGGATGCGCTTCATCGGAGGGATCACTTCGATGAACTCGCCCATTTCTCCTGAAAACAGATCCCATCCCTCGCGAATATGGCGGGTTAATTCCAGGGATTTGTACTGAGTGAGGCAAAAAATCCGGCGCAGGCCCGAATTGACGCAGTTGGACAGCGTGAAGTCGATGATGCGGTAATAGCTGCCGAACGGCACGGCCGGTTTCGCCGTCCGCCGGGTGAGAGGATACAGCCGCTCGCCCGCGCCGCCAGCCAGCAGGATGGCGAGGAGGCTCTGCATCACTTTCCAGAATACCCGCTTTCCACCCCTTGCCCCGGCGGGTGCTGTGCCGATAAGGGGAATCCGTCTCCGCTCCTGCAAGAAGCGGCTTCGCGGGGCGGGATGGCAGCTCCGCTATTCTTCCACTTCGAACCGCACCGGTTGTTCGATCAGCTTGGGTTCTTTGCCGCGGGTCAGGACCATCAGGCGATACCGGGTGCCCGGCTTGGCCCCTTTCGGGATCACGCTCTTCAGCGTCGTGGCGTCCTGCTCTTTGATCGCCATCTCAATATCGTTCTGGCCGTCGGTGAGGTACAACTTGGCCACGTGTTGCTTGTCCAGGTTCTCGCCCGTTACGACGATCTCCGTGCCGATCTTCCCGCTCATCGGTTCCACCGACGTGCACCGCGGGATCGGCTCCTGGGCGATGGCAGGAGGAGCGGCAAGGATTCCCACCAGCAGCGCCGCCAGCAACATGAGAGACAACCGCATCTGAAATTCCTCCTACTTCGATCCTAGGCTCCGCCATGGCCGAATGCAAGAGGGAAGAGTCAGGATTTCGAGGAAGAATTCTACATCTTGCAGGCAAGAGCTTCAATCCGCCGCAAACAGCCACCCTCACGCAATGGAATGTAGCCGTTGGCGGCTTCCGTGGCCGCCTGGGCCCGCGTCACCGCTCGCTGTCGGGCAGGTGCAGCCCCTTGTGAATCGCGTACAGCGCCAGTTCCAGACGGTCGGACACGCCGAGCTTGTCGAAGATGTTGTGGAGATGATTTTTCACCGTCTGTTCGCTGATGAACATCTTCTCCGCCATCTCCTTGTTCTTGTAGCCCTGCGCCACCAAAGCCACAATCTCGCGCTCGCGCGCGCTCAGTGGAGACCGCTCCCGCACCCTGCCGCCCTGCACGGGCGCCGGTTCCGCCGCCGGCGAAGCAAATTGCCGCATCACGGCGGCGGTCGTCTGCGAATCCAGCCAGATCTCGCCCGACTGCACCTTGCGGATGCTCTTGACGATGAGTTCCGACGCCGTCTGCTTCAGCACGATGCCCCGCGCGCCCAGCTTCATCGCCTGCACAAACTCGTTCTTGTCCTCGCTGGCTGTCAGGATGATGACTTTCGCCGGACAGCCCTTCTCCTGCAAGGTCTGAAGCGTTGTGATGCCGTCCAGGTTGGGCATGCGCAGATCGAGCAGAATGATGTCCGGCTGGTGCTGCGCCACCTGATCGAGCACTTCGCGCCCGTCCGATGCTACCGCGACTACTTCGATGTCGTCTTCCAGGCTCAGCAGCTTCTTCAGCCCGTCGCGGACAATCGGGTGGTCGTCGGCGATCATCACCCGGATCTTTCCGCCGCTGGAGGGATTCTCAGCCTGTTCCTGTGTCGGTTTTTCGGTCGGGCTCATGGTACCTCCGGCCAAGCTTCCTCTTTTCAATTCTAGGAAGACCCAGTACTAAAGTAAACTACGCAGTCGCCCTACGTTTTTTGCCGCCGAGACCTGATTCCTGCCTCGGGTGAAAGTACTAAGGCACCGGGCGCTCAGGGGCGCATGCCCGGTGACAGCCGCCGCGGCGCGGGAGATTCGAAGCACGAGCCGGGCCGGATCTGCACATCCAGCGTGCCACTCCGGAGGCGGACTTCCACCCGGTTCGGACGGCCGGGGTGGAATTCCCCATCCACCACGGCATTGCCAACCCGGTAACCGCGCAGGATGACTGGCGGCGCGCCGCAGGGAAGCTGCGGCGCCACATGGAGCTGCGACGCCATCGCATCGGGCTCCAGCCCCAGCAACCCGGCAAAGACGGGGTGGATCAGCGCCACCGAGCTGAACAACTGATGCGGCACGGCCCGCGGTCCCGGCGCCAGGCGGTCTCCGCTGAAGTATTCGGCCAGGAAGCCCGCCCCGGCGAGCCCCGCAGCCTGCCGCATTCCGTCGAGCGCCGCCAGCGCCGCCGCCGGCTGCCCGTGCCGGAACAGCGCCACCAACACCTGCGAGGTCACAAACGGCCAGACGCTGCCGTCGTTGTAGCCGAGCGGGTTGTAATACGGGCTGTCGGTGGCGAACAGGCGCGCGCCCCACGGGGTCATCAGCATCGGCGAAGCCATGGACGCGGCCGCGCGGCGAGCCAGGTCCGGTTCGATCCCTCCCTCGGCCAGCAGCATGCCCTGCCAGGCGGAGTTGGCTTCGTAACGCGTGCCGTCGCGCAATTCGGCAAAGGCGAACACGTCCTTGCCCGGCACGAACCATCTCTCCACCGCTTTCCGCGCCGCCGCCAGCAGCGTTTCCGCCTCCCGCGCCTCCGCCTCCGCACCCTTCCAGCGCGCGATGCGCGCCCACCCGCGCAGCCCGGCCAGCCACACGCCTTGCAGGTACACATCGCGGGCGACCCTGCCGCTGAGCGCGCCCGTCTCCACCGCCGCCGCGCCGCCCTTCAGATTGGAAAGCAGCCCGTCCTCGTCGCGCATGGTGAGCGCATAGCGCCAGGCGCGCTCCAGTTGCGGCCAGCGCTGCTCGATCCACTGCCGGTCGCCCGTCTGCCGCACGTACAGCTCCGCCGTGTGCAGAAACAGCGGCGTGGTGTCGGCGTGGTAAAAGCCGTAGGGATAGCTCGGCCAATCGAGCAATGCCGCCGACTGCGTCCACTCGTGCATGATCTTGCCGTCGGCGCGCTGCCGATCGAGCAGAAAATCCAGCGCCGCCCGCGCCCCGGTGAAATCGCCGTAGTCGAGCATCGCCCAGACGCTGATCATCGTGTCGCCGCCGAAATACCAGCCGAAGCCCGGCCGCTGGCTGGCTCCCGACGGCGCCCAGCCCGCCACCAGCCCGCAGCCCACGCCCTCGTTGCACGCCCAGCCACGTTCGATCGCCGCACGCGCCCAGTCGTAGGCGTCCGAAAAGGCCCCCCACCGCAGCTCTGCTGTTTTTGCGAAAAAGGCGCGGAAATGCGCCTCCGCTTCTTGCAGAATGCGCTCCGGCGCCTGGATCGCTTCGTCGTAGTCTTTGCGGGATGCAGCGAACAGGATGGGCACGGCGCCGGATGCTTCCACATCAAATTCGATTGACACCGTGCGCTCGGGAAGCTGGTGGCCCACCTGCTCGCTGATGCGGCGGAATGCCGGCGATCCGAGCACCGGGCGGAAGCGGCGCTGCCCCTCGGTGAACGTCAGCACGCCGGACTTCGCGTCCCACGACGTCGACTGCCCGCCGAAGGACGCGGGCCACATCGGCTGCATCTCGGGGATGAACGTGGCGCGGAAGCGCAGCGGGCGCGACGTTTCGATGTCGAGAAGCACCGCCGCCACCGGCTTGTCCGGCGACGCGGTCCAGGTCTGGCGCACGGTGAATGCCGGATGCACATGGACAAGCGTCACCGCATGCGGGCGGATGATCGCCGTCTCGGCCAGCTCGCTAAGCGGCAGAGGATCGAGCGCCTGATCGACGTAAACCGAAAGCCGGAAGCCGCGTCCCAGCTTGATGGGAAAGATCCATGCCTCCAGTTGGCCGTCTTCAGAGCCGAGCAGCGCCGCGCGGCGGCCGTTGGCCGCGATGTACTTGCCGGGTTGCGCGGTTTTTTCGATCAGAGGCTGGGCGCAGGCGCCGGCAGCCAGCAACAGGACCGCGTAACGAAAGCGCATAGATCGCATCCATGAATTGTTAATCTAGGTCTTTCGAGATCTTCTCATGAAACGCCTGCTGGCGATTTTCTTCTGCGCGCTCTCCGCCGGCGCGCAGGAAATGCTCACCCTGGACGCGGCGGTCAAAAGCGCTCTGGAGTCGCATCCCCTTCTGGCGGAGGGACGGCAGCGGGTGGAAAGCGCGCGCGGGCAGCTCCGCCAGGCGCCGCTCACGTTCAATCCGAAGCTGATCCTCCAGGCGGAGAACTACAGAAACTGGGGTTCGCGTCCCATCCAGTTGGGCCGGGAAACGGACGACTTCGCCTATCTCCAGCAGACGTTTGAAACCGCGGGCAAGCGCGGCAAGCGGGCCGAGCTGGCCTCGCGCGGACTGCGCGCGGCCGAGCTCGAGCTGGACGTGCTCCGGCGCAACGTCGCCCGCGATGTGTCGCTGGCCTACTGGGCGGCGCTGGGCGCCCGGAAAATGCATGAATTATTGCTGGAAAGCGTCCGGAATTTCCAGAAAATCGTCGAATATCATGAAATCCGGGTGCGCGAAGGCGCGATGGCGGAAAACGACCTGCTGCGCGTGCGGCTGGAGCTCGGCCGGATCGAGCTGGCGGCCAACAACGCAGCGCTGGACGCCGCCAAAGCGCGCATCGAACTGTTCCGCGCGATGGGGCGCACGGATTTTCCGGAGGTGAGATTCGCAGAACCGCTCCAGCCCGGCGTGGACCAGCCTCTGCCGTGGAACGAAGACGAGGCTCTGGCCCGGCGGCCGGAAGCGCTGTTGGCGCGACAGCGGGTGGAGCAGGCGCGCGCGGATCTGGTGTTGCAACAGGCCAACGCGCGGCCGAACTTCGACGCGCTGTTCGGCTACAAGCGCTCCATGGGCGAGAACACGCTGATCGCCGGGCTGCAATGGGACCTGCCCGTGCTGAACCGCAACCAGGGAAACATCCAGAGCGCTACGGCCGGCATCAAGGCGGCCGAGGCGAACCTCGCCGCCACCGAAGCCATCATCCGGGCGGAGGTGCAGGCGGCGGCGGCCGAATATCAGACGCGGCGCCGCCAGATCCGCGACCTCGTCGGGCGGCTGGTGGAAGGCGCGGGCGAAACCGCGAAAGTGGCGCAGGCGGCCTACCGCCTGGGCGGCGCGGACCTGCTGCGGCTGCTGGACGCCGAGCGGCTCCGCATCGAAATCGAGCTTGTGAACTACCGCGCGTGGATGGAATACCGGCAGAGCCAGGAAGTGCTTGCTTACGCGCTGGGGGTGAAGCCATGAACCGATATGCCGCGGCGCTGGCGGCGACATTGCTTTTGGCAGCCTGTCAGAAAGAAGCGCCGAAACAGGCGCCGGCCGCGGAGGCGCAGGCCGCGCCGCGCGCCGTCGAGCTCGATCAGGCGGCTCTCGGCCAGGCGGGGCTCCGCGTCGAACCCGCGGAGGAGCAGGCCGTGCCCGTGACCGTGCGCGCCAACGGGCGCCTGTCGGCCAACGAAGAGCAGACCTGGCGCGTTGGCGCCATCACCGACGGACGCATCATGAAGGTGCTGGTTCGCGTCGGCGACCGGGTGGAAAAGGGACAGGTGCTGGCCCGCATGTTCAGCCACGACGTGCACGAGTCGCGGGCCCTGTACCGCCGCGCCGTGGCCGAGTACAACCGCCTGCAATCGAATCTCGCTTACGCCCGCCGCCAGCGGGACCGCATGCAGCGCCTTTTGGAGATGAAGGCTGCCAGCCAGGAGCAGCTCGACACGGCCGACAATGAGCTGCGCAACGCCGAAACGGCGCTCCGCGCGGCCGAGATCGAAATGAACCGCACGCGCGAGCACCTGGTCGAGTTTCTCGAAATCCCTGCCGAGAGCACCGGGCGCCATGAACCGGGCGGGGCCGCGCTCTCCGACGACGATCTGATCCCCATCCGGGCACCTGCCGCCGGAACTGTCATCAGCCGGCTGGTGACGGCCGGCGCGGTGGTGCAGTCTTCGGGGGAAATGTTCGTCATCAGCGATCTGTCTTCGATCTGGGTGATCGCCAACGTGCAGGAGGAGTTCCTCTCGCGCGTCCGCCCGCGCATGGCGGCGGCTGTCACCGTGCAGGCGTATCCGGACCGCCGCTTCACGGGCCGCGTCATCCGCGTGGACGAGAAGCTCGATCCGGAGACCCGCACCGTGCAGGCCATTGTCGAGATCGACAACCGCGCCGGGCTGCTGAAGCCCGAGATGTACGCGGTGGTGGAGCTGGAAGCCGGCTCGAGCGAACGCGGGCTCTTCATCGCGCAGACCGCCATCCAGGATCTCAACGGGCAGCCTTCCGTTTTTGTCGAAACGCGCCCCGGGCGCTTCGAGCCGCGCTCCGTGGAGACCGGACGCGCGCTGGACCGCCTGGTGGAGATCCGCCGCGGGCTGAAAGCCGGCGAGCGCGTCGTCACCGAGGGCAGCTTCGTGCTCAAATCGCATCTGCTGAAGTCGACGCTCTCCGAGGAATAGCCGATGTTGCAGCGGATCATCGACTTTCATCTGCGCAACCGCTGGCTGGTGCTGCTCGGCGTGCTGCTGATCGCGGCGTTCGGCGTGTGGGTGATGCTCAACATCCCGGTCGACGCCTTCCCGGACCTGACCAACAACCAGGTGGTCGTGGTGACCGAGTGCCCGGCGATGGCGCCCAGCGAGGTGGAGCAGCTGGTCACGTTCCCGATTGAAAGCGCGCTGATGGGCATTCCGCGCACGCAGGGCATCCGGTCGATCTCGAAGCTCGGCCTGTCCATGGTGACGCTGATCTTCGACGACGACGTGAACACCTGGTTCGCGCGGCAGCTTGTCAATGAGCGCTTGCAGGAGGTGCGCGGGCGGCTGCCGCAAGGGCTGGATCCGGTGCTCGGCCCGATGGCCACCGCCTTCGGCGAGGTCTACCAGTACACGGTGGAAGGCGAAGGGTACTCGGCCATGGATCTGAAGACGATCCACGACTGGCAGATCCGTTTCGCGCTGCGCACCGTGCCCGGCGTGAATGAAGTGAACAGTTGGGGCGGCGAGACGAAGCAATACGCGGTCGTGGTCGACCCGGTGAAGCTCCAGCGCTACGGACTCGACCTGCGCACGGTCTTCGAGCGCGTGCGCGACAACAACACGAATTTCGGCGGCGGCTTCATCGAGCACGCGATGGAACAGTACACCGTGCGCGGGCTGGGCCGCGTGGAGAGCATCGGCGACCTGGAGCGGATCGTCGTGCTGGCGCGCGCCGGAACGCCCGTGCTGCTGCGCGACGTGGCCGAGATCCGGCTGATGGCGATGCCGCGCCAGGGCGCCACGCTGCGCGACGGCAAGGGCGAGATGGTGAGCGGCATGGCCATCATGCTGAAGGGCGAGAACGGGCGGCGCGTGATCGAGCGGGTGAAGGCGAAGCTGGCTTCCATCCGCCTGCCCGAGGGCGTCCGCGTGGTGCCTTTCTACGACCAGAGCATGGTCATCGACGGCACCATCCGCACGGTGGCGCGGGCGCTGCTGGAAGGCGGCGGGCTGGTGATCCTGATTCTGGTGCTGTTCCTGGGCAACCTGAGGGCGGCGCTGATCGTGGCGGCGGTGATCCCGCTGTCGATGCTGTTCGGCTTCATGGGCATGGCCGTTTTCGGCGTCACCGCGAACCTGATGAGCCTCGGCGCCATCGACTTCGGCATGATCGTCGACGGCTCGGTGGTGATGATGGAGAACGCCGTGCGGCGGCTGCGGCGCAGCGATTGCAGCGAAGACCGCGAGAAGTGCCTGGAGCGCATCCGCGTGGCGGCGCACGAAGTGGCGCGGCCCATCCTGTTCGCGGTGGCCATCATCGTCGCGGTCTACATGCCGGTCTTTTTCCTGGAGGGGCTGGAAGGGCGCATGTTCCGGCCGATGGCGATCACGGTGTGCTCGGCGCTGCTGGGGAGCCTGATCCTGGCCCTGACGGTGGTGCCGGCGGCGGCTTCCGTGCATCTGCGCCCCGGAATGAAGACGTATTCGGAGCGATGGATGGAGTGGCTGCGGGTGCGCTACCTCGCCCTGCTGGAGCGGGCGCTGCGGCGACGCCTGTGGCTGGTGGGGGCCAGCGTCGCCTTGCTGGCGGCGGCTGTGGCGAGCGTGTTTTTCATCGGCACCGAATTCATCGCGCGGCTCGACGAAGGCTCGATTCTCATCGAAACCCGCAAGATGCCCGGCATCTCGCTCACCGACTCCGTGCAGATCAGCAACCGCGTGGAGAAGATTATCCTCACGTTTCCAGAAGTCACAGGCGTGGTCACGCGCATCGGGCGCCCCGACGTGGCGACGGAGGCCATGGGCATCAATCAGGGCGACGTCTACGTGCTGCTGAAGCCGCGGGAGCAGTGGACGCGGTTCCGCAGGAAGGAGGAGCTGATCGAGGCGCTGGCCCAGGCGCTGGAAGTCGTCCCCGGCGTCAGCTACAACTTCACGCAGCCCATGGCCATGCGGCTCGACGAGACCATCTCCGGCATCAAGGCCGATGTGGCCGTGAAGATCTTCGGCGAGGATCCGCGCGTGCTGGAGCAACTGGCAGAACGCGCGCTGCGCGTCATCTCCGCCGTTCCGGGCGCGGCTGACGAGCAGATGGAGATCGTCTCCGGCGTGGCTGAGTTGCGCATCGAGATCGGCCGCGAGGCGCTGGCCCGCTACGGCCTCAACGTGAGCGACGTGCAGGACATGATGGACGCCGCCATCGGCGGGCGCACGGTGAGCGAACTGATTGAGGGGCAGCGCCGCTTCGCCATCGTCGTGCGCCTGCCGGAGAGCTACCGCGCCAACGACGAGGCCATCCGGGGGCTGATTCTGAACGCGCCGGGAGGCGAACGCGTCCGCCTCGGGCAGGTGGCGCGGGTGTCGATGGCGCGCGGCCCGGAGGTGATCTCCCGCGAAAACGGCCAGCGCCGCATCGTGGTGCAGTGCAACGTGCGCGGGCGCGACCTGGGCAGCTTCGTGGCGGAAGCCGAGCGGCGGCTGGACGAGTCGCTCCGCCTGCCCGCGGGCTATTCGATCGACTGGGGCGGCCAGTTCGAGAACCAGCGCCGCGCCATGCGCCGCCTGATGATCGTCGTGCCGGCGTCGATCCTGATCATCTTCGGCCTGCTGTTCTTCACCTTCTCCAGCGCGCGCCAGGCGCTGCTGATTCTGACCAACGTGCCCTTCGCTTTCATCGGCGGCATCGCCGCGCTGTGGGTGCGCGGCCTGAACCTGAACATCTCGGCGGCCATCGGCTTCATCGCGCTGTTCGGCGTGGCGGTGCTGAACGGCATCGTGCTGGTGAGCTCCATCAACCGCTTGCGGCAGTTCGGCCTGCCGATGGAGCAGGCGCTGCTCACCGGCGCCGGCATCCGCCTGCGCCCCGTGCTGATGACGGCGCTGGTGGCGAGCTTCGGCTTTCTGCCGATGGCGCTGGCCACCACCACGGGCGCCGAAGTCCAGCGCCCGCTGGCGTCGGTCGTCATCGGCGGCCTGGGTTCGTCCACGTTCCTGACGCTGTTCCTGCTGCCGCTGATGTATCCGTGGTTTTCTCCGAAGCCCGCCGAGCTGCCCGTTCCGTACGACAGCGACCAGCTCGCCCAGGCCATCGAGCACGAGATCGAGTAGGCCCGCGCGGCTCAGAACTCGATGGAAGCGAGAATCTGGCTCGGCTTGAGCCCGAAGGCGCGCGAGATCGCCAGCAGGCTTTCCATGGAGGGCAGGTTCGCGCCGCGCTCGATCGAGCTGATCTGGCTGACGCTGAGCCGCGTGGCCGCGGCCAGCTCTTTCAGCGACCAGCCGCGCTCGGCGCGCAGCACGCGGATGCGCTGACCCAGCTTTTCGCGCAGCCGGCCGGTGAGCGCGCGCCCCAGCCCGTAGCGTTCGGCCGCGTTGGCCAGCACCTGGCGGAGCTGGTTCAGCGTGAACGGCTTGGCCAGGTAGTCGAAAACGTTCTTCTTGAACGTGGCCCGCATGTCTTCGAGCGAGGGATATCCGGTGACGATGATCACGCACAGCTCCGGCCAGCGCTGCATCAGCTTTTCGAGCACCTCCTCGCCGTGCGTGCGGCCCATCTTCATGTCGAGCAGGACAATTTCGGGGCGCCGCTCTTCGGCCGCCTCGAACAACTCTTCGGCCCGCTGGAAGACGCGCACCGCGTAATGGCCCTCGTCCGACAGCAGATCTTCGATGTAGGTGAGGAAGTCGCGGTCGTCGTCGAGCACGGCGACGTCGATCAATTCCTGTTCCGGCTGCGGGTCGGTCGTCATGGCTTTTCACCTTCCTGCGGAGCGGGCAGCACCACCTCGAGCGCCGCGCCGCCCTGCTCTCTGTTGTATGCGCGGATCCGCCCTCCGTGCTGATGCACGATGCCCTGCGCCACCGTGAGGCCCAGCCCCGTCCCCTGCGCGTCCAGGCGGTCGCTGACGAAGGCGTCGAACACCTCCGGCAGGATCTCCGGCGGAATTCCGGGGCCGTTGTCCTCCACGGTGATGCGCACGGCGGGACTGCCGTCCAGCCGCGCCTCTTCGGCCCGGACCGTGATCTCGCCCCGGCCCGCCGGCACGGCGATCAACGCGTTTCTTAACAGGTTCACAAATACCTGCACCAGCCGCCCGGAGTTGCCGCAGACGCGCGTCTCCGCGGAGACCTCCACGCGCAGCGCCACCTCGCCCGCCTTCTCGTCGATCGCCACAAGCTGCCATGCCTCGTCGATCAGAGGCCGCAGTTCCAGCGGTTCCATCGCCTCCCGGCGCAGCCGCGCGAAATCGAGCAGCGAAGCGCTGATCCGCCGCAGCCGGTCGGTGACGCGCTTCATCCTTTCCAGGCGCGCCTGCATCGCCTCATCGCAACTTTTCTCCAGCAGCTTCTCGATCGAGCCGTGCAGCACCGCCAGCGGCGTGTTCATCTCATGGGCGACGCTGGCGCTCAACATGCCAAGGCTCACCAGCCGGTCCTGCGCCTCCAGGTTCCGACGGGCCTGTTCCAGCTCGTCTTCGCGGCGCCGCAGCGCGCGCACCGTGTCATTGTGCGAGCGCAGGATCAGCCCGATCTCGTCTCCCGGGATGAAGGCTTCGTCAATGATCTCCGCCCTCCGGTCGCCGCGCCGCGTGGCGGCATCGGCTTCCAGCAGCAGCCGCAGCGGCTGATAGACGTAGCGGGGCAGGACGAACAGCTCGAGCACCAGCACCGCCAGAACGTAGAGCACGCCGAGCGCGGCGAACAACCCCACCTGCACGCCCGCCACCACGCTTTCATAGAACCGCACCGGCAGTGTCAGACGGTAATAGCGCTGCGTGCCGGGGATCAGTTTATAGACATGCTCGCCAGGCGCGCGCCAGACGCGCCCCGGATACTGCCGCATCCACTGTTGCGCCGCTTCGGGCAGCCCGAACTCCGCCGCCGTGCCCTGGCGCAGTTCGTAAGCGCGCAGCGCCATCTCATCGCCGGTCTCGGGCAGAAGGGCCGAGAAGGCGTTGAGGATCAGCGTCATCTCGCGCTCCTGCGCCTGCCGCAGACGCCCCTCGACAACGTCGATCACGGTGAAATATACTGCACAGGCCAGGAGAAGGAAGAAGCTGTTGTGCAGCACCATCAGCTTCGGCCGGACTCTCAGGTCGCCGAACCTCCGGCTGACGCCTTTCAGCGGCCGCGCTTCCATCAGCCGCGCGGGCAGCCCCGGCGCCGCTCCAATCGGCTGCGTCCTTTCCGGCGGCGGAAGCATCTCATTATTGCCGGACAAGAATTCTTGCTCCTATTGCGGAAATAGTATGGCTGTGGTAGAAAAAGAGACAAGCGCCCCGGCCCCGCCGGGGCGGGCGAAACTGCCAGGCCAAGTCAGAGGGGCTGAAGCGGATTTCCCACAATCAGACATCCTGCCATGACTGTCTTCTCGAAGCAGTTCGACACGAAGCTGCGCCTTGCCGCCGGTGCAGTTGTGGTCCTTCTCGGCGCAGGCGGCGCCGTCGCGGCGTACCTCCTCCACCCCCGGCAGCTCGACACCGGCTACATGCCCGCGCAGCCCGTGCCTTACAGCCACAAGCTGCACGCGGGCAATCTCGGCATGGACTGCCTCTATTGCCACACGACCGTGGCGCAGTCCAACTACGCCGCCGTGCCGATGACGGAAGTCTGCATGAACTGCCATGTGCGGGTGAAGGAAAAAAGCCCCAAGTTGCAGCCCGTGCGCGACAGCTACGCGAGCGGCAAGCCCATCCCGTGGGTCAAGGTTCACCGCCTGCCGGACTACGTTTATTTTAACCACCGGGCTCACGTGACCGCGGGCGTGAGCTGCGTCAGTTGCCACGGGCGCGTGGATCAGATGACGGAAGTGCGGCAGGTGCAGCCGCTGTCGATGGCATGGTGCCTCGAGTGCCACCGCAACCCCGCGCCGCATGTCCGTCCGCCCGAGCTGGTTACCAAACTCGACTGGCAGCCCGAGGGCGATCCGGCAGTGCTCGGCGCGAAGCTGATCCGCGAAAAGGGCATCCACCCGCCCGACAACTGCTCCGCCTGTCACAGATAACCCCAAGGCCTGCGACCATGAACGAACTCATCCAGCTCAACCTCTCCAGCCTCACCGGCAGGAAATACTGGCGCAGCCTGAACCAGCTCGCCGATACGCCGGAGTTCCGCCAGTGGGTGGAACGCGAGTTTCCCGAAGGCGCCTCGGAGATGCTCGACAGCGGCTCGCGCCGGACGCTGCTGAAGCTGATGGCCGCGGGGTTCGGCCTCGCCGGCCTCACCGCCTGCCGCCGCCCCGCCGAAAAGATTCTTCCTCTCTCGAAAGGCGTTGAAGGCTACGTGCATGGCCGTCCGCTGCACTACGCCACCGCCGTCGAGACCTGCGGCATCGCTTCCGGGCTCGTCATCGAGTGCAACGACGGCCGGCCCACGAAGGTGGAGGGCAATCCGCGCCATCCTTTCTCGCTCGGCGCCACCAACGCCTTCCAGCAGGCGATGATCCTGGATCTGTACGACCCGGACCGCGCCCGCCAGGTGCAGAAGCAGGGCGTGAAGTCTTCGTGGGCCGAGTTCGAATCGTGGTGGATGGAACAGAGCGCGAAGCTCGGCGATGGCGCGGGGCTGCGCATTCTTTCCTCGCGCTCCACGTCGCCGTCTCTCGAAGCGCTGAAGGCGGAGATCGCGAAGAAGTTCCCGCAGTCGGCCTGGATCGAATACGAACCGGTCAGCTTCGACCGAGCGCTGGAGGGAGCGCGCCTCGCTTTCGGCAGGCCGCTTGTGCCGCACTACCGGCTCGAACAGGCCGATGTGATCGTCTCGCTCGACTGCGACTTCCTTGGGCTCGACACGCTCTCCGCGCAGCCAGTCAAGCAGTTCGCCGCGCGCCGCAAGCCCGAGGACGGCAAAGAGCTGAACCGGCTCTACGCGATCGAAGCGAATTTCACGATCACCGGCGCGATGGCCGACCACCGCCTGCGCGCCCGCTCCTCCGATGCCGGGGCCATCGCGCTGGCTCTGGCGCGCGAGCTCAACGTGAGCGGCGCGGAGCTGAAGGTGTTGAGCCAGGGCGGCGACAGGCAGCAGAAATTTGTGGCCGTGGCAGCCAAAGACCTGATGGCGCACCGCGGCCGTTCGCTGGTCGTGGCCGGCCCGCGGCAGCCCGCCGAGGTGCACGCGCTGGTGGCGCTGATCAACCAGGCGCTCGGAAACACGGGCCAGACGGTGGTCTATACGCGGCCGGCGTTCGCCGCCGCCGACACGCTCGGGGCGGTGCAGAAACTGGCCGAGGATCTCGCCGCGGGGCGCGTGAATACGCTGTTCGTGCTCGGCGGCAATCCGCTGTTCACGCTGCCTGCCGGCCCCGATTGGGCCGCGCTGTTCCGGAAAGCCACGGTGGCGGCGCTCACGTTCGACGAAAACGAAACGTGGAAAGCGGCGGCGTGGCAACTGCCGGAAGCGCACCCGTTCGAAGCGTGGGGAGATGTCCGCGCGCTCGACGGCACGGCCAGCATCCAGCAGCCGCAGATCCAGCCGCTCCACGGCGGACGCACCGCGCTGGAGATCGCCGCGCTGATCGCCGGGCGCGCCGAGCGCCGCGGCCACGGCATTGTCCGCTCGTACTGGGCCGCGCAGTGGGGCGCGCAGGCGGAACAGAAGTGGAAGCAGGCGCTCTACGAAGGCGTCATTGCGGGCACGCAGTTTCCGCTGGAGGAAGCGAAGGCCGATGCGGCGCGCGTGCTGGCCGCCGCGCAGAGCGCGTTGAAGCCCGCGCCGGCGGGCATCGAAACGGTCTTTTATCCCTCCTGGCACACGCTGGACGGCCGCTTCGCCAACAATGCGTGGCTGCATGAGACGCCCGATCCGATGACGAAGCTCGTCTGGGACAACGCCGCGCTGCTCAGCCCCGCCACGGCGAAGCGGCTCGGCGTAAAAGACGGCGACGTGCTGGAAATCTCTTCCGGAGGCCGCCAGATCCGCTGTCCCGCACTGGTGCTGCCGGGCCACGCCGACGATTCGATTTCGCTTCAGCTCGGCTTTGGACGCTCCGCCTGCGGCCGGGTGGGCCGCGGCGTCGGCCACCGCGTGGAAGGGCTCCGCGCTGCGGCCAACTTCTGGTTCGGCCCGGCGGAGGCGCGCAAGACCGGCGCCACGTACAAGCTGGTCACCACGCAGGAGCACCACACGCTGATCGAGCCGATCACCGGACTCAAGCGCCACAACATCGTGGAAGAGTTCAGCGTGGAGCAATACCGCCATCGCGCCGAACACGGCAGGCACGAACCGCACCCGGCAACAGACCTTTTCCCCGAGTTTGATTACTCGAAGGGCTACCAGTGGGGCATGGCCATCGACCTGAGCGCCTGCATCGGCTGCAACGCCTGCATGGTGGCCTGCAACGCCGAAAACAACATCCCCGTGGTCGGCAAGGAGCAGGTCTCCAAGGGCCGCGAGATGCACTGGATCCGCCTGGACCGCTACTTCAGCGGCGAGGAGGAAGACCCGCAGGCGGTGGTGCAGCCCATGGCCTGCGTGCAGTGCGAGAAGGCGCCGTGCGAAAGCGTCTGCCCCGTGGCCGCCACGGTGCACAGCCCGGAAGGCATCAACGAGATGGCTTACAACCGCTGCGTGGGCACGCGCTACTGCCTCAACAACTGCCCCTACAAGGTGCGGCGGTTCAACTTCCTGAACTGGAACAAGGACATTCCGGAGATCCGGAAGATGGTCTTCAACCCCGACGTGACGGTGCGCATGCGCGGCGTCATGGAGAAGTGCAACTACTGCGTGCAGCGCATCGAGGAGAAGCGCTCGCAGGCCAAGGCCGAAGGCCGCCGCCCCATCCGCGACGGCGAAATCGTCACCGCCTGCCAGCAGGCGTGCCCGGCCGACGCCATCGTCTTCGGCAACATCAACGATCCGGAAAGCCGCGTGGCGAAGCTGAAGCAGCAGGCGCGCGATTATTCCGTGCTCGAAGAGCTCAACACGAAGCCGCGCACGACGTACCTGGCGCGCGTCCGCAATCCCAATCCGGAGCTTGTCTGACCCATGGCCGATCTCGCAATCGATCCGCGAATGGAACTGAACCCGCCCCTGGTGCAGGGCGGCATGACCTACTCCGACGTCACCGACAAGATCAGCTCGATCGTCGAGGGCAAGGCGCCGAAGCAGTGGTGGATCGCCATGGCCGTCGCCGTGCCGCTGGCCCTGCTGCTGTTCGCCTGCCTCGGCTATCTGGTGACGACGGGCATCGGCGTCTGGGGCAACAACTCGCCGGTGGGCTGGGGCTGGGACATCACGAACTTCGTCTGGTGGATCGGCATCGGCCACGCCGGCACGCTGATCTCGGCCATCCTGTTCCTGTTCCGCCAGAAGTGGCGCACGTCGATCAACCGCGCGGCGGAGGCGATGACGCTGTTCGCCGTGGCGTGCGCCGCCATCTATCCGCTGTTCCATACGGGCCGGCCGTGGCGCGCCGCCTACTGGCTGTTCCCGCTGCCCAACGAGCTGCTGCACATGTGGCAGAACTTCCGCAGCCCGCTGATGTGGGACGTCTTCGCCGTCTCCACTTACGGAACCGTCTCCGCGCTGTTCTGGTATGTGGGGCTGATCCCCGACCTGGCCACGCTGCGCGACCGCTCCACCACGCCCATCCGCAAGACCATTTACGGATTGCTGAGCCTCGGCTGGCGCGGCTCGGCGACGCAATGGCGCCACTACGAACTCGCCTATCTGCTCCTTGCGGGGTTGTCGACGCCGCTGGTGCTCAGCGTGCACTCGATCGTGTCGTTCGACTTCGCCACCTCGCTGCTGCCGGGCTGGCACACGACGATCTTCCCGCCGTACTTCGTCGCCGGCGCCGTGTTCAGCGGCTTCGCCATGGTGGTGACGCTGATGACGCTGGCGCGCTGGATCTACGGGCTGGAAAACCTGATCACGATGAAGCACCTCGAGAACATGTGCAAGGTGATGCTGGCCACCGGCATGATCGTCGGCTTCGCTTACGGCACAGAGTTCTTCATCGCCTGGTACAGCGCCAACCAGTATGAGCGGTTCATCTTCCTCAACCGCGCCTTCGGCCCCTACTGGTGGGCCTACTGGTCGATGATCGCCTGCAACGTGATCGCACCGCAGTTCTTCTGGTTCAAAAAGTTCCGCACGTCAATCCCGGCGATGTTCATTCTCTCGATCTTCATCAACATCGGCATGTGGTTCGAGCGGTTCGTGATTATCGCCACGTCGCTGCACCGCGATTTTCTGCCCTCAAGCTGGGGCTACTTCTCGCCCACCTGGGTCGACATCGGCACCTACTTGGGCACGTTCGGCCTGTTCCTGACGCTGTTCCTGCTGTTCCTGCGCTTCCTGCCCGCCATCGCCATCAGCGAGGTGAAGGGCGTGCTGCACCAGCAGGTCAGCGCTCCGCATGGAGTTCCCGCGCATGGAGGCAGCCACTGATGCTGGAAGCGGTTCTTTCCAAACTCGGCCTGCCGGGCTACGAGCCGGAAGCCGCGCGCCAGAAGGTATTCGGCGTCATCGGCGACTTTGACACGCCGGAGGACCTGCTCCGTGCCATCCGCACGGCGCGCGCCGCCGGCTACACGCGGATGGAAGCGTTCTCGCCGTTCCCGGTGCACGGGGTGGACGAAGCGCTGGGCGCGCGGCGCAGCCCGCTGGGCCGCATCGTCATCGTGTTCGCCCTGCTCGGACTGGCCGGCGCCGTGCTGCTGCAATGGTGGACCGGCGCGGTGGATTACAAGCTGATCGTTGCAGGAAAGCCGCTGTTCGCGCTGGAGCCGTCGGTGCCCATCATGTTCGAGCTGGCCGTGCTGCTGAGCGCCTTCGCCGCCGTGCTCGGCATGTTCCACCTGAACCGGATCCCCACCTACTACCACCCGTTCTTCAACTACTCGCGCCACGCCGGCGCGAGCAACGACCGCTTCCTGCTCGCCATCGACGCGCAGGATCCGAAATTCCAGGCCGAGGACGCCGTGCGCTTCCTCGACTCCTGCGGAAGCCGCCACACGGAGGTTGTCGAAGCATGACACGCGCCGCTTCCCGCCCGGTCGCCGCCGCGCTGCTGGCCATCGCCGCCACCGCGCTCACGGGCTGCTCGAACTTCCCCTCCCGCCAGCCGCCCATCTGGGTCTGGTGGGACATGAAGAAGCAGGACAAGTACAAGCCGCAGGCGGAGAGCGCGTTTTTCGCCGACGGGCGCGCGAGCCGCGCTCCCGTGGAAGGCTCGCTGGCGCAGGAGCTCTACCGCCCCGACGCCGCCTTCTCCACGGGCATCCACCCCGACGGCACCTACGTGGCCCGCAATCCTCTGCCGATCACCAGGGAGACGCTGGCGGAGGGGCAGCGCAAGTTCGACATCTACTGCGCGCCCTGCCACGACCGCACCGGCTCCGGGCGCGGCGTTGTGCCGGCCAAGTCGGTCTGGGTCCCCGGCAACCTGCACGACGAGCGCATCGTGAACTTCGTCGATGGCGAGCTTTATCACGTGATCGCCAACGGCCGCCGCTCGATGCCCGGCTACCGCTACCAGATCTCGGAAAAGGACCGCTGGGCGATCGTCGCCTATATCCGCGCGTTGCAGCGCTCCTGGCGGGGCACCCTCGACGACGTGCCGCCGGAGCTTCAGTCCAGGATTCGATAAGCAGCGAGGGAAACCGAATGGCCCACCACAGAGAACACGCTTCGGAAACCTACTTCCTCCAGGCGGAAGCCTGGAGCGCCGTGCGCAACTCGCTGGCGCTGATCGCTCTCGTCTCCTGGCTGGCGCTGGCCGCCGGTTATGCGCTGGACCGCCAGCAGTTCCACTTCTCCTATCTGGTCGCGTTCGCGTTCTTCGCGTCCGTGTCTCTGGGCGCCCTGTTCTTCGTCATGTTGCAGCACCTCACGGGCAGCGCCTGGAGCGTCACCGTGCGGCGGCTGATGGAGAACATGATGCGCGCCGTGCCGCTGGCATTTTTGCTGGTGCTGCCGGTGTTCCTGGGCGTTCACTCGCTGTACGAGTGGTCGCACGCCGAGGCGGCGAAGGATCCGGTCCTCTCGGCCAAGCTCGGCTATCTGAACGAAAAGTGGTTCATGCTCCGCGGACTCATCGCCATTGCGCTGTGGAGCCTCTTCGCCTTGCGGCTGTATGCGATCAGCCGCCGCCAGGACGATTCCGGCTCGATCGAGCACACCCGGGCCGCGGCGAAATGGAGCGCGCCGGGTACAGTGGTGCTTTTTCTCACCGCTTCGATGGCCGCTTTCGACTGGATCATGTCGCTGGAGCCGCACTGGTTCTCGACGATGTACGGCGTGTATTTCCTGGCCGGCGGCGCGGTGGGCTTCATGGCGGTTCTGATCGCCGTGGTGCTCGGGCTGCGTTCGGCCGGTTATCTGACGCAATCGGTGCGCGAGGAGCATTACCACGATCTGGGCAAGTGGCTGTTTGCGCTCACCACCTTCTGGGCGTACGTCACGTTCTCGCAGTACATGCTCATCTGGTACGGCAACCTGCCCGAAGAGACTTTCTGGTTCCATAAGCGGCTTCAGGGAAGCTGGGCTGCGTTCGGCCCGATTCTCGTCATCGGCCACTTCCTTCTGCCGTTCTTCACGCTGCTGCCGCGGGCCAACAAGCGCAACATCAAGCTTCTGGGCTTTTTCGCCGGCTGGATGACGCTGATGCATTTCTGCGACCTGTACTGGCAGATCATGCCCGTGCTGCACACGAAAGGCGTGGCGCTGCACTGGATGGACGCCGCCGCGTGGCTCGCCGTGGGCAGCGCCTACGGGCTGGTCTTCTGGCAGGGGCTGAAAGAGAAGCCGCTCGTTCCGGTGGGCGACCCCCGGCTCGAGCAGTGCCTGGCATTTCATAACGTCTGAGCGAGCGGAGGCTGACGATGTCCGAAATCAAACCCGAACTCGATTCCACCGCCCCCGACACGGCTGTCTTCGTCGATGGCATCGATTACGACCAGCGCGAGGCGCGCGCCGGACTCATCGCCGCCGTCAGCGCCGGCATCCTCGCGCTGCTCGTAGTCATGATCGTCGGCGTGTACTGGCTGTACGTCGTCGCTTACGAGCGGATCGATCAGCAGGTGTACTCCGGCGCGCCCAGCAAGGAGCTGCTCGCCATCCGCGAACGCGAAGAGGAGAATCTGCACCGCTACAGCTTCATCGATAAAGAGAAGGGCATTGTGCGCATCCCCATCGACCGCGCCATGGAGATCCTGGCGGCGGATGCCGCGGCGGGCAAGTTGACCTACAACACGAAGACCTATCCAGCCAAGCCCGAGCCTCCGGGCGGCGCCGCCGGCGGCGATGGAGCCGCGGCGCCCGCGCCCGCCGCTGCGCCGGCGCAGAAGCAGTAAGGACGCAAGGATGACTTTCTTTCGCGCACTTCCGGCGGTTCTTGCAGCCCTGATGGCGGCAATGGCCCCCGTGCGCGCCCAGTTGCCCTCTCACGAAACGCCCCGCGAACTGGAAGGCGTCGGCATCGAAGAAAAGCTGGGCCAGAAGATCGATCTCTCGCTCCAGTTCATCGGCGAAGACGGCTACCCGCACGCGCTGCGCGAATACTTCTCCTCCGGCAAGCCGGTGATCCTGAACCTCGTCTATTACTCCTGTCCCATGCTCTGCACGCTGGTGCTCAACGGGCAGACGGAAGCGCTGCGGCAGATCCCGCAGACGGCGGGCCAGGACTTCGAGATCGTCACCGTCAGCATCGATCCGACCGACAACTACAAGCTTGCGCAGTCCAAGCGCGCCGCCTACCTCGAGTCCTACGAGCGCTCAAAACAGGGCTGGCACTTCCTCGCCGACTATCAGAACAACGTCTCGCGGCTCGCCGCCCAGGTCGGTTTCCGGTACCGCTGGGACGACCGCACCAAACAATACGCCCATGCCGCCGCCATCATGGTGCTCTCGCCCGACGGCATGGTGAGCCGGTATCTGTACGGCGTGCGCTTCAAGCCCTTCGACGTGCGCCTGGCGCTGGCTGAAGCCGCCAGCGGCAAGACGGGCATCAGCGACAAGATTCTGCTGTATTGTTTCCACTACGATCCTGCCGCCCGCAGCTACACGCTGGTGGCGATGAACATCATGCGCGCTGGCGGGGCGCTTGCCGTGCTTGTGCTCGGCTACGCGCTCTTTCGCCTCTGGCGCCGCGAGCGCCTGCGCGCTTCAACCCGGACTGAGATGGTGACTGCCAAATGAACTGGTTCCGCGATTTCCTGTTGCCCCGCGGGGCGTCCACGCACGTCGGTGAGATGGATGGGCTGTTCATGTTCATCACATGGCTCACCGTGTTCTTCTTCTTCTTCAACGGCGCGCTGATCCTCTACGCCGTCCGCCGCTGGCGCCGGCGCTCGAACAAAGAGGTGACGCCGCACATCACGCACGACACGCGGCTGGAGCTCGTCTGGAGCCTGATCCCGCTCGCCGTGGTGATGCTGATCTTCCTCTGGGGCTTCAAAGGCTACGTCAAGGCGTGGGTGGTTCCCAACGATGCGATGGAGATCATCGCCACCGGCAAAAAGTGGGTGTGGGAGTTCGAATACCCCGACGGAACGCGCACGCTGAACGATCTGCACGTGCCCGTCAACCGTCCCGTGAAGCTTGTGCTCACCTCCGAGGACGTGATCCACAGCTTCTACATCCCCGAATTCCGGCTCAAGCGCGACGCCATTCCCGGCCGCTACACCGAACTCTGGTTTACGGCTACCGAACCGGGCATCGCGCAGGTGTATTGCACCGAGTATTGCGGCAAGGGCCACTCCGACATGCTCGCCCGCATCTTCGTCGACACACCCGAGCAGTACGAGACGTTCCTCCGCGAGGGCGACGAACAGGTGCAGAAAATGCCGCTCAAGGATTTGGGCCGCCTTGTCTGGGAGAACAAGGGCTGCGCCACCTGCCACTCGCTCGACGGCACACGGGGCCAGGGGCCATCGTGGAAGGGCATCTGGAACCAGAGGCACCGGGGCGCCGATGGCAAGGAGCACCTGGTGGATGCCGACTACATCCGCCAGTCCATCCTGATGCCGCAGGCGATGGTGGTGCAGGGATATGAGCCGATCATGCCGACTTACCAGGGGTTGCTGCGCGAGCGCGAGATCCTCGGGCTGATCGAGTTCATCAAAGAGTTGCAGTAGGAAAGGGAGAATGGCAATGTCAGAGGGAGTTCTTCACGCCGGCGCTGGGCACGCCGTGCATCACGCGGATTACCTCGAAGAGCCGAAGGGGCTCTGGAGCTGGCTGACCACAGTCGACCACAAGCGGATCGGCCTGATGTACATGTGGTCGGTCCTCTTCTTCTTCCTGGTGGGCGGCATCTTCGCGCTGCTGATCCGCCTGGAGCTGCTGACGCCGAAGCAGACCATCATGGACGCGGAGACTTACAACCGCGTCTTTACGCTGCACGGCGCCATCATGACGTTCCTCGTCATCATCCCGGCGATCCCGGCGGCGCTCGGCAACTTCGCCCTGCCGCTGCTGCTCGGCGCCAAGGACGTGGCCTTCCCGCGGCTGAATCTCGCCAGCCTGTATGTCTACTGGACCGGCGCGGCAATGGCTGTGGCGACGCTGGCGCTGGGCGGCGTGGACACCGGCTGGACGTTCTACACGCCGTATTCCACCACCACCGGCGGCGGCGTCACGCTGATGGTGCTGGCGGCGTTCGTGCTCGGGTTCAGCTCCATCTTCACGGGCGTCAACTTCATCGCCACCATCCACAAGCTGCGCGCGCCCGGCATGGGCTGGTTCGAGATGCCGCTGTTCTGCTGGGGCATGTACGCCACGGCGCTCATCCAGATTTTGGCCACGCCGGTGCTCGGCATCACGCTGTTGCTCATCGTGATGGAACGCGTGCTGGGAGTCGGAATCTTTGACCCGCAACTCGGCGGCGACCCGGTGCTGTTCCAGCATTTCTTCTGGTTCTACTCGCACCCGGCGGTCTACATCATGATCCTGCCCGCCATGGCGGTCATCAGCGAAGTAATCCCGACTTTCTCGAAGAAGACGATCTTCGGCTATAAGGCGATCGCCTTCTCGTCGGTGGCCATCGCGCTGCTGGGCTTCCTCGTGTGGGCGCATCACATGTTCGTCGCTGGCATGAGCCTGTTCGCGGGCGCGATCTTCAGCTTCCTGACGTTCTTCATCGCCATTCCGTCGGCCATCAAGGTGTTCAACTGGATCGCCACCATGTGGCGCGGCTCCATCTCGCTGGAAGCGCCGATGCTCTATGCCATCAGCTTCCTGCTCATCTTCACCATCGGCGGCCTCACCGGACTGTTCCTCGCCGCGCTGTCCACTGACGTTCATCTGCACGACACTTACTTCGTCGTCTCGCATTTCCACTATGTGATGGCCGGCTCCAACCTCATCGCCCTTTTGGCCGGCATGCACTACTGGTGGCCCAAGATGTACGGCCGCCTCTACAACAAAAAGCTGGCGGCCATCTCGTGCGCCCTCATCTTCATCGGCTTCAACATGACGTTTCTGCCGCAGTTCGTCCTGGGCAGCCGCGGCATGCCGCGCCGCTACTTCAACTACCTGCCGCAGTTCCAGGACCTTCACGTCGCCTCGACGATCGGAAGCTGGGTGCTGGCCGCCGGATTGTTCCTCACCGCGGCCTATCTGCTGGCTTCGTTCCGCCAGCCGAAAGGGATGGCCGCCAACCCCTGGGGCGGCCGGACGCTGGAGTGGGAGACCACGTCGCCGCCCACCACGCACAACTTTGAAGGCCAGCCGGTTCTCCAGCACGGGCCGTACGACTACCGGCCGGAGCCTGCGCCTGTCGGCGTGAAAGAACTGGCGCACTGATTTCCTTGCGAGAGTAGACATCCATGAGCACTGCCGTACCCTCCGCGCACGCACACGCCGAAGGCGGCCACACGCCGTTCCTTCAGCATCACTTCCGCGAAATGTCGCAGCAGTTCGACGCTGCGAAGATAGGGATGTGGCTGTTCCTGGTGACGGAGGTGCTGCTATTCGGCGGCCTCTTCGTCGGCTACGGCATCATGCACGCCCGCCATCCCGAAGCGTTCATGGCCGCCCACCATCATCTAGACAAGACGATGGGCGCGCTAAATACCGTGGTGCTGCTGATTTCCAGCTTCACCATGGTGCTGTCGGTGTGGGCGGCGCAGACCAGCCGCAAGAAACTGCTGATCCTGTTTCTGCTGCTGACGCTGGCCTGCGCCGGCACCTTCATGGTGGTGAAGTACTTCGAGTACAGCCACAAATTCCATGAAGGGCTGCTGCCTGGCAAGTATTACTCGCACAAGGGTGACACGGTGCCGGGCCAGTTCCTGTTCTTCAGCTTCTACTTCATGATGACCGGCCTGCACGGCATCCACGTGCTGCTGGGGATGGCGGCGATCGCCTGGCTGGTCTGGCGCGCCGCGAGAGGCCACTTCTCGAGCGCGTATTACGCGCCGGTGGAGATCACCGGCCTCTACTGGCACCTGGTGGATCTGATCTGGATCTACCTCTTCCCGCTGATGTACCTGATCTCCTGAGGAGGCGCGACGATGACCCACGCGAACGAACACGCTCATCCCGTCACCAGCCCGAAGACATACGGGCTGGTGCTGCTGGCCCTGCTCGTGCTGACGGTGATCACCGTGCAGGCCTCCTACTTCGACTTCGGCCCCTGGAACACGGTGGTGGCCCTGATCATCGCTTCGGCGAAGGGCTCGCTGGTGGCGCTATTCTTCATGCACCTGCGCCACGACAAGTTCAACGCGGTGATCTTTGTCGGCGGGCTGCTGTTTCTGGCGATCTTCCTGATCTGGACCCTGTTCGACATCAGCACGCGCCAGACGGTGCTGCCCTCGAACCTGAAGACTCCGGTGGAGGAGTTCCCCGGCGCGCCGCTCGGCGGACCGGTGCGGCCCTCCACGGGCCAGCCCCGCGGCATGCCTGCCCAGTGACCCGCAGGCTTTGACTCTCTGAAAGCGTCCGGAACGCTCCGCGCCCCGCTCCAGCGGGGCGTCCTTCTTTCTACGCCCATGCAGACCGGCGCCAGGGAGTTTCCAAGGCCGGCCCGGGTCTGTCAAACTGGGGAAGCAACCGCAGGAGAACATTCGGACTATGTACTGGCTCGGCATCGATATCGGCACCGGCGGCAGCCGCGCGTTGCTTGTGGACGAGAAGGGGAAATTGGCGGCGGGCTTCACCGCGCCGCACGAAGATATCCGCATGGAGCGTCCCCTGTGGGCTGAACAGCGCCCGGAAAATTGGTGGGACGCGGCGCAGGCGGCCATCCGCGGCGTCATGCAGGAAGCGGGCGTCAGCGGAGATCAGATCAAAGGCGTCGGCCTCAGCGGCCAGATGCACGGTCTGGTGCTGCTGGACGCGGACAACCGCGTGATCCGGCCCTCGCTGATCTGGTGCGACCAGCGCAGCCAGCCGCAGGTGGACTTCATCCACCAGACCGTCGGGCGCGCCAACGTGGTGGCGCACACGGCCAACCCGATGCTGACCGGATTCACGCTGCCCAAGCTGCTTTGGGTGAGGGACAACGAGCCGCAGAATTTCGAGCGGGCGCGCAAGGTTCTGCTGCCGAAAGACTATGTGCGTTTCATGCTCACCGGCGTCCATGCCACCGAGGTGAGCGACGCTTCGGGCACGGGGCTGCTGGACGTGGTGACGCGGCGGTGGTCGGCGGCGATGATCGAACAGCTTGGCCTGGATGCGTCGCTGTTGCCCGAGGTGAAGGAGTCGGCCGACGTGACCGGAACCGTGACACGCGCGGCGGCGGAGGCCACGGGGCTCAAGGAAGGCACGCCCGTGGTCGGCGGCGCCGGCGATCAGGCGGCCAGCGGCATCGGCAACGGCATCGTGCACGCGGGCGTGGCATCGTGCACCATCGGCACGTCGGGCGTCGTGTTCGCGTATCTGGACCGGCCGCACTACGACCCGCAAGGGCGCGTGCACACCTTCTGCCACGCGGTGCGCGGCAAGTGGCACGTGATGGGCGTAACGCAGGGCGCGGGGCTGAGCCTGCAATGGTTCCGCAATCAGTTCGCCCCGGGCGCCGATTACGACTCGCTGATGGCGGAGGCGCAGAGTGCGCCGCCGCTGGCGCACGGGCTCTTCTGGCTGCCTTACCTGATGGGCGAGCGCACGCCGCATCTGGATCCGATCGCCCGCGGCGGCTGGATCGGGCTGACGGCCAAGCACGGGCGCGCGGAGATGATCCGCGCCATTGTGGAAGGCGTCAGCTACAGCCTGAAAGACTGCCTGGGCGTGATCGAGAACATGGGTGTGGACATCCAGTCCGTGCGCGCCAGCGGCGGCGGAGCGCGCAGCCCGTTCTGGCGCCAGATGCTGGCCGACATCTTCCGCCGCGGCGTGGCGACGCTGGAGAACTCCGAGGGCTCGGCCTACGGCGCGGCGCTGCTCGCCGTGGCGGGCACGGGGCAGTATGCGAGCGTTGAAGAGCTGTGCGGCGTGGCCATCCACGAGACCGAGTGCCTGATCCCCAACGTCCACGAATCGGCCGCCTATGAGCGCGGCTATGAAGTTTTCTCGATCCTGTATCCGACGCTGAAGCCTGTTTACAGCCTGATCCAGCAAATGGCCTGAAAAAGGGGACAGGAACACAATTCCCCTTTTTTGTCTCCAGGCGCGGAGAGCAAGGGAAGCCGGCTTTCGGCCGCTCATGGCGCCGGAAGTGGTGGCGTTCTGGCGTCCAGGCCCTCGTGCGGCCTTCCATCGCGTCACACCATGGGGCAGCGGCCCGTGGCCGCGGCTCGGGCACAGCGTTCCAGACCTGCAAGGCTCGGGATAGAAAAAGGGGAATTGTGTTCCTGTCCCCTTTTTGAGAGAATTCCGGGGCATGTGTGGAGGGCGGCAGGTGTGGCCGTGGCTGGCGGTTCCGGCGGTGGCAATGTCCCTGGGGTGGGGGCTCCGCGGATTCATTGGGGGCGGGCCGCTGGGGGCGATGATCCCGGGCGCGATGATCGGGCTGGTGATCGCTGCCCTGCTGAAACAGGCACGCCAGGCCGCGTGGCTGGCTGCGTGCGGCGCTTTGGGCTTCGGCCTGGGCGGGCAGATGACCTACGGGCAGACGGTGGGGCTGTCGCTGAAGCCGGAGACGTTCTGGTGGGCGATGCTGGGCTTCGCGTTGAAGGGCGGGGCATGGGGACTGGCGGGAGGCGCCGTGCTCGGCGCGGGACTCCTGCGCGGGCGCGAAGGATGGCGTGACAGGCGCTTCCTGTGGGCGCTGGCTGCGATGCTCGCGGCGACGTGGGCGGGCTGGCGGCTGGTGAACGCGCCGAAGCTCGTGTATTTTTCCGATCCGTTGAACAAGCCGCGCGAGGAGGTCTGGGCCGGGCTGCTGGCCGGAGCGCTGGCATTTCTGATAACCGCCGCGCACGGGCCGCTGCGGCGCGTGGCATGGCGGTTCGCGCTGTGGGCGGCGGCAGGCGGCGCGCTGGGCTTCCCGCTGGGCGCGGCCCTGCAAGTCTGGGGCAGGGGGCTGGAAGGCTGGCGCTGGCTGGACTGGTGGAAGGGCATGGAGTTCACGCTGGGCGCTCTGCTCGGGCTGGGTCTTGGCATCGCTGCCTGGCGGTCCCGGTGGGAGCTTGCTGCCGAGGCTGGGGAATCGCCGCAGGCAGACGTCTCGCTGCCCGGTTCGCTGCTGCTCGCAGCGGCGGCGGCGGTGGTCTGCATCGGCATCGAGTACCGCATGCCGCTGCGCTTCAACTACAGCCTTGGAGCCGCGGTGGTGCTGGCGGCGGCGCTGCGGTCTTCGCTCATTGCCAGGCATGTGGCGCTCGCCGTCACCGTCACGGCATTCGTCCTGGATTTTGTCGAGAACACGCCGGCGTTGGCGGGCGCCGCGGGTTGGGTGGTGGTCCTGGCTGCGGCAGTCCTGTCGGCCGTGTGGGTCTCACGAACACACGATTTGCGGATTCTGTTTTTGGGGCTGATGTGGAGCGCCGTGGCGGCGTCACTCCTGAAAACCTTGGTTCCGCCGCTGCTGACGAGCCCGGGCCATCTGCTGACGGAGGCCTTGTTCGCGGGCATGGCCGCGCTCTGCACGCTGTGGATCCGCGCTCTGCCACCCGCGGCGGATGAAGCACCGGCGGCCCCGCGGGTGGCATCCTGAATAGCATGAACGCGCAGCGGCCCTACACGCGGTTTGCCTGGGCGGTTCTGGGCTGGAATTTTCTGGTCATCCTGTGGGGGGCGTTCGTGCGCGCCACCGGCTCGGGCGCGGGCTGCGGCAGCCACTGGCCGCTGTGCAACGGCGAGGTGGTTCCGCCGTCGCCCAGCGTGCAGACCATGATCGAGTTCACGCACCGCCTCACCAGCGGGCTGGCTCTCATCGGGGTGCTGGCGCTGGTCTGGTTCGCCCGCAGGCTCTGGCCGCGCGGGCACGCCGTGCGCCGCTGGGCGTGGGCATCACTCGGCTTCATTATCATTGAGGCCTTGCTGGGCGCGGGGCTGGTGCTGCTTGAGTATGTTGAACAGAACGCCTCTGCCGGGCGCGCTCTCTACCTCTGCGCACATCTGACCAACACGTTCCTGCTGCTGGCGGCGCTGGCAGGCACGGCGTGGCACTCGATGACGGAAGAGCGGTGGCGGTTCGGCGCCGTCTCCGGCTGGATGCGAGCCGCGCTGGCGGCGGTCCTGTTGGCCAGCATCACGGGCGCGATTGCCGCGCTCGGCGACACCGTGTTCCCGGCGGTCTCGATGCTGGAAGGAATCCGGCAGGAGTTCTCGGCTGACAGCCCCGCTTTGTTACGGCTGCGCCTGATGCACCCGGTCGTAAGCGTGGCGGCGGCTGTGGTGGTGCTGGCAGCCGCTTTTCAACAGGTGCGCGGACAGTTGCAGAGGGCCATCACGGTTTGGGTGGTCGTCCAGCTCGCCGCGGGCGCGGTGAACGTGATCCTGCTGGCACCGGTGTGGATGCAACTTCTGCACCTGGCATTGGGCGCTTCGCTCTGGCTGCTGGTATTCTCCTCAACATTGCCTTCCCTTCGCCCCGGGCGTTGACCACCCACCGCCAGCGCGTGCTTCACAAGATTGTTGCAAACCTGTAACAGGGTTTCTGGTAGACTGAGGCCATGCTAGGGGTGCGCGACCGTTTCACAAAATGGCTCGCGCGTTCACATAGTTAGTTTGACTTCAGGAAACCTGAACGAAGGAGACAACTGAATGACTCAGGCTCTTCGCAGAGTGACTGCCTTGTTTGCAGTTCTCATGCTGATCGGGCTGTGCGCGATGGCGCAGTCCGACAACGCCGCTATTTCAGGCATTGTCCGCGATCCATCCGGCGCGGTCGTGGCCAACGCCAAAGTGACGATCAAGAACGAGGGGACCGGCTTCGAGCGCCAGGCCACTACGAACGAATCCGGCCTGTACAACGTGCCCAACCTGCCTCCCGGCTACTACGAGGTGAAGGTCGAGGCGCCCGGATTCAAGACCTTCGTCAAGACCCGCAACAAGCTCGACGCCGCGCTGCCGATCCAGGTGAACGCGGACCTGGCGGTCGGCCAGCTCACCGAATCGGTGACGGTGGAAGCCAGCGTCGCTGTGTTGAACACGGAGACGGCGACCGTCGGCAAGACTGTCGAACAGACCCAGATCCAGAACCTCGCCCTGAACGGGCGCAACCCGCTGTTTCTGGCGATGCTGAAGCCCGGCGTGCGCCGCGGCTCGCCGATGAACAACCTGAGCTTCGCCATGGACTCGGGAGGCTTCACCATCAACGGCAGCCGCTCGCAGGACAACGTCATCACCTTCGATGGCGCGGTGGCGACTCGTACGCGCGCCAACGGAACCTCCATTGGCACCGTGGATCTGGATGCCATCCAGGAGGTCCAGGTGCTTACCGCCACCTACGCCGCCGAGTATGGCCGTTCCGGCGGCGGGCAGGTGCGCATGGTCACCAAGTCCGGCAGCAAGGAGTTCCACGGGACCTTCTTCGAATACTTCCGCAACAACAAGCTGGACGCCAACTCTTGGGCTCGGAACCGCAACCCGGCCACCAATTTCACCCCGCCTCTCAAGTACAACCAGTTCGGTTACAACCTCAACGGTCCGGTGATGATCCCCAAGGTGTTCAACGAGAACCGCGAGAAGCTGTTCTTCCTTTGGAGTCAGGAATGGGTTAGGCGCCGCGTCGAGGACACCAGCTTCCAGCGCGTGCCCACCGCTGCCATGCGGGAAGGCGACTTCAGCGAGCTGCTTCAGCCGAGCATTTTCTACGGTACCGCTCGCATCCTTCGGGACCCGGCGACGGGCAATCCGTTCCCCGGCAACATCATCCCGAAGGCGCAGCAGAGCCCCAATGGCATGGCGTTCCTCCGCACCTACCCGCTGCCCACTGGCGCCTATCAGGGCAACACCAACTGGTTCAAGGTGCGCCCTTCGAGGCAGAACCAGCGCAAGGACACAATTTCGATCGACTACAACCCGTCCACCAATCACTTCCTCAAGTTCCGCCACAACAACTACGCCTACACGGCGCTGGACAGTTTCCGCTCCGGCTTTGATTACGCGATCACCGATTGGTCGCGCCCGAACAAGACCGCCAGCCTCGGCCATACCTGGACCCTGAGCCCGACCATGATCAATGAAGCCTTGATCACGGCGTCGGTCGACCGCGTCTACATCGGCGTGGACCGCACGGGCGAGCGCTACCTGCGGAGCCGCAGCGGGATCAATTACCCCTACATCTTTCCGGAGCGCAAAGAAATCTTCGACAAGGTCCCGACCATCGCGATTCCCAACGTCGGCACAATCGACGGCGGACCCTACCCGGCCAGCTCCACCGGCCCCATCTATCAGCTCGCCAACAACTTCACGATGATCAAGGGCAACCACACCTGGAAGTTCGGCGTCAGCTTCGAGCGCTCCGGTCAGAATGACTTCGACCAGATCAACGTCACCGGCGTGCCCGGCGGCACCAACAACCAGAACGGGCGCTTCGTCTTTGACGATGTGCGCCCGGGCGGCGCGCCTGGTACCGGCACCGGACTCGGCAATGCCGCAATGGGCCTGTTCTCAACCTACGCCGAAATCGGCCCCCGCAGCTTCACTCCCTACCGCGGCCACATGTTCGAGTTCTTCGGCCAAGACTCCTGGCGCGTGAACTCGAAGCTGAAGCTGGAACTCGGCGCCCGCGGCACCTGGATGAACGGCTACTACAAGTCGCTCTGGGGCAACATCGCCGTCTTCCGGCCCGACAAATACGACCCAGCCAAGGCTGCCGTGCTCGACCGCGCCACCGGCAACGTCCTTGCCGGCGACCGCTACAACGGCGTCGTGATCCCCGGCAAGAAGTTCCCTGATGCCGGCCGCGGCCGCGTCCCGGCCATCGACAGCGGCGAGTTCGACCGCCTGCTCGACGGTGGAAGCCCCTATCCGTCGCCGAACCAGTTCAATCTGGTGCCGCGCATCGGCCTGGCCTACCAGGCCAGCTCGAAGAACGTCTTCCGCGCCGGCCTCGGCGGCTTCGTCTCCCGTCCCGGCGTGTACGACAGCGTCTTCCTCGGCGGCAACCCGCCCTGGCAGCCCATGGTCTCGGTCACCAACGGCGTCGCCGACAACCCGGGCGCCGGCCCCAAGGTGGCCTTCCCGCAGTTCTTCATGACCATCGATCCTGTCTACCGCATTCCGCGCAGCTACAACTGGAACGTCAGTTACCAGCGGCAGCTCACTGGCGACACCACGGTGGAGGTCGGCTACATCGGTTCCACCGGCATGAACCTGTCGCGCGAGCGCGACCTGAACCAGTTGCCCACCGGCACCACCTTCCAGCCCTGGGCCGCCGGCGCCAACGTCAACTGGCTCCGGCCCTACAAGGGCTTCGCCAACATCCCCATGCTCGAGCACTCCGGCCGCAGCGAGTACAACGGTCTCCAGATCGAGGTCAATCGCCGCTTCTCCAAGGGGCTGCTGTACAACTTCGCTTACACCTTCTCCAAGTTGATGGACAACAACTCCGGTCCCCGCGAAGGGTTCATCGACGTGTATAACCAGCAGCTCAACTGGGGCAAGTCGGGCAACGACACCCGCCACGTGGCCATCTCCAGCTTCGTGTGGGATATGCCGTTCTTCAACAACGCCCAGTCGCGCTTCGTGCGCACCACCGTCGGCGGCTGGCAGATCTCCGGCACCCTCCACTTCCAGACGGGCGCGCCCATCTCGGTTGGCCGCCAGGATGACTACCTCGGCATCGGCTCCTCCAACGCCAAGCCCTGGAACCTGAACGGCATGCCCAACCGCCCGCAGAAGTTCGCCAGCGTGAACGCCAGCGGCAACTACACGGGCATCACCGATTACTGGTTCGAGCCTACCGTCAACGGCCAGCCCTGGGCCACCAAGCCGGCCAACGGCACCTACCCGAACCAGAACCGCAACTCCATCCCGTTCAACAACGTCGGCTTCCAGAACTGGAACATCACGCTGTTCAAGAGCTTCCGGATCACGGAAAAACAGTTCCTCCAGTTCCGCGCCGAAGCGTTCAACTTCCCGAACCATCCGAACTGGGGCGGCGTCGACACCAACCCGACGTCGGCCACCTTCGGCATGGTCACCAGCAAGAGCAGCGAGCGCAACATGCAGTTGAGCCTGCGCTACAGCTTCTAGCTGGTTTCCGGCAACCTGAACCGCAGGGCCGGGACGCGCCTTTCAGGGTCGTCCCGGCCCTGCGTGTTTTCCCGCGACTCCAGGGCTTTCGATATGATGCGCGTGGAATGAGAAATGCACTGTTCGTGTTGATTTTCTGCGCCTGTGCCGCCCCGGCGCAGGAATGGACGCCTCTGTTCGATGGCAAGACCCTGAGCGGCTGGCGTGTGGAGGCGAAGCCCGCCGATGCTGCCATGGGGTACTGGAAAGCTGCGGAAGGAGTGATCGTCTGCGACTCGCGCGGGCGCGGCGATCACGATTACGTCTGGCTGATGACGGAGCGCGAGTTCGACGACTTCGAACTCAGGCTGGAGGTGCGCAGCTTCCGCTCGAGCCCCGGCAACTCCGGTGTGCAGGTGCGCAGCCGCTACGACCGCGAGGCGCAGTGGCTCGACGGGCCGCAGGTCGACATCCACCCGCCCGCGCCCTGGCGCACCGGGCTGATCTACGACGAGACGCGCGGCTGGAAGCGATGGATCCATCCCATGCTGCCGGACTGGAAAATCGGCCCTGAGCACGCGCCCGCCAGGTGGGAGTGGCGCCATGCAGACGAGGGCAGCGGCTGGAACGAGATCCGGATTCTCTGCGAGGGCACGCGCATCCGCACCATCGTGAACGGCCACGCCGTCACGGACCGCGACTTTGCGGGCATCCTCGACGATGAGCACCACCGCGCGCGCCGCGTGGGTCTGCGCGGCTGCATCGCCCTGCAACTGCACATGCGGGACGAGCTCTACATCCAGTTCCGCAACATCGCCGTGCGCGAGCTGCGCGGGCGCTGAGCCGCTGCTACGGCAGCCGCGCGCTCTGGTGCGCCACCATCTGCCACTGTCCGCCGTTCTTCTTGAACACGTGCAGCAGCGCCAGGTTCATCGGCGTCTCCTTGCCCTGCTGCATCGTGACAATCAGCGCGCGGCAGTTGGCCGTGGCGATGTCGGGCGTCAGCAGGCGCACCTTGAGTTCGCTGTACTCGACCTTGATGTAGCGGCTCGCTCCCGACCTGAGAGCGCCGATATAACTGTCGCGGGAGTCGACCTTGCCGTTGGAGTGCGTGTAGACGAGGTCCGGCGCCAGCACTTTTTCAAGCAGCGCAAAGTCGTTGGCAGTGACGCCGCGCGCCCAGCCGCGCTCGGCTTCCTCCACGGCTTTCGCCTCGTCGGCGCCCCAGGCGGCCGCGGCGCAGAAAAACAAAAAGGCCAGAATCCGTTTCATGCCAATCCTCCGGTCGGGTGGAATTCCTCTGCCAGCCGCTCTTCCATGTCGGCCAGGACATAGCCCAGGACAGCGAGCGCGGCCACGTGTTCCTGAAACTCGCGGCGGTCGATCTTGTCGAGCGTGTCCGCCTCGGTGTGATGCCACTCAAAATACCGCCTGCCGGTGGTCAGGTGGCCGATGCCCGGCACGCCCTCGCGCATCAGCGGGCTGATGTCGGCGCCGCCCCCGCCGCGGACCATCTCCACGGCGCCGAGCGGGCGCATGAGCGCGGCGATCTCCTGCATGCGCTCCATCGCGTGATCGAGGGCGGCGCCCGGCGCGCCCTGAATGGAAAGGCCGAAGCCCCGCAGCTTCTCCGCGCCGCCGTCCATCTCGATGGCCGCCACGTGGCGGCGGACGGAATCGCCGGCCCATTCGCGGTAGGCGCGCCCGCCGCGCAGCCCGTTCTCTTCGTTCGTCCACAGGCAGACGCGCAGCGTGCGCCGCGGCCGCAATCCCAGGGACTTCACCAGCTGCACCGCCTGCCATGTCGCCGCGCAACCGCTGGCGTCGTCGTGCGCGCCCTGGCCGACGTCCCAGGAGTCGATGTGCCCGCCCATTACCACGATCTCTTCCGGATGCTCGCGCCCGCGGATCTCGCCGATCACGTTCGCCGACGCCACGTCTTCCAGCGTGCGCGCCGCCATCTGGAGCTTTACCACCACGCGCACGCCCTGCCTGTGCAGCCGCTCCAGCATCATGGCGTCTTCGATGCTGATTGCCGCGGCGGGGATCTTCGGCGCATCGGCGGCGTAGTTCAACGAGCCGGTATGCGGCGTGCGCAGCCCCGCCGGTGTGACGCTGCGCAGCAGCACGGCGCGCGCGCCCAGCCGCGCGGCGCGCGAAGCGCCCTGGCTGCGGTAGGCCACTGTTTCGCGGTAACCGCGCCACGGCTGGTTGTAGACGGCCACCTTGCCGCGCACCGCCTCCGCGCCGAGTTTCTCGAGCTGCTCGAAACTCTCCACGCACACCGCCTCCGCCGTGATGCCCTCCGGCGGCGTGCCCACGCTGCCGCCGAGGCCCAGCATGGCCAGCCGCGCCTCGCGCGGCTCGAGCAACCACGCCGATTCCTCTCCGCGCACCCACACGGGCACCTGGACGGCGGGCGTGACGACGTTCTCCAGACCTTCGCGGCGCATTTCGCCCGCGGCCCATGCAATGGCGCGTTCCAGACCCTTCGAGCCCGACAGCCGCGGTCCGATCCGGTCGCAGAAATAAGCGAGCTTCGCCCAGCCGCCTTCGTCCGCCAGCGCCGCGTCGAGGATCCGCCGCGCCGCTTCTTCATATCCAGCCAGCGCGGAGGCCCGCCCCCGCCGGCCCAGCAGCAGCAGCGGCGCCCCGCGCAGGAGATCTCTTCTGTGCATCGTTTCTCTGAATTCTCTCATAGGCCTGCGCCGCCGCGCCGTGAGCGTGCATCCTAGTGTGTAGCCCATGCCGCACTACGACGCTTTTCTGCTGCTGAGTTTTGGCGGGCCGGAGAAGCCCGAAGATGTGATGCCCTTTCTCGAACGCGTGACACAAGGGCGAAATATCCCGCGCGCGCGCCTTGAAGAGGTCGCCGGGCATTACTACCACTTCGGCGGGCGCAGCCCGATCAACGATCAGTGCCGCGCCCTGATCGAAGCTCTGCGCCCGCACCTCGACATGCCCATTTACTGGGGCAACCGCAACTGGCATCCGTTCATCGAAGACACGATGCGGCAGATGATGAACGACGGCGTGGAGCGGGCGCTGGTGTTTGTCACCTCCGCTTACAGCTCGTATTCCGCCTGCCGGCAGTATCTCGATGACATCGAGCGGGCGCGCGCCGCCGCCGGTCCGCTCGCCCCGCGGTGCGACAAGATCCGGCACTTCCACAACCATCCCGGCTTTGTCGAAGTGAACGCGGAGCGGCTCCGGGAGCAGCTTGCGGTCTCCGGTCCCGCGCCCGTGCTCTTCACGGCGCACTCGATACCGCTGGAAATGGCGCGCACCTCCCGCTATGTGGAGCAGCTCGAAGAGACCGCGCGTCTGGTGGCCGGGGCGGCGGGCGTGCAAGAATACCGCCTGGTCTATCAGAGCCGCAGCGGCCCGCCGCATCAGCCGTGGCTTGGGCCGGACATCCTGGAGGCGCTCGATGAGGTCCGGGCCGGCGGAGCGGAAAGCGTGGTGGTCGCGCCCATCGGCTTCATCAGCGACCACATGGAGGTGCTCTACGATCTGGACGAGGAAGCGGCGCGGCGCTCGGAACAGATCGGGTTGAAAATGTTCCGTGCCGGCACGGCCGGCACGCACCCGCGCTTCATTCGGATGATTCTGGAGCTGGTGGAAGAACGCCGCCGGGACGCGGCGTGGGCCGAGCCTTGCCACCAGCTCTGCTGCCCCGCTCCGCTGCGCGTGCCGCCGCCGCAGGCTGCGCCTCAGGCTGCCGGATAAAGCGCTCAGGAGCGCGCCCGGCGCTGTCCCGCCTCGCGAACCTCTTCCTGCCGGATCTCCCGCAGCAGTTGCTGCGATTCGCCGAGAATGCCGGGGCATGCCTGCCGCAGCAGCACCAGCACTTCCGCGAAGGAAGGATGGCGCAGCGAATAGAAAACCTGATTGCCTTCCTTGCGGCTGACCACCACGCGGCGCGCGCGCAGCACGGCCAGATGCTGGCTGGCGTTGGCCTGCTCGATGCCCAGGCGCTCGATGATCTGTCCGGCGGAGAGCTCGCCATGCTGCAACTCTTCGACGATGGCGATGCGGGTCGGGTGGCCGAGCGCCTGGAGAATTTCAGCCTTGAATTTCCGCAGTGTGTCCGCCACTTCCGCTTTCCTCACTTCTCCCGCTCCCCGGCTGGCCGGAGCGCTTCCCGCCCGGGCGCCAGCCGTCCCACCGCCAGCGGGATTCCATAGAGCAGGCTTTCCGGGCGGGGCGGGCAGCCCGGCACGTACACATCCACCGGAACGACCTCGTCCACGGCGCCGCGCACCGCGTAGTTCCGGCCGAAGATGCCGCCGCTGATGCCGCAGGCGCCCACTGCCACCACGACCTTCGGATCAGGCGTCGCGCGCCAGGTCTTCAGCAGCGCCAGTTCCAGGTTGCGTGTCACCGGTCCGGTCACCAGCAGCATGTCGGCGTGCCGTGGCGAGGCGACGAAATGGATGCCGTACCGCTCCAGATCATAGAGCGGATTGTTGAGCGCATGAATCTCCACCTCGCAGCCGTTGCAGGAGCCGGCGTCGACTTCGCGGATGGCCAGGCTGCGGCCCAGAATTTTGTGCACGGCATGACGGACAGCCGCTCCGGTGCGCTCGACGGAGCCGGGGGATGCGGCGCGCACGGGGCCTTCCGCCAGCCGCGTCTGCATGCCTTCGGAATCGATTTCGTATTTCGCGGAGAGGATCAGATCCTGCCTGCACAGCGCGGGCGGTTCGAGTTCGCGCTCCATGCGCACCGCCGGCTCGGGACACGCCTCCGCGCATTCTCCGCAGAAGATGCAGAGGCCGTAATCGACCTTCACCTGCCGGGACGCGCCCGAGTCGAGCACGGCGACGGCTCCGATAGGGCAGGCGGCAGCGGCCGGACAGGCGTCGCGCCAGGAGGCGAAATCGAAACGGGGCGTGCCGCGCCAGGCCGGCGGAGGATTGAACGAGCCGATCGGATCGCCGATGGTGACGAGCCCCGTGCCCAGAGACTTACAGAGTATGTTCAGCATAAATCACCGGTCCGTGCCCGAATATGAGAGGTTGAAACTCTTGTTGATGACCGGGAAATCCGGGATGATATTTCCCTGAATTGCCTCCACCAGGGCAGGCCAATTATTGAGCGACGGATCCTTGATCCGGCAGCGGTCGAGGCGTCCGTTCTCGCCCATCCGGATCCAGTGCAGAATCTCGCCGCGCCAGCCCTCGACGGCGGAAAGCGCAGTCGTGCCGGGAGCGATCTCCGGCAACGGCGACTCGGCCGGGCCTTCCGGCAGTTCCGCGGCCGCGGCCCGTATCAATGCCAGTGAATCCAGAACCTCCTCCGCGCGGACCCGCATCCGGTGCAGGACGTCGCCCTCGGAGAAGACGGGAACGCGCGGCTGGAACTGCCGGTACCCGTCGAACGGATGGTCCCTGCGCACATCCAGATGCTGGCCGGAAGCGCGCCCCGCCACGCCGGCGATGCCAAGGTCGCGCGCCTTGGCTGGCGGCAGCGTGCCCGTCGTTTCCAGCCTGTCCCTGGTGGAGTCCGAATTTTCGATCAGATCCAGAAGGCCGCGGAACTCGCGCCCGAAGGAATCCAGCTTTTCGAGGACCGGCGCCAGACGCTGCGCCTCGATCGGACGGCGCAGGCCGCCGGGCTGGAGGAGCCCCCGCAGCAGCCGGCTTCCGGTCAGTTCTTCGTTCAGGCGCAGCATCTGCTCCCGGAGCCGCGTGGCATGGGAGTTGGCGATGACGAAGCCTACGTCCGTGGCGATGGCGCCGATGTCGGCGGTGTGGTTGTAGATGCGTTCCAGTTCGAGCAGGATGACCCGCGCGAGGCGCGCATGCGCCGCAGCTTCCACGCCGGCCGCGCGCTCCAGAGCCAGGCAATACGCGAGACCGTGGCCGAAACTTGTGTCTCCGGAAACGCTCTCTGCAAGAAAAATGCCATGGTTCAAAGGCACGGTTTCAAAGCGTTTTTCGACGCCTTTATGTGTGTAAAACAGGCGTAGCTGGAGGTAAATGACGGGCTCGCCCGCCACGGCGAAATGGAAGTGGCCCGGTTCGATGATGCCGGCGTGCACGGGCTTCACCGGGACGTAAAGGACTCCTTCGCCGATCGTCTGGCGGAAGACGTGCGGGTCGCCTTCGAGCGGAGGCAACAACGTGTCGATGGGGAAGTCCTTGCGCAGCGGGTGTACATCGGGCCAGTGGTCGTGAAGCGCCACGCGGCGCGGGTTGGGGTGGCCTTCGGCCTCGATGCCAAACCAGTCCTGGACCTCGCGCTCCATCCAGTTGGCGGCCGGAGTCTGCACGGAGATGGAGGGGAACTGCGGCTGATCCGGCGCCACCCGGTAGCGGATGACGAGATATCGCTGGTCGTCCGGGTGTTCGACCACGTCGTAGAGATAGCAGGCGCCTTCGGCTGCGCGGCGGTCTTCGGCAAAGACGGAAGCGAAACGGCAGCCCCTCTCCAGCAGCGCCCCGGCAAGTTCCTGCCTGCCGGAGGCTTTTCCAGGAATACGCGGACTTCCGCAGGCGTCTTCTCGCAGGGGGCGGCAGCCAGCGCGCGCACCTCCGCCATCAACCCATCGAATGCGGCGGATCCGGGCCGGCTCATGATCTCACCTCCAGCAGGCTGGGCGGCCTGCGTCAGCAGAGATGAAAGCGCGGAGGGCATCCAGAACGCCAGCGCCAGCAGCAGCACGGCCAGCACGCCAAGCGGATACACGGTCCAACGGTTGCGGTCCCCTGGGGGAAGATCGGGCGCCGGACCCAGCAGCAGCCGGGCCGCGTGCGCGAACATGCCCGAGAAAATGAGCACCAGCAGGATCACGGCGAGGATCGACGCCCAACTGTGCCCCTGGGCGAAACCGGCCCGCAGCACCGTGAACTCGCTCAGGAACAGCGGAAACGGCGGCGTGCCCGTGACGGCGAGCACGACGGCGAACAGAGCCGCGCCGCTGACCGGGAGAACATGAATCAGTCCGCCGGCCGTGTTTCTGAGCGAATCGCCGCCCGTGTGCTGCTGCGCGTTGCCGGCGGAAAAGAACAGCAGCGGCTTGGCCAGCGTGTGAAAGGCCATGTGCAGGACCGCGCCGAGCGAGCCCAGCGGGCCGCCGAAGCCGAGGCTGAGCGTGATGATGCCGCAGTGGTCAATGGAGGAATAGGCGAGCAGTCTCCGGTAGGACTTCTGCACAAGAATGAACTGCGTGGCGACGGCGATCGAGAGGAGGCCGAACAGCACCAGCAGCTTCGACGGCATGGCCGGTCCTGTGGCGCGCGCCGACAGCAGGAAGAGGCGGCCCAGGCCGTACAGCGCGCAGTTCAGCATCGCCGTCGCCATCAGCGCCGCCGCGGGCTCAGGCGCTTCGCTGTAAGCGTCGGGCTTCCAGGTGTGCATCGGGGCCAGCCCCGCCTTGGTGCCATAGCCGAGCAGGATCAGGATGAAAGCCAGCCGCATCACCAGCGGGTTGAAGCTGGGCGCGGCGGCGAACAGGAACGGCCAGTTCAGCGCCTCCCAAGTCTCCATCCCTGTGCCTTCAAAAGCCGCATAGTGAGTCAGAACCGTCCCGAACAGCGCCATCGACAGGCCGACGCCGCCCAGGATGGCGTACTTCCAGGCGGCCTCCAGCGAGGTGGGCTTTCCGCCAAACGCCACCAGAAACACGGACGCCAGCGTCGCGCCTTCCAGCGCCACCCACATGATTCCGAGATTGCCGGTGAGCGAAACGGCCAGCAGCGTGAACGCGAATAGATGCGAGAGCGTGAAATAGAGCCGGAGATCCCGCAGGCTGAGATGGGCGGGCGAAGCAGCCGGCTGCGGTCCGCGCAGGTAGCCCACGGTGTAAGGAGCCGAGACAGCCCACACCACCGCTGTCAGCAGCGTTACCAGCGCCGAGAGGGCGTCCGCGTACAGGAATCCGTTCAGGAAACTCACCGGGCCGCCGGTGATCACCGCCGCCGCCAGAAATACGGACGCAACCAGCACGGCGCCTGCGCCGCCGCAGTAGATCAGCTCAATCCAGGCGCGCCGCCGCCCGGCGAACGTCGCAGCCGCGCCGGCCAGTGGAACCGCGAGAATCCAGGCGAGAGCCATCGGTTCCCTTTCAACCCCGCAGCCGGCTCAGCCGGGTCACATCCATCGAATCGAACGCCTCGCGAATCCGGCCCGCCAGGATGGTCAGCACGAGAACCGCTACCAGCACGTCGAAGAACACGCCGAGCTCCACAATCAGGGGCATGCCATAAGTGAGCGAGATCGCGGCCAGAAAGAGCCCGTTCTCCAGCGACAGCAGCGCCAGCACCTGCGACAGCGCCTTCCGGCGGTTCGCCATCAGGAAGAATCCGATCAGGAACAGCGCCACCGCCACGGGCAGCGTATTGTGGCCCAGCGACGAAGGGCTGCCGTAGCTCATCCCGTGCTGGAGCGGCTCGGCCACCACATAGGCCAGCAGCGTGAGCATGCCGGAGATCACCACGGAGACGGGCACGTTCAGCAGCGGTTTCATCTCGTGCTCGATCCGGATCTGCTCCACCAGCCGCAGCAGAATGGCCGGCAGCAACAGGGACTTCAGCAGGAATGTGAGCGCGGCCGCCAGATAGATGTGGCCGGCGCCGGTGAACCAGGCGATCGTGCCCGCGATGGCGGCCAGCAAAAACGATTGCAGGGCGAAGACGTAGATGCTCGAAACCAGCGATTTCTGGGCGACCAGCGTGATCTGAAGCACGAGCACGATGGCCGTCATCAGGGTGATCATGGTCTGTCCGAACATCGGATCGGATAGCAGTGGCATGGGGGTCTTCCTAGCGGCCTCCAAACAGAAACGTGGAAATCAGCGCCAGCGCGCCCAGCACGAACGCCACCGACAGCAGCTCCGGCACGCGGAACAGGCGCATCTTGGCATTGGTCGTCTCGACCAGCACCACGGCGGCAGCCAGCAGAAGCACTTTCAAGAGATAGAGAGCGGCGGCGGAAAGAACCGCCGGCGCGCCGGGCGCCGAAGCCAGCGTGAAGGGAAAGAAGAGTTTGGCAAGCAGCGTCAGCAGCACCAGTTGCTTCATCGACGCGCTCCATTCGATGAGAGCCAGCCACGGGCCGGAGTATTCCAGGATCATCGCCTCGTGGATCATGGTGAGCTCGAGGTGTGTGGCGGGATTGTCCACCGGGATGCGGCCGGTCTCGGCCAGCAGCACGATGAACAGGGCCGCGAACGCGAGCATCTGCGAGGGCGCCAGAAAACGCCAGCTCTGTCCGATGGCCGCCTGCGCCATCCTGGAAGGGCAGTCGAGCCGGCCGTCAGCGCGACTGTGAAGAGAGCCAGCATCAGCGCGGGCTCGGCCAGCGCCGCGATCGTCATCTCGCGGCTCGAACCCATGCCGCCGAAAGAAGTGCCCGTGTCCAGCGCAGCCAGCGCCAGAAAGAAGCGGCCCAGTCCGAGCAGGTACACGAGCGAGAGCACGCCCCCGAACTGGCTCAGCGGCGCGGCGGCGAACACCGTGGGCGCCAGCAGCCCCGCCAGCAGCGTCGTCGAAAACAGAACGAATGGCGCGGCGGCAAACACCGGTGATGCGGTTTCCGGGGTCACCATGCCTTTGCGCAGCAGCCTGGCCAGATCGCGGTACGGTTGCAGGGGCGAGGGGCCGCGGCGGGTTTGCAGCCGCGCCTTGGCGGTCCGGATCAGCCCCGACACCAGCGGGCTCAGCAGCAGAAGCAGCAGCGCCTGGAGCGCGGCGTTGAGCGCGGAACTGGTCATGATCTCACCCCGAACAGCAGCAGCAGCATGAGCGTCACGAAGATGTATGCCAGATAGGCGTGGATGCTGCCCGCCTGGATCTGCCGGGTCCGGAGCGCCAGGCGCAACAGAAACTCCTGCGCCGCCGTGTGGAGCGAGGCGCCGGGCGCGGGGCGGATCTCCGACTCAAACCGGATCTCGCTGGGGAAGTACGGAGAAGCCTCGAACTTCGGCTGAATCTCCCGCCTGGGGCGGAAGACCACGCTGAAGATCATGCGGATCGACTTGGAGAAGGCCATGGCCGTGTATTCGTTGGACGCGCTCACCGCGGGGAGTCCGCAGTCCCACACGGGTCCCACAACCGTGTTGACGCGCCGGCGGCGCAGCATCCAGAGCACCCACGGCGTCAGCCCAAACGCTGCCAGCAACAGGCCCAGCGCCAGCGGCGATGCCGCTCCCGTGCGCGGCGGCGGCGCCTGAATGGCCGCTGTGGGGAGCGAAACCGCGGCCAGCGAAACCCGCGTCTTCAGGAACTGCATCGTGACGCCGTCGAAACCTTGCAGGAACCACGGGGCGCCCAGCCCCAGCAGGATGCAGGCCAGCGCCAGCCAGGCCATGCCCGTGCGCATCGAGGGCGCGCACTCGGCCGCCTTCCGGGCGTGCTCGGAGCGCGGCAGCGCCAGGAAGGTGATGCCGTAGGCTTTGACGAAGCACGCCGCCGCCAGCGCCGCTGTCAGCGCCAGCATGGCGCCCGCGGCGGGAAAAGCCACCCGCGTCACCTCGGCCGTAGTTCCAAAGCCGGCCAGCAGAGCCTGGTAGGTCAGCCACTCGCTGACGAACCCGTTCAGAGGCGGCAGCCCCGAGATGGCGACAGCACCGATGAGGAAGTAGAGCGCAGTGCGTGGCATCCGGCGGATCAGGCCGCCCATCTCTTCCATGTTCCGCGTGCCCGTCTCATGCACCACCGCGCCCGCGCCCAGGAAAAGCAGCCCTTTGAACAGCGCGTGGTTCAGCGTATGGAAGAGTCCGGCGGTCAGGGCCAGTGCGGCCAGCTTCGGATGGCCATAGGAGCGCAGCAGCAGGCCGCCGCCGAAACCCATCAGGATGATGCCGATGTTTTCAATGCTGTGGAAGGCGAGCAGCCGCTTCAGGTCGTGTTCCATCAGAGCGTAAAGCACGCCGAGCAGGCATGAGATGACCCCGGCGGCGAGCACCACCATGCCAGCCCATGGAGGCAGGGCGCCGTAAAAGTCGAAGCAGACGCGCGCGATGCCGTAGATGCCGGTCTTGATCACGATGCCCGAAAGCAGCGAGGAGACATTGCGCGGGCGCCGCCCGCGGCTCCTTATCCGTTCCTCGCGCGGCCGGCGGGAACCTGCGACAATGGAGTCACCCATGTCACAAGCCTTCCGCGTCAAGTTTGAAACAAGCAAGGGCGATTTTGTCGCCCAGGTGAATCCCGAGTGGGCGCCTCTGGGCGCCGCGCAGTTCCGATCGCTCGTGGAGGCGGGCTTCTACGATGGAGCCAGGTTTTTCCGCGTGGTTCCCAACTTTGTCGTGCAGTTCGGACTGGCGGCGGATCCGGCGGTGACGGCGAAGCTCGGGTCGAGCCCGATCCCGGATGACCCGGTGAAGGAATCGAACCGCCGCGGTCGGCTCACCTTCGCCACCGCCGGGCCCAACACGCGCACCACGCAGCTCTTTATCAACCTCGGCGACAACACCTTCCTCGACCGGCAGGGGTTTGCGCCGTTCGCCGAAGTGGTGGAAGGCATGGACGTGGTGGACTCCATTTATGCCGGCTACGGAGAGCAGCCGCACCAGGGGCAGATCCGCGCGCAGGGCAACCGGTACCTGGAGGCGAATTTCCCTTTGCTCGACGGCATCGTCAAAGCCTCCGTCGCCGAGTGAGAGTACCCGCGCCGGCGTCCGGGCTGCGGTGACAGAACCGCGCGTGGCGGGTGCGCAGCGCCCGCAACAAGCGGCCCACGCAGGGTCAGCGCCGCGGGGCCGCTCCTTCCCGCGGGCCTGCGGGTGGCTTCAGCCGCGGATCCTTTCCGGACGTCACCGCGTTCGACTCGGCTCGCGGCGCCCGAGGCGGCGTGGATGACCGTTCTCGCGTCTCCTACTGGTCCTTCCGCTGGTAGGGCTCCTGGAGGTACTTTGCGGCTTCTTCCAGGGCGCCCTGAGTGTTGTCCTTGGTGCGGAGGGCCTGCTGGTATTCGTTGCGGGCGCGCTCGCGCTGCTGGGTGATGTCGAAGATCTTTCCGAGATTGATGTGGCTCCAGACGACGGTCCAGGCGGGCTCCTGGTCGCCGTTCAGGGCTTCGCGGAAGGAGTTGGCGGCGCTCTGGTAGTTGCCCATCAGGAAGAAGACCTCGCCCACGCGGTAGTGGGCCAGCGAGCTGATGGAGTTGACCTCAAGAGCCTTCTGGTACTCCTTCAGCGCATCGTTGTATTGGCCGATTTCGGCGAACTGCTCGCCGCGGCGGATTGCGACCGCCACGCGCATCTCGCGGCTGAAGCGCAGCACGCGCCCGTTGGGATCGATGACGACCTTCTTCGGCTTGCCGAAGGTCTCGACGGAGAAATCGGTGGAGGGGCCGACGACGATGACGCGCGTGAATTCGGGGTTGCCTTCCGTGTCGATGCGGAGTTCGACCGGCATGCGGAAGGTGTCGAGGTCCTGGGCGATCGTGCCCATGACGCGGAAGCCCTTTTGCGTGCGGTAGATCGTGTACTTGAGGCTGAATTCGGGCGCGTCGGTGGATTCAAGCCACTGGATGAAAAAGCCCTGGAGGTTCTCTCCGCTGACCTCTTCGGCGAGCTTGCGGACATCGTCGGTCGCGATGGATTGGTTGGCGAAGCGGTCCGTGGCGGCTTTGAGAAACTTGCGGAACGCCTCCTCGCCGACGACCCAGCGGAGCATGTGATAGACAGTGGCGCCTTTGCTGCCGGTGACGGCGAAGAACTCGGGGCTGTAATCTTCGAAGCGTGCCGCCTGGCGCACAGGGGCGTCGGTCACGGTGAGCGCGTCGACGTACAGATCGCGGATTTCGGGCTCGATGGCCTGGGCGCCGTTGACGTGCTCGAGATAGAGAATTTCGGCATACCGCGCCATGCCGTTGGTGATCCAGATATGGTTGCGGTTGGAGGGCGAGAAGAGCCCGCCATACCACTGCCGGGCGATCTGGTTGGCCAGCAGCCGCTGGTTCGGCTTGCCCGAGGCGGCCGAGGAGGAGATGAACAGCAACCCGGGAGCGGAGTAACCGTTCGGCGCGCCCTCGCCGGTTTCCACGATCGACAGATTGCGGAACGGCGGCACGCCGAGCGTGTCGGAGAGAAACGCCATCACTTTGCCGGTCTCCTCGCCCCAGGCCTGAGCCTGGGCGGCGTTGGCGCCGCGGAACCAGATTTCACTGGTGCTGCCCTCGGACTGGACGCGGCGCGGCTCTCCCTGGACAAGCGCGAGACTGCCGTAGAAACCCGGCGAGGTGGAGCGGAACACGGCCGCCTGGCCGCCGTCGGCGGGCAGCGCAATGCCGCTGGAGACGGCCCTGAAGCCGGCGGGGGCGCGGACGATCAACTCCATCTGATAACGGTCGGTGGTGTAGCCGCTCACCGGGAACCAGCGGCCCGGATAGAGCAGCCAGGCGTGATCGGATTTGATGGCGGCGAAAGTGATGCCGTACACGGGAGACTCTTCCTCGCCGCCGAGACGGCCGCTGATCTGAAACGTGACCGTGACGGGCTTGCCGCGTTCGAGGGGCTGCGGGAAGTAGATCTCCACGGTGTGCTCGTTGAAACGGCGGTTGGTCTGGAGAGCCTCGCCGCCGGGGCCGGCGGCGGAGATGACGTTGAGCGAGTTGTGCAGCTCAAAGGCGGCGGCCTGGACGCGGTCTTCCGTGGGCGTGAAGGTGACGGCGGTGCGCTGGCTGAGGGTCTGCTGGGCGGGTTCGACGATGAGCTCGATGCGGTAGCTGTCGACATCGATGGCGCCGCGGCGCGGCTGGGCGGCGGCGGCAAGAACCAAGGCCGACGCCAGGACCACAGAAAAGGGCAAAGTACGGCCTGTCATGCGGAAACCTCACGATTCAGGAACGCGGCGATGCGCGCCGCGGAGACTTCATAGGGATCGCGGTTCGTGGCCAGCGCGCGGCGCACGCCGTCGAGCGCCTTGCGCATCTGGAGGCGTTGCTCGTCGCCGGCCAGCAGGCGGAGAGCTTCCGAGGCGAGCCGCTCTCCGGTGCAATCGTTCTGGATGAGTTCCGGCGCCACTTCGCGGCCGGCAGCCAGGTTGACGATGGAGAAAAACGGGACGCGGACGAGGGGCCGGCCAATCCGCCAGGTGAGCGGGTGGACGCGGTAGAAGATGATCATGGGCGAACCGAGCAGGGCGGCCTCGGTGGTGACCGTGCCGCTGGCGGCCAGCGTCAGATCGGCGTGTGCCATGGCGTCCCAGGTTTCTCCCTCACAGTATCGGACTGCGCCCGCCCCACAAAGGGGTTCAAAGAAAGCTTGTCCGAACCTCTCCGCGCTGCCCGCCGGAGCGGCCAGCAGAAACGTGCAGGCGCGGGCCGCGGAGATGCGCTCGACGGCCTCGCGCAGCACGGGCAGGTGGCGGGCGACTTCGCCGCGGCGGCTGCCCGGGCAGAGAGTCACCAGCGGCCGGCCGGCCGGAATCCGGTGGCGGGAGAAGAACTCGCTCCGCGCAAGCGACGGCCGGACCACGCGCGCCAACGGGTGGCCGATGTAGTGCGCGTTGACGCCGCGGGAGCGGAAAAAATCCTCCTCCAAAGGGAAGATGCAGTGAAGTTCGGTCACGTTTCGGCGGAGTTGGCGGACGCGGCCTTCGCGCCAGGCCCAGGCCTGCGGCGCCACGAGGTGGAAGACGGGGATGCCGAGGCGGCGCAGGCTCGCGGCGACGCGCAGATGAAAGGCGGCGCTGTCGGTGAGCAGGGCGGCGGCGGGGCGTTCGAGGCGCGCGGCGGCGGCGAGGCGGCGATACTCGCGCCAGATGGCGGGCAGGTGGCTGATGACCTCGACAAGGCCGACGACGGAAAGGGCGGAGGGATCGGCCACGGCCCGCACGCCGGCGGCCCGCATTTCGTCGCCCGGGCAGCCGAAGAAGTCCGCACCGGGAAGAAGGCGCGCCAGCGCGCGCACGACGCCGGCGGCATAGCGGTCTCCGGATGGCTCGCCCGCCGAAACCAGGATCTTCACGCCAGATACCAGTCTGCCACGGCGTGCCGGCGCGGCGATGGGCGGCGCGCGGCTCTGGTATGCTGAAAACACAGACATTGATGTCTTTGCCCACCCTTCCTTCCCGCCTCCAGGTTGCGCAATTCGCCGACCATTTCCGCAACGAAATGGTGCCGCTGGGAAACCGGATCCAGTATTTTGCGGCGGCGGTGCCGCTGAGCGAGGAAGACCGGCGGGAACTGCTGGAAGAGCCGGTGGCGGCGCTGCCGCCGGCGATTGCGGCGCTGCTGCCGGAGATGCGGATTTTGCTGGTGCCGTATCTGTGCAGGGCGCGGGCGCACCGGCGGCGCGAGGGCGAAGAGACCTTCATTTCCACCGAGCCGCCGGACAGCCGCGAGCAGGTGCAGTCGAGCACGACGATGGCGCGCGACGGAGCGGTGCTGGCGTTCGCCGTGAAAGGCGCCGATGTCGCCGATCATCACTACCGCTTTTACCGCGCGATCGCTGAATTGACGGCAGCCTCGCTGCCCGGAGGCGCGCCTGAGGAATACGCGGCGTTGCTGGAGGCGGAGATGAAGGCGGGCGTGCACGGGGAAGTGGATGAACGGGCGTGGCGGCTGAAGAACGAGCTGACGCGGCGGGACCGCAATTTCAGCCGGCCGACGGTACGGCTCCAGCAATACATCCGGCAGAGCTTCATCGACACGCTGACGCTGTATCTGCACGGCATCTGCTGCGATATCGACGTGGAGCCGGGGCCGCGGCAGATCCCCTCGAACTGGCTGAGGAAGCGGCTGCTCGCGCTGAAAACGCTGTTCCCCCCGCCGCCAAATTACGCGGTCTTCCCCGAAGATCTGTAACCGGCGGCCGGCCGGCTGGAGAGAAAATCCCGTTGAATTCTAAGGAAAACAAGCTGAAAATCGGTTTCGTCAGCCTGGGCTGCCCCAAGAACCTGGTGGACACGGAAGTGATGATGGGGACGCTCGCGGCGCGGGGGCACACGCTGACGGCGGATCCGGCGGAAGCGGACGCGATCGTCGTCAACACGTGTTCGTTTATCGACCCGGCGAAGCAGGAGTCGGTGGACGCCATTCTGGAAATGGCGGATTTCAAGAAAAACGGGCGGGCGAAAAAGCTGATTGTGGCGGGCTGCCTGGTGGAACGCTTCCGCGGTCACATCCGGCAGGAGATTCCGGAAGTGGACGCGGTGGTGGGCACGAACGAGCTCGAGCGGATCGCGGATGTCTGCGAGGGGCTGGAATCCGGCGGCGCGGATGCGGCGCCTTATCTCTACCACGACCTGACGCCCCGGGTGCTGGCGACGCCGCGCCACTACGCCTATCTCAAAATCAACGAGGGCTGCGACCACCCTTGCACGTTCTGCGTGATTCCGCAGTTCCGGGGGCGGTTCCGCAGCCGGCGTCCGGAAAGCGTCCTGGCGGAGGCGCGGGCGCTGCTCGGGCAAGGGGTGCGGGAGCTCAACCTGATCGGGCAGGACACGACGGCGTACGGCGAGGATCTGGGGCTGAAGGACGGGCTGGCGTCGCTGCTCGGACAGTTGGCGCAGATCGAGGCGCCCGGGGGGAAATGGATCCGTTTCCTGTACTGCTATCCGAACCGGATCACCCCGCGGCTGCTGGAGACGCTGGCGGCGCACGAGGCGCTGGTAAAGTACATCGATATGCCGTTGCAGCACGCTTCGGCGAAAATTCTGAAGCGCATGAAGCGGGGCGCATCGGGGGAGATTTTCCTGCGGCTGCTCGAAAAGATCCGGCGCGCGGTTCCCGGCGTGGCGGTGCGGACATCGATGATCGTCGGATTTCCAGGTGAAACGGAGCAGGATTTCGAGGAATTGTGCCAGTTTGTAGAAGCAGCTCAATTTGAAAGGCTCGGTGTATTCGGCTACTCGGACGAAGAAACCAGCCAGAGTTATCATCTGGAAGGAAAAGTGGACCGGCGGACGATTTACAACCGCAGGCGGCGGTTGATGGCATTGCAGAGAAAGATTTCCAGGCGGCGCAACCGGGAACTGGTGGGGCGCGAATTGCCGGTGCTCATCGAGGGGCCATCGGCCGACAGCCCGCTGGTATGGCAGGCGCGGCTGGAGTCGCAGGCGCCCGATATCGACGGAGTCTGCTACGTGGCCGATCCCGGGCCGCAGGCGCCGCAGCCGGGCCAGTTCCGGCGGATGCGGATCCGCAAGGCCCACGATTATGATCTGGTGGGAGACCTGACGGACGAGGCGCCGGCCATCGCGCCGCCCGCGGCGCCGGGCCCGTTCCGCATCATTCATGGCGCGGCAGGCAGGCCGCACGCGCATCCATGACGCTGAAATTGAAATGTCCGATTTGCCGGAAAGACGTGCCGTTCGGGGCGCCGGAGATGCCGTTTTGCAGCGAGCGCTGCCGGCTGATTGACCTGGGCAAATGGGCCGATGAAGAGTACCGGATTCCGGCCGAACCGGCGCCGGCGGCGGAAGAAGGACACGAGAAAGCGGATGAAGGGTAAGGCGGCGCTGGCGCTGGCGACGTGGTTCGGCTGCGGGTACTGGCCGCTGGGACCCGGCACGGCGGGCTCGCTGGGCGCGCTGGCGGCGGCGTGGGCGTTGCACCGGTGGCTGGGCTTCGCGATGGGGTGGCATGCGGCGCTGGCGGCGGTGTTGCTGCTGCCGGGCGTGTGGGCGGCGGGAGAGGTGGCGCGGCGGCGGGGCGTGGAAGATCCGGGAATGGTTGTAGTCGATGAAGTGGTGGGGCAATGGGTCGCGCTCGCCGGCGCGGGCGCGTTCACATGGACGGAGGGCGCGGCGGCGTTTGTCCTGTTCCGGCTGTTCGACATTCTCAAGCCGTGGCCGGTGCGGGCGGCGGAGAGGCTGCCCGGCGGGTGGGGCATCATGGCCGACGATGTGCTGGCCGGGATCTACGCAGCGCTGGCGCTCGGCGCGGGGCGTATGCTGGCGGCAAACATGTTTCAATCGTAAGAGGAAGCCGGAGACGGGATGCCTTCCATGAGGAACTCAACAGACAAGCCGGTGATCGAATCGGTGACGCCGCCGGCGGCGATGGCGGGCGGCGAGATTCAGATCCGGGGCAGGAATTTTCCTACGGCGCCGCGGCCGGTGGTGACGATCGGCGGCTGCGCGGCGCCGCTGACGGTGTCATCGGGCCACTACATCGTCGCGCGCGTGCCGCAAGAGGCGGTGTATGGCGAGGTGCTGGTTCGCAACGGCAGCGCCGGCAGCGATGCAGCCGAGGTGGTGGTGGCGACGCTGGTGGCCGACAACCTCCACCCCGTAGCCAACCCGGCGATCGACCGCGAGGGCAATGTCTACACGACCTTCAGCGGCTCGCGGGGGCAGAAGACGCCGGTGAGCGTCTACAAAATCGACCCAGCCGGAGAAGTGACGCCGTTTCTGTCCGAGCTGACGAACGCGACAGGGCTGGCGTTCGACCCCGAGGGCGTGCTGCACGTCTCTTCGCGCTTCGACGGGATCGTCTACCAGGTGTCGGAAGCGGCCATTATGACGGTGTACGTGGAAGGCATGGGCGTGGCGACAGGGCTCGCTTTTGACGCCGAGGGGAACCTGTTCGTGGGGGACCGCTCGGGCACAATTTTCAAGATCAGCCGGAGCCGGCAGATTTACGTCTTCACGACGCTGGAGCCGTCGGTGGCGGCCTATCATCTGGCGTTCGGCCCCGACGGGCATCTGTATGTGACGGGACCAACGACGTCGAGCTACGACTGCATTTACCGGGTGGCGCCGACGGGCGAGGTGGAGACGTTTTTCCGCGGGCTGGGACGGCCGCAGGGGCTGGCGTTCGACGAAGCAGGCAATCTCTATGTGGCGGGGTCGTGGCGGGGGCGGAAGGGGATTTTGCGGCTGAACCCGAAGGCGGAGATCTCGCATTACCTGTCGGGGCCAAACATCGTGGGGCTGGCCTTTGCGCCTTCCGGGGATCTGTACATCACGACCACCGGTGCGCTGTACCGCGCGCCCGTGGGCATCCGCGGCTGGTGGCCGTACTGAGGCGGGGCGCCATGAACGCGGAAATCATCGCCGTAGGCAGCGAGTTGCTGACGCCCGCGCGGATCGACACCAACTCGTTGTGGCTGACGGCGCAACTGAACGGACTCGGCGTGGAAGTGATCCGGAAGACGGTGGTGGGCGACGAGCGCAATCTGCTGGCGCAGGCGGTTGCCTCGGCGCTGGACCGCGTGCCGCTGCTGCTGATCACCGGGGGGCTGGGCCCGACCGAAGATGATGTGACGCGCGAGGCGGTGGCGCAGGCGCTGAAGAGGCGGCTGCTGTTCAGCGAGGAGATCCTGGCGGGGATCGAAGAGCGGTTCCGGCGGCTGGGGCGGACGATGGCGCCGAACAACCGGCGGCAGGCGTTTCTGATCGAGGGTGCGATGCCGCTGCCCAACCCCCACGGCACGGCGCCGGGGCAGTGGCTGGATCTGCCGAGCGGGATGGTGGTGTTGTTGCCGGGACCGCCGCGGGAACTGCAGCCGATGTTCGAGAACCAATGCCTGCCGCTGCTGCGGGAGCGGCTGCCGCAGGCCTTCATCCGTACGCGGTTTTTCCGGGTAGCAGGCATGGGCGAATCGGATCTGGACAACCGGATCGCGCCGATCTACAAGCCGTATGCAAACCCGGTGACGACGATCCTGGCGGCCGAAGGCGATGTGCAGATCCACCTGCGCGCTCGGGGAGCGACTGAGCAGGAGGCCGAAGCTCTGGCTGAGGAGCTGGGAGCGAAGATTCTGGCGGCGCTGGGAGACAGCGTGTACTCGACGGACGGCTCGCCGCTGGAGGCGGTGGTGGGCCGGGCGCTGCTCGGGCGGGGCGAGACGGTGGCCGTAGCCGAGAGTTGCACGGCGGGACTGCTGGCGGCGCGGTTGACTGAGGTGCCGGGGGCGTCCGGGTGGTTCGCCGGAGGTTTTGTCGTGTACGGCGAGGCGATGAAGACACGGCTGCTGGGGCTGGACGAAGCGCTGGTGAAACGGCACGGAGTGGTGAGCGAGGCGGTGGCCGTGGCCATGGCGGAATCGGCGCGCGACCGGACGGGCGCTTCTTACGCGTTGTCGATCACGGGAGAGGCGGGGCCGGAGACGTCGACGCCGGGCATTGAGCCGGGAACGGTGTGGATCGGGCTGGCGACGCCGGCGGAGGCTGCGGCGCGGCTGTTCCGGTTCCCCACGGGACGGGAGCGGGTGCGGCGGTTTGCGGTGCAGAATGCGCTGCACCTGCTGTGGCGGCGGCTCAAGACGGACTGACGGCGCGGCGCGGGGGGACGCGGGCGCGCAGGCGGCTCTCAGTCGCCGAAGTAGCCTTCAGCGAGTTCCGGTTTGATTTCGAGGGCCTGGCGCCAATAGCTTTTGGCTTCCTCGGCGCGGCCCTGGGCCTTGAGGGCATGGCCGAGGTTGAGAAGCGCTTCGGGGAACTGCGGGCGCATGACGATGGCCTCGCGGTAGAGGGCGACAGCGTCGTCGAGCTGGCCGCGGCGGTGGAGCAGCAGGCCGGTGTTGTAGAACAGTTCGGGCGAGCGTTCCCCGAGGTCGATGAGCTTGCCCTGGAGTTCGAGGGCGCGGGGATCATCGCCCTGTTCGACGGCGAGCGCGGCCATGGCGCGGAGCGCCTCGACAGAATCGGGCTTGAGAGCGATCGCCTGCTGAAGGTACTGTTGGGCGCGGTCGGACTCGCCCGTCTGTTTGTAAGCGAGGCCGAGGTTGATGAGGGCCTCCAGCCAATCCGGTTTGGCGCTGAGGCACTGCTCGAAGGCCTCGATGGCGCCGAGGGCATCGCCGCGGCACAGCCGGAGGTAGCCGAGGCGGAAGTGGGCGTCGGCCAGTTCCGGATGCTTTGAGGTGAGGCGGGCGTAGAACGCTTCGGCCTCCTCTGTCTGGCCCTGGGCTTCGAGCAGACCGGCGAGGTTGGCGGTGACTTCGGGCTGGTCGGGGTTCAGCCGGAGCGACGTTTCATAGGCCTCGCGCGCGCCACGGGCGTTGCCAAGCAGTTGGCGGACCATGCCGAGGTTGGCCCAGGTCTGCACATGGTCGGGCCGTAGGCGGGCGGCCTCTTCGTAGGATTTCTCGGCCTGCTCGTAGCGCTCCAGTTTCTGGAGCGCCACGCCGAGGTTGTAGCGGCGCTCGAAGTGCTCGGGAGTCAGTTCGACGAGTTTGGTGCAATAGCGGGAGGCGGCCTCGTAGTCCTCGCGGTGGAACGCGCACCAGGCGAGGCCCTCCAGAGCGGTCTGGGAGAACGGGCGGAGTGCGAGCAGGCGCTCGCTGATTTCCGAGACGAGGGCTTCGTCGCCGCGGCGCATGCCGATGTGGATCATGTTCGACATCGGCTCTTCGGCGTTCGGGTTGGAGGCGAGAATCTGGCGGTACAGGCCGAGGGCTTCCTCGAAGCGGGTGAGCAGTTCCAGGGCGACGGCCTTGCCGAAGAGCGCGGTCTCGCTGGCGGGGTCGGCCTTGAGGCACTGGTGGAAGCACTCCAGGGCGTGCTCGGCCTTTTTCAGGTGAAGCAGCGAGATGCCGAGGCCGAGGCGGGCGTCATTGCGCGCCGGGTCGTGTTGCAGGACACGCTCGAAGTTGGCGGCAGCCTCGGCCCAGCGGCCGAGCTTTTCCTGGCAGACCGCGAGGTTGAAGTAAGCCGACTGGGCGTTGGGGTCGATGGTTGTCAGCGACTCGTAGCTCTTGACGGCGTCGTCGTACAGCTCCAGCTCGAACTGGATGTGGCCGCGGGCGGCATACACCTCGCGCGGCGGATCGCCGCTCTCGAGCGCCCGGTCCAGCTCCTGGAGCGCCTCGCGGCCTTTGCCTTCCAGATGAAGGGCGACGGCGCGCGCCAGGGAGGTGCCTTTTTCCGGCTTGAGATCCTCCAGCAGGCGATTGTCTTCTCGCATATCTAACCTCGTCTTTGGAGCTAATCAGCGGGCAGATTCTGCACGCCGTAAGGGGACAGCAGGGCGCAGAGCCTGCCAAGGTAGTCGTACTGGTGGGAGATTTCCACCCACCGCAGCAGCGCCCGGTCGCCGCGGGGGCTGTAAAATCCGATGCCGCCCGACTTCAGGCGGCTGTCGCTGAAGTGATCCACGATCTGGTTCTGGACATAAGTGGTGAAATCGTTGCCGCGCACCTCCATCCGCACGAGATAGAGAGTGTCCGGCTGAACGGGGAAGGGAATCGGCAGGCTCTTCACCTCCTGTTGGCTGCCGTTGATCACGACCGAGCGCACAAGGACAGCCTCCGGGAGCGGCCCGCTGCGGGTGACGGCGATGCGCATGGAGTAATAGTTGTCCAGGTCCTTTGCGCGGAAAACCCAGTTCAGGCTGCGGCGTTCGATCTGGCCCAGGAAAGTCAACGTGTAATCGGTGAAGCCCAGGCTGGGCGAGAGGAGAGCCAGATCTCCGGGCTGGACGAAGGTGGCGTCGCCATAGCGCCAAGTCTTGGCCCAGCCGTTGTTTCCCTGCCAGGAGCCGAGACCGCCGCGGAAATCGTCGAACAGGCGCACGCCGGCACGGCGCATGATCATGCGCTGAAGGGCGTTGACCCTGAGCCAGGGCTGTTCGGCTCCGCTGGCTGCGCGCGCTGTGGTTGTGGCCGCCATCCCGGCTTCTCCTGCGGGAATGTTCGGCTTGTTGCCGCTAAAACTGTAGACCACGACCACCAGGAGCAGGGGCAGGGCGACGGCGATCCACTTCAGGTCAGAGGGGGCATGGGCCCAAAAGCGGCTCTTTCCGCGGGTCCGCGCCAGCCTGATTCTGGAGGGCCGCTGGCCCGCGTGGCGCCTGGGGCCCGAGCCATCGGCATGGTCAAGTTCCAGCCGAAGGCTGGGGTGAGCCGGGCTCAGATCGTCAAGAGTGGCCCAGCAGGACCGGACCGAGGCCGAGGATGCCAGAACCGGCCGGCAAGGAGAATCCAATGGGCGGACCGGCATCACTGGCAGGCGGCCGCACACACCGGGGGCCGGCTCGAGCGCGGGTTCCAACTGCTCTCTGTCTGCAACCGGGGGCGCTGCGGGGAGCGCGCTGTCCTCTGCTGCAAGCTCCCGCCCGGTTCGGAACCGGACGGGATCCGAATCCGCTGCGTCGCTCTCGTGGCAGGCGGCCACGGCGCGGCCGAGCGCGTGCAGACCCGCCTCCTGGACCTCATCGGGTGCGGCAGGCGCCGGGCAAAGGGGATCGGGCGGTTGAAGATCCAGCCGGAGCGGCGGGGGCGCAGCGCAGGAGAGCGCCCAGCCCGGCCCTGAGGGCGGCGCCGCCTGCGCCAGGGGGAATACCGCCGCGGCGGCCGGTTCGACTGCCAGCACCCGGTGGGCGAGACGCAGCTGCCTGAGCGGGAGCGGCCGCGAGACGGCCGGAGCCAGGGCGTCATTCGGGGCGATGGGAGCCGGCAGCAGGGGAACAGCACACGGCGGAACCGCAACTCCGACCGGTGGCGTGGCCAGGGGCGCCAGACCGGCAAGCACGGGCCAGGACTGCCAGCAGGCGCTGGCCGCCCGGTGGAGCCGGGGCATCTCCTGCTCCGCCTCCACAGGCGCAAGGAACCAGCGGGCCGGGGCTGCGCAATACAGGACCTGCCGGGCCGGCGGCGGAAGGGCGGCGTTGAGCCGCGCCAGCGGCCGCAGCCGCGGCTCGGCTCCAACGATCATTGCCGCGCCCGAAGAGCGAGGCAGAGCCGTGCAACCCTCCGTTGGCAGCGGCCCGAAGACAGCGGCTGACGGCCCGAAGGCAGCCGGCACGGCTGGCGGCGCAGCCAGCGTGAACAGCGCCAGGCGCAGGGGCGGATCGGAAGGATGATCGAGACGGTGCGGAGGCTCTGCTTCAGCCGTGGCAGTCGCCTTTACCCAGTCCGGCGGGTCGAGAGACGCCGGCGGCGCCGGGAAGACCTCAACGGGCGGTGTGGCGAGCCGGGCGGGCTCGCCATGGGTGGGCCGGTTTTCAGCGGCACGGGCCGGCTGCAACGCCGGCGTCCATGCCACAAAGGAGGCTGGGGTGATTTGGCCGGTCTGCGGGCCCAAGCCGGACTTGGGTACGATGACGACCAGCTTGCGGCGAGGCAGCGGCCGGATTTCCAGCAGCGGCCATTCCTCCCGGAGGTACGGCTGGACCGGCAATGGGAGCAGGGGCTGAGGAGGAGCTGCCGGATCCTCGGCGGGAGCGGGCGGGGCGCCGCTCAGAGGCTGGGGGGCATCCACTTCCGCCGACAGGACAGGGAGAATGTTCGGTAGTGTCCCGTTGGCAGGCTTCGGCGGCACCGCCACCTGCCAGATTGAGGGCGGTGGCGTGGGCAATCCTCGAACGATCGCACGGAGGGACGATTCAGGGAGAAAGTGGACAGGCAAGAAGACTGCCGGCTGGACGGGCAGCGGCACGACTCGCCGGCAGTCAATCCAGACTGCCGCCTGGGGCAACAAAGGCGCATGGGGCGGCAGACCCGCCGCGCCTCCTCTGCCCCGTTTCTGCGCCTTCGGCTGACTGCCCGCCCTGCCGGAACGGGTATCGGCCAGACGAGTCAGGGCCAGTTCGTCCTGCAACCGCTGGTGAGCTTCGCGGTGTGCGTCGGAACAGAACTCCCCGTCCGCGAATCTGCGCAGAAGCGACAGCCTGGTCCCGCAATAAAGACACCGCATTCCGCGAGTGAGATCCTTCCACTGTTATCTTCGGCCAGGGAGGGGAAGAATACTATGCGGGATTTCACCGAATTTGTAGCCCTGTGCGGTGGGTCGTACTAAGGCAATTCGCTGAGCGAGGGTGGATTCTGAAATAGCTTTCGTCGGCCGAAGCCTCCCCGCAGCCGGCTGGCGAGGCAGGCTGGAGAGAGGAATCCTGCCAGGGACGGATTCCGGTTTCGGATGCACAAGAAGGCGGCGGGGGTCAGCAAAACGCCGCGAGGCTGACGCCGTGGCGTGACGGAGAACTTCGTTCAGAGCGGCTCGGGGAATCTCAGGCTCGCCTTGGCGAGAGACCGGGAGAGCAACTCCACAGCCTCGGATTCGGAGATGCCACGCGAGGTGGCCAGTTCCGATACCAGCATGAGGCGGGCGCGTTCGAGCATTTTCTTTTCGCGGAAAGACAGCGGTTTGTGTGACTGAATTTCCACGAGAGACTTCAGAACCTCGGCGATTTCGAGCAGACTTCCGCTCTGCATTTTGGCGGAATTCTCCTTGAAACGGTCCTTCCAATCCTGGCAGGTCCTGCCGTGCCCGTTGGCCAGATAGATCAGGACTTTTTGAATGTCGCCGTTCCGTGTCACCTTGCGCAGTCCCACCTGCTCGACATGCGAAAAGGGTACCATGACGGTCATATTGTTCGCGGAGAGCCGGAGGAGATAGAATTTCTCGGTCTGATTGCCGAAGGTTCGGGAACTGATGTTCTCGATCGTGCCTACCCCATGGTTCGGGTACACCACCTTCTCACCGATTTGAAAGGTCATTCCGGAACCTCACTGCCACTATTCAGAAGTTGTATCTTCTTTCTACATAAGGGAGTTACCCAAGGGTAACCCGAAACTAGCCCAGTGTCAACCCTTCTTTGACGCCAACGCCATGACGCGATTGTATTTAGCGTCTTTAATGGAGGGGGCGGCCGAGGGCTGCCGGGCGCTTTGAATCAGATCTGGCTATCCGAATTCGGCGCCCCTGCCACCAGCCGGTGGTGCAATCCAGTTGACTGAAAAACCACACGCTTTTCGTGTCTCGTCATAGGTGCCGCGGCTTTGGCCATGCGGGGGGGCGCTCCCGCGAAAATCACCCCGCAAGTGATCGCAACAGAGTGCTTGCGCTCTTGATTCGAAGCCATGGGGCAGGCGGGGCGGGTCGCGCCGGATTTCATTCCTGCTGATGTCCCGCAGGGTCATGGCGGCTTGCTCCGGCCGCTGGCGCGGCCTCCAAGGGCAGCTTTCTTGCTGTGCAAACAACCGGGACGGAGCGGGCCAGGGTTTGACGGCGTTACGGCTCAGCGCGCGATGGCCACGGCGGCGCGGGAGCGGGCGGGCGGGGGAGTGGGAGGAGCGGCTGCAGCCTGGAGAGCCAGGGCGAGCAGGTTGCGGCGGGGTTCGTCCATGCCCGGCCGGGCGCGCAGGGCGCGGCGGTAGCAGTAGATGGCGTCGCGGGGATTGCCCAGGGCCTCCAGAATGACGCCGAGGTCGTTCCAGGCGGCAGCGTTTCCGGGGTCGAGCTCCACGGCGTGGCGGAGCCAATGGACGGCATCCTGGATGTGGCCGGAATCAAGGAGTTCAAGTCCGGCGAGGTGGGACTGGGATGCCGTGGGCGGAGGAACGTCGTGGGGATGCGTCATCGGGTGACCCTCTGAGGGGGAGGATCGGCGGAAGGACTGAGAAACTTGAGGCCCGGGGGCGCGGGGGCGCCGCCGGGCCTCGGGGATCGGCCTCAGGGGGTAGTGAGGAGCGATCAGCCGCGGAGCAGGCTGAGGACGGCCTGCGGGGCGGCGTTGGCCTGCGCCAGGGCGGCGACGCCGGCCTGGGTCAGGATCTGGGCCTTCGTCAGGTTGGCCGCTTCGAAGGCGAGGTCGGCATCGCGGATGCGCGACTCGCTGGCAGCGAGGTTGGTCAACTGGGTGGCGGCGAGGCTGACGGCGAAGTTGAACTGGTTCTGGCCCTTGCCGACGACGGCCTGAGCCTGGCCGAGTTTCTTCACGGCTTCGGCCAGAGCGTTGACGGCGCGCTCGGCGGCCTGCTGGGTGGAAACGGAGAGGTTGGCGCCGCCGCTGGAGTCGAGCGTCGTTTCCACTGTGGAGTTGGTGGTGGAGTCGACGGTCGTGGCGCTGCCGCCATTGAGGCCCTCGGCCGCAGTGCCGGCTTGCACCACGAGTTTAAAATTGGAGGTGCTGGCGAAGGTGATGCGGTCGGTGCCGCTGCCGGCTTCGGCGGCCACGATCTTCATCAGCCCGTCCTTGTTGCTGGCCAGCAGGGCGGTGTTGATGGCATCGGCGGCGGCTTCGGCGGAGCTGGCGTTGGTCGCGTTCAGGGTGACATCGACCGACTGAAGCGAGCCGTCCGAGCCGATGGCAGAGATCGTGACGATCTGCGTGTTGGCGCCGGACAGAGCGGTGAAAGACTGAGACCGCGCCTCCAGCCCGCCGGCCACCTTCACGTTGGCCGCTGCGCTGAGGCCGAACATGCGCCGGGCCGCGAGGTCGGCGCCCGCTTCGACGGCGAAGGCGCTGGAAGACGACACGAGCGAGAAGCCCTTGCCGTCGGCGTTGATCTGGGCTGTGATGTTGGCGTTGCGCAGGGCGACGGCGCCGGGCGAGGTGCCTCCGGCGGCGCTGGCGATGCCGGCGTTAATGGCCTCGACCAGGCCCTTCAGATCCTGCACGCCCGTCAGGTTCACGGTGACCGTCTGATCGTCAAAGCCTACGCCCGACAGATTGAACGTCATCGACGTCGCGCCGCCGATGGCGCTTTCGAGATCGCCGGTGGTGCCGTCGTCGTAGACGCTCATGTTGTACGTGGTGGTGTCGCTCGAGGCCGAGTAACCGCTCAGGCCGAGGCTGCGGGCGTCGACGGTGGATTGCCGCAGATCGACGCCGACGCTGCCGTTGGTGATGACTTCGGAGTTCGTGCTGCCGCGGCCGCCGCCGATGAACACGCTGAGGTTCTTGGCGAAATCGCCGCCCTGGTTCAGGCCGATGGCCTGCGCCTGGCGGTTGATCTCTTCGATCACGCTCTGAAACTCGCTGTTGAGCACCGCGCGGTCGCCGTTGAACGTGCCCGAGGCCGACTGCGTCGCCAGCGTGCGGGCGCGGTCCAGCAGCTTGCTGATGTTGTTGATGCCGCTGTCGATGGTCTGCAACGTCGCCAGGCCGTCGTTGGCATTGCGGATGCCCTGCGTCAGCACCGCCTGGTCGCTGCGGAACCCGTTGGCAATGGCCAGGCCGGCGGCGTCATCGCCCGAACTGACGATGCGCAAACCCGACGTGACCCGGCTGATGGTTTTCGTCTGAAACTCCTGCGTGACGCGCAGGTACTCCTGCGCCTGCATGGAGGCGATGTTGGTGTTAATCGTAAACGCCACGATCTTCTTCTCCTTTTGGGCCGAGGCTTCGGCTGGAGTCCTTCCAGCCGGGACCGCTTCGAGTCCTGCGCTCCGGCTTCATCTGCGCTCATCGGTCCGGGCGATGACGGCTTGAGGAAAAAATCCGCCGGCGCCCGCTGCCCTGAAGGGCCGCCACTCGGGACACGTGCTTTCCGCAGGGTGATGCGATATAGTGCGCGGCAAGGAGATTGATTGATGTCCCAAGCTGCCCTGGTTCGAGAAGCGCTCGCCGCCGGAGAAGGCGTTCTGCGCATGGCCCCCTGCTGGGTGCCGCGCTCTTTTCTGATGCCCGGCGGAAGATTGAAACTGCACCCCGACGATCTCTACGCGCTCGGCGCGCACCGCGGAGGGATTGACGAGCGCTGGTTCTCTTCGACGACCCGCGCCGACAACGGCCCCGGCACCCCCGAAGACGAGGGGCTGAGCTACATCGACATCGCCGGCCGCCGCGTGCTGCTGAAGGAGGCCATTGAGGAGATCGGCGACGAGCTGCTCGGCGCCGATGTGATGCGCGAGCACGGCGGCTTCAACATTCTCTGCAAGTTCTTCGACAACCTCGGCCCGATTCCGCACCATATGCACCAAATGGAAGAGCATGCGGCAAAAGTGGGCCGCAAAGGAAAGCCCGAGGCGTATTATTTTCCGCCGCAATATAATTTCCACGGCAACAATTTCCCTTACACATTCATGGGGCTCGAACCGGGCACGACGAAGGACGATGTGCGGCGGTGCCTGGAGCGGTGGAACCAGGGCGACAACGGCATCCTCTACCTGTCGCGCGCCTACAAGCTGGAGCCGGGCACGGGGTGGCAGGTGGACGCGGGCGTGCTGCACGCGCCGGGCTCGCTGGTGACTTACGAACCGCAGGTGAACTCGGACGTGTTCGGCATGTTCCAGTCGATGGTGGAGGGCCGCGCCGTGCCGTGGGACCTGCTGGTGAAGGACGTGCCGCCGGAGCATCACCACGATCTGGACTACATCCTGTCGATGCTCGACTGGGAGAAGAACACCGACCCCGAATTCGGCCAACACAACAGGGTGTTCCCCGTGCCGGTGCGGGACGAGGGGGCGATGGCGGAGGCAGGGTACCGCGAGGTGTGGGTGACCTACGGGCGGCCATGGTACTCGGCGAAGGAACTGACGGTGATGCCCGGGCGCAGCGTGGTGATCCGCGACGCGGCGGCGTACGGGATGATCCTGACCCAGGGTTACGGGCAAGTAGGCGTCCATGAGGCCGAAACGCCGACGCTGATCCGCTTCGGGCAGATGACAAAGGACGAGTTCTTCGTAACGCGGGCGGCGGCGGAAGCCGGGGTGCGGATCACGAACCGCAGCGGCTGGGAGCCGCTGGTGATGCTGAAGCACTTCGGGCCGGGCAACCCGGACGCGGCGCCGCTGGTGCATTGAATCCAAGGAGGCAAGCCATGAAAATCTCGATCGGGAGCTGGGCCTACACGATCGGCCCGTGGGCGGCGCATCCGGTGCCGTTCGACGCGGTGATCGAAAAGCTGAAAGATCTGCGCTTCGACGGCGTGGAGCTGGGAGCGTTTCCGCCGCATCCGAATCCGGGCAATCCGAACGGGCCGGACAGCGAGTGGCCGGGCGCGATGCCGGAGAAGGCGCAGCGGGCCGAATTGCGGGCGCGGATGCAGGAAATCGGGCTGGAATTCAGCGGAATCGCGGCCAATTTATGGGGTGAAAAACTCATCAACACTGACGATCCGTCAAAATATATCCAGGAATTCCGCCGCAACGCCGAGTTCGCATCGGACCTGGGGATTCCGGCGGTGCGGGTGGATACGGTGCAGCCGCCGACGATTTTGAGGGAGGTAGATCCACGCGTGGCGGAAGAGCGCGTCGTGCGGGCCTGGCAGGCATGCTGCGACATCGCGGCGGAGTATGGCCTCGACGTGGTGTGGGAGTTCGAGCCCGGGTTCGCCTTCAACAAGCCGTCGGAGATCGTGCGCATTCATGATGCGGTGAACCGCGAGAATTTCGGGCTGCTGTATGACACCTGCCACGGGCAGATGGCGGGAGTGGTGGGCGCGCGGCAGGAGGGCCCGAAGGAAGTGTTCGCGTCGCAGTTGGACTTCATCCGGATGCTCGACGGGCGCATCCGGCATGTCCACGTGATCGACAGCGACAACACCTGCCACAAGGACGCCGAAGGCCATGACGAGACTTCTGCGCATCCGCCGTTTGGCCTGGGCGTGCTCGATTTCGATACGCTGTTGCCGGCGTTGCTCAAGGCGGCGCGGCTCAAGCACGGGTGGATCACGATCGATCTCTGCTTCTGGCCCGAGGCGTGGGAAGCCACTGCGAGCTGCAAGAAGCGGGTGGACGAACTGGTGGCGAGGTACGCGTCATGAAAGAGCTGCGCGTGGCGGTGATCGGATACGGCTTCATGGGGCGGGCGCACACCAACGCTTACAAGCGGCTGACGGATTTCTTCCCGGTTCAGCGGCGTCCGGTGTTGCAGGCTGCCTGCGGGCGCAACGGGGAGAAAGTACGCTCGTTCGCCGCGCAATGGGGTTATGCGCGCGCCGAGACCGACTGGCGCCGCGTGGCAGAGGCGCCCGACGTGGATCTGGTGGACATCTGCGCGCCGAACGATATGCACGCCGAAATCGCCATCGCCGCGGCGGAGGCGGGCAAGATGGTGCTGTGCGAAAAGCCGCTGGCGCGCACTCTGGACGAGGCGGAAAAGATGGTGGAAGCGGTGGAGCGCGCGGGCGTGCCGAACATGGTCTGGTACAACTACCGGCGCGTGCCCGCGATCGCGCTGGCGAAGCAACTGGTGGAGGAGGGCCGGATCGGGCGGCCGTTCCACTACCGCACGAACTTCCTCCAGGACTGGACGATCTCGCCGGAAGTGCCGCAGGGGGGCGCGGCGCTGTGGCGGCTGGACGTGCACGCGGCGGGCAGCGGCGTCACGGGCGATCTGCTGGCGCACAACATCGACACGGCGATGTATCTGAACGGTGCGATTACGCGCGTGGTGGCGCGCACGGAGACGTTTGTGAAAGAGCGCGTGCACGCGCTGACGGGGAAAACCGAGCCGGTGGGGATCGATGATGCTTCGCTGTTCCTTGCGGAGTTCGCCAACGGCTCGCTTGGGCTGTTTGAAGCCACGCGCTACGCCCGCGGGCACAAAGCGCTGAAGACGCTGGAGCTGAACGGCGCGGAAGGCTCGGTGCGGTTCAACCTGGAGGAGATGGAGTATCTCGATTACTTCGAGTATCCGGGCGTGCCGGGCCATGTGCGGGGCTGGCGGCGGATCCACGTGACCAACTCGGAGCACCCGTACATGGACCGCTACTGGGTGCCGGGGCTCGTGATCGGCTACGAACACACGTTCCTGAACGCGCTGGCCGACTTTGTGCGCGGGCTGGAGACGGGCGAGCGCGCGCAGCCGGATTTCCGCAACGCCCTTCAGACGCAGAAGGTGTGCGAGGCGGTGCTGCGGAGCGCGCGCGAGGGGCGCTGGGTGGAGACCGGCGTGGAGCTCTAGCAAAAAGGGGACAGGAACACAATTCCCCTTTTTCTGCCCGCGTCACGCACGGTGTGCCTGCCGCCCTTGGGTCTTGCAAGGCACCCGAAGGCTGCAGTGTTGGTCCGTGCCGCGGCTGAAGCGGGCCAGAGGCCCGCGAATGGCGCGGTGCCCAGCCCTGGTCATGAGCGGTGCAATCCGGGAAGACGAATTGCCGCGGAAGAGTGGCGCGGCACGAGCCTGCTCCTGGACGGACTTGCGGTCCGGCCGCGCGCCCTTTGTCGCGGCGGTTTGTCGCAGAATAGAATGAAGCGCGAACGGCGCGGGAACCAAGGCGATGACAAGCGATCAAGAGAAGCTGGTGGCCGAGATTGCGCGCGAGGTGCTCGAGCGGCTGGAAGGCAGGTTGGCGGGCGGCGATGGCGGCGCGCGCAGGGCGGAAGCGGCTGCCGATGGCGACGGCGTGTTCGCGACGGTGGATGAAGCGGCGGAAGCGGCGGCGGAGGCGCAGCCGAAGATCGCCGCGCTGGGGCTGGGCGAGCGCGAGCGGATCGTGAATCTGATCAAGGATCTGTGCGAGCGCCACGCGGAAGAGTGGGGGCGGCTGGAGCTGGAAGAGACGGGGCTCGGGCGGCTGGATCACAAGATCGAAAAGCTGCGGATCATCCGCAATGTGCCGGGTGTGGAGACGCTACAGGCGCGGGCGCGGACGGACAGGGACGGGCTGTGCCTGATCGACCGGGCGCCGTGGGGCGTGGTGGGGATGGTGACGCCTGCGACGCACTCGGCGCCGACGCTGGCTTCCAACGCGATCAACGTACTGGCGGCGGGCAACACGGCGGTCTTCAGCCCGCATCCGGCGGGGGCGAAGATCGCGATGCGGGCGATGCAGCATTTCAACCGGGCGATCTTCGAGTCGACGGGTGTGCGCAATGCGCTGACGATGTGCGCTTCGGCCAGCATCCGCGCGGCGGAGGAGGTGTTCCGGCATCCGAAAATCGCGCTGCTGTGCGTGACGGGCGGTCCGGCGGTGGTGCGGGCGGCGATGAAACACGGCAAGCGGGTGATTGCGGCGGGTCCGGGCAATCCGCCGGTGGTGGTGGACGAGACGGCGGACCTGGACCTGGCGGCGCGCTCGGTGGTGCAGGGGGCGGGGTTCGACAACAACCTTCTGTGCATTGGCGAGAAGGAAGTGTTTGTGGTGGCGCAGGTGTTCGACGGATTCGTGGCGGCGATGAAGCGGGCCAAGGCCTACGAGCTGAAGCCGGATGCAATCGAACGGCTGACGCGGGCGGCGTTCGATCTGGAGCATGACGGCAAGGGCTGCGCCCACGGGCATCTGAAGAAGGACCTGATCGGGAAGGACGTGGCGGTGCTCGGGAGGGCGGCGGGAGCGGAGGTGCCGCCGGGAACGGAGCTGCTGTTCGGCGAGACGCAGGAAGACCACGTGTTCGTGCAGGAAGAGCAGATGATGCCGTTCGTGCCGGTGGTGAAGGTGCGCGACGTCGACGACGGGATCCGCGCGGCGCTGAAGGCGGAGCGGGGCTTCCGGCACACGGCGATCATCCACTCGCGGAACCTGAACAACGTGACGAAGATGGCGCGGGCGATGAACACGACGCTGTTCGTGCACAACGCGCCGTGCGTGGCCGCGCTTGGCTCTGGCGCCCCGGGGTATCTGAGTTATTCGATCGCGACGCCGACCGGCGAAGGGGTGACCACGGCGCTGACGTTCACGCGGGAGCGGCAGATTGCGCTGGGGGCGGGGGCGTTGCGGATTCTGTGAAGGAGCACGGCATTTGAGTCATGAGGCAGGTTTCGAGAGAGGACCGCAGATGAGCCGCAAGGATCTGAGCCGGCACCGCATCATCACGGCGCAGGACGTGGAAGACGCGGCGCGCGCGGGCGTGGTGGAGCTGCTGCTGCAACCGGGCGCGATGTTGACGCCGGAGGCGGCCGAGGCGGTGGCGCGTCACGGACTGCGCCTGTGCGGGCGCGAGGGCGGCGACGGGTGGGAGGCGCTGCTGAATTCCGCCGACGCGCAGCCGTTCAAGGAAGAGATCTGCGCGGTGGGGCGGAAGCTGTGGCAGCGGATGTATGTGGACGGCAACGGGGGCAACATCAGCTACCGGCTGCGGGACGACGCGGTGCTGTGCACGCCGACGCTGTGCAGCAAGGCGGACCTGACGCCGGCCGACCTGTGCCTGGTGGATCTCGACGGCAAGCAGTTGGCCGGGGGCAAGGCGCGGACCAGCGAGATTCTGCTGCACCTGGAGATTTACAAGGCGGTGCCGGAGGCGCGGGCGGTGGTGCACTGCCATCCGCCGCACGCGACAGCGTATGCGATCACGGGGCGCGTGCCGCCGACGTGCGTGATTCCCGAGTATGAAGTGTTTATCGGCCGGGTGGCGCTGTCGCCGTATGAAACGCCGGGGACGAAAAAGTTCGCCGAGACGGTGCTGCCGTTCGTGAAGACGCACAACACGGTGCTGCTGGCCAATCACGGCATCGTCTGCTGGGCCGATACGGTGACCCACGCTGAATGGTACGCCGAGGTGGTGGACACCTATTGCTGGACGCTGATGCTGGCGCAGCAGTTGGGAGCGCCGCTATCGCACATTCCGGCGGAGAAGGCCGAGGACCTGCTGGCCATCAAGCAGCGGCTGGGTCTGCCGGACGCGCGGCTGGGCGCGGAGAGCTGCCCGGTGTGCGACATGCCGGAGCGGCCGGGGGCGATCACGACGCTGCCGAATTCGGCTGCCGGTGTGGGAAGTTCGCCGGGGGTCACCGACGAGCTGATCGCGGCAGTGACGGAAGCGGTGCTGAAGGCGCTGGAGGAGAAGAGGGGCAAGTAGAACCAGGCGAAGATCTGTGCGTGGCTGAGGGGATCGCTTTCTTCGCGCCTTTCTCAGTCGGATAACAGCGCGAGGACAGCTTTCAGTTCCTGGCGGACGCGGTCGAGCAGGGCGGCGGCGCGCTCCGGATCGGGAGCGAAGAGGTGGCGCTGGAGGATGTGCACGGGCGGCGCCGGCGGTGGAGCGGTTTGGGCTTCCTGAGCGGCTGGAGCGGCGCGCTCCTGACGCCTGGCGTGACGCTGCTCGGCGAGCGCGGCGCGCGCGCCTTCGATGGTGAAGCGCTTCTCCCAAAGGAGCCGCTTGATCTCGAGTACCGTTTCGATGTCCTTGCGGCGGTACAGGCGCTGGTTGGTTCCGGACTTCTTCGGATGGAGCTGCGGGAACTCGCTCTCCCAGAAGCGCAGCACGGAGGCTTTGACGCCGGTGAGGCGGCTGACCTCGCCGATACGGAAATAGAGCTTGTCCGGGATCTCCACGGGCTGTGGTTGTGCCGCGGCTGTGGCCATAGCGGAAACTGCGCCTACCGTCATCCTAAACTTGAACGGCCGCCGCGTCAACAGAAAGCCTCGAAAATGTTTTATGCGCGGCATGGGCGGGCGGCGCCGATAGCGGGATCAGGCGCAGGCTCGCTGGCCGGGAACGGGGAGGGAGGCAGCTTCCTGTCGTTGCGCATTCCCCCGGCTTCAGCCGCGGTGCGGGGGCGGGATTTCGCGCGCCGGCCGGGGCGAGGACCGCCTGTTGCACCGGCGGATTCCGTGCCGCGAGCGAAGGCCGACTGGGCGGCCGAAGGGAGCGGTTCCTACATGGCGGCATGCCGCTGACCGCTCCTTGGGCGCTTCAGCCGCGGCACAGAAGCGGGTGCGGGGGACAGGGTGAAAAAGGGTAATTGTGTTCCTGTCCCCTTTTCTTGCTCTAGTAGGATGAAGCTATGGCTGTGCTGGCGGGGATTCATCCGGTGCGCGAGGCGCTGCGCGCCGGGCGTCCGATCGAGCGCGTGTCGATTGCGCGCGGCTCGGGCGGCGTCAGGCTTCAGGAGATCATCGATCTGTGCCGGCAGGCTGGCGTGCCGGTCCGCTTCGAGCCGCGGGAGGCGCTCGACCGGCTGAGCCGCAACGCGCCGCATCAGGGCGTGGTGGCGGTGGCAGCGGCGCAGCGGGCGGCGAGCCTCGACGACGTTCTGGCGCGCGCCGGGCTGCTGGTGGTGCTGGATGGCGTGGAAGACCCGCACAATCTGGGGGCGGTCATCCGCACGGCGTACGCGGCGGGCGCGGCGGCGGTGGTGGCGCCGGAACGGCGCTCGGCGCCGCTGTCGGAAGCGGCAGCCAAGGCGGCGGCGGGGGCGCTGTCGCTGCTGCCGGTGGTGCGCGTCACCAACATCAACCGTGCGCTGGAGGAGATGAAGCAGGCGGGCTTCTGGATCTACGGCGTGGACGAGCGCGGATCGACGGCTTACTATGACGCCGAGTATTCCGACCCGGCGGCGCTCGTGTTCGGCAGCGAGGGGCGCGGGCTGCACGAGCTGACGCGGAAGCGCTGCGACTTCCTGCTGCGAATTCCGATGTCAGGCCAGATTGCGAGCCTGAACGTCAGCGTGGCGGCGGGGGTGGTGCTGTTCGACTGGCGGCGGCGGATGAAGCCTGCCGTGCCGCCCGCGCCGGGATCAGCTCCGGACGCGTGAAGCCAGCAGTTCCTCGACGGAGACGATGTCGGTGGGATAGCGGCCCGTGTAACAGGCGTAGCAGTAGGACTGGCCGTCGTCTTCCACCGACTTCATGAGGTTTTCGAGCGAGAGGTAGGCGAGCGTGTCGGCGCCGACGAACTGCCGGATCTCCTCGATGGACTGGTTGGCGGCGATGAGCTCGCGCTTGGTGGGGGTGTCGACGCCGTAATAGCAGGGCGACATGGTGGGCGGGCAGGAGATGCGGAGGTGCACTTCGCGGGCGCCGGCGTTGCGCACCATGCGGACGATCTTCTGCGACGTGGTGCCGCGGACGATGGAGTCGTCCACCAGCACAACGCTCTTGCCGCGGAGGATCTCGCGCACGGGGTTCAGCTTCAGGCGCACGCCGAAGTCGCGGATGGCCTGCGAGGGCTCGATGAAGGTGCGGCCGACGTAGTGATTGCGGATGAGCCCGTGGCGGAAGGGAATGCCGGAAGCCGACGAGTAGCCGAGCGCGGCGGCGACGCCGGAATCCGGAATGGGCACGACGACATCGGCATCCACGGGCTTTTCGGTGGCCAGCAGCCGCCCCATCCTCTCGCGCGAAAACTGCACGCTGCGGCCGAAGACGATGGAATCGGGCCGGGAGAAGTAGACGTGCTCGAAGACGCACTGGGCGCGGCGCTGGGGCACGGTGAAGAACTCGCGCTCCAGCCCGTTCGGGCCGGCGATGACCATTTCGCCGGGCTCGACATCGCCGATGTGGGAGGCGTCGATCAGGTCGAAGGCGCAGGTCTCGCTGGCGAAGACGTAGGCGGGGCCGGAGCGCAGGTTCATCCGCCCGATGGCGAGCGGGCGGAAGCCGTGCGGATCGCGGGCGACGATGATGCGGTCCTGGGCGAGGAAGACGAGCGAGAAGGCGCCGTCGATCATGAGCAACGCTTCGCGCAAAGCCCCGGAGATGGTTCTCTCCGCGCTGCGGGCGACGAGGTGAAGAATGACCTCGGTGTCGCTGGTGGCCTGGAAGATGGAGCCGGTCTTCTCCAACTGCCGGCGGAGATCCGGAGCGTTGGTGAGGTTGCCGTTGTGGGCGACGGCGACGCGGCCCTTGCTGCACGCGACGGAGAAGGGCTGGGCGTTGAGCAGCGCGGTGTCGCCGGCGGTGGAGTAGCGGGTGTGGCCGATGGCGATATGGCCTGGCAGGCGGGCGAGCACGTCGGCCGTGAAGATGTCGGTGACGTGGCCCATGTCCTTGTGGCAATAGACCATCGACCCATCGCTCGAAGCGATGCCGGCGCTCTCCTGGCCGCGGTGTTGCAGCGCGTGCAGGCCGAGGTGCGCGAGCTTGGCCGCCTCGGGATGGCCGTAGATGGCGAAGATGCCGCACTCTTCGTGCAGCTTGTCCCACGCTGAATGCTCGCGCCGCTCAGGCATGGATCTCCTGGCCCGCATGGAGCCACTGTTCCAGCGCCGCCGACCAGCGCTGTTTCAGTTCCCGCACGGAGACGCGGAGAAGTTCCGCGCCGCGGTTGGACACAACCAGTTCGCCCGCGCCGGTCTCCCCGATCCGCAGGGCGGGCGCGCCGTGGCGCGCGGCGATCTCTTCCACCAGAGCAGGATTCGCGGTGGAGACAACCACGCGCGAGGGTCCTTCATGGAACAGCAGCAGCTCAGGGCGCAGGCTGGAATCCAGTTCGACGCGCGCGCCGACCTCATGCGGGAAGGCGCACTCGGCAAGGCACCAGCCAAGCCCGCCATCGCTCACGTCATGAGCGGACTCGACGGCGCCGGAGCGCGCCATCTCGCGCACGGCCGCCTGCACGCGCTTCTCGGCTTCAAAGTCGATCTCCGGGGGCAGCCCCCAAAGCGTGCGCAGAACCTGCTTGGCGTATTGCGTGCCGCCCATGCGCGTCTCGCCGGCTTCGCCGATGCCGCCGATCAGATACAGGGCGCGTCCGGACGCGCGGAACCCGATGCCGGGCGGTTCGATCAGAGGCATCGTGCCGACGAGGCCGATGACGGGCGTGGGGAAGACAGCCTCGCCAAGGGTTTCGTTGTACAGGCTGACGTTGCCGCCGGTGATCGGGGCCTCGAAGAACGTGCAGGCCTCGGCAATCCCTTCAATGGCTTCGACGATCTGGCCCATGATCCCGGGCCGTTCGGGGTTGCCGAAGTTCAGGTTGTTGGTGGCGCCAACGGGCTCAGCGCCCACGCAGGCGAGATTGCGGGCGCATTCGGCCACCAGAAGCCGCGCGCCCTGGCGCGGATCGAGATAGCAGTATCGGCCGTTGCCGTCGAGCGCCATGGCGATCATCGTGCCCGTCTCTTTGATGCGCAACACGGCCGCGTCGGCGCCGGGGCCGAGGACGGTATTGGTGCGCACCATGAAGTCGTACTGCTCCCAGATCCAGCGCTTGTCGCAGAGGTCCTGGGCGGCGGCCAGCGTGAACAGATCGGCCGTCAGATCCGCGGAGGCGAAGGCGGGCGCTTCCATGGGCGCCTCGCGCAGCGGCTTTGTGTAGGGGCGGTTGTAGAGCGGCGCTTCGTCGGCGAGCGGGCGCGCGGGGATCTCGGCGACCACCTCGCCGTGGTTCTTCACGCGCATCATGCCGTCGCCGGTGACGTGGCCGACGATGCGCGCGTCCAGGCCCCACTTGCGGAAGACGTCGAGCACCTCCTGCTCGCGGCCCTGATGGGCTACCAGCAGCATGCGCTCCTGGCTCTCGCTGAGCATGATCTCGTAAGGAGTCATGCCGGTCTCGCGCTGCGGCACGTGCATCAGGTCGATCTCGATTCCCGTGCCGGCGCGGCTGCCCATTTCGCAGGTCGAGCAGGTGAGGCCCGCGGCGCCCATGTCCTGGATGCCAGCCACCGCGCCGGTTTCCATGGCCTCGAGGCAGGCTTCGAGCAGGAGCTTTTCCATGAAGGGGTCGCCGACCTGCACGTTGGGGCGCTTCTGCTTGCTTTCTTCAGTGAATTCGCCCGATGCCATCGTGGCGCCGTGGATGCCGTCGCGTCCGGTCTTGGCCCCGGCGTAGATGACCGGGTTGCCGACGCCGCAGGCGCGGCCGTAAAAGATCTTGTCGCGGCGGGCGATGCCGAGGGCGAAGACATTGACGAGCGGATTGCCGCTGTAGCTCGGCTCGAACATGGTTTCGCCGCCGACGGTGGGCACGCCGAAGCAGTTGCCGTAGTGAGCGATGCCGTGGACGACGCCGTCGAGGATGCGGCGGTTGCGCGCGCCGGCGTCCGGGTCATCGAGCGGGCCGAAGCGGAGCGCGTCCATGACGGCGATGGGCCGCGCGCCCATGGTGAAGATGTCGCGGAGGATGCCGCCGACGCCGGTGGCCGCGCCCTGGAAAGGCTCGATGAAACTCGGATGGTTGTGCGACTCGATCTTGAATGCGATCACCCACTCGTGGCCCTCGGCGTCGTGGCCGAGGGTGACGATGCCGGCGTTTTCGCCCGGCCCCTGCACGACGTAGCGGCCGCGGGTGGGGAGTTTCTTCAGGTGCACGCGCGAGCTCTTGTAGCTGCAATGCTCGCTCCACATGACGCTGAAGATGCCGAGCTCGGTGAGGTTGGGTTCGCGGCCGAGAATGGACACGATCCGCTGGTATTCGTCCGGCGTGATCGAGTGCGCCGCGACGATTTCCGGGGTGACTTCGCTCATGGGATTAGCGGGTGCGTTCCGCGAAACAGCGGGCCAGGGAATGGAAGACGCCGAGGCCGCCTGCCGAACCGAGCAGCGGTTCGACGGCGCGCTCGGGGTGGGGCATCATGCCGAGCACGTTGCGTCCGGGGTTCAGGATGCCGGCGATGTCGCGCAGCGAGCCGTTCGGGTTGTCGAGATAGCGGAAGGCGACGCGGTCCTCGGCCTCGAGTTCATCGAGCGTGCGCTCGTCGGCCACATAGCATCCCTCGCCGTGGGCGATGGGGATGACGGTCTCCTGCCCTGGCTCGTAGGCGCAGGTGAAGGGGGAGTTGACGGTCTCCACGCGCAGCCGCACCGGCTTGCAGATGAAGTTCAGGCCGCGGTTGCGGATGAGCGCGCCGGGCAGCAGGCCGCATTCGGTGAGAATCTGGAAGCCGTTGCAGATGCCGAGCACGAGGCCGCCCTCCTGGGCATGCCGCTTGACGGCGTTCATCACGGGAGAGAACTTGGCGATGGCCCCGCAGCGGAGATAATCGCCGTAGCTGAATCCGCCGGGCAGGATGACGCAGTCGGCGCCGCGCACCGTGTCTTCGTTGTGCCAGAGAAACTCCGCCTGGTGGCCCGCCACACGGCCTGCCGCATGCCACGCGTCGTGATCGCAATTGCTGCCGGGGAAAACAACGACGCCGAACTTCATCGGAGGGAAAGCTCAGTGTAACAGACCGGCGGCCGGGGCGGGACTACTCGGCGACAGCGGCTGGGGCAGCCGCTTTCTTGCGGGACGCGCGCTTTTTGTCCGACGGCGGCTGGCGGTCGATCTTGCGGATGGACGGCAGGGCGATTTCGAGAACGAATTTCTTCTCGCCGTGCTCATCGAACTTGATGGTGATATAGGTTTCGTTGCATTCGGCAACCTGGCCGGCACCGTACTTGGGGTGCTCGACCTGGGCGCCTTTGGCGAAGGGGGGTTTGGCTGCCATGGCGGGATGGAAATTCCTCGACATTCGTAGGTTAGCAAATTGCATGCCATTTTGTCGAATGGCAGGCCGGGAGCGGCGGCAAGACTCAGTGCTTGTGGAGGAGACCGCTGCCGGCAGCGCTGTCTTTTTCCACGGTGTCCACGTGCGAGATGTCGATGAAAGCGCGGAGCCGCTGGGCGAGTCCGGCGTCGAGTTTCTCGAGTTTCTCACACACGCTGCGGGCCTTGCCGCCCTCGCCGGCCATCACCAGCGCGAAGCCCAGATAATAATAGGCGGGCGCTAGCTTCGGATCGTGGCGGATGGCCGTTTCATAGCATTCGATGCCGCGGCGGGTGCGGCCGGTCTTGCCTTCCACGAATCCGAGCTGAAGCCAGGCGCGGGCGTGCGCGGGGTTGGCCTCCACGGCTTTCGTGAAATAGAACCGCGCGCCGTTGAAGTCGTCCGCCCAGAGGTGGCCAAGGGCCTGCTGATGCTCCGGCTCGCCGCGCAGGTCCTGGGCGGCCCTCCATTCGGCGAGCGTCAGCCGGAGCGAGCCGTGCATGGCGTCGAAGCGCGCGACAGGGATGCCGAAGTGCATGGTGGCGCCGTCGACGGTCTTCGACAGATGCCAGCCGAGGAGGCGGCCGTTGTCATCGAGCAGCGCGCCGGCGGCCGGATGGACGCCTTCAGGAAACTCGAGGCGCGCGATCCAGCCGAAGGCCCCGGATTCCTTGGTGTAGCGAACCGTGGCCGTGGCGCCGCCAGCGCGAACGGTCTTGCCGATTTCCGGCGCGCGGGGCGGACCGGCGGGCGCCTGGTGGCCGACGAAGATCTCGGCGACGCCGGCATCGGGATCATCGCCGCTGATGAAGAGCACGGGGTGCAGCGTGCCGCTCGAATCGAGCACCGCGGCCGAGGCGGCGCCGAGCAGCGCGCCCCGGTCCGCCAGAAAGAAGCCGGGTTCGCGGGCGGCGGCCGAAGAGACGTCCCGCAGCGCGCCGCTGGAATCGTACGTCAGCAGATCGCCCGCGTGAAGGGATGCCGCCAGAAACAGGAAGAGCGCCGCCCTAAGCATGCCTGAATGCGGGACGCGGCCGCTGCGCCGCGCGTTGCACCCCATTGTACGATGATAGTTTCAGCCCTACCCTGCGGTATTCCCGACATGGACACTGGAAGTCTGGATCTCAAAAAGACCGTCAACCTGCCTTCGACCGGCTTCGGCATGAAGGCGAACCTGGCGGTGAACGAGCCCAAGATGCTGGAGCGCTGGCGCAGCCAGGGCATCTACCAGCAGATTCGCGAAGCGCGCCGCGGCCGCCCGATGTATGTGCTGCACGACGGGCCGCCCTACGCCAATGGCAACATCCACCTCGGCCACGCCTTCAACAAAATTCTCAAGGACTTCATCGTCAAGTGGAAGACCATGACCGGCTACGATTCGCCCTATGTGCCGGGCTGGGACTGCCACGGGCTGCCGATCGAGATCAAGGTGGACAGCCAGTTGGGGCCGAAAAAGGCGAAGATGAGCGTGGTCGAGATCCGCGCCGAGTGCCGCAAGTACGCCGAGAAGTACGTGAAGCTCCAGAGCGGCTCCTTCCAGCGGCTGGGCGTGTTCGGCCGCTGGGAAGATCCGTACCTGACGATGAGCGCGGAATACGAGGCGACGATCGCCCGCGCCTTCGTGGATTTCCTCGCGCAGGGTTCGGTGTACAAGGGGCTGAAGCCGGTCAACTGGTGCATCCACTGCAAGACGGCGCTGGCGGAGGCGGAGGTCGAATACGAGAATCACGCGAGCCCGTCGATCTGGGTGCGGTTCCCGCTCATCTCGGACGCGGCGCAGATCGACCCGGCGCTGGCTGGCCGAGAGGTCTACGGGCTGATCTGGACCACCACGCCGTGGACGATTCCCGCCAACGTGGCCATCGCGTATCATCCAACGCTCGAATATGCGGCGGTGGAAGCCGGCGGGGCGGTCTACATCGTGGCCGCCGAGCTTGTGGAAGCGACGGCGCAGAACTGCGGGTGGAGCGATGCGCGCGTGGTGGCGCGCTGCGCAGGCGCGAAACTGGAAGGGGCGCGGTTCCGGCATCCGTTCCTCGAGCGCGAGTCGCCGGGCGTGCTGGCCGATTACGTGACGCTCGAGCAGGGCACCGGAGCGGTGCACACCGCGCCCGGGCACGGCGCCGAGGACTATCTCACCGGGCAGAAATACGGGTTGCCGACGTTCTGCCCCGTCGATGCGGGCGGGCGCTTCTTCCACGCCGCGGGCGCGCCTGGACGGCTGCCGGAGGCGCTGATCGGCAAGACGGTGTGGGAAGGCAACGCGGTGGTCAACTCCATCCTCCGCGAGGCGGGCGCGCTGCTGGCCGAGAAGAAACTCGATCACTCCTACCCGCACTGCTGGCGCTGCCACAATCCCACCATCTTCCGCGCCACCGAGCAGTGGTTCATCGGCATGGAGCGCAACGGGCTGCGCGAGAAGGCGCTCGAAGCGATCCACGAAGTGAAGTGGCATCCTGAATGGGGCGAAGAGCGCATGGCGAACATGATCGCCACGCGTCCCGACTGGTGCATCTCGCGGCAGCGGGTGTGGGGCGTGCCGATCGTCGTGTTTTATTGCGAGCAGTGCAACGAGCCGCTCACCGACCGCCGGTTTCTGGACCGGGTGGTGGATCTGTTCGCCCAACACACCGCCGATGCCTGGTACGGCCGCACGGCGGCGGAGCTGCTGGGCCCCGAAGCGAAGTGCGCCTCCTGCGGAGGCACGGAGTTCCGCAAGGAGAACGACATCCTCGACGTGTGGTTCGACTCGGGCGCGAGCCACCTGGCGGTGCTCCACGAAGGCAACGGGTTGCCCTGGCCGTGCGACATGTACCTGGAGGGAGGAGATCAGTACCGCGGCTGGTTCCACTCGTCGCTGCTGGTGGGCGTGGGGCTGCGCGGGCGCTCTCCTTACCGCGAGTGCGCCACCAATGGCTGGGTGCTGGACGGCGAGGGCCGCGCGATGTCAAAGTCGCTTGGCAACGTCATCGCGCCGGAGGACATCATCAAGCACTACGGCGCCGACGTGCTGCGGCTGTGGGTGAGCTCGGTGGCGTTCCAGGAAGACGTGCGGGTGAGCGAGCTGATCCTCGCGCGGCTTACCGAGGCGTACCGCAAGATCCGCAACACGTTCCGCTACGCGCTGGGCAACCTGCACGACTTCGACCCCGGGGCCGATGCGCTGCCCGGCAGCGAGCTGTTCGAGATCGACCGCTGGATCCTGTACCGCGCCGCCGCGCTGGTGGAGCAGTGCCGCCGCTGGTATGACGAGCTGGCGTTCCACCGCATTTATCAGGCCGTGTACAACTTCACCACCACGGACCTGAGCGCGGTCTATTACGACATCCTGAAAGACCGCCTGTACACGAGCGCGCCGAAATCGAAGGCGCGGCGCAGCGCCCAGACGGCGCTGTACCGGGTGCAGCATGCGCTGGTGCGGCTGTTCGCGCCCGTGCTGGCGTTCACCTGCGAAGAGGCGTGGTCGCACATGCGGCGGCTGCCGGACGATCCGGAGAGCGTGCACCTGGCGCTGGCGCCGGAGCCAGCCGAGCTCACCGCCGGGCTGCCGGAAGAGCACGAGCGGTTGAGCGCCGATTGGGACCGGCTGATGGAGGTGCGCGAAACGGTGCTGAAAAGCCTGGAAGAGGCGCGCAACGCCAAGTTGATCGGGGCGCCTCTGGAGGCGAAGATCGTGCTCGAAGCAGATGCCGATTTGTGGCCGCTGCTTGAACGCTATCAGGGCGAGCTGCCGTCGATCTTCATCACCTCGCAGGTGGAGCTGCGGCGCGGCGGGGCGCTGCGCGCCACGGTGCTGCGCGCCGATGGAGACAAGTGCCCGCGCTGCTGGAAATACTCGACGCAGATTGGCAGCGATGCCGATTTCCCCGAAATCTGCCCCGTTTGCGCCGCGGCGGTGCGCGAGATGCTGGGAGGGTGAGCCGTGGCGCGTCGCTGGCCCTGGCTTGCCGCTGCGGCCGTGGCGGCTCTCGACCGCGCCACCAAGCATCTGATCGAGACGCGCGTGGCCGAGTGGGAGGCGATCCCCGTGATCGACGGCTTCTTCCGCATCGTGCACACGCGCAATACGGGCGTCGCCTTCAGCCTGTTCGCCGAGCAGGGCGCGGGCGGGGGGGCGGTCGTGCTGACGGTGATCACTGCTGCGCTCACGCTGCTGGTGGCCGCGCTGCTGTGGCAGGCGTGCCGGACGGCGCGCGAACACTGGACGCTGCCTGCCGCGCTGGCGCTGATCCTGGCTGGGGCGGCGGGCAATCTGTATGACCGCGTGGCCTGGGGCAGCGTGACTGATTTTCTCGATTTCCATGCGGGCGCGTATCACTGGCCCGCGTTCAACGTGGCGGACTCGGCCATCACCTGCGGCGCGGCGTTGTTGTTGGTCAACTTGTGGCAAAGCCGGAAACGGGAGTCTGGCGGAGTATGATGCGGAGGAGCGCCCGGCCCGCGCACGGCCGGGAGGAAGGAGCCGCGTCATGACACCATTTCGTGCCGGGTTGGCCGGGCCTCTCGTCTGGAAGCAAAGCGCGGCGGTGCAGCGCCATTACGAGCTGCGCGCCGGCGAAGAGCGGATCGCGGAACTCGAGTTTCTGAAGACGTTCGGCACGCTGGCGCGCGGGCGCGCGGCAACGGGTGTCTGGACGTTCAAGCGCACGGGGTTCCTGTCGCCGATTGTGACGGCGCGCCGCGAGGGCGAAGACAAAGACTGCGCGATGTACCACCCGAATTTCAGCGCCAGCCAGGGGCAGCTCCGGCTGGCTTCGGGCGAGGCTTTTGAATTCCGCCTGGCGGGAGTGTGGTCGCGCAGCGCCATCCTGGTGGACAACGCCCGGCGGGAAGTGTTCCGGATTCATCTGAAGGGCGAGTTCAGCGCGGGCGCGGCGGTGGAGGTGCGGCTGCCGGAGACGCCGGAACTGGAGCTGCTGCTGTTGCTGGCCTGGTATGTGCTGGTGCTGCAAATGCAGGATGAGGCGCTGAGGGCCGGGCGGCAGTGAGCGTGGAGCGCCTCGTCTACTGCGCGGCGCACGCGGGCTTTTCCGTGGATGCGCCGCTGGGCGGAGGCGCGGCGGTGGCGCGGCTGCTGGAACAGGAGTGGCGGCGGACGAGGCCGTTTCAGGTGGAGATGATCACGCCGGCGGTGCTCGGCGCGCACGCGCCTTCCGGCTTTGATCTGGCGGCTTTTGATGAGCGCCGCTACGCCGCCTTCTGCCGCGATTTCAGCGACGCGGCGACGCGAAGAATTCTGGAGCACGATCCGCGCGCGGCGGCGGTGCTCGTGAACGACATCAGTGAAGCGCCGGACTTTGCCGCCCTGGCACGGGCGGGCTTCCGGATCGTGACCATCTATCACGTGGACGTGGCCGCCTACATCGCGCGCATCTATCTGCGGGGCGCCGTGGCGCCGCGGGTGCTGGCTTCCGCGTGGCGCGGGCTGGAGCGGCTGGGCGTGGCGCGCATCGCTCCGCTCATCCTGCGGCTGATTTTTCAGAGGCAGGCGGAGAGCCTGCGCTATTCGGCTGCCGTCGTGGTGCCATCTTCGGGGATGAAGCGCACGCTGCTGGAATGCTGGCCGGAGGCGCGCGCGGAGAGGATCCATGTGCTGCCGTGGGGCGCGCCGCCTGCGGAGGACTTGTGCGGCGATGCAGAAGCGCTGCGGCGCGAGTATCGGATGAAACCGCACGAGCATGTGCTGCTGGCATTGAGCCGGATTTCCCCGGAGAAGGGACAGGACGTGCTGCTGGAATCGCTTCTCGATTGGGAGCGGACGCGGGGGGCTGCGGTTCCGGATGTGCGGCTGTTTGTGTGCGGCGCGCCCGCGTTCATGCAGGGACGGGCGCATCAGCGGAAGCTCGAGCGGCTGGCGGCGCGGCTGCGGCGGATCCGCGTTGAGTTTCCCGGCCATGTGACGGGGGCGCGCAAGGCGGCGTTTTTCCGCTTGGCGGATGTGTATGTGTTCGCGTCGCGGCATGAGAGCTACGGGCTGACGCTGATGGAGGCGCTGCAAGCCGGGCTCCCCGCGGTGGCCGTGGACAGCGACGGCACGCGGGAGATCATGCGGCCGGAATTCGGCGTGCTGGTGCGGCGCGACGGGGCGCGGCAGAGGCTGTGGCGCGGCGTTGAGCAACTGTTGGCGGATGAGCCGCGGCGGCAGGCGATGGGCGAGGCGGCGCGGCGGTTTGCTTCCGGCCGGCCGTTCGCCGCGGCCGCGCAGCGGCTGGCGGAGATCATTTCTCAAGCGCAACCACCGGATTTCGACGGCAATCTGCGCGGCGGCGGAATTGGCCGGTCTCGCCTGTTCCCTCCGTTTCCGCGGTTCCCGCAGCTTCGTGTCAGACGATAGAGCCGCCGGCAATCGTTGCCTGCGCTCGGCTACAGAGGAAGAGGGCCGCGCGGAAAGGGCGCGCCGGCGGTTCCCCGTACGGTTTCCCCCAGGCTTCGAGAAAACCGGGGACAGGCCCGCCCGGGCGACAGTTTCCCGTCATGTGTTCTGCTCCGGGGCTGCGGGCCGCTCCTTTCGCCCCTGTGGCGCTTCAATCGCGGTTCTCTGCGGAATCCGGTACAGGAAAAAAGGGGAATTGTGTTCCTGTCCCCTTTTTTATTCGAGGCCCATCTGAGAGAGGCGGTAGCGCAGGGCGTTGCGGGTCAGGCCGAGCAGCCGCGCCGCCTGGCTCTTGTTGCCCCCCGCGCGGCGGAGAGCTTCGCGGATCAGTTGCTGTTCGTATTGCTCGAGCGTCACGCCCTCGGGCAGGAAGCCGTCGCCCGCGGACGGCCCCTGTCCGTTGGCGGCGCGGCGGGGCGCATAGTCGAGGCGGATGTGCTCGGGGCCGAGCACCGTGCCGTCAGCGTATAGCAGGCTGCGCTCGATCACGTTTTCCAGTTCGCGGACGTTGCCGGGCCAGTGATACTCGACGAGCTTGCTCATCGCTTCAGGGGAAATCTCCTGGACACGGGCGCCGGCTTCGGCGGCGAAGCGGCGGAGGAAGCGCTCGGCCAGCAGAGGGATGTCCTCGCGCCTCTCGCGCAGCGGCGGTATCGTGATGGGGAAGACGTTCAGGCGGTAGTAGAGATCCTCGCGGAAATTGCCCTCCTCCAGGGCGCGGCGCAGATCCGCGTTTGTGGCGGCGATGACGCGCACATCGATCTGGCGCGTGCGGTTGCTGCCGAGCCGCTCGAACTCGCGGTCCTGGAGCACGCGCAGCAGTTTCACCTGCACCGAAGGCGGCACGTCGCCGATTTCGTCCAGGAACACGGTGCCCTTGTCGGCCTGTTCGAATTTGCCCGGACGCGCGGCCACGGCGCCGGTAAACGCGCCCTTCTCGTAGCCGAACAGCTCGCTCTCCATCAGGTTTTCCGGGATGGTGGTGCAGTTGATCTTGACGAAGGGCTGCGCAGCGCGCGGCGAATGGAAGTGGATGGCGCGCGCGATCAGGTCCTTGCCCACGCCGCTCTCGCCGCACAGCAGCACGGTGGTGCGCGTGGGAGCGACGCGCATGACGGCGGCGAGGATCTCCTGCATCTTCGGCCCCGTGCCGATGATGTTCTCGATGCGGTAGCGGCGGCCGAGCTCTTCGCGCAGGCGCGTGTTCTCTTCGCGGAGCTGCTGCACCTCGAGCGCCTTGCCGACGACGGCGTCGAGGTGATCGAGAGAGAAAGGCTTGGGGAGGAAATCGGCTGCGCCCTTCTTCATCGCCTCCACGGCGGTCTCCACCGAAGAGAACGCCGTCATCACCACCACCGGAAGCCGTGCGTTGAGGCGTTGCAGGGACTCGAGCAGCTCGATCCCGTCCATGCCGGGCAGGCGCAGATCGGTGAGCACAAGTTGCGCCTGCGGCGCCAGGCGCAGCGCTTCCTCGGCGGTGGCGACGGGGACCGGCTCGAACCCCTTCGATTCCAGGTGAAGCGACAGGACGCGGCGGAGCTTCTCCTCGTCCTCCACAATCAGCACGCGGGGCTGCATTCCCGCCTTTATGATAGTGCCGTTGCCGCGTCCCATGGACAAGCCGCCTACGATTGTGGGACGCGGCCCCCGGAGATGGCGGTTTCAGCGCGGCGGGGCGTTCAGGCGGATTCGGGCAGCCAGCAGTAGCCCATGCGGACGATGGTTTTCAGCGCATCGGCCTTCGGGCCGAGTTTTCGCCGCAGCCGCTGGATGTGGACATCCACGGTACGGGTGCGGGCGTCTTCGGCGTAGTTCCAGACCGACTTCAGCAGCGCCTGGCGGCTGATGCACCGGCCCGGATTGTCCATCAACATCTCCAGGAGGGCCTTCTCCTTGCGCGTGAGGCGGATTCCGTCGAGGAACCGCCCGGGATGCGTGGCTGAGCCCTGGGCGGGATCCCAGGAAACCGGATGCGCGGCGCGGGCTGGACTCATACGGCTTCTCTTCCTCCGCTCGGTGCAGTTCCAGACTGGATGGGCCGGACGCCTGATTCACCCTCGCGTCCGGCGTGCTTCATACAGCATGGACGATCCAGAGGCCGTTTTGTTCGGCGAAATCCGGCTGCGACTGGTGCGAAACGGGTCCGAGCCCCAATTTGTTACACAGATGAACGCCCCACGGTGTCACTTCGCAGAAGCGGGCAGCGACACGAGGAAGATCGCTCCGGCGTCCGGTTCGGAGTCGACGGTGATGACGCCGCCGTGGTCGCCGACGATTTTGGCCGAGATGGCGAGCCCGAGGCCGACCCCGCCCGGCTTGGTGGTAAAGAACGGGTTGAAGATCTGCTCGCGGTGTTCCGGGGGCACGCCCGGGCCGCGGTCGATGACGGCGATCTCGACGCCCTGGGCGGCGCGGCGCGTCTTGACGGTGACCAGCGCCCCGGGCGGCGACGCCTCCAGCGCGTTGCGCAGCAGATTGAAGAAGACGCGCTCGATCAGCTCTGCGTCCGCCTCGATCAGGGGCAGCGCCGGATCGTAGTTGCGGTGGATGCGCGCGGCCGAGCCGGGCGACTCGCGGTCGAGGTGTTCGATGGCGGTGTCGATCACGGCGTGGATGTCGGCGGGCGACTTTTCGAGCCGCGAGGGACGGGCGAATTCGAGGAAGCGCGTGATGAGGGAGTTCGTGCGGTCGACTTCGGAGGAGATGTACTCGGCCAGCTCGCGCACCACGGCATTGTCGGCGGGCGCGCGGTCCATCAACATCTCGGCGCTGGCTTTCATGGTGCCGAGCGGATTGCGCAGCTCGTGGGCGAGTCCGGCGGTGAGCTGGCCCAGCGCGGCCAGCCGCTCGCTGCGCCGGGCGCTGGCTTCGGCCTCCAGCAGGCGGCGGTTGACCTCGGCCAGCTCGGCGGCGGCGGCTTCGGCGCGGCGGGCCGCGCGGCGGTTTTCTTCGGCCAGAGAGTGAGTGAGATACGCGACCACCGGCAGGAAGAGCACGCGCAGCGTCAGATCCCGCAGATAGAGTCCCTCCAGGATGTAGCCGAGGTTGTAAGCCACCGGGATGAAGGCGAGGTAAGCCAGGCAGGCCAGCGCGGTGAACACTGCCGTGCCGGCGGGGCCGAGCGTGGTGGCCGCCGACAGCACCGGCAACAGCAGGATCAGGTAATAACTGGAAGCGATGCCGCCGGTGACGCCGATGAGGAGAAAGCCGAGCAGGAGCTTCAGCGAAATCAGCGCCAGGTTGCCGCGCGGCGACTGAAACGCGCGGACGCGGGGCGCGGCCACCTGAAGGACGGCCAGCGCGGAGAGGACCTCGATCTCGGCCGGGCCGCGCGTGGGGCTGACCCAGGCGAGAGCGGAAAACAGCAGCAGCCAGACGGCGTCCTGCGCGCGCGGCAGGAAGCGCTTCCACGGTGCGCTGTGGTTGGCCTGCAAGCCGCCATCTTAGCGCACACGGAGCCGCCGTCCACCCTCGCTCGGGCGCGAGTATGTCAGAATATGAGAGGTCTCGCGAGTTTGTTCATGAATCCAGCAGATTCCCCCAACCTGACTGACGTTTCTCCGCTCACCGAAGCGCCCGCTCCGCCGCAGGAAGAGGCTTTCGGCGATATGCTGGCCGCGTTCGAAGCGGCGCAGAGCAATGGAGATGAAGGCGCAGCCCTGGAGGGCACGGTCGTTTCCATCAACGAAGAAGCGATCGTGGTCGATGTGGGCCGGAAGATGGAGGGCATTCTGCGGCGCGACACGCCGGGGCTGCCGGCCGATTTGGCGCCGGGCGCGACGCTGATGGTGAACATCAGCGGCCGCACCGATGACGGCTACTATCTGCTGTCGACGATCCGCGTCGAGCAGCCGCGGGACTACACGGGGCTTCAGGCGGCGTTCGAAGGCAAGCATGTGATTCTCGGCTTGGTGACCGAGCTCGTGAAGGGCGGACTGCGGGTGCAGGTGGCCGACGGGGTTCACGCATTTCTGCCAGCGTCGCGCAGCGGCATCAGCGAGATGGCGGAGCTGCCCTCGCTGGTGGGGCAGCAGATCGAGTGCCGGATCACGAAGCTGGAACTGGAAAACCCTGAGCGTCCCGACATCGTCGTGGACCGGCGCGGCGTGCTGGAAGAGCAGGCGGCGGCGGCCAAACAGGCGGCCTTTGAGCGGCTTCAGGAAGGCATGGTGGTGCAGGGGCGCGTCCGCACGGTGACCGATTTCGGCGCCTTCGTCGAGCTCGCGCCTGGCATCGACGGACTGCTCCATGTGACCGACATGAGCTGGAGCCGCGTCGACAAGCCCTCCAGCGTGGTCAGCCCCGGGCAGACCGTGGAAGTGAAGATCCTGAAGATCAACCGTGGCAGCCGGAAGATCTCGCTCGGTATGAAGCAACTGGCCCCGGATCCCTGGACCGAGGCGACAGCGGCTCTCAAGCCGGGCGACCGCGTGCGGGGCAAGGTGGTGCGGCTGGCGGAGTTCGGCGCATTCGTCGAAATCGCGCCCGGCGTGGACGGGCTGATTCACTTGTCTGAGATGTCCTGGTCGAAGCGGGTGCGGAAGCCGGAGGACGTGGTGCAGGTGGGTGACGCGGTAGAGGCCGTGGTGCTGGAGGTCAAGCCCGCCGAACGGCGCATCGCGCTGGGGCTGAAACAGGCGCTCGGCAATCCGTGGGACACCGCGGCAACGCGGTTCGCCCCGGGCACCGTCGTGGAAGGACCGGTGACGAGCCTGGCGCAGTTCGGGGCGTTCGTGGATCTGGGCGACGGCATTGAAGGCATGATCCATGTGGCCGACATCACCCGCGAGAAGCGCGTGCAGCATCCCAAAGAGGTGCTGTCGCCGGGGCAGGTGGTGAAGGCGCAGGTGCTCGAAGTGGACACCGAGAAGCGGCGGATCCGGCTCAGCATGAAGGCCCTGGAACCGACCTCCGCCGACATCTTCATCAGCGAGCATCAGGTGGGCGACCTGGTGAGCGGGCGCGTCGTGGAGACGCACGCGAGCCACGCCAAAGTCGAAATCAGCGAGGGCGTGCACGCCCGCTGCCGGCTGAAAGAAGCCGTGGGCGAGGGCGAGAAAGCGCGCGCGGCGGCTGCGGACGTCGACGGGCTGGCGGCGCTGCTGGCGGCGAAATGGAAGGGCGGCGGCAGCGCGGAGAGCGACCGCAAGACCCTGCGCACGGGCCAGTTGAGGCGCTTCCGCATCGTCGCCCTGGAACCGGCCCACCGCCGGATCGAAGTCGAAGTGGCAGACTGACATTTCCGGCGAGACGTTTTTCTCCCTGATCCGTCTGTTCCCGGTGAGGGCGTGCTGTGCCCGACCGAGGAACCACCATGGAACCGGGAGCCACACTGGCGATCGAAGGCGGCGCCCGCGCGAGCGCCCGGCGGGATGCATGCATGGACGAGGCTGCCACGATCCGCGCCGCGCAGTCCGGCGACGCTGAGGCCTTCGAGCGGCTGGTCCGCTCCTACGATCAACAGGTGCTGCGGCTGGCGATGAACCTGCTGCGCAACCCCGACGATGCCCATGACGTGTACCAGGAGACGTTTCTGCGCGTCTTCCGGAACCTGGGCAGCTTCCGCTTCGACTGCAGTTTCTCCACGTGGGTTTACCGCATCGCCACGAATCTGTGCCTGGACCTGCTGCGCAAGCGCAAAGTCCGGCGCACGGAGCCGGCGGCGGTGGAGACCGGCGAAGGCGTGATGGACCGGCTCGAAGCGGTGCCGGAAGCGCGCCCGGCGGGCGATCCGCAGCGGGCGGCGCTGAACGGCGAGTTGCGGGCGGTGATCGAGAAGGCGCTAGACGGGCTGACGCCGCGCGAACGGACGGTGTTCGAGCTGCGCCACTACCAGGGGATGCGGCTCAAGGAAATCGGCGAGGCGCTCGGGGCGAGCGAGGAGGCGGCGAAAAACTGCCTGTTCCGGGCGACGCAGAAGATGCGCCAGGCGTTGGGAGAGTTCCTATGAACTGCCAGGAAGTCCGGGATCTGATTCCGCTGTATCTGTACGGCGAGCTGAGCTTCGACGAAGAAGAGCGCGTGGAGCGGCATCTGGCCTCCTGCGCCGCGTGCGCCGCCGAGCGGGCGCGGTGCGAGAAGCTGACGCTCCTGCTCGGAGAGGGCGAGGCGGGCGTTTCAGCGGAGCTGCTGGCGCGGTGCCGGCGCGATCTGGCGGCGGCGCTCGAGAAAGAACGCAGGCGGCGCGGCTGGGCGGCGCTGCGGCGGTTCTGGACCGAGTGGGTGGTGTCGCCTCCGATGTGGCTGCGCCCCGTGGGAGCGATGGCGATGCTCGCGCTCGGGTTCTTTGGCGCCCGGATGCTGCCGGAGGACGCGGCGGTGCTGGGCCCGCTGGCGCGGAGCTCGCCGCCGGCGGTGGTCGGGAAAGTCCGTCTGGTGGACACCACGGACCGGGGCGAGGTGCGCGTGCAGTACGAAGAGATCCGGCCCCGCGAGTTGCGCGGATCGTTTCAGGATGAGCGGATCCGGCGGTTGCTGCTGGCCGCGGCAAACGACCCCACCGACCCGGGAGTCCGGGTGGAGTCGATCGACCTGTTGAAGAACCGCACGGCGGATGCGGAGGTGCGGCGCGCGCTGATCAACGCGCTGCGCACGGACGAGAACGCGGGCGTGCGGCTGAAGGCCCTGGAAGCTCTGCGGCCTTATGCGCATGAGCCCGAGACGCGGCAGGCGCTGGCGCAGGTGTTGCTCGATGAAAAGCATGTCGCCGTGCGGATGGCGGCGGTGGAGATGCTGGCCGACGTCCAGGAGCCGGACGTGGCGGGAGCGCTGCAACAGTTGCTGCACCGCGAAGAGGACCAATACGTGCGGCAGCGTACGCTGAAGGCGCTGGCGGCGATGAAGGCGTCCTACGGCACGTTCTGAGCCGCGCGGGAGCGCCGCAGGCGCGACCAAGCGGCCCGCACTCGCAGGGCGGCCGCTTGTTCCGGCGGCGGGCGCCGCGTCCACGTGCGGCACAGTCCCCCTACGGCGCCACCACCAGCGGCGCGCGCAGGAATCCCGCCCGCTGCCCCAGCCTGTCGATCACGTTGAGCTGCGCGATATACTCGCCCGCGGGCAGCTTCAACGGCACTTCCAGCGAAATGGCGGCGCTGCGGCTCTGGGCATCTTTCAGCGCATTCACCACCGCCGGCCGCGACTGATGCACGAGCTTCCCGTCCCGGTACACCGTCAGCGCCGCCGCCAGCGAGGGCCGCTGCTGAGCCGCGTCCGTCTCCGGATCGTACGCCTCCGCGTAGACGTACACCGTCTGCCCCTGCCGGAACACCCGCGTCACGCTCGGCAGCAGCTTCTCCCTGCCGCGCACCAGCGGGTGCGTGTCCTGCCTCTTCATCAATTTCCTGTCCGCCGCGCCCACGGCTTCGCTCACCGGCACGCGCTGCGCCCCCAACACCAGCGAACTCAGCCGCACTTCATCCTTCAGCCCGCCCAGATCGGGAATCGTAAAGCGGGTATCAAATGATCCCAGCTTGCCGGTCAGGTTCTCCCGCACCACCATCCGCATCGTGTACGCGCCCGGCGGAAGCGTGAATCCCGTGTCGTATACCAGGCTGCGCGATCCCAACTGCCCCGCTTTCTCGTCCCGCAACTGAATCTTGATCGAGTCGCGCACCGTCGCCGCTACCGCGCCCCGCGCGTCCTTCACCTGCCCGATGAAATCGAACGTGGTCGTCTCCGCCGATCCCTGCTTCTTCAGCGGAATCGCCGAACCCGGGATCTTCACCGCCACCGGCACGAAATACTGGCTGCGCGCCAGCCGGAACCAGTTCACCTCCAGCGCCAGCCGCAACTGCGTCACCGGATCGCCCGCCAGCAGCGCCTCCTCAAGCTGCTTCTCCTTGTCGTACCCCGTGAACGCCGCGAAGTCCTTTTCCGCGAAATACCCGCGGCGGTAATCGAGCCGCGCCCGCAGCCGCGCCTGCACCGCCGGCTTCAGCTTCACCTCCACGCGCCGGTATTGCCCGTCGCGCCGCTCGTCGGTCGAGTAGTAGCCCAGAATGTAATAGCTCTGGATGTCCTGCTGCGCCCGCTGAATGCCCAGCGCCAGATCGTTTGAATCGAACAGCGCGCGCCCGCCCGTATCAGAGGCCAGCATCTCCAGCGTGTCCTGCGTATCGTAGCTGCGCTGCCGCTGTCTGCCCTGCGCCTGCCCGCTGAACAGCCCCGTCCCCGACACCGCCGCCACGCTCGCGCCGCCGCCCGGCGGCTCCGCCTGCAAGCCCCGCACGTCCACCGGATAAAAGCTCACGTTGGAGCGCACCGCCGCATTCACCGCCGCACGCAGTTGCGCTTCATTGTCCATCCCCGTGCGGCTTACGCCCGCCGTAAAGTACACCACCGCCTTCTTCTCCGGCAGCGCCGCCAGCGAGCGCGCCAGGTCCTCCAGCGCCGCCAGCTTGCGGTCCGTGTTGAACACGTTGAATTCCGTGTCGTCGGCTGAAAACGCCGTGTCCTCGCCCGCCTCCGCATCCGTCGCGCCTTCCGCCGCCAGTTCGCTCATCTCGCCGGTCTGGAATTTCCTGACGGTTTCGATCAGCGCGTCGCGGTCGCCCGTGAACTCCTGCACCACGCGCAACCGCGAACCAAAGGCCATAATGCGCACCAGGTCCGCGGCTGTCATTTTGTTCCGGATCCACTCCTCGGCCGCCTCCTTCGCGCGCACCTGCTGCGCTTCATCGAGCGACGTCCAGTCGAAGTAGAGCACGATCAGCCGCCGGTCGCGGTAACGCACCGGCAGCACCGCGCCCGTCTGCTGTTCAGCTTGCACTCGCTGCGCCGCGGGCGCCTCCGCCGTCATCACCGCCGCGCCGGGCGCCGCTTCCTCGATCTGCTGGAACTCGAACACGCGCACCGTCTGCGGCTTGCCGTTCTCGGTAATCAGGAAATCGTCCTGCGTGAGCCCCTTCACCGGGCGCCCCTGCCCGTCGCGCACGAACACGGTGACGATCACCAGGTTCGCCGAAGCGCGGAACGTCGGCGTCTCCTCCGGCGGCTGCGCCAGCAGCGCCAGGCAAAGCAGAGCGGACAGCATTTCCTTCCTCATGGCCTAAAACCGGAACCTCGCCGTGATCTGCACGCTGCGCATCGAACCCGCGGCGGTCGCCTGGCCGTAGTTGGCCGCGTTCACCACCGTGCCATAGCTCGTCAGGTTCACGTGGTTCAGAATGTTCTGCCCCTCCAGCCGCAGCTCCAGCCGCCGCATCGCGCTCTCGCCCATCTGGAACGAGCGCCCGAAGCCCGCGTTCAGCACCACGCTCCCCGGCCCGGGAATCGTGTTGCGCCCCGCATTGCCGTAACGGTCCGCCGGCGGCACGGCGAACGCCGCCGTGTTGAAGTAGCCCGAGCCGCTCCTGACCGGCAGCCCCGTCGCATCCGCCCGCGCGCTTCCGGTGGCGCCGCTGCCGCCGGGATCGGCCACCGCGCCCAGCACCCGCGCCGTCAGCGGGCGTCCCGAGTTGGCCTGCAAGTTCACGTTCAGGTTCCAGTCGCGCAGCAGCGTGGTCCACGTGTTGCGCTGCCGCATCCAGATGCCAGTGGGACCGAAGGGCGACGTGAACATTCCATTGAACTGCAACTGATGCCGCACGTCGAAGTTCGACAGCCCGCGCTCCGCGCGCAGGTTGTTCTCGTCCTGCACCACCAGATTGCCCGCGCCGCCGATCGAGCTGGCATTGTCGATCGACTTGGAAAACGTGTAGAGCGCGGACCAGCTCACCCCGCGCCGCATCCGCTTCACCACGCGCAACTGGCCGGAATGGAAAATCGAGCTGCCCTCCGGGCTGTCAAAGGTGAAGCCCGTGGCGTACGGGATCGGGCGGCGCAGTTCGCTGTCGGTGGGCGAGCCCGGCGCGGCGCGGTTCGGAATGCGCAGGATGTCGAGCGCCGTGCCCTTCGTGCCCAGGTAGCTGGTTTCGATGACGTAGCCGCGCACGTCCTGCTGCACGCTCAGGCTCCAGGTCTGCGCGTACGGGGCGCGGTAGTCCGGGTTCACCGCGAACGAGTTCAGGATCGTCTGCTGCTCCGGCCCGCGGAACGGCTGCCCCAGCGTCAGCCGCGCCGCCGTGGAGGTGTTGAACGTCGCCGCCGTGGCGAACGGCGGCTGATACACCAGCCGCTGCGCGATCCGGTTGAACACGGCCAGGTCGTAAAAGATGCTGTAGCCCAGCCGCACAATCGTGCGCCGCTTCTGGCTCGGCCGCCACGCCAGCCCCAGCCTCGGCGCTACGTTGTTCCGGTCGGACCGGATCAGCCCGTCCGGCACGCTGCCCATCCACGGCCCCTCGCCGCCAGGCGTCACCACCGCCGCGCCGGTCCATCCCGGCGCCAGATCGAGGTTCGCCATGCGGCCGTACTTTTCCCGGAACGGAAGCCACGCGTCCCACCGCAGCCCCGCGTTCAACGTCAGCCCCGGGCGCGCGCGCCATTCATCCTGCGCAAACACGCTGAACACGCTCTGCCGCATATACGTATCCGGCTGCCCGAACCGCACGCTGCTCTGCTGCACGTAGCCAAGCAGGAAGTCCGCAAAATCGTTGCCCGTGCCGGGAAGCGGCCGCCCCGCCGCGTCCAGCCCGCTGGTCAGCAGACCGCCGAAGAACAGCGTCCCGCGGGCGTTCGGATCGAGCAGCGTGTTCTGCTGCGTGCGCGTGTAAGCGAACCCCGCCGTGATCGAATGCGCCCGCCGCACGATCGTCCAGCCGTCGCTGAAATTCCACGTGTGCACCATGCGCCGGCTCCGGTTGCCGTCGCTCAGGTCGCCGTAGTTGGTGAAGTTCAGGTTCGGCGGGCCGAAATTGACCGGATCGCGCGAGGCGCCTTCGATGCCCAACTGCCCCGCCACGTCCGCCCCGTAAGCGAAAAACGGGATCAGGGCGTTGTAGTTGCGGTTGTAACCGGCGCGGATGTTGTGGATCAGCCGCGGCGCCAGCGTCTGGCTCCAGCTCACGTTCGTGTTCCAGCCGCGCCCGCGGCTCGGATCGCGCCATCCGAACAACTGGATGTTCTCCGAATACCGCCTCTGCCACGCCAAATCGAACGCCAGCCGGTTGCGCCGGTTCAGCGTACGGTTCACGCGGACGTTGAGGTTGTCGTTCGATTGGGGCTGCGCCGCCGACAGCGTCCAGTTCTGCACCGCGCCCGGGCGGTTCGGCAGCGGGATGTATTCGAGCAGCCCGCGCGCGATAGGGCTCACGCGCGCCTCGGGGATGCGGTTGTCGGGAAACGGCGCGCCGGAGAGAGGGTCGTAGATCACCGCCGGCCTCAGCGGCTCCAGCCGCCGGAAATCGCCTGCGCGCACCGCCTCGTCCGGCAGCACCGCGAAGCCGTTGTAGACCGTGTTGCCCCGGCCCGCGTTGTAGTTCACGAAGAAGAACGAATTGTCCGCCCCGAACAGCCGCCCCAGCTTCAACGGCCCGCCCAAAGATCCCCCAAAGCGCGTCTGCGTGTATTGCGGCTTCTCCACCGGACGCCCGTTTACGCCATAGGGGGCCGCGTCCAGTGCATCGTCGCGCAGGTTGAACATCAGCCCGCCGCGGATCTGCTGCCGCGCCCGCTGTGCCCGGTTGCCGAACCCCTCCCGTTGCAGCGCGCCCCCGAAGCGCTCCGCCAGCGCGCGCTTCAGCTTCTCCTGCTCCTCCGGGCTGAGATTGCGGAACTCCTCCGGCGACATCCGCCCCAGGCCAGGCCCCATGCCGCCGCGCATGCCCGGCCCGCCCCCTGGAGGGCCGCCCATCATCCCTCCCCCGGGGCCCATTCCTCCTCCGCGCATCCCCGGGCCTCCGCCCGGTCCGCCACCAGCGCCTCCCGGCCCTCCGCCAAATCCCGCGGGACCGCTGGGCGCACCCGCCGCGCCGCCTTCCGGCCCGAACGGTCCGCCCGCCGCGCCGCCCGGCCCGAGCATGCCCGCCATCATCGGCGCCGCAAATCCAAACTCGAAGAAGCCTGGCCGCCCCGCCTCCTGCAACCCGCGGCTCAGAGAGCCCTGCACCAGGAACGACTCGCTCGCATCGCTCGCCCCGGCATTCACCGCCGCCTGCGGCTCCAGCACGCGGCTGACCTGGGCCTCCAACGAATCCGGGGTCGAACCGGAAAGCACGCCTCCTTCGGAAGAGGAGGCCGCCGTTGGCGCAGGAATCGTCATGACGATTTCCACCCGCGTCCTCTCCGCGCCAACAGCCGTCCGCCTCGCCAGATCAAAACCGAACAGCCGCGCCTCCACCTCCACCGCCCCGTCGGGTACTTCGGCAACGCTGAACCGCCCCTGCTCGTCGGTGATGGCCTGCCATTGCCGTTCCTGTTGACGAACGGTCACCACCGCGCCCGGCACGGGCTTGCCCCGGAACATGACGCGGCCAGTCACAGCGGGCTGCAGTGTGTCTTCCGCCGCGTATCCAGGCAGCAGGCAAAGCGCGAACAACAGCAGGATTCTCATCGCCACCTCATACGACGCCCGCCAGCCGCGGACGGATTACCCCTGACCGTAAACTATCGTTAAAAAAAGGGGACAGGAACACAATTCCCCTTTTCTGCCGAAAACCGGGGACAGGCCCGCCTGGCACCAATTTAATCTTCCAAAAACCGGGGACAGGCCCGCCCGGGCGACAATTCCTCTGCTGGGTTCTTCCACAATCCGGTGCGTTTCGGCCCCAATCCCCGTCCCGCTTCGAGGTCCAAACAGTGCGACAGCCCCAGCGTCTCCACCGTCCTCCCGATCGGTCCAACCCGCACACCCCACCTTCAGTCCACCCGCCGTGCAACCGCTCATGCCCAACTGCCTGATCCGGCTCTTTCTCCAATTTCGCGAAGGTGCCAGTGGTGCCCGGACCGCTCAGGATCCCTGCCTCCGCGCCGACGGACCCTGCGCAAGGAGGGAACACACATCCGCGTCTCCGCCGCCGCCAGCCAGCAGCATCGAACGGCCCAGGGCCACGCGAACCGCACGGTCGGATGCCCCGACAGCCATGGACTCTGGATGTCGCCCGTGGCCCCACCGTCTTGCCATCCCCCTCGCGGAAAGGTTACGCCCCCCATCCTTCGGTTACTTCTTTCGTGACCCAACGGCTCCTTTTTCGGTGACATCTTACGGGGCCCACTTCGGGACGTTGCTCTTCTTTGCAGCCGCGTGTTATTCTAGAAGTGCCTCGTGGACTGCGCTTCATCCATAGAATCAGTCCGAATCCCCGACGGAGCTAGCTTCCCATCTCGATGAGTTCAACCGTATTCCTCGGTAATCTTCCACCCTGGGTCACCGCCGACGACATCAAGGCGTGGCTCGAGGCGGAAAACCTGGTGGCCGATTCAGTCAAAGTCATCCGAAACCCGGAGACCCAGGAGTCGAAGGGCTTCGCATTCATCGAAGCGCCGAACGAAGAAGAGATGCGCGCCATCATCAAGCGCTTCGACCGCGCTCCTCTTGAAGACCGGCTGCTGCGCGCCAATCAGGCCCAGCCGCCCAAAGCCAAAGGCGCCCGCCCCGCGCCCCCGCGCACCCAGCAAAGCCAGGCCGCTCCCGGCGCTCAGCCGGCTTCCGAGCCCCGCCGCGCGCGCGGCGGCAAGAAGCACCGCAAGCCCAGCAGCCCGCCCAGCGCCTTCGCTGAAGAGCTCGCCAAGGCTCTCTGACCTGTCCTGTCCCTGCCGCCGGTCGGCCCTCGCAGGAACCGGCCCAGGCCTGTGCCCTTTGCTCTTCCCCCATGCAAGCATTCCCTGCTATCGTGGGATTTTCCATCCCATGCTGAAGGAGCTTCAGCCATCATGAGAGTGGTTGCGGGCGTCGATCTCGGCGGCAATGCCGTCAATTACACCTTCCTGACTGCCAGCGAACAGTTCCTCATCGAATCTCTCTGCGAATACCCGTCCCGCTCGAAGGAAGGCCCCGCTGTCTGCCTCCAGCAGATCCTCGACGGGCTCCAGCTTGCGCTGAAGCAGGCCGGAATCACGCTGGACGATGTCGCCGTCGTCGGCCTGGACACCCCCGGCCCCGCCAGCGCTGATGGCGTTCTCAGCGCCCGCGGCTCCACCAACTTTGTCCACCCGGACTGGGCCGGCTTCGATATCCGCGCCGGCCTCGAGGCCAAGGTGGGCCGCCTGGTCATCTATCTCAACGACGGCAATGCCGGCGCCCTCTGGGGCCACTTCAACCTCTTCGGCGCCCACTCCGCCGCCACATCGATCTCCGCCATCATCGGCACCGGGCTCGGCGGCGGCGTCATCCTCGGCCAGACTGTCGTCAAGGGCCGCAAAGGCTTCGGCGGCGAACTGGGCCACGTCCTCATCCCCTATCAGAGCATCCCCTTCCTCCAGGGCATCCACCCCCGCTGCAATTGCGGCCGCACCGGCGATCTCGAGTCGCTCTGCTCGCTCACCGCAATCGAGGTCAACTACCTCCCGTACTTCCAGGCGAAGTACTCCGGTCACGAGCTCTACCGTATGGGCGACCTGCACAAGGCCGCCAAGCTCGTGCGCGGCATGGCCGAGAAAGGTGACGAACTCTGCCGCGAGATCTTCCGCGGCCAGGCCCACGCCCTCGGCCTTTTCTTCGACGAGATGGTCAACACCTTCGACCCCGATGCCCTGATCGTCGGCGGCGGCGCGATTGAAACCGGGCCGGAGTTCCAGCAGTGGTTCCTTCGCGAAATCCGCAGCGGCATGCCCGAACAGCGCGCCGAGCAGGCCGACATCCCCATCCACATCATGCCCAACGGCGATACCGCCGGCGCCCGCGGCGCCGCCATCGAGGCTCTCCGAGTCGCCCGCGAAAAGTCCCTCATCTGACCGGCCCGTAACCAACCCCGGGCCGCTTGCGCTATTCTTCAAAAACGGAAACCACTGCCATGATATCCACCACTCGATCCCTGAGCCGCCTCGCCGTCCTGGCGCTGCTCGCGCTGTGCGCCGCCTTCGCTCAGGCCCCCAAGGCGAAGCGTACTCCCGACGTCCCTTACGTCCCGACTACGGAACCCGCCGTCGAAGCTATGCTCGAGCTGGCTAAGGTCACCAAAAACGATGTTGTCTACGACCTGGGCTGCGGCGATGGCCGCATCGTGATCACCGCCGCGAAGAAATTCGGCGCCCGCGGCGTCGGCATCGACATCAACCCGGAACGCATCGCGGAAGCACGCGCCAACGCGAAAAAAGCCGGTGTCGAGCACCTCGTCAGGTTCATCGAACAGGACCTCTTCGAGGCCGACATCCGCGAAGCCTCCGTGGTCACCCTGTTCCTGCTGTCCAGCGTCAACCTCAAGCTCCGTCCCAAGCTGCTCGCCGAGCTCAAGCCAGGCACGCGCGTCGTCTCCAATACTTTCGATATGGGCGACTGGAAGCCCGACAAGGAATTCACGCTCGACGACAACGGCGAGGACTCCTACTTGAGCCACAAATTCTACCTGTGGATCATCCCGGCGAAGACTGGCAAGTGAACAGATCGACTTTGCCCGCTATGGAACCGTGAAGGTCCCCATCACCCGCCCTGTCCCGCAGGTCACCCTGTAGGAATACGTGCCCGGCGCCAGCGGTGCGAGCACGACCCGTCGAGTCCTCGGACCGCCTCTGTCCAGCTCGTCTCCTGCGTCGTCAGGACTGGAAAACGTTGTCGCCGTCACTGCATAACGGCATGCCGCCAGAAATGGTGCCTCATAGTGGATTTCCGCCTGCCCCGGAGCGGTAATCACTTTCAGGTTGTACGGCTCCACGCGCGGCAACAACGCATATCGTTGATCCGTGGCCCGCAACTCCATCCCTGTGCCCATCCCCACCGCCCGCCGGTAGGCCTCCAGCCCGGATCCTAATGATCCGTTCACGTCATGGTACGTTGCCAGAGCATTTACCCACAGGTTCGGGTAGGTGTGCCCCGACAGAACGTCGCCCATCAGCCGCCACTCCGCATTCACCACGCTCGCCGTCGTGTGCGGTTCCGCCTTCGTGCCCCAGTAGCCCCGTCCTCCGGGACAAACGGTGTATGTCGTCGTGTTGGTGCCGCTCGACCGTCCGCATGTGCGGATGTACTCGTTGTCAATCTTCCACACGGCGCCGCCGCTTCCCGCCACGTTGATGCATCCCTGCGTCGCAACCTTGCAGTTGATGGTGAAGCTGGTGGCTGCCGCCGAAATGTCCTGTGTCAGCGCCACTGGCGGATTCTTTGCTGCGATGAACCGCTCCCATGTCGTGATCAGGCCGATCTTGTCCTGCATGGGAACACCGTAATCACCGAAATAGAGAATCGGCTTGCGCGGGTGCAGCATCCCGTCCACATAAAACTTCCCGAATGCGCGCGCCACCTCGTGGAACGCTGACTTTCCATTGACCTGTAGCACTCTCGTTTGCCTGAACCAGCCTAGGTGCATCGCCAGGTAGCTGATCTGCCACGGCGGGGCTGTTGTGATCCCAGCTCCGGCATAGCCATTGAATGCCGTGCTGCCCACGCCGATCATCCCAAGCGGATTCTCCGGCCAGCGCAGCAAAGCATACCCCTGGCACCACTTCGTCGCCGCATGGCTCAGCGTCCCAGCCAGCGTTAGTGTGTCCGATGGCGACAGCGGGGCCGCCTGCGGGTCCTGTGTGATCCACCGCGTGCCGGGCAGCCAGTACCAGTCCTTGCCCGTATCCACCCCATAAACCCCAAAAGTCTTCGAGTTCCCATTGACCGTAATGCTGGTGACGCTTCTCAACCCGCGGACCGCATTCGAGGTGATGTAGAACGTCTTGCGCTCCCCGTTCGGCCCGCCCACGGTAGAGGCGTTCGTCCACGTCATGTTCACCGTCTC